>JBKDMX010000001.1:0-2685 GCA_046343855.1 Planctomycetia bacterium
CGCCGATACTCATCGATCACAAGTAGCATCTTGCACGGGAGTTCCTTCACGTAGTCCTCGACCTTCTTCCGCGCGCTGTCGCGGCAGATACGCGTCGAGCGATAAATCATGTAGTCGATTTCAAGCTGGAGCTCGCCGGTCGGGACGTACGCGTATTGGCTGTCCCACGAGTTTTTCCTCGGCTGAATCTGGCGTTTCATGGGCTCCCGAATCCGAAACGTGAACTCGTAGCCATGGCCCGAGGCAGCGGTGCCGTGGCGGTATTCGCTTTGGGGCTTTCCAACCTTGTATCCCCGCTTCTCGAGACCTTTGAGAAGGGCGTCCATGACGCGTAGCGCCCGGGGAAGGGTGGCCTTACCGCATGAAATGTCTAGAAGCTGAACGCCCTCCTGCCTTCTTGGGTAAAGAAGGCCGGAATCCCTGCCCCATTGGCTTGGCTTGGAGTCGGCCAAGGCGTCGCGTGTGCGAGCGACGAGGGGATGCGGTGACCGCAGGGCATCTCCGACTGTGATTGGCTCGGACTGGCTCTCCTGTTCGTAGAGCGCACGGATCTCCGGGTCGAAGAATCCATCGTCTTTCTCAGTCTTCGGCTCTCCCGGGGCGAAGACGATCTTTTGCGACTTCTCGTCGTCGCACCGTGGCAGCGGCGTGCGTTTCACCGTGCCGCCAGCGGCTTTCTTCGCCCAGTAGCCGTACGAGGGCCTGGGGATGTTGAGCCGCTTGCAGGCCTTTGCGAGCCCGACGTCAGAGAGTCCGAATTGTTTGCAAAGGTGCCGCGTCGGCGTTTCCCAGACGAGGTCGTAAAGTTCCTGCCGCGTGACTTCGACGGTATTCATGAGACGCTATGGATTCGGAGGAATCGGGGGCCCACCAGAGCACCTACTGGGCCAGCCCGCGGAATCCTACAGCGGCGAACTCAAGGGAGTGAACCGCCGGAAGCTGCCTTTAGCTTCTTCGCGTTCGCGGGGCCTTCAGGTGTCGTAGCCAGAAAGGCCGCCTTGCCCTGGCATCGTGCCAAGCCCTGATTTTAGGGGACCTGCAGATCTGCATGCAGATCGTCTTGAATTTCCTGCACCTGTGGCCGATACTTCCCCGAAGGACAGGAGGATTTCGTGGCAACGAAAACGAGTCGCAACACAAAAAAGGTGACGGCCACCGGCCGCCCAAGACGAGTAGCTCGAAAAGCTTATCGCATCGCAAGCACGGCGGGGCGTCGCGGCGCGGTTGGGCCGTCCGGACGCACGCCGGGAGGCGTGTCCGTGTTGGAGATTCGGCATGGGCTGCATTTGGGAAGGCGGCTGTTTTCGCGGATTACTGGGTTTTCCGAACGGGCTATCGCTGCCTGGGAGGGCTCTAAGCCTCTGAGCGGCCCGAGTCTCCTCAAGATGCGGGAGATTGCTCGCCTGCGCGTTGCCCTGAACACCATCATGCGTGAGGAGTTTATTGGGGCATGGCTCGACACGCCGAATCCGGCGTTCCAGGGACTGAAGCCCGTCGAGGTGATTGAGCGCGGCGAGATCGATCGGATCTGGCGGATGGTGTACGAGGTCGGATCTGGTGAGCCGACCTAGCGTCGATCAGCGTCGCTTCGGCAGGCTCTCGGGATTCACAATTATCAGTTCGGATCTTCTCCCGAGATTTTGTGGGAAGACAACCAGGTTCTTCCCATCTGGCTTGCGCGCGGACGGCACCAGAAGGCCTTCGATTCCTGCCGCGTGCGCCAAGCGCGCCAAGGCATATCTTGCTGATTCATGCCTAGAGCCGTTTGATGCCGGAGGACGACCGGCAGTCATTGCGTCGGCTGTAAGTCCAAGTCGATTTCTGTGGCTCGCAGTTGTCAGGTCAAGAACCTGAAAGAGCTTGGTTCTTATCAACACGAGGGAGGCGGGGAGGCAGTGCTCGAGTGGGAGACCATAGTGTCGGAACGTATGCAACTTTTCGGCCCACGCGGTCTCCACGTCGAGCGCCAAGTACGTGGTAGGGAACTCACCCGGAGGGTTCCACCGCCCACCATGTTGCATGGCCCCATATCCGCTGATCAGGACGTCGGCCGACGCATAGCCCGCATTCGCAAAACGAAACGCATCCCCTAAGAATGCCTTGGCGTGAGCGACGACATACGCCTTCGCCTGCAAGATTTTGTGGTTGTCGCCATCCGGTGTTCGTGATCCGTCCTTGGCCATTCGTGGCATCCTTGAGTGCCGCCCATTCACCACCGGTCGACCGGGTTTGCAAAAGGCTAAGCGTCGCTTTGTCGAAGTCTTGGGACCAGGTCGTCCTAATTGGGGTGGTGGAGCACTGATAGTTGCCGAACGACTTCGCTGGCGAGCCGTATGGCTTCTCCTGCTTCATTTGCGGCGACGGGTGTTCCGCGGTGCATGGCGTTGTTCCTCACGTGTGCCAGTCCTTGTTCGAGCCCTGCCGGTAAGGACAGATGCTTCAGGTTGTCGATGAGTTGCCCGAGTGGCAGGGTTTTGCGGTAGTGTTCGAGACGGTGCGCGTCTTCGTGTGCCTTTTCGGCCAGCAGTTTCTGCATGAGCAACACTTCGACAGCGGTGGCAGCGGCAAGGACGGCCTCGCGACATTGTCCCTCCCTGAGTGCATTGCGGGCGTGGGCCAGCATCGTCCGTTCAAGAGGAGCCACGTCCTTATTAGATGCGCGTTCAAGGACATACTGCCATTCTG
>JBKDMX010000002.1:0-20765 GCA_046343855.1 Planctomycetia bacterium
CCAGGCGGGGCCACCGATGGCCGCATCGCTGCCGAGCCATTCGCCAGCGAATGGACCGCCCGAGACAGCGGTCGCGGCGGAATCTGCCACGCCGCAGGCGAGCCAGGCGCAGGTTGCCGAGAGGGCGTCGCGGGCGGCCGACTGTTGCCGGTTCAGCAGGGCCGCGAGCGTCTGCGGGGCATCGATAGCGCCATCTGCCAAGGCCACGCGCCAGAGCGCCGACTTCGGATCACACACAGCCGACACCGGATTCACGCCGCCGGCAATGTGCGCGACGACGAGACCCTGCGGTGCCTGCGAGAGCCCGCCGATCAGTCTCTCTGCGTCTGCGGTCGACCGGCAGGATGTGACAATCGCCTCGACGGCAGCCGTGGCCGCCATGCCATTACGGCCGGTCGCGTCAGCCGCAAATGCAATCAGCCCGGCGTCATTCCAGCCCACGAGCGCCCCGGGCAAGCCTTCCGCGCCCACGAGCGTGGCGCGGAGACCGCCCGCCTCGACGCGCTGCACTGCCGGCGAGGCATGCCGGCCAAAGCACGCGATCAGCCCGCGCGGGCCTGCGGCGTCGGCCGCCGCGACAAGCACGGCATCGAACCCGCCGAGCGCCGCCGCGAGATCGACGACGGCCGGTTCTTCACGTACGGGCTGCGACTTTGCCGGCGCGCTCGCTGCCGTGCTTGCCGACGCACTGGTTGAGGCAGTGCCGCCGACGCGCGGGAGCATGTAGTCGAGGAGATGGCGGAGCGTGGGGAACTCGTCGAGCGAGACGCTGTCGTCGGCCTTGAGCGAGTACTTCTGGCCGATTTCGCCGAAGAGCTGCGCCTTGCGAATGCTGTCGATGCCGAGGTCGGCTTCGAGGTCGGCATCGAGCTCCACGATCTCCCGCGGATAGCCCGTCTGCTCGACGACGAAATCGACGAGGAAGGTTTCGAGCTCGAGCGATCGGTCGCTCGCAGCCGGCTCGGCATGTACCGGAGCTGCTGCCACCCGGGCTGCGGGCGGCGAGGCCGGGGCGGGCTGCGACTTCGCGGGCACAATCGCTGCCGACGTCACTGCAGCAGTGCCGCCGACGCGCGGGAGCATGTAGTCGAGGAGATGGCGGAGCGTGGGGAACTCGTCGAGCGAGACGCTGTCGTCGGCCTTGAGCGAATACTTCTGGCCGATTTCGCCGAAGAGCTGCGCCTTGCGGATGCTGTCGATGCCGAGGTCGGCTTCGAGGTCGGCATCGAGCTCCACGATCTCGCGCGGATAGCCCGTCTGCTCGACGACGAAGTCAATGAGGAAGGCTTCGATCTCACTGCCGGAGGCACGAGCCGCAGGCTTGGCGACCGCGGGCCGCTCGGCCACGAGCATCGCGGTCGCGCCACGCTGCCAGTCGCCGTTGCCATGCCCATTCCCGTGCCCATTGCCATTCACATGGGACGAGCCGTTGTGGCCGCCGCCACCCGCCGCGGCGACGACCGGCTGCTTCGCAACGCGCGATGCGATCGGGGTAGGCTCGCGCGGTGCGACACGCTGGCTCGTGCCGGCGCGGTTGCGCTCGCGGCGGCGGGCCGTGGCATCGAACGCCACGACGGTGCCGCGGGTCGGCGGTGACTTCTTCTTGGCCGGCTCGTGGGCCCGGATCGCGCCGGCCTTTTCGAGCTGCTCCCGCAGGCGGGCGAGGTGTTCGCCGGCGGCGCGGCCGCGCTGGTCGAACTGCAGGAACGTGCAGCCCTCGCGGCCTTCGAGGATCCGCCGCGCGAGGCCCGTGAGCACGCCCGACGGCCCGACTTCGACGAACGTGCGCACGCCCGCCGCATAGAGCGACTCAATGACGCCGATCCAGCGAACGGTTTCCGTCATCTGTCGGATGAGGCTTTCACGCACAGCCGACGGATCGGCCATCTGCGAGACGGTCGTGCTGCTGAAGAGCGGAGTCGCGGGCGGCTCGACCGGGAGCGAGTTGATCGTGGCGGCCAGCTGGTCGGCGGCCCGCTGCAGGAGCGGCGTGTGGAAGGGGCTCGGCACGGCGAGCCGCTTCGACTTCACCCGCCGCGTTTCGATCAAGACCTCGACAGCATCGACCACGCGGGCCGTGCCGCCGATCACGAATTGCTCCGGGGCGTTTTCGGCACACACCCAGACCTGCCCGGCGAAGGGGGCGATCGCCGATTGCACCGTCGCGCGATCCGCGATCACGGAGAGCATCGCGCCATCGCGGGGGCCGTGCTGCTCGACGGCGTCGGCCCGAGCCCGCGCGGCCCGCGCCCCGTCCTCGACCGCCCAGGCCGCCGTCGCGGCGAGCGCCGGAAACTCGCCGAAGCTGTGGCTGGCCACGATATCGGGCGCGAAGCCCATGCCGCGGAGCACGTCCCAGGCGAAGAGGTCGCCGAGATACATCGCCCACTGCGTGTCCCAGATCCGCGTGCCGAGGCCGTTGTCGGGCCGCCAGGCGATCTCGGCGAGGGTTTCGTGGCCGAGCGCACGCGCCACGCCGTCGAGCCGCGCGAGAGCATCGCGCGCTTCGGGCGATTCCGCGGCGAGCCCGCGAAACATGTCGGTGTATTGTGAGCCCTGCCCCGGGAAGAGCGCGGCGACGAGCGGCCTGCCGGATGCTGCCGCCGGTCGCGACGCGGGCGACACGGTGGGCCGCGGCGCTGCTTCGCCCACCTCGATTCGGCCGACGAGAGGGCCGTGGGAGATCGTGATCGTGCCTTCGCCGTTGGCCTTGGTGAGCGAGAGCAGTTCGGCGGCGGCAGCCACGGCGCCGGTATGGCCGAAGAGGTTTGCCAGAGACGGCGCCGCGGAACGCGGAGCCGGCTGCGAGGAATGGACTTGTGCGGCACGGATGATGCCGCGGATCCGGTTGCCGGCGGCGCGGGCGTCTTTCAGACGCTTGAGCACAAACACCACCGCGCCCTCGCCCGGCACCACCCCATCGGCATCGTCGCCAAGCTTGCTGCTCAGCGACAGCCCTTCGAAGGCGATGAGGTCGAGCGACCGCTGGCCCGCGGCGCAGATCACCGCGTCGCAATCCCCTTGACGGAGCATGTCGGCCGCCGCCGAGAGCGCGGAGACGCTCGAGCAATCTCCGGCGTCGAGCGCGAGCGCGCCCCCCATGAGGTCGAATGTCTTCGTGAGCCGACTGGCGAGCGTGCTGCTCGTGAAGCTGCCCGTCTCATCGACCAGCGCGGGCATCTTTTCCAGCAGCGTCTTGTCGTAGGCCTCCACGATGCGGTCGATGTCGGCTGGGGAAACGCCGCGGCGGGTGAGCACGCCGCGCAGATCGCGGCCCGTCTCGGGCAGCCGCAGGCCCAGCTGCAGCTGGTTGGCGAAGTCGCCGCCGAAGAGCGTGCCGACGACGACGCCCGTGCGCTTGCGGTCGAGGCCCGCCTCGGGGCCGCCGGCATCGGCGATCGCCGCGTCGGCCGCCTCGAGCAGCATGAACTGCAGCGGGTTGGCTGCGGCGATCTGCTTCGGCGGCACCTTGTGGCGACGCCAGTCGTAGGCGAAATCACGGACGAATCCGCCGCGATCAGACATCGTGCACCAGGTGCGCGGGCCGGAGCGATCGACCGCGCGGGCCGCCTGCCAGCGGTCGGCCGGCACCGGCCCGATCGCCGATTCACCGCGGTCGATCCGCGCGAAAAAGGCGTCGAGCGCAAGCGCGCCGGGGAGCACGCAGCCGGCACCCACGATCGCGATGCAATCCTCGTCGGCCGTCTGCGGCGTGATCGGTCGCGGTGCGGTAGCCGGCTGATATTCGGAGAGCGCGACGTGGACATTGAGCCCGCCGATGCCGAAGGCATTGACGGCTGCATAGCGGGGCGAGCCATCGGCATGGGCCGGCCAGGCGAGCGGCGCCCGCGGCACGGTGAAGGGGCCGTTTTGCCAATCGAACTCGCTGTTGAGCTCATCGCACGTGGAGCCCGGCGGGATCACGCCGTGCTCCATCGCCAGCACCACCTTGACCAGGCTGGCGATGCCGGCCGTCTCGAGCGTGTGGCCGATGTTGGCCTTCACACTGCCGATGGGGATTCGCCGGCCGGCCGAGACGTATGGCGCGAGGAATCGCGAGAGCGCCGAGAGCTCCGTCGCGTCGCCCACCTGCGTGCTCGTGGCATGGGCTTCGATGTATTCGATGCGGCCGAGGTCGGCCGGATCGGGATAAGCCCGCTCCACGGCCATGACCTGACCCTCCTGCCGCGGCGCCCAGAGGCTTTTCCCCTTGCCGTCGCTGGCAACGCCGAGACCGCGGATCACGGCCCGGATGCGGTCGCCATCCGCGACCGCGCGGGAGAGCGTCTTGATCACGAGGGCAACGTAGCCTTCCGCCGTGATGAGCCCGTCGGCCGCCTCGCCGAATGGGCAGGAGCCGCTGTTGCTCACCGACTGCGCGGCGGAAAAGAGCACGAGGCTGTCGGACTTGCAATACGACGCGCCGCCCACGATCGCCTGATCGATGCCCCCCTGCAAGAGCGCGCGGGCGCCGATCGCCATCGCCTGCAGCGACGAGGCGCAGGCGGCATCGACCACGAGGAAGGGACCGTTCAGACGCAGCGCTTCATGCACGATCTGCGCGGCGCCGAGCGCGCCCAAGTCGAGCCTCTCTCCGGGCCGGCGGCCGGGATAGCGCCGGCGCACCGCATCGACCACTTCCGCCGCGACGTCGCCGACGGAGCCGCCCAGCAGGTCGCGGGCGGCGGGAGTGTCGGCGAGCAGTGAAGCGGCCTCGTCGATGCCGGTGGAGTAGACGATGTCACCGATCCGCGTGCTGCCGCCGGTGTGGCCGACATAGACGCCCGTCCGTCGGTCGGCCGGCATCGCGAATGGGTCCATGCCCGCATCGCGGCAGGCCAGCGACGCCACCTCGAGGAAGATGTGGTGGGCGATGTCGTAGCGATTGGCAAGATCAGCGCTGATCGGGCAGACCGCCGGGTCGACGGGCCTGTCAGACACGACGGCGCCCATTTCCGAATAGCTCTTGCCGACGCGGCTCTTCTCGGGATGGAAGTAGAGATCGCGGGGCAGCCGCGATTCGGGCAGCGGCCCCCAGGCGGCGCCGCGCTCCACGACGAGTTTCCAGAAGGCATCGAGCCCGTCGGCTCCAGGCAGGCGGCATGCCATGCCCACGATCGCAAGTGGTTCGTTCAAATCGGCGTCCTTGTCGTCAGGAAGAGGAGTCAGCCCGAGGAGAGCGCGATCACGCGCAACTGCTCGCAGCCGTCATCGACATGCGTGTCGAGGGAAGAGATGGATAGGGTTGGCGTTTTTCTCGAAGAAAACGAACGCCCCATCCCTGGGAAAAGATCGGCGGAACCATAGCCGCCGAGTCGCTGCAAGCCCCGCAGTATGCCTATATTGCGCATCCGGTCAAGTTGCCCAATTGGGGCATTGGCACGCTTTTTATGCTATTTTTCCGCGGTTATTCGAGCCGGTCAGGCTGCGAGGGTATCGTCGCCGCTGCCATGCCCCCCAGTCCCAAAGAAACCGCTTTCCCGCCCCCCTCGATCGGCGCCGTCGGTGGGCCGCTGGCGCCGTTCGACCACTTGATGCTCGTGGATGCCCGGCCCGGGCACCCGATGTGTTTCTTCCTCGAGTGCATCGTCGAAGGGGATCTCGACGAGCACCGGCTCAGGGCAGCGATGGACAGGGCCGCCCAGCGGCACCCGCGGTTTCGCAGTCGCGTGGCCTGGCGCCGAGGCAGGCCGCATTGGCTGCCGCCTGACGTGCAACCGGCATTCGTCTGGCATCCGCAGGCCGACGGGCTCGATCCCTGGAGGCCCGTCGATCTGGAACGCGAAAGCGGCGTGCGAATCGTTGCCCGCGCGATCGGCCCGCGGCTCCACAGCATCGCCATGGTGGTGCATCACTCCGCCTGCGACGGCATCGCCGCGTGCGAATTCATGGGCGACCTCTGGGCCTTCTACGATGGGACCGAGCCACGCGGCTTCACGCGGCCGGTGATGCGCGGTAGCGAAGGGCCGGAGTCGGCTGCAGCGCCGGGTGCACAGTCGCCCGCGATCGATCCCGTCGGCGAGGCACTGGCATTTGCCAGGTTTTTTCCGGCGGCACTCGTGCGCAGTCGGTCAGCCGCGACGAACCGACGAACCGGCGCGATCGAGCCGCCGTATGCGACGATCGAACTTGACGCGGCATTCACCGCGCGGCTGCGGGCCGCCGCGGCCGCGCGAAAAGCGACCGTGAACGACCTGATCGTGGCCGCGGTGATGCGGGCGGCGCTGGCCTGGAACGACCGCGCCGGGAAGCGGCGCGGGGGCGTGCGGGTGACGATGCCGGTGAGCACACGGGCGCCGCGGCAGCGAGATCCGGCGAGCAACGAGATCGGCTATGCATTTTTGGATCGCTCCCGCGCGGCATGCCGCGATCGGGAGTCGCTTGTGGGGTCGCTCGCTGCGGCGTCGCGCTGGATTCTGGCGTCGGGTGCGGTCGCGGGATTTCTCGAGGCGGTGGGGTTTCTGTCGAAGAGCCCACTCATGCTCAAGGCCGTCACGCGGCTGCCGATCTGCCTCTCGACGGTGATCGTCAGCAATCTCGGCGATGTGAGCCGCAGGATGCGGGCGGGCGTGCCGAAGATCGACGGCCGCGACGCGCCCGGCGGCCTCGTGATCCGCGGCTTCCGCGGCGTGCCGCCGCTCCGGCCAAGGACTCGGGCTTCAGTGGCCGTGCTGCCATATGCAGATGCGACGACGATCTGCTGCCTCTGCTCGGCGGGCCCGGATCCGCGTGCCGCAGGCGACGAGTTTCTCGACCTCATCCGCCAGGAGCTGGCCGCCTTCAGGTAGGACGGGCTTCAGCCTGTCACGCTCCCGGTAGGACAGGCCTCTGTGCCTGTCCATTGAGGCGGGTTTTTTGTGGACAGGCACGGAGGACTGTCCTACGGGAGGGCACGCTTGACGGCCGGCGGATCCCCGCTAGGCTGTATCTGTTTTCCGAATGATGCATGGCGGCATTATTCGTTTTCCTGAACAGGGATGTTCGCGGTTTCACATTTTCGGCCGCGTTTCGCGGATTTCCGTGAATCTGAAGTCCCTGAAAATCTTCTGCGACATCATCTCCCGGCGGAGTTTCTCCCGCGCGGCGGAGGACAACGGCATTTCGCAGTCGGGGGCCAGCCAGGTGGTGAGCCAGCTGGAAAGCCGGCTCGGCGTGCAGCTGATCGAGCGGTCGAAGCGGCCGCTGGCGCCGACCCGCGAGGGAAAGGTGTTTTTCGACGGCTGCCGCAAGCTCATCGCGCAATACGACGCGCTCGAAGACGAGGTCCGCACGCTGCATGAGGAAGTCGCCGGCCGCGTGCGTGTGGCCGCGATCTATTCCGTCGGCCTGCACCACATGAGCCGCTACGTGCAGGAGTTCATGAGCCGCCATCCCAAGGCCAACGTGCGGCTCGAATACCTCCATCCCGATCGCGTGCTCGAATCGGTCGAGCAGGGGCAGACCGAGATCGGCATCGTGAGCTATCCGCGGAGCACGCGGGCAATCGAGGCGGAGCCCTGGCGCGAGGAGCCGATCGTGCTCGTCTGTGCCCCGGGCAATCCGTTCGCCGGCCGGGTGCAGATGTCGCTCAAGGAACTCCACGGCCAGCGGATGGTGGGCTTCGACCCCGACCTCGTCATCCGCCACGAGCTCGATCGCGCCATCGCCGCCCATGGCGCCGAGCCGAACGTGGTGATGGATTTTGACAACATCGAGACGATCAAGCGGGCCGTCGAGATCGACGCGGGCGTCGCGCTGCTCCCGGAGCCGACCGTCGGCCGCGAGCTCGCCGCCGGCACGCTGGCCACCGTGCGGATCGCCGGCGAGGAACTCGTGCGGCCACTCGGCATCATCCATGCCCGCGGCAAGCCGCTCCCGCCGACGGCGGCGCGGTTCGTCGAACTGCTGCGGGAGCATGCCCACGACATGGAGCCCGCCGCCGATCAATCCGCCGACGTGGTCGCCCACGCCTGATTTCGCTTCCCAAGGTTTTTTCGCATTCCCGTTCCGGTCTTCAGCACCAGTAAGAGCATCGCAATGACGCGTTTCAACGGACAGCCCCGCCAGCCCGGCCTTCCCCCGAAGCAGGGCCTCTACGACCCCGCCAACGAGCACGACGCCTGCGGCGTGGGATTCGTCGTCAACATGCACGGCCGCAAGAGCCACCAGATCGTGCGGCAGGGGCTCGAACTGCTCGAAAACCTCACGCATCGCGGCGCAACCGGCTCCGATCCGCTCACCGGCGACGGCGCCGGCATCCTCATCCAGATGCCGCACGAATTCTTCGCGGCCGTCACGCCGCAGGCCGGCATCAAGCTGCCCGCGCCGGGCGACTACTCGGCCGGCAACGTCTTCCTGCCGCCGTCGGAAGGGGATCGCGAGACCGCCGAACTCTTCTTCGAGAAGGTGTGCCGCGAGGAAGGGCTCGAGTTTCTCGGCTGGCGCAACGTGCCGACCGACAACCGCTCGATCGGCGAAACGGCCCGCGAGGTGGAGCCAGTCGTGCGGCAGGCCTTCATCGGCCGCGGCAAAGTCTCCCGCGACCACTTCGAATGGAAGCTGTTCGTGGTGCGGAAGCGGTTCGGCATCGAGCTCGGCAAGCTCGGCCTGACGGAGCAGACGTTCGTCTACGTCTGCTCGCTCTCCTCGAAGACGATCGTCTACAAGGGGCTCCTGCTCGCCGACCAGGTCGACAAGTATTTCTCCGACCTCTCCGACGCGAAGATGACGTCTTCGCTCGCGCTCGTGCACCAGCGGTACAGCACGAACACGTTTCCGACGTGGGATCTCGCGCATCCCTTCCGCTACATCGCCCACAACGGCGAGATTAACACCGTGCGCGGCAACATCAACTGGATGCACGCCCGCGAGAGCATGCTCGCGCATCCCGTGTTTGGCGTTGATCTCGACAAGATCAAGCCCGTGATCCGCGAAGGGGGCAGCGACTCGGCCACGTTCGACAACGTGCTCGAACTGCTCGTGCTGGCCGGCCGGCCGGTCGAAGAGGCCGTCAGCATGCTCATCCCCGAGCCGTGGAGCGGCCATGAGAGCATGGGCGACGACCTCAAGGCCTACTACGAATTCCAGGCCTGCCTGATGGAGCCCTGGGACGGCCCGGCGGCGCTCGCCTTCACCGACGGCGTGCGGATCGGAGCGACGCTTGATCGCAACGGTCTGCGGCCCGGCCGCTGGTGGCAGATGAAGGACGGGCTCGTCGTGATGGCGAGCGAGGCGGGCGTGTTGCAATTGCCGGCCAACGAGGTGGTGCGGAAGGGCCGGCTGCGGCCGGGCCGCATGTTCCTCGTCGACACGAAGGAAGGCCGGATCGTCGAAGACGACGAGATCAAGCGGAAGCTCGCCTCGGAGAAGCCCTGGCGGGACTGGATCGCGGCCAACCAGGTGAGGCTCGATTCGCTCGCCGATCCGGCGAACGTGGGTGACGTGACCGCCTCGCGGGCCGTGGAGCCCTCGGCGGCGCTCGTGGGCGGCACGAACGGCAACGGCCACACACCCAACGGCAACGGCGCGCCGCATGCGGCCGACCCCTGGCGTGCGGCCGGCGTGGCGGGCGAGCAGTCGAGCCTGCTCGAACTGCAGCGCACGTTCGGCTACTCGCTCGAGGATTTGAAGGTGATCCTCGCGCCGATGGCCACCGACGGCGCCGAGCCGATCGGCTCGATGGGCAACGACACGCCGCTCGCCGTGCTCTCCGATCGGCCGCAGCTGCTCGCCAACTACTTCAAGCAGCTCTTCGCGCAGGTGACGAACCCCCCGCTCGACGCGATCCGCGAGGAGATCATCACGTCGATGATCACCACGATCGGCTGCGAGGGGAACCTGCTCGACTCGAAGCCGGAGCAGGCCCGGCTCCTGCGGCTCGAGACGCCGGTGATCACGAATGCGGAATGCGCGCGCGTCAAATCACTGAACCAGCCCGGCCTCGTGAGCAAGACGATCTCGATGCTTTTCCCGGCGGCCGACGGCGCAGCCGGCATGCGGAAGCGACTCGATCGAATTCGCGCCGAGGCGTCGAAGGCCGTGACCGACGGCGCGACGATCGTCGTGCTCTCCGACCGCGGCGTCTGCCGCGAGCAGGCGGCCGTGCCGGCCCTTTTGGCGACGGCGGGCGTGCACCATCATCTCGTGCGCGAGGGCACCCGCACCCGCTGCGGCCTCGTGATCGAGACGGGCGAGGCGAGAGAGGTGCAGCACTTCGCCCTGCTCACGGGCTACGGCGCCGGCGCCGTGAACCCCTACGTGGCCTTTGCCACGATCGACCAGATGCAGGCGGAAAAGATCATCGCCGGCGACTACCCGCGCGAAAAGCTCCACAAGAACTTCGTGAAGGCGGCGACGAAGGGCCTGCTCAAGGTGATGAGCAAGATGGGCATCTCGACGCAGCAGAGCTACCGCGGCGCGCAGATCTTCGAGGCCGTGGGCCTGGAGCAGGGCCTCGTGGACGAGTTCTTCACGCGCACGCCCAGCCGGATCGGCGGCATCGGCCTCGACGGCCTGGCCGAAGAGACGCTCAAGCGGCACGAACATGCCTGGCCGCGGACCAACGTGCCAAGCGTGCTCGAACTCGACGTGGGCGGTCGCTACGCCTGGCGGCGGAAGGGAGAGGCCCACGTGATGGCCCCCGACGTGGTCGCCAGCCTGCAGCGATCGACGCAGATCAACAGCCGCGAGGAGTTCAAGAAGTATCAGAAGCTGATCGACGAGCAGCAGACGAAGCTCCTGACCCTGCGCGGCCTGCTCGACTTCAAGTGGGCCGCCGATGCGATCCCGCTGGAGGAAGTCGAGCCCGCGAAGGAGATCGTGAAGCGATTCGCCACCGGCGCGATGTCGTATGGCTCGATCTCGAAGGAGGCCCACGAGACGCTCGCCGTGGCGATGAATCGGCTCGGCGGCTGGAGCAACACCGGCGAAGGTGGCGAGGATCCCGTCCGCTACCAGCTCGAGCCCAACGGCGACAGCAAAAACTCGAAGATCAAGCAGGTGGCCAGTGGCCGCTTCGGTGTGACGAGCCTCTATCTCGTCAACGCGAAGGAACTGCAGATCAAGATGGCGCAGGGCGCGAAGCCCGGCGAGGGCGGCCAGCTCCCCGGCCACAAGGTCGATCGAGAGATTGCGCGGATTCGGCACTCGACGCCAGGCGTTGGGCTCATCTCCCCCCCGCCGCACCACGACATCTACTCGATCGAGGATCTCGCCCAGCTGATCCACGACCTGAAGAATGCCAACCACCACGCGCGAGTGAGCGTGAAGCTCGTGGCGGAGGTGGGCGTGGGCACGGTGGCGGCGGGCGTGTCGAAGGGCAAGGCCGACGTCGTGCTCATCTCAGGCCACGACGGCGGCACGGGCGCGAGCCCCCAGACCTCGATCATGCACTGCGGCCTGCCCTGGGAGCTCGGCCTCGCCGAGGCCCACCAGGTGCTCGTGATGAACGACCTCCGCGGGCGGATCGTCGTGCAGACTGACGGCATGATCCGCACCGCCAAGGACGTGGCGATCGCCACGCTCCTGGGCGCCGAGGAATACGGCATCGCCACGGCGTCGCTCGTGGTGATGGGCTGCATCATGATGCGGAAGTGCCACTTGAACACCTGCCCGGTGGGCGTCGCCACGCAGGATCCGGAACTCCGCAAGAAGTTCACCGGCCAGCCGGAGCACGTCGTCAACTTCTTCTTCATGCTCGCGGAGGAGCTCCGCGAACTGATGGCAAAGCTCGGCTTTCGCACGATCGACGAGATGGTGGGCCGCGTGGATCGGCTCGACACCCGCGCGGCGATCGCGCACTGGAAGGCGAAGGGGCTCGATTTCTCGACGATCCTCCACAAGCCCGAGGTGCCGAAGCACGTGAAGACGCACCACGAGGAATCGCAGGATCACGGTATCGAGCGGTCGCTCGACATGACCACGCTCCTCGACCTCTGCAAGCCGGCCCTCGAGCAGAAGAAGCCGGTGAAGCTCGATCTGCCGATCAAGAACATCAACCGCACCGTGGGCACGATCCTCTCGAGCGAGGTGACCAGGCGGCACGGCGCGGCGGGCCTGCCCGACGGCACGATCCAGATCAATTTCACGGGCACGGCCGGCCAGAGCCTGATGGCGTTTGGCGTGCCGGGCGTGACGGTGAAGGTGGAAGGCGACGTCAACGACTACTGCGGCAAGGGCCTCTCGGGCGGCCGCGTGATCGTGCGGCCCGTGAAGGACGCCCGCTTCAAGGCGGAAGACAACGTGATCGCCGGCAACGTCGTGGCCTACGGCGCGACGAGCGGCGAGATCTACATCCGCGGCATCTGCGGCGAGCGGTTCTGCGTGAGAAACTCGGGCGCCGAAGCCGTCGTGGAGGGCACGGGCGACCACGGCTGCGAATACATGACCGGCGGCCGGGCCGTGATCCTTGGCGAGACGGGTCGCAACTTCGCGGCCGGCATGAGCGGCGGCATCGCCTACGTGTGGGACGCGACCGGCACGTTCCGGCCGAAGGTCAACATGGAGATGGTGGCGCTCGAGGAACTCGACCAGGGCGACCTCGACTACGTGAAGAGCCGGATCGAGAAGCACGTGGAATACACCGACAGCGCCCGCGGCAAGGAGATCCTCGCCGCCTGGCCGAGCGAGCAGAAGAGATTCGTGAAGGTGATGCCGATCGACTACAAGCGGGCCATCGCGGAACTCCGCAAGCTCGCCGAACAGGATCAGAACGACGCCAAGAAGGTGGAGGCCAAGGTCAATGGGTGAGCCGCGTGGATTCATGAAGTACAAGCGTCAGGTCTCGGGCTATGCGCCGGTGACCGACCGCCTCAAGCACTACAACGAGTTCCTCACGATCCTTCCCCCGGAAGAGGTGAAGACGCAGGGAGCCCGCTGCATGGATTGCGGCGTGCCCTTCTGCCACACCGGCTGCCCGCTGGGGAACATCATTCCCGACTTCAACGATCTCGTGTATCGCGAGCAATGGCACGAGGCGAGCCAGCGGCTCCACGCCACGAACAACTTCCCGGAGTTCACCGGCCGCGTCTGCCCCGCCCCGTGCGAGGCGGCCTGCGTGCTCGGCATCAACGAGGATCCCGTCGCGATCAAGCAGATCGAGATGACGATCGCCGACCGGGCCTTCGATGAGGGCTGGGTTCTCCCTGAGCCGCCGGCCGTGCGGACGGGCAAGCGGGTGGCCGTCGTCGGAAGCGGGCCCGCGGGGTTGGCCGCAGCGCAGCAGCTCAACCGGGCCGGGCATCTCGTGACCGTGTTTGAGCGGGCCGACCGCCCGGGCGGGCTCCTCATGTATGGCATCCCCGACTTCAAGCTCGAAAAGTGGCGCGTTTGGCGGCGGGTCGAGCAGATGGAGGCGGAGGGCGTGGAGTTTCGTTGCGGCGTGAACGTCGGCAGCGACGTGAGCACGCAGACACTCCGCGATGAATACGACGCGATCGTCCTCACCGGCGGCGCCACGCTCGGCCGCGACCTGCCAATCCCGGGCCGCGATCTCCAGGGCGTGCACTACGCGATGGAGTTTCTGCCGCAGCAAAACAAGCGAAACGCCGGCGACGACGTTCCCGGGCAGATCGTGGCCGAGGGCAAGGACGTGATCGTGATCGGCGGTGGCGACACGGGCTCCGACTGCGACGGCACGAGCAACCGGCAGGGCTGCAAGAGCCTGACGCAATTCGAACTGCTCCCACAGCCGCCGGATCTCGGCAAGTATCCGCGGCGGGCGGACCGGCCGGCCAGCAGCCCGTGGCCCCTTTGGACGCAGATGCTGCGGACGAGCTCCTCGCACGAGGAGGGCTGCCGCCGAGAGTTCAGCATCCTGACGAAGGAGTTTTTGGGCGACGAGAAGGGCCACCTGCGCGGCCTCAAGACCGTGCGGATCGAGTGGTATCAGGATCCGGCGACGGGCCAGCAGAAGTTCAAGGAGCTTGCTGGAACTGAAGAGGAATGGCCCTGCCAGCTCGCGCTTCTCGCGATGGGCTTCGTGGGACCGGAGAAGCAGGGGCCGATCGCCGACCTCGGCCTCGAACTCGACCCACGGGGCAACGTGAAGACCGGAGCGAACTACATGACGAGCAAGGAGGGAGTCTTCGCCGCGGGCGACCTGCGGCGCGGACAATCGCTCGTGGTGTGGGCGATCCACGAGGGCCGCGAGGCGGCCCGGTCGGTCGATCTCTGGCTCATGGGATCAACGAACCTGCCGAGCCTCGCGGCCGGTGAGTTTGCGGTGCATGCGTCGTAGGACAGGCTTTAGCCTGTCGCCAAATTAACAGGCTGAAGCCTGTCCTACTGGAGATCAACGGTGAACGTGCCGGCGTTGTCGGCGAGGCGGCCGGGGCTTTCGTTGATCTTGAAGTAGAGCGGCCCGTCGGCGGCGGCGGTGAATTCGCCAGCCGCGCCCTCGGCGAGCACCACGAACCGCGGGCGGCCGCCGCCCGCCGGCTCTTCCACCCACTGCGCTGCAAGCAGCCGGCCGACTGGGCGGCCGCGATACCATTCGAGCGAGATGCCGTCGGGCTCGGATTCCAAGAGACAGGCTGAAGCCTTTGATGATGGGTGACAGGCTGAAGCCTGTCCTACTTGGATGCGGCCGGTGGCACGGAGCGAGCATCGCTGCCCGGCGGTGAGACGCCACGTGCTGTTTTGCCAGCCGCGGTCACTCGCGACGTTGAACGTCTGCGTTCCTCGCAGCGGGCTGCCCGCCGACCAATCGATCGCGGACCGGGTGAAGTCGTAGCCGTAGTCGAGTTCATCCGTGAAGGCATCGAAGTCGCGTGCGGCCTGGGAGCCGCTCCAGCCCGGCGCCGCTTCGAGCCGCTTTGTGAATGAGCCGTCAAGCGGCCCGCATTCGCAGCCGCGAAAGACGTCGGCGTGGGCCGGATGCCCAGCGAGCAACGCGACAGCCGCCCAGCTCGCGGCGTAGGAATCGAGCGCGTGATGATTCGCCGGGGGCGTTGCAAAGACGTCGGCGAGCGAAGGGCTGGCGCGGGCGGAGCGCAGTGTGCGGATCTTCTCGATCCGCCCGAGCTGCTCGACGTCGCCCGCCTCGAGCGGGATCGGCGTGGGGATGAAGCGGGCTGAGCCGTCGGCGCCGTGGTCGAGCCGATGCGTGGCGAGGTGTTCGGCGATGCCCTCGGTGTACCAGACGGGGGCGGCGGCATCGCGGAGCGTGAGCGTGAAGGCATGCACGCCTTCGTGGAGCAGCAGGTGGCGGCGGTAGGCGGGGCTCGACTGATCCATCATCCAGAAGCGAGCGCCGAGGCAATAGCCATTGGCGAAATCGGGAATCGCGCCACCCGTCGGCAGCAAACCCGCCGCCTGGAAGCGTTCGCGATCGGTCATCAGGCAGGCCAGCGCCCGCCACTCACGATGTGCGGCCGGGTCGATGCCGAAGTGGCGACACCACACTGCGAACGCCGCATCGAAGACCCGGGGCAGCTCATCGACGCCGTCGCCTTCGCGCACGGGCCGGTCGGTCACGAGCACGAGATGCTCCCCTTCGAGCACCCGCAGGCCGGCCCGTCGCGCCGTCGCGGCAAAGTGGTCAGCATCGGGAGGCCCGGCAATGCAGGCAACGCCGCCGACGACGAGAAGAAGGAGGGCGGCGGCAAGGCATGAAAGACGCATGAGACCCAGTTCACCCAGATCACCCAAGCGAGGCAAGCGGGAGAAGCCCCGGGAATCCCCCTCACCGGAAATGCTCGGGAAATCCGATCAAAGCGTTGTTCGTGACATGACCCGAGGGCGGATCACGTGCGGCACGGATGCCGACAATCCATCGCCTGTGAATGGCGCTCGCGCGCGAAGGCCGCATGCTGCGCCGCGCTCGCGTTGCTGATCTTCATGGCAGCCGGCACGCGGGCCGACGATGACGACGTGAGCCCGTGGGCGACCGGCGGCGCGAAGACGAAGGCCGGCGACACCGATGGCAAAGCCGACAGTGTTCGCGTGGCGCAGATCCCCGTCACGCAGGCCTACGCCTGGCCGGGCTATGTGATCCAGGGGGGCGCGATCCCCAAGGACTGGAAGCCGCAGGCGATTCCGTATCAGGCGATCGGCCCGGACGGCAGGCCGATCACGATGTATTACGCGCCGACCTACACGTTTACGTATCCCGTCGGACCGCCAGTGCTCGCCGTGTCGCCGGTGAACCGCCCTCAGGCCTACGGTCAGCCGCAATACTCCGGCTGGAATTATCGGACCTCCGGCGCCGCCCCTCCCACCTACGCGCCGCCACCGCCGAACGTGGTCCGCTACCAGCCGTCCCCCTATCAGTATCCGGCCTCCGCGCCGCAGCTCGCCGGCACGCCGATCACGCCCCCGAACACGCCGCTGCCGCCTCCGCCCGCGCCGCAATATGCCCCGCCGCCGCAGCAATACGCCCCGCCGCAGCCACCGCTGCCCGATCAGTGGCAATCGGTGCAGCCGCCGCCCACGCAATGGGAGTCGGCGGCCGCGACCGCCGCCCCCGCCGCGATGGCGGGCGCGGCGGCGCTCGCGACACAGCCGGCTGCACCGGCCCCGCCGCCGCCGATGACGGCGGTCTCGACCGCGCCGCAGATGCAGCCGGTGAGCACGTCGCCGCAGGCGGCGCCGCTGGTGCCGATGCAATCGCAGCCCCCGGCGGGACGATCCGCCAACTCGCATCTCTGGCGGGTGGTGGGCGTGCACGACGGCGACACGATCACCTGCCTCGATGAAAACAACCAGCAGCAGAAGATCCGCATGGCGGAGATCGACGCCCCCGAAATCGGCCAGGATTACGGAAAAGTGTCGCGGGATGCGATGGCGGGCATGGTGTTTGGGAAGACCGTGGAGGTGGTGGATGACGGCAAGGATCGCTACGGCCGCTGGATCGGCCATGTGTATGTCAACGGGACGGACGTGAACCGCGAAATGGTTGCCACCGGCAACGCCTGGCACTACGCGGCCTATTCGAAGGACCAGTCGCTCGCCGACCTGCAGCGCCAAGCCCAGGCCCAGAAACTCGGCCTCTGGGCGCAGCCCAAACCCACGCCGCCGTGGGAGTTTCGGAAGAACGGCAAGAAGTAGCACCGAGCTCAGGCACCGGCTCGCGGGCGGCAGAAGTCGCGTCGCGGTGGCCCTCGAAGACTCGGTCCAAATACTCCGCGAACTTCCGCCGACCCGCTCGCCTTTCCGTTACCCCGCACAGTTCCCCCAGTCCGCGCGATGGGAACTTTTCCGGACCGGGCGAACCCCCTCTTCAGGGGTGGTCGATGGAACCTGGGCAACACACCCCTCTAAGGGTGGGGTTGGCGGGGCGCGTCTGCGTGCGGCCCGTGGTTCCGACACTCGAGAGGGAGAAAAGGGGGATGATCATGGCTGTGATCGCGACGGTCTGTGGGTTCGCCGTCCGCTGGGTGCGGCGATTGTGTTTCGTGGCGGCGGCGATCTTCGTCGCCGATGCAGCGGCGTTTGGGCAGGGAGGCATCCCGCGGCCCGAGGAATTAACGCCGGCCTTCGCGGAGGAGCCGGCCTACGACGTGACGAACGTCCAATACACCGGCATCAATGTGGCCGAGCCATTGTGGACGGCCTACGCACTCACCGACGCCCTCTTCTGGGGCCGCGACAACCAGGCGGGCAACGTGCCGCTCGTCGTGACCCAAAACCCGGCTGCCACACCGCTGCTCTCCGGGCAGGACCTGCAGTTTCCATTCAGCGAGGGTGTCAGGGCGTTCTATGGCCAGCGGCAGCCCTGTGAAGGCGGCTGGGAACTCGGCTACTGGGGCGTCTACGGCCAGTCGGCCACGGGCGTCGTTGCCGCACCGCCGGGGCAGTTCATCCAGTTTCCTGGAGACATCGGTGAACAGCTGACGGCCGATGCCGAGCGTGCGACCGTGAAATACCAATCCACGATCAACAGCGCTGAGGCCAACATCTTCAGCACTGAGCACCATTGGCATCGCGATGCCGGCGCCTGGCACACGACCGACTGGCTCGTGGGCTTCCGGTATGTGGGCGTGGAGGAGCGGGCGAGCATCGAGATGGACTGCTGCGTGGTCGACGACCAGTTCATCACGGTGCCCTACGGCGTGGGCACGCGGAACAACATGTTCGGCGCGCAGGTCGGCCGCCGGGCACGCTGGGATTGGAACCGCTGGTCGATCGAGAACTGGGCGAAGGCCGGCATCCTCGGCAACGCGCAGGAGCAGTATCAAAATGCGCTCATCGACTACGAGGGCTTTCAGTGGCGGCCCGCCCGCTCGACCTTCGGCAGCTCCGTGGGCTTCATCGGTGATATGAACCTCTCGGCGATCTACCGGCTCACCGAGGTCTGGGGCATCCGTGCCGGCTACAACCTGATCTGGATCGACGGCCTCGCGCTCGCCCCGAACCAGTTTGACTTCACCAACACCGCGACATCGGGCACGCTGCTCGCCTCAGGGGGCGGGATCTTCATGCACGGTGCCAACCTCGGCCTCGAGGCTCGCTGGTAGGAGTCAAACCGCCGGGTGGCCGTCATGGAGGACGGTCCACCGCAAAGCCCCAGTGATCGCCCCGCGGTTTATCCGAGCCGCGGGGCGATCGGGGCGAGCGGCAGGCCGATCGGCGCGATGCGGAGCGGCGGGAGGCTGGTCTGCGAATTGACGAGCGACTCCGCCTTTCCAGAGAGCACCTTCCAGACGCCCTTCGACCCACGGCCGCCATTCAGGCCCTGCACACCGTAGAGCGTGGAGTCGGGACCAAGGAAGCCGTCGGCCGCGCTCCCGAAGACGGCGAAGACGCGGGCATTCGGCTTCGCGAGGCTGCTGAACACAGAGGTCTGGGCGATGCGCGAAGTCGTCGCGGGATTCCAGACCTCGACCCTCGAGCCGCCGTTGAGGCCGGCCCCGACGATCAGGTCGAGCGAGCCGTTGCCGTCGTAATCGGCGGTCGAGAGCGTCACGCCGCCGCGGAAGCCATTGGCGAACGGATTGAAGCTCCGCACCACCTTCGGCGTGCCACTGACGTCGAAGATTCGCACCAGGGCCCGCGTGCCGGAATTGGTGCCGACGGCGATCTCGGCGGGGCCGCCGAGAATACCGCCGTTGATGTAGTCGCCGGCCGAGATCATCACGCCATTGTTGGTGCCGACGGGCGCGCCGCGGAACGACTTGAACGGGGTGTTTGCCACCGGGTCGCCGCCGTTCAGGGTCACCTTAAAGACGTTCACCATGCCTGACTGGATCGACATCGCAGTGACGATGTCGTTCACGCGGTCGCCGTCGATGTCGGCGACCGCCACCTCGACGCCGCCCCGATACCGTGGGCCGAAGGCGAGCGTGCGGTATTGCGTGAGCTCGGACCATTCGGACAGCCCATTCTGCTGGGCCGCGCCGAAGAGGTTGCGCTGGAACACGCGAACCTCGCCGACGAGATTCCGGCTCGGGGCCGTGATGATTTCGGCCACACCGTCGCCCGTGACGTCGCCTACCGCCACGCGGACGCTGCCGCGGAACCGGGCGTCATAGGCAAGGAACCGCGAGAGCTCCACGCCCGAATTGGGGTCGAGCACGCGAACCCACGGCGGGCCGTTGCAGCCATCGTCGCTGCCGACGACGAGGGCGCCGCCGATCGACGCCGGCGGCTCGGGGCCGAAGTTGGTGTCGGTGGCGCTGAGCACCGACCCTGGTGTCACCACGATGCCGGCCGGAGGCGTGAGCGTGACGGTGTTGTCCATCTGGCCGAAGGCGTCGGACCTGATCGTCACGGTGAGGAGGAACGTCGCGTTGCCGCCGGGCAGGAGCGTGATCTTCTCATTCGTGATGCCGCCGGAGCCACTCGCGGGGCCGCTCGAGCCGGCTGAGTAAGACGCCGTCCACGAGCCGGTCGCCACCTGCGACGGCAGCGGGTCGTTGACGACGCCGTCGACCATGGTGCTCGGGCCCGAGTTGCTGACGACGATCGTGTAGGTGAAGGTCTCGTTGGGCAGGTAGGTCGTCTTGCCGTCGGTCTTCGTGACGTTGAGCAAAAGTTGCGGGTTTGAGATCGTGTTGGTGTCGGTGGCGGTGGCCGTGTTGCCCTGGGTGTTTGGCGGTGGCGTGATCGTGACGGTGTTCACGAGGTCGCCGGTGGCGTCGGGCTTGATCTGCACGGTGAAGGTGAACGTCGCCGTGCCTCCCGGGGCCAGGTCGACGGTTTCGTTCAGCGGCCCACTGCCACTTTCAGGGCCGCTCGAACCGGCGGAATAGACCGCCGTCCACGTCGCGCTCGAGACCTGCGCCGGAAGCGGGTCGGACACGGTGCCGCCCGCGAGGAAGCTCGGGCCGGCATTCGTGGCGACGATCGTGTAGGTCGTGGTCGTGCCCGGGACGTAGATCGTCGCGTTGTCGGTCTTCGTGATCGAGAGGACGGGCTTCACGACGATCGTGTCGGTGGCGGTGGAGGTGTTGTTGTCCGGGTTCGGGTCGAAGATCGGCGGGGTGCCGGAGGCGGTGTTGGTGAGGGTGCCTGTGGCGTTGGCCGGCACGGTTCCGGAGAACGTGAACGTGACTGACTCTCCGTCGTCGAACGTGTCGCCTGGGTCGGCGGTCCAGATTCCGGTGTTCGGGTCATACGTGCCGGTGTTGACGCTGTAGGAGGGCGAGAGCAGGCCTGGGACGGAGATGTCGTTGCCGGTGAAGGTGGTGATCGAGCTGGGGCCGTTGCTCGTGACGACGATCGAGTAGGTCACGATCTCCCCCGCGATGACCGGCAGCGGTGAGGTGCGGGTCTTCGTGACGGCGAGATCGACCTGCGGCGCGGCGGTGTCGTTGTCGGTGGCCGTCGCGGTGTTGCCGGCGGTGCCC
>JBKDMX010000003.1:0-4820 GCA_046343855.1 Planctomycetia bacterium
GATGTCGAAGCGCTGACGTCTCCGAGCGAGCGAAGGTCAGGATGACCGTAGCGAGCGTCCGGCGAGAGGGGCGGGCAGCCCCGAGCCACGCGAGACGCGGATCGACGCGTCGAGCATCTGCCGTGCCGAACAGGATTGGCAGGATGCCCGAAGCGAGCGTCCGGAGAGCGGGGTACGGGTCACCCGAAGCCGGCTTGGGCGAGTTGATGGCGGATTACAAGCAGGGAGATCCGCTTCGGGACGAAGCGGTCTACTTTGCCTACGCGGCGGCGCGGATCGGCGGGGCGAGCTTGAAGAGGGCGAAGAGGTCTTCAGTAGTGAGGCCGCTCGAGGCCGGGGCTTCCGCCTGTGAGAGGATCGTGTCGGAGAGATCGCGCTTCTTGCGCAGCACCTCGTCGATCCGCTCCTCGATCGTGTCGGCCGAAAGGTATCTCGTCACCGTGACCGCGCCCGCCGCGCCGATGCGGTGGGCGCGGTTGATCGCCTGATCCTCGATCGCGGGGTTCCACCAGCGGTCGAAGAGGAAGACGTATTGCGAGAATTGCAGGTTGAGCCCCACGGCGCCGGCGCCGTAGGAAAGCAGCAGCACGTTGTGCTGCTTGTCGTGCTTGAACCGCCGGATCGCCTCGTCGCGGGCCGCCGTCGACATGCCGCCGTGGTACTCGAGCGCCCCGAACCGTGCGAGCCTGGTCTTCAGTCGGCCGAGGGTTTCGACCCATTGGCTGAAAACGAGCGACTTCTTGCCGCTGGCCTGGATCTCCTCGAGCTCCGCCTCGAGGCAGTCGAGCTTCGCGCTCTCGCCGGTGGCCGTGTCGAAGTTGCAGATCTGCTTGAGCCGCAGGACGAGTTCGAAGACGTTTTGAATCGTCGCCTCCTGGCCGAGCGCGGAGAGCCGCAGCACCCCCTCCTCCTCGGCGCGGCGGTAGGTCTCCCGCTGCTCCGGGGAAAGCTCGATCCGCTCGTCGCGATTCATCCGCGGCGGCATGTCCTTGAGCACCTTGTCTTTCGTTCGCCGGAGCACGTGGTCGGCCGCGGCGGCGCCGAGGGCCCGCGGCGACATGCGGTCGTTCAAATGGCCCGGGGCGACGAACTCAAACAGGGAGACGAGATCCTCGGCGCGGTTCTCCACGGGCGTGCCCGTGAGCGCCCAGCTCCGCTTGCGGCGCAGCGCCCGTACCGCCTCGCTCGTGTTGCTCGTGCGATTCTTGATCCGCTGCGCCTCGTCGAGAACGACGAGGTCGAACTCGAGGCCCAGCTCGGCGACGAGATCCCGGTCGCGCACCACTGCCTCGTAGTTGGCGACCTTCACCGGCACGTCTTCGAGCGACCACTGCCAGCGCCGGCGCTGTGGGTCTCCCTCGATCACGGCGACGAGCAACTCCGGCGCCCAGTCAGCGAGCTCCCGCGTCCAATTCGAGACGAGCCCCTTCGGGCAGACGACGAGCACCCGCCGCGCCTCGCCCGAGCGGATCAGGAGCCGCAGCGACGAGATCGCCTGCATCGACTTCCCGAGGCCCATCTCGTCGGCGAGCACCGCGCCATGCCGCGGCACGAGAAACGCCATGCCGTCGAGCTGGAATGGGAACGGCTGCCGTGGAAACGCGAGGCTGCTCGTTTCCAGGATCGCCTCGAGATCGGGCTGCAAGAGGAAGAAGAACCGCTCCGAGAGCTTCACCACGTCGCGCGGCGGCGCGATGCGGGTGCGCTTCGGCGCCGCTGGATCGGTAGCCGGCGCCGGCTCCTCGCAGGGCGGTTCGACGGGCCGCGGCCGCACGACGCGCGGTGGTCGCACGGCGGGCTCGACGGACCGGGCGAACTGAAAGCTGTTGACGGCGGGTGGACGGTCGAAGATCTCGATCCGCGTGACCGACGGCGTCGGCACGTCGATCGGCAGTCGCAGCGCGGCCGGCGCCGCCAGCCGCGGGTCGAGCCGCGCAAGGGCTCCCCCCGAGGCGAAGAGAAGATCGCCCCTGCGCCACGAGCGGACCGAGCCTGCGTGGGAATCCATGGCTGCCTCGATCGCTTGGCTCAGTGCCGTTGGGCTTCTTCGATCGCGGCGCGGATGCGCTCGAACGGCTCGGCGAGATCGACCGATGCCACGAGTGACTCGAGTTTCTGCCGCAGCGCCTCGCCGAGGCCGGCATCCTGGGCATGCGGACTGACCGAGACGGAGCCGATCGCAAAACTGCTCGCTTCGGCGTTTGGGGCCACCGCGGCGTCGGCCCGCGTCACGAGCGCCACCGGCAGGCTCGTATGCGATCGCACGTGCAGCATCGGCTCGAAATCGGTGAGTACCAATTCCGGCGCGACCGTTCCCTCGGCGAGCAGCGTGGCCCCGATCTGTCGGCCGTGCAGGTGGCTCTGGAGCGTGGCGCCATAGAGGATCTGCTGCGCCCGCGAGACCTTCACCGGCGCCGTGCAGTGAAATTCGAGCGGGCGGCCGGCCGGATCCACGAGCAGGTAACCGCCAAACAGGCCATGCGACGGCGAATCGACCGCCGTCAGAAACCCAAACGCTAGGTCGATCGGCTGCTCACCGGGGGTCTGCTCCATGCGTGCTCAAGGCTCCCGAGACCGCGGCCGTGCCGAACGCTTCCCTGCGCCGGTGCGACCGATTCAAAGTCTCCGAAGGCTTGCATCGGGCTTCTCCGCCGACCACTTGAGCGGCGGTGGCGGGCGGGCCTGCCGCCGGGGCGGCGCGGCAGGGGCGCTTGAAACTGGGGAAACCCTGACGGCCCGTCACGAAAAACTCCCGAATCACGAGACGATTCATGGCAACGCCCCGGGATTGTGCCTACGATTGCAGAAAAAGGTGTCAGGACTCTTTTCCGTTCCGGTGCCAAAACGCCTGCGCGGAAAGAGAAGGGACGGAAAAGAGTCCTGACACCTTTTTCCCCAGGAACCATTCCATGCACGAAGGCCCCCCGGGATTCACCCAGTTCGACATTTCGGCAAACTCGATCGCGTCATCCGCGGCCGGCTCGGCCCCGTCTGGCGACATGGCCGAGACCAACCGGCTCCTGCGCGACATGATTGCGCTGCAGGGCAAGTCGTGCGAATTGCTCGGCGAACTGCTCAACCAGGTATCGCTGCAGCAGCGACAGCGGATGGCTGAATTGAAGTCCTGGAAAGAGGCCAACCCCGAACTCGCCGCATCGTGCCGACAGGCCGCCGAGTCGCTGGCGAAGGTGCACACCGAGTTTCTCGCCGGCATCGCCCGCGATGCAGCGGAGAACGCGGAAGACTTCACCGACAGCGAATATGCGCTCGGCGAATTCATCGATCGCTACGGCCCCCGGCTCGCCCACTTCAACGGCGTGCTCCAGCTCTTCGCCCAGCTCGGCGCCCCGCTTCCTCCCTCCTGACCCCTGCCCAACCATGGCCACGGACACCGCTGCCGCCAAGCCCCCCGCCTTCGCCGTGGCCGACGCTGCGGCCATCGCGAAAGCCCGCGCCCTCCTCGACGCCCACACCGTCGAGATGATGGCCTGGCACTTCCACGAGTCGACGGGCTGCCCGTTCTGGCTCGACTACGCGACGAAGCTCAGCTTCAATCCGCTCACCGACGTGAAGTGCTTTGCGGATCTCAAGAAGTTTCCGCCCTTCGAAGACGAGTGGCTCCGTGGCGGCCCCGTTCGCCGCTGGGTGCCGAAGGGCCTGGCCGACCAGCCCGCCTACGTGTTCGAGACGGGCGGCACGACCGGCATCCCAAAGTCGCGATACAACTCCCGCGACTTCCGCACCGACTACGAGATGTTCAGCGACACGCTTCCCGAGGAATATTTTCCGAAGGGCGCCAACTGGCTGATGCTCGGCCCCTCGGGCCCGCGGCGGCTGCGGCTCTCGATCGAGCACCTCGCGCAATATCGCGGGGGCATCTGCTTCTGCGTCGATCTCGATCCTCGCTGGGTGATCAAGCTGATTCAAAAAGGCTGGATGGAGCACCTCGAGGCCTACAAGCAGCACTGCATCGACCAGGCGATCACGATCCTCGAAGCGGGCCACGACATCCGCTGCATGTTCACGACGCCGAAGCTGCTCGAGGCCCTCGCGCTCGCCCTCGAAAAACGGGGCACCACGATCGGGAAGGTCGGCATCACCGGCATCTTCTCGGGCGGCACCGAGTTCACCCCGCAGTGGACGCGATTCGCGGTCGAGGAGCTCCTCGACGGCGCCTACATGACGCCGACCTACGGCAACACGCTCATGGGTCTGGCCGCGAGCCGCCCCGTCATCCCCGCCGACGGTTACACGATCGCCTACTACGCCCCGCAGCCCCGGGCCGTGATCGAGGTCGTGGACTTCGACCATCCCGACGAACTCGTCCCCTACGGCGGCACCGGCCGCGTCCGCCTCACGACGCTCACGAAGGAAACCTTCATCCCCGGCTTCCTCGAGCGCGACGAAGGGGAGCGCGAGCTGCCCTACGCGAAGTATCCATGGGACGGCATCAGCGGCGTCCGCCCCTTCCGCGCCCTGGCGGCCACGACGACCGTGGGCGTGTACTGACGCGGTAGCAGACTCGACGCGCCCAACCCGGCCCGGGGCTGCCTGCACCCTTTCGGCGGACGTTCGCTACGGACATCCTGTCCTTCGCTCACTGCATGTCCGCTCGCTTTCGGCATCCTGCCTGCGCTCGCTTCCATAGCCCGCGAGAGGGCATGTGCGGGCCGGAGCCTACGTGCAGCGAGAGGGCAGTTGGCAACCCCGACGCACGCGATGACCAGGTATCATGAGTCGTCGATCGGCGGCGATTGCCCGAAGCGGGCAGCCCCGAACCCCCGCCAGTTGACCCGACTGAGGCCTCCATGCATTTGATT
>JBKDMX010000004.1:0-13548 GCA_046343855.1 Planctomycetia bacterium
CATGCACGTGGTGGCGCTCGCCCCGCAGGCGCTCACGAAAGACGATCTCGATCCGGCGGCGGTGGCCAAGGAGCGGGAGATCCTCACCGAGGCTGCCCGCGGCGAAGGCAAGCCGGAAAACATCATCGCCAAGATGATCGAGGGCCGGCTGCGGAACTTCTTCAGCCAGCACGTGCTGCTCGAGCAGCCCTTCGTGAAGGACGACAAGCAGACGGTCGGCCAGTTCGCGAAGGCCGCCGGCCTCGAGGTGAAGTCGATGCACAACTGGAAACTCGGTGGCTGAACGCGGCTGTGAACACCACCTCCTACGCCCGCGTGCTGCTCAAACTCTCCGGCGAGAGCTTCGCGCGGGCCGGCGAGCGCGGGATCTCGATGGACGAGGTCGTCCATGTCGCCCGGCAGATGGTGCAGGCGTCGGTGAGCGGCGTGCAGCTGGCGATCGTCATCGGCGGCGGCAACATCCTTCGCGGGGCCTCTTTCACGGCCGGTAACTCGGGCGTGCAGGAGGCGACGGCCCACTATATGGGCATGCTCGCCACCGTGATCAACGGCCTGGCGCTGCAAGACGCGCTCGAGAGCCTCGGCGCCCAGACGCGGCTGATGACGGCAATTCGCATGGATGGCGTTGCCGAGCCCTACATCCGCCGCCGCGCCCGCCGCCACCTCGAGAAGGGGCGGATCGTGATTCTTGCCGCCGGCACCGGCAGTCCGTTCGTGACGACCGACACGGCCGCCGCCCAGCGGGCGCTCGAGCTCGACGCCGACATCCTCATGAAGGCCACGCGGGTCGATGGCGTCTTTTCCGATGATCCCGAGAAGAATCCCCACGCGATTCTCTACCGCGACCTTACCTACCAGCAGGTGCGGGAGCAGAATCTGCGGGTCATGGATGCCACCGCCATCTCGCAGTGCATGGAGCACGCCATGCCGATCCTCGTCTTCAACTACCGCAAGGAAGGCAACATCGAGCGGGCGGTCGCCGGCGAACGGATCGGCACGCTCGTGAGCGCCAAGGTCACTCCATGAGCCAGCCCCACCATGATCACCGCCACTATGCGTGGCCGCTGATCATGTGCCTCTGTGGCGTCGATTATTTCAGCACGCTCGGCTACCAGCCTTCGATCGCCTTCGAGGGGGCCGGCACGCTCGCGCCGCTCGCCACGCTCGTGCTCGTGTGCGTGACGCTCTTCGGGGCGCTGCCGATCTACCGCCACGTGGCCGGCGAGACGCCCGACGGCGTCGGCTCGATCGGCATGATCGAGCGGATGTTTCGCGGCTGGGGGGCCAAGCTCGTCGTGCTCGTGCTCATCGGCTTCGCCGCCACCGACTTCGTGATCACGAAGACGCTCTCGGCAGCCGACGCCGCGGCTCACCTCATCTCGAATCCGCTCTACGCCAGCCACGTACCTGCGTGGATGCAGGCGCAGATGCCGGTCACGATGTTTCTGCTCGTCATGCTCGGCGCGATGTTCCTCAAGGGCTACGGCGAGGTGGTCGGCCTCGCGACGGTGCTCGTGATCGCCTTTCTCGGCCTGTCGTTCGTCGTGATCGCGGCCGGGCTCTTCTATCTCTTCACCCACCCGACACTCCTGCCCCATTGGATCGGCGAGATCACGTCGGGGCGCTACCACCTCGAGCATGCCCCGCTCTCCGGGAGCGGGCCGCTGGTGGCGATCGGGATCGCCCTGCTCGTCTTCCCGAAACTCGCGCTCGGCCTTTCGGGATTCGAGACGGGCGTGCTCCACATCCACCTCGTCAAGGGGACCGATGCCGATCCGAGTGATGCGGCCGCACGGATCGCCAACACGAAGAGACTTCTTCTCGTGGCCGCCCTGATCATGTCCTGCTTCCTGATTGGATCATCGCTCGTCACCGGCACCGACACGCTCATCCCGGCCGACGAACTGCGGCTGGAGCCGGTGAAGGGGAAGGCAATGGACCGGGCGCTGGCCTATCTGGCCCACGGCGAGAGCCCACACCCGATCTGCCCGTTCTTCGGCAACGTCTTCGGCACCGCCTACGACGTGAGCACAATCCTCATCCTCTGGTTCGCCGGGGCATCGGCGATGGGTGGCCTCTTGAACATGGTGCCCCGCTACCTGCCCCGCTACGGCATGGCACCGGAGTGGGCCGGCGCCTACCGCCCGCTCGTGATCGCCTTCACGATCATCAATCTCCTCGTCACGCTCGCCTTCCGGGCCGATGTTTCCGCCCAAGGCGGCGCCTATGCCACCGGCGTGCTCGTGCTCATGACGAGCGCCTGCATCGCCTCGCTGATCCACGAGCTCAAGAAGAAGGCCGAGCCGCACCACGCCCTCGCCTTGATCGGGCAACGGATCGGCTTCGCGCTGATCACGCTCGTCTTCGTCTATACGACGATCGCCAACATCTGGGAACGGCCCGACGGCATCATCATCGCCTCGATCTTCATCGGCTGCGTGATGCTCATCTCCTTCACGTCGCGGGCCTGGCGGAGCGACGAACTGCGGCTCAAGGAATTCCGGTTTGCCGACGACGTGGACCGCATGCTCTGGACCGACATCCTCGTCGAAGGGGCCTTCCGCGTGCTCGTGCCGCATCGGCCCGGGAGCCGGTCGCTCGCCGACAAGGAGGCCGAGATCCGCCGGAAGCACCGCATCCCCGAGAACGTGCCGATCGTGTTTCTCGAGGTGCACTACGGCGACGTGAGCGAATTCGAAAACGCGCCGATCATCTCGGCCCGCCAGGAGGGCACGCGGTTCGTGATCGTGGCAAAGGACGTCGTCTCGGTGTCGCACACGATCGCGCAGCTGGCGATGGAGATGACGAAGGGGGGCGCCCCGCTCGACATCATCTTCGGCTGGAGCAAGGGGGGCAGCCTCAAGCTCGCGCTCGATTACGTCCTCTTCGGCCAGGGCGACATCCCCAACAGCGTCGTCGATCTCCTCGACAAGGCGATCCCCGACCCCGCCAAGCGGCCGACCGTGATCGTGGGATAGCATCGCAGCAACGGCGGTTTATCCAATCACGGGAGGCGAGGGGGTCGGCGAAAGCTCGACGAGCATTCGGCCGCCGCGGCCGCCGCGAGGCGACTTTTGCCGCCCCCGAGCCGGCGAACAACCCGCAAGCGTCTGCGATCTCGTCTGCTTGCCGCCGCGTGGCCGCTCCTGCCAGAATTGTCGGAACTCGACCCCGAACCGAAGGAGCCTGCCGCGATGCCCGCCGATGACATTCTGCTCGATGCCGAGGAACGCATGGAGAAGGCCGTGGAGGTGTTTCGCCACGCCCTCACCGGCATCCGCACCGGGCGGGCCAACCCCGGCCTCGTCGATTCGCTGCGGGTGGAGGTCTACGGCTCGCCCACGCCGATCAAGGCGCTGGCGAGCGTCGGGGCTCCCGAGCCCAATCAGATCGTGGTGCGGCCCTTCGACCCCGGCACGATCAAAGACATCGAGAAGGCGATCCAGGCCGCCGATCTGGGGCTCAATCCGCAGAGCGACGGGCGGCTGATCCGCATCACGATTCCCGCGCTCTCCACGGAAGTGCGCAAGAAGATGACCGCGCGGATCAAGGAACTGGCCGAGGAGGCCCGCGTGGCGATCCGCAACGTGCGCCGCGACGGCAACAAGGCGGCCGACACCGAAAAGGAAGACGGCACGCTCACCGAAGACGACTGCGACTCCACCAAGGAGGAAGTGCAGGAGCTCACCAAGAAATACGAAGCCAAAGTCGGCGACCTCGCACGGGCGAAGGAAGCCGAAGTGATGGAGCAGTAGACCGCTCCCTCCCGCCCCTTTTGCCCCGCAGCCTGATGATCGAAGTCGTCGACCTCGTGAAGCATTACCGGGCCGGCGACGGCAGCGTGGTCCGCGCGGTCGATGGGGTGTCGTTGTCGGTCGCATCCGGCGAGATGGTCGGCCTGCTCGGCGCGAACGGGGCGGGCAAGACGTCGACGCTCCGCGTGCTCGCCACGCTCTTGAAGCCGACGGCGGGCACGGCCCGCGTGGCGGGCGCCGACGTGCGGCACGATCCCGTCGGCGTGCGGCGGAATCTCGGCTATGTCTCGGCGACGACGGGCGTGCCCGACCGGCTCTCCGCCCGCGAAATCTTTCGCTCCTTCGGCGAACTCCACGGTCTCGAAGGAGCGGCGCTCGCGGCCCGCGTGGAGCGGCTCGTCGACGTGCTCGACCTACGGGACTGCGGCGACCGGCCCGCCGGGAGACTTTCCTCCGGGCAGCGGCAGCGGGTGTCGCTGGGGCGGGCGCTCGTGCACGATCCTCCGGCGCTCGTGCTCGACGAGCCCACCAACGCGCTCGACGTGATCGGCGCCCGCGACCTGCTCCTGTTTCTCGCGCAGCTGCGAAGCGAGGGCCGCGCGATCCTGCTCTCCACGCACCGCCTCCACGAGATCGAGACCCGCTGCGATCGCTTCGTGATCATCCACGGCGGCCGCGTGCGGGCGCAGGGCACCCGCGACGAGCTGCTCGCCGCCTGGGCAGACCGCCGCGGGGCCGAACTGGAAGACGCCTTCTTCGCGGCCTTGGCTGGGGGGAGACCGGCATGAGCGGCTCCCATCGCCATGCCGGCGGCCTGCGGGCGGCGATCGCGATCGCCCGCCGCGATCTGGTTGAGTTTGTCCGCGACCGGCGCACGCTCTTCATCACGCTCCTGCTGCCGATGGTCACCTACCCCATCCTCGCCCTCTCGACCGCGCTCGGGCTACGGACGGCGACGAGCGAACTCGAGGCGCAGCGGGCGCCGACGAAGATCCGCATCGCCATCTCGGGCCCCGACGCCGCGGCTCTCGCCGACCGGATGCTGGCCGTGGAAAAGACGACGGTTGGCGCGGCCCGCGAAGGCTGGCCGGCCGCTCTCGACATCCGGGCGTTGCCCGTGCCCGACGCCCGCATGCTGCTCGATCAGGGCGAGGTCGATCTCTGGATCGACTCGCCGCGCGGCTGCATCGCGGCGCTCGATGCCGAGGGCACGGTCGTCTTGCCGGTGCAGATGCGGCCCGGCAGGCCGGTCGATCGCCGCGTGGCCGAGCAGTTCAACGCGGTCGTGCGCAGCCTGGCGGACGATGCGCGAAAGCGCCGCATCGAATCGGCCGGCCTGCCGGCGAGCGTGCTTGCTCCGTTGAAGACCGTCTTCGCGCACGAGCAGCAGGAGATGCGGCCGCCGCCGGCACACAGCATCATGTCGACGCTCGCCGGCGGCGTGCTCGTGCTCCTGGCCGTGCTCACGCTCACGGGCGCCTTCTATCCGGCGATCGATGCGATCGCCGGCGAGAAGGAACGCGGCACGATCGAGACGCTCCTCATCGCGCCCTGCGCGGCGCGCGACATCGTCTTCGGAAAATTCCTGGCGGTGTTCGCCGTGACACTCGCCACGCTCGCGGCCAACGCCGTCTCGATCGCGGCGACGGCCGCCGTGGCACGGCGGTTTCTGCCCGCCGGCATCACGATGGCGCTTCCCGAGGAGGCCGTGGGGGTGATCCTCGTGACCGTGCTTTCGTTCGTGGGGCTGGCGGCGCTTGCGGCGGCGACGTGCCTCGCGGTGACGACGGCCTCGAAGAGCGGCAAGGAGGCGCAAAACACGCTCACGCCCGTCATCCTGCTCGTCAGCGCGCTTGCCGGCACGGCGCTGCTCCCCGGCATGCGGAGCGACACCTCGCTGGCGGCGGCGCCATTCTCCGGGCAGGTGCTCGTGTCGCGGAGCGTCTTTGCGGCCGGAGACGGAGGACCGCATGCCTTCCCGGCCGTGCTGGGGCCGCTGGCCATCACGCTCCTCTCCGCCGCCGGCTTCACCTGGCTGTTGCTCAAGGCGACGGCGACGATGCTCACCGACGAAGACATCCTCTTCCGCGGCGGCGACGTGGCGGCGGGCGGGTTTGCGCGGCCTGGCCGACGGTCCCGGCCGAATGTCGTGCAGGGCGTGCTGCCGATCGTGGCGGGGCTCGCCGCGCTCTGGTACGTGCAAGGGGTCACTCCCGACGACCTCGCGCGGGCGATCCCCCTGCAGCAGGCGGCGGCCGTCGTGCTGCCATTGGCGGTCGCGGCCTGGTGGCAGCGAGTCGATCTCCGTGAGACGTTCGGCCTGCGTCGGCCCGGCGGCCCGTTCGGCGTCTGGTCCGACCTCGCCTGCCTCGCCGGGGCGGCCATGCTCGGGGCGGGCCTCTTCGTGATCGGTGCGGCCTCGCTCCTGGCGGTGAAGGGCACGGCGATGTCGGCCGAGGCGCAGCGGCTCTCCGAAAAGATCCTCGCGCTGATGCAGGGGCACCCCGCCTGGATGTCGTGGGCCCTGATGGCGGCGCTGCCGGCCATCTGCGAGGAGCTGCTCTTTCGGGGCTGGGTGCTCAGCGGCTTTGCCGGCAGGCAGGCGTCATGGCGGCGGGCGGCCGCAGCGATCGTCGCCCAGGCGGCACTCTTCGCGATCTTTCACCTGCTGCCGGAGCGGATGCCGCAGACCTTTCTCCTGGGGCTCGTCTTGGGCTGGATGACGCTCGCGACCGGGAGCCTGCTGCCGGCGGTCGTCTGCCACCTCGTGCACAACAGCATGCCGCTCGTGGTGCTTTCCCGGGGCATGCCTGCCTGGGCGGTGCCGGCCGCGATAGGATGCGTGGTCGGCGGCGCAGCCTTGCTGGCCACACGCGCTCGACAGAGGCACTCACAGGAGCCACTTGCATGGCCATGAATAGATGCACGGCGGCGGTCGCGGCCGGGATGATCGCTTGGCTGCTCCTGTTCGCGACCGCGACCGCGACCAGCGCTGGGGCCGATGCCGCGGCCCCCACGCCACCAGCCGCCACCGCCCCGGTGCCGAGCCTGCGGGTGGCCGTCACGCCGATTGCCTCAGCGATCGACTGGACCGGTCCAGAGCCGACGGGCGTGATGATCGATATCTGGGAGGATCTCGCCGGCCGGCTCGGCCAAGCCACCGTGTTCGTGAAGGCGCCAACCTTCCTGAAGCTGATGGAGACGCTGCCTGCCGCGACGGCCGACGTCGCCCTGGGACCGATCGCCATCACGGAAGAGCGCGAGAAGCAGTTCGACCTCACCCACCCGATCTTCCATTCCGGCCTGCGGATCGCGGTGCGGCAGCGAAACAATTCCGGGTTTTTTGACGCGCTCGAGTCGCTCATCTCATGGGATCTGCTCGAGTTGCTCGGGCTCGTCCTCGGCCTCGCGCTCCTGTCGGGCCATTTGCTCTGGTGGTTCGAGCGGAAAGGCAACGACCAGTCGTTTCCACGGGAGTATCCGCGGGGCGTCTGGGAGGCGATCTGGTGGATCGCCTCGACGATCGTCACCGGCGGCTGCGATGACAAACACGTCGACAGCGTGCTCGGCCGGGCGATCGCCTATTCATGGATGATCGGCGGCATCGTGCTGATCGCCGCCCTGACGAGCATGCTCACGGCGACGATGACGGCAGAGCGGGTGACCGGCACGATCCACGGCGCCCGCGACCTGGCCGGCCGCACGGTCGGCTGCCAGGCGGGGGCCGTCACGGTCGACTCGGTCAGGCGCCGCGGCGGGATCGTCGAGGAATTCAACTCGCTCCACGAGGCCCTCGACGCGCTCGCGCTCGGCATGGTGGAGGCGGTGGTGGCCGAGAACCAGCAGCTCATGTATCTCACGCACCAGTCCAACCGCAGCACCATCCGGCTCGTCGGCCCGATCTTCGATTCCTTCGACTACGGGATCGGCCTCCCGGCCCACAGCCCGCTCCGCGAAGACCTCAACACTGCAATCCTGCGGATGCGTGAAGACGGCACGCTCGACCGCATCAAGGAAGAGTGGCTCGGCAAGCACGACTGAGTACGACAGGCCTCTGTGCCTGTCCTACACGAGTAGGACCTTCACCGGCTTTGCCGGCTCGAGCGCTGCCCCCGTGTCGATCACGTCGCGCTGGTGGGCCGCCGTGGTAACCGACCGTGTCGGCATAGCGGACGAGATCGAGCCACCAGGCCGCCATCCGCTCGGCATGCCGGGGCGAGGCAAGGAGATGCTCGACACGGGTTTGATATCGGTCGGGGCTCGTGTCGGCGAGATAGGCCTCGAACTCGGCGGGCGCAGGCGGCAGGCCGGTGAGGTCGAACGTGCCGCGGCGGACGAGCGTGACGGGCAGTTTCGCGACAGGATCGGCCGGATGTCGCGGTTGAAATCGGGGGCCTTTTCGGCGGCCTGCGCCGACCCAGCGGCCGCGACGACGATCCCCGCAAGGGCAACGGCGGCGCACAGCGGCCAAAACCGGAATGATCGCGAAGGCATGGCCGTTGCACCTGGGGTTTGAGCGACGGGGTATTGCATGCGGGATGGAACGCACACAAACCGCAATCAGCGGGGTTTGGCCGCGGCTTTCCTCCCCCGCTTGGGCGCCAATTCCGGGCAGGCTTCCATCACCATCCGCGTCATCGTGTTGAGCGAGACGCCGAGCATTTCAGCCGCTTGGCCACGATGGCCGTTCGTGGCGGCCATTGCCTGCCGGACGGCGATGCGACGCAATTCGGCCAGGTTGCAGGATGGAAGCACGGGATCGACGACGGGGTTGTCGGCGCGGAAGCCATTCGTCGCCGGCATTGGCAGGCGGTGGACCTCTTCCTGAGCCGTTGACATGAACGCCACGCGATCGGAGTCGCCAAAGATCTCGGCGAGCACGCGCCGTTCCTGCCCCTGAAAGACGTAGAGCCTCTGGATCACCTGCGACAGTTGCCGGACATTCCCGGGCCAATGAAACCGCACGAAGGCCGCGAGCGTTTCTTCGTCGGGCAGCCATTGCGGGCGGCGGTACTTTCGCGCGAAGTGCGCGGCAAAATGACTGATGAATCGCGGGATGTCTTCTTTCCGATCCCGTAACGACGGGACAGTCAAGTGGATCGTATTGAGCCGGTAGAAGAGGTCCTCGCGAAACCGGCCTGCCGCGACGTCCGTTTCGAGATCACGGTTCGTGGCCGCGATCACCTGAACGTCCACCGGATGAACCTGTGTCGAGCCGACGGGCGTCACCTCCAGTCGCTGCAAAACATGCAGGAGCTTGGGTTGCAGGTCGAGCGGCATCTCGCCGATTTCGTCCAGAAAGACGACACCGCCGTTGGCCGCGCGAAACGCGCCGAACGTCATTCCGAACGCCCCGGTGAAAGCGCCTTTCTCGTGGCCGAAGAGTTGGCTTTCGGCGAGCGTCGATACGAGGCCACCGCAGTTGACGGAGACAAACGGCTTGGACGCCCTCGCGCTCGCCGCATGGATCGCGCGGGCGACCTCCTCCTTGCCGCAGCCGGTCTCACCCGTGACGAGCACCGGGCAGTCGAACTCGGCCACCTGCTCGAGCAGTTTTTCGAGCCGCGCTGCTGCCGGCGACGTCCCAGCCAACCGCGGGCATCGGCCAAATCCAGAACGCAGCCTGGAATCGGCAGACGAAACGGAAGGTTCAACGACGGCCATGTCGCGATTCCTGGAGTCCTGGGCCCTCGACAAAACGACTACCTGCGAGGGTAACTTCGTTCGCAGAAATTGCGAATTTATTTTCCCAGAAAATGGGACTAAATCCACCGAATGATCACACCAAATTCGCCATTTCTGCGAAGTGGCTGACGCTATTCTCGGAAAAACCGTTGTTTTCCTCAGTCGCCTTAGACGCGGAAATCATGATGAATTTCGCTGGCAGACAGCCTTTAACGGCGTTCTGGGGCCCGGCTGGCGGATTGTGGCACGGAATTCGCACCACGGCATTCGTCGGTCGTGCTAATGTGCCCGCTGCTCTCGAAAGGAAGTCTGCGCCATGAACCTTCGCCGCTTCAGCGTCTCAATCCTGCTCCTGACGGCGCTTGTGGTGCCCGCCTCGGATGCGGCAGCTGGACTCGTAAGCTACTCGGGGACCGCAACCGCCAACGGCAACAATGAGTTTGTTCCCCTGTCCTTGCCGAAATTTGATGCAAACCTCGGCACGCTCGACTCAGTGGCCGTCACGGTCGATTTTGTGAAGGTCGCGGGCACGTTCAGTGTCAATTCAACCACGTCTACAGCGGCCACGGTGAATGATGATCCCTCCCCTGCAGTGCGCGTGACGATTCGCCAACAACCGAGCAACGATCTTGGCTTCACGCAAATCGGCGCGACAAATTTCGACTTTAGCGTCTCTCAAACGCTGCCTTTTTCCGTGCCAGGCAATGGCTCTCAAGTGTTCGACGTGGTTCAGGCCGATGTGATTTCGAACATCTTACAGGGCATTTCCACCCTGAAGTTTCCCAACTACCAATCGGCTGGTGGCTTGGGATCGATATTGTTCGAAGTGCGAAACAACCCCGTCATCAACATTTCTGGTGGAGTGTTCTCTCTCGACGCTATCCCCGTGACGCTGCAAACAGTCATGACGGTTGACTACGCCTACACTGCGGCTCCAGTCCCCGAGCCCTCGACCTACGCAATGGCTGCTGCGGGGTTCGCCGCGGCGGGGCTCGCGCGCTGGCGGCGCCGGATGGCACGCGGCGGCTGATTCCGGCCACCGGAAAAGGGGACATGCTACTTTTCTCGGCGAAAAAGTGGCATGTTCCCTTTTTTGTTGCGCATTGTCCGGCCCGTTCGGCGCTCGTTGACGGCGTTTGCCCGCGATCGTAGATTCTGCGGAGTTTTCGGCAGAATCGAGTCATTTCCCATCCCTGAAAGGTCCCGCTCCGCCCATGGCAACCACGCTGAAGAAGAAGTCCGCCGACAAGAAGTCGTCCAAGGCCGCTGGCAAGGCCGGTAAGCCCGCGCGGATGATCTACTACTTCGGGGCCAAGAAGTGTGACGGCGACGGCACGATGAAGCCGCTGCTCGGCGGCAAGGGGGCCAACCTGGCCCAGATGACGAAGATCGGCCTGCCGGTGCCCCCCGGTTTCACGATCACGACCCAGGTCTGCATCGACTATTACGACAACAAGAAGAAGTTCCCCAAGGGCCTCGAGGAAGAGGTCGCCTCCGCCATGAAGCTCATGGAGAAGGAGACGGGGAAGAAGTTCGGCGATCCGCGCAACGCCCTGCTCGTGAGCGTGCGGTCCGGCGCCCGCGACAGCATGCCGGGCATGATGGACACGATCCTGAACCTTGGCCTCAACGACGAGACCGTGAAGGGGCTCGCCGAGGCCACCGGCAATCCCCGCTTTGCCTACGACTCCTACCGCCGCTTCATCCAGATGTATGGCGACGTCGTCATGGGCGTGCAGAAGCGGCACGAAAACGAGCACGACCCCTTCGAGGCCGCGATGGAGGGCCTCAAGCACCAGCTCGGCATTCACAACGACACCGATCTGGACGAATCCCACCTCCGCGAGCTCATCAAGCGGTATCTCCACCTCATCAAGGAGCGGACCGGCAAGGGCTTCCCGCAGGATCCGTTCGAGCAGCTGATGGGAGCCGTCGGCGCCGTCTTCGGCAGCTGGATGAACGAGCGGGCGATCATCTATCGCCGCAAGTACAAGATCCCCGATGAATGGGGCACCGCCGTCAACATCCAGAGCATGGTGTTTGGCAACATGGGCGACGACTGCGCCACCGGCGTGGCCTTCACCCGCGATCCCGCCACCGGCGAGGACGTCTTCTACGGCGAGTATCTCGTCAACGCCCAGGGCGAAGACGTCGTCGCCGGCGTGCGCACGCCGAAGCCCGTCGCCGAAATGGCCCACGAGCCGATGTTCGCCGGCACCTACAAGCAGCTCGAAAAGGTCCGCCAGACGCTCGAGAAGAAGTTCGGCGACGTCCAGGACTTCGAGTTCACCGTCGAGAAAAAGAAGCTCTACATGCTGCAGACGCGGCACGGGAAGCGCACGGCGCTGGCCTACGTGAAGATCGCTCACGACATGGTGAAGCAGAAGCTCATGACGGCCGAGCATGCGATCCAGTCGGCCGATCCCGATGCGCTCTCGCAGCTCCTGGCCCCGATCTTCGACCGGGCCGACTACGAAGCCGCCAAGAAGAGCGGCCGCCTGCTGACGACGGGCCTGCCCGCCGGCCCCGGCGCCGCCACCGGCCAGCTCGTCTTCACGGCCGCCAAGGCCGAGGAACTCGCCCACAAGGGGGTGAAGGTCGTGCTCGCCCGCGTCGAGACCTCTCCCGAAGACCTCCGCGGCATGATCGCCGCCGAGGGCATTCTCACGAGCCGCGGCGGTGTCTCGAGCCATGCCGCCCTCGTCGCCCGGCAGATGGGCAAGGTCTGCGTGGCCGGTGCCGGCGCGATCCAGATCGACTATGCGAAGGGCACGCTCACTTGCGCGGGCAAGACGCTCCGCGAAGGCGACGCGATCTCGATCAACGGCTCGACCGGCGAGGTCTTCGCCGGCGGCATCAAGACGGCCGACAGCGAGCTCAAGCAGGTGCTCATCGCCAAGACGATGAAGCCGGCCGACTCGGAGGTCTTCCAGTATTACGACTTCATCATGAAGCTCGCCGACAAGCACCGGAAGCTCGGCATCCGCACGAATGCCGACACGCCCGAGCAGGTGCGGCATGCGATCGCCTTCGGCGCCGAGGGCATCGGCCTCACGCGGACGGAGCACATGTTCTTCGAAGGCGACCGCATCGACGCGATGCGGGAGATGATCCTCGCCGATTCGCTCGACGCCCGCCGCGAGGCCCTCGCCAAGCTGCTGCCCTACCAGCGCGACGACTTCGAGGGCATCTTCCGGGCGCTCGACGGCCGCCCGGCCACCATCCGCTTCCTCGATCCGCCGCTGCATGAATTCGTCCCGCACGACGAAAAGGCTCAGGCCGATCTCGCCAAGAAGCTCCGCCTCCCGGTCGAGACGGTCGCCGCCCGCGTGCACGCCCTGCACGAATTCAACCCGATGCTCGGCCACCGCGGCTGCCGCCTCGGCGTCAGCTACCCGGAAATCTCGGAGATGCAGGCCCGCGCGGTCTTCGAGGCCGCCGCCAAGGTGCAGAAGGACGGCATCAAGGTGAAGCCGGAGATCATGATCCCGCTCGTCGGCTTCAAGAAGGAGCTCGACAACCAGGTGGACATCGTCCACCGGGTCGCCGAGCAGGTGCAGCAGGAGACCGGACAGAAAATCAAGTACATGGTCGGCACGATGATCGAGATCCCGCGCGGCGCCCTCACGGCCGACGAGATCGCCGAGACGGCCGAGTTTTTCTCGTTCGGCACCAACGACCTGACGCAGACCTGCCTGGGCATGAGCCGCGACGACATGGGCTCCTTCCTGCAGAAGTACACCGACGAGGGCATCTTCAAGGCCAACCCCTTCGCGTCGATCGACGCCACGGGCGTGGGCCAGCTGATGAAGATCGCCGTCGAGAAGGGGCGCAAGAGCCGCAAGGACATCAAGCTCGGCATCTGCGGCGAGCATGGTGGCGATCCCCACTCGGTGATCTTCTGCCACCACGTGGGCCTCGACTACGTGAGCTGCTCGCCGTTCCGCCTGCCGGTGGCCCGCCTGGCCGCCGCCCAGGCATCGCTCGGCAAGACCTACTAACTTCACGCAAAACACGGACATCCTGTCCGTTTTTGCTGGTTGCTTCACGCAAAACACGGACATCCTGTCCGTTTTTGCTGGTTGCTTCACGCAAAACACGGACATCC
>JBKDMX010000005.1:0-47478 GCA_046343855.1 Planctomycetia bacterium
ATGGTCGCGCCGGTGCTCGGCTTCGTGACGATCTCCTACATGCGGATCACCTGGGTGGCCGACCACTTCATCTACCTGCCGATGATCAGCATCCTCGCGCTCATCGGCGCCACGGCCACGCTCTGGTTTCGCAAGGCCCAGGAAGACTCGAAGCCGACGTTTGTGGCGGCCGCGGCGCTCCTGCTCGCGGCCTTCGCCTTCCTCTCCTTCCGCGACGCCATCAACTGGATGGACGAAGACCACATGTGGGAGCACACGCTCAAGCACAACTTCGAAGCCTGGCAGGCCCACAACCGGCTCGGCGCGAAGAAGTTTTCGAGGGGTGATGTCGACGGGGCCCACTTCCACTTCCAGAATTCCACGCGGCTGCGGCCCGACCTCGGCGAGACGCACAACAACCTCGGCACCACGCTCTCCGCGCGGGCGCAGATGTTTGCCCAGCGGGGCGACCAGGCGGCCGCGAAACGCGAGATGGACGCGGCGATCGAGCAATTCGCCGAGGCCTGCCGCGTGACGCCGCATGTGCCGGCGATCCACGTGAACCTCGCCAACGCCTTGGCCGCCGCGGGACGCTTCGGCGAGGCGGGCGACAAATACAAGGAACTGCTTGAGAAAGAACCGGGCAATCCCGCGCTCATCAACAACTACGGCGTGGCGCTCTACAAGCAGGGCAAGAAGGAAGAGTCGATCGTGCAGTTCAAGAAGGCGCTCGAGATCGCGCCGAATCTGAAGGACGCGCGGGAGAGCCTGGCTGTGGCGCTCGGGGAAAAGCCCGATCCTGCGGCGAATCAGCCGGCCCCGCCGCCGCCCCCGGGCGGGCAGCTGCAGCTCGGCTCCCCGCCGACCTCGCCAACACTCGGCCCGGCGGCACTGCCCTAGGTAGGACAGGCTTCAGCCTGTCGCACGTGAGACAGGCGTCCCTGCCTGTCCAGACAGGCACAGAGGCCTGTCGTACGTGACAGGCTGAAGCCTGTCCTACCGGCCGAGCCACGTGATCCGGGCGAGGTGCAAGAGCTCGCCAATGCTGCGCTTGCTCTCCGCGAAATCCGCCTTGCTCGTGCCGCGCGTGCGATCCGTAAACGTGATCGGCACCTCCACGATCCGGCCGCCGGCGCGATGCACCCGCCAGAGGAAGTCTTCCTGAAACGCGTAGCCCTGCGCGAAGGGCTCCTGGCTGATCCGGTCGAGCAGCGAAAGCCGCACCGCTCGGAAGCCTCCCGACGAATCCCGCGCCGGCACCCAGAGCACCCAGCGAGTAAACCAGCAGACGAGCCAGCTCGCCACATGCCGCGAGAGCGGCCAGCCGACTGTGCGCCCGCCAGGCACGCGGCGCGAGCCGATCGCCACGTCGGCCGGCTTGCCCCCGACCGGGTCGAGCGCCGCGAGCAGCCGCGGGATGTCGGCGGGATCGTGGCTGAAGTCGGCGTCCATGTTGACGGAGACCTCGAAGCCGCGGCGCTTCGCCAGCCGGAAGCCCTCGAGGATCGCGCTGCCGAGCCCGCGCCGGCCGCGGCGCACGAGCACATGCACCCGCGGATTCTGCTCGGCCGCGCTGAGGGCGATCTCGCTCGTGCCGTCGGGCGAACTGTCATCGACGATGAGCAGTTGCAGATCGGGATCGGCCGCGAGCACGGCGTCGATCAGCGCGGAAATGTTTTCCCGCTCGTTGTAGGTGGCGGCCTGGACGAGCACGCGGCCCGGCGGCCAATCGTCGCGGGAATGGAGGTCGGGGGACATGGCAGGCAACGATACACGACAGGCTGAAGCCTGTCCTACCGGGGCATCACCGGTCGCCGCGGCGGAGGCGGGCGAAGAGACTGCGGTAATCGCCTGGCCGCACGGTGAAGATCGACTTCTTGTGGATGTCGGCCGGATGCTCCACGAGATCCTCCTCGATCACCACCATGTCGCTGTCGTCGGGATCGCCCGCTTCGTCGGCGGGCGGCTCCGTCACGGCCAATGCGATCGACGGCTGCGGCTGCGGTTGCTGCTGCGGCAGTTCGCAGGCATCGAGCTGCCGCGCCATCGAGAGCCCTTCGCGGCTCGACACATGGGCGTGGGCGCTGAAGTCGTCCGGGCCGCGCATCACGAAGCGTTCCACGACTCGTTCCTCCTGCTCGAAATATTCCTCGAACGGATCGGCATACGGATCAAACACGAGCTCCACCTCCGGTCCATGCCAGGGATCAGCGCCTGCCGTGCAGCCAGACTTCTCGGCCCTCAGCGACTCGACCGCGCGGCCCACCTCTTCGAGCACGCCCTGCTCGAGGATGGTGTCGTCCACGCCGAAGTCCTCCGCCACGGCAGGGGCCGGCTCGCCGAACGTGCCAAACTCGATCACGCCGACGCCGTCTGCATACGAGCTGGCCTCGCTCTCCGCGGGAAACTCGATGCCTGCATGCCGCGCCGGCTCCTCGCCGCCGCGAGCCCCGGCCGCCGCGGAGCCCTGCGCGAGCGCCGGGGGCGCGGGCAGCCGCTGGATCTCCTGCCAGGCCGCGGCGATGTCGGCGGGCGCGACCCGCGTGCGGCCCGCCTCCGTGACGAGCACAAGCGCCTGATCGCAGATCTGGTTGATGAGCCGCGGCACGCCGTCAGACGCCGTGAAGACGGCATCGTCGCAGCCGGGCTCGAACTGGCTCTCCCAGTCGAGCGACGCCGCCCGCATCTGCGTGCGCACGAACGCCGCCGTCTCCGCATGATCGAGCGGCTCGAGATAGAACCGCCCGCCGATCCGCTGCGAGAGGCTCTCCAGCTTCGGGCTGCCGAGGATCTCCTCGAGATCGGCCGCGCCCGCGAGCACGATGTGGACGGCCGGCAGCGGCGTGGGGATGTTGGTCAACAGTCGCAGCTCTTCGATCAGCCGCGTGGGGAGCGTGGTCGCCTCGTCCACGAGCACCACGAGCCCGGAGCCCGTCGCGGCCAGCCCGCGAATGCGTTCGACGACACCGATCCGCAGTTCGGCCTCGTCGATGCCGCGGTAGGGCTCGCCAATCTCGGCGAGGATCGATTGCCAAAGGGCGCGACGCGTGCAAATCCGCGCCCCCGAGAGCAGCGCCACGTCGAAGTCGTCGCGCACGCTCTCGGCCACCTTCGCCAACAAGAGCGACTTGCCCGTGCCCGGCGGGCCGACCACGAGGCCGATCCCCTCGGCGCGCCGCACGAGCCTGTCGAGCCCGTGGAGCGCGGCATCGATCTGCTTCGCCGCGTGGTAGAAGTCGATGCGGGGCGCGGCGAGGAACGGGCGGTTCGAGGGATGGCGGCGGGGAGCGATCATCGCGGGCAGTGGTTCCGAGGTGGTCGGCGGATCGACGACCCTTTTGTTTCGACCAACCGCAGCCGCTTCCTGCACCATCTGCCGGCGACGTAGACTTTTCGGATTGTCGGGATACGGAAGCCCGACACGTGGCCGAGGATTCGTCGAGACAACATCCGATGTTTCATGTCAAAATCTGCGGCGTGACGACCCCCGCCGACGCCCGGCTGGCGGCCGAGGCCGGCGCCGATTGCATCGGCCTCAACTTCGTCGCCAGCTCGCCGCGGCGGATCGACGCGGCCACCGCCCGCGCCATTGCGGCGGCGGTGCCGGCGGGCGTCTTGAAGGTGGGCGTCTTCGCCGGGATGCCCGCCAACGAGATCCGCCGGATCGCCGCCGAGGCCGCGCTCGACGCCGTTCAGCTTCACGGCCTGCTCGCCGGCGACGCGACCGCGACCGACCCGCCCGAACGCTGCGCCGAGCTCGCCGGAATGCCGGTGATCCGCGCGGTGCGGCTCGAGCCCGCGCAGGCCGACCCGCTCGCGGCGGCGCGGGCATGGATCGCGGCGGCACGCGCCGCCGGCGCCGCGCCCGCGATGGCGATCGTCGATGCAGCGGTGGCGGTTTCGCGTGAAACCGGCGCGGCCGCGCTCGGCGGCACGGGCGCGACGGTCGATTGGAAGGCGCTCGCCGCCGCGCCGGCCCTCGGCATCCCCGTCGCCCTGGCCGGCGGCCTCACGCCCGAGAACGTCGCCCTGGCCATCCGCGAGAGCGGCTGCCGCGCCGTGGATACGGCCAGCGGGGTGGAACTGGCCCCCGGCCGCAAAGACCCGGGCAAAGTAACGGCTTTCGTGCAGGCGGCCCGCGCAGCGTTACGCCCGTCTACCCAAGGCGGTTGAGGGGGGTATCATGTGGGCGTCTTTGAGACCGCCCGACTTCCGCTCCAAGCGGTCTTATCCCGCTCACTTTTTCTTTCCGGTTTCCCCATCAGGAGGTTCCCGTGGCCCACGTCGAAACCCGTCTGCCCTACAAAGTTGCCGATCTCGCGCTCGCCGATTGGGGCCGCAAGGAGATCATGCTGGCCGAAAACGAGATGCCCGGCCTGATGGCGCTGCGGGCGAAGTATGGCCGCACGAAGCCGCTCGCCGGCGCCCGCATCGCGGGCTGCCTCCACATGACGATCCAGACGGCCGTCCTCATCGAGACGCTCAAGGAGCTCGGCGCTGAAGTCACCTGGAGCAGCTGCAACATCTTCTCGACGCAGGACCATGCCGCCGCCGCCATCGCCAAGGCCGGCTTCCCCGTCTACGCCTGGAAGGGAATGACCAACGAGGAATTCGATTGGTGCATCGAGCAGACGCTCTTCTTCCCCGACGGCCAGCCGCTCAACATGATCCTCGACGACGGCGGCGACCTGACGTCGATGGTGCACAACAAGTATCCCGAATTGCTGGGCGGCATCCGCGGCCTCTCCGAGGAGACCACCACGGGCGTGCACCGGCTCTACCAGATGCACGAAAACGGCGACCTCAAGCTGCCGGCGATCAACATCAACGACTCCTGCACCAAGAGCAAGTTTGACAACCTCTACGGCTGCCGCGAGAGCCTGGCCGACGGCATCAAGAGGGCTACGGACGTGATGGTGGCCGGAAAGGTGGTGGTGGTGTGCGGTTACGGCGACGTCGGCAAGGGCTCGGCCCATGCCATGAAGTCGCTGGGCGCCCGCGTGATCGTGACCGAGATCGACCCGATCAACGCCCTGCAGGCGGTGATGGAGGGTTTCGAGGTGACCACGATGGAAGAGGCCGCTCCCCGGGGCCAGATCTTCGTGACGGCCACCGGCTGCCGCGACGTGATCCTCGGCAAGCACATCGAGAAGATGCCCAACGACGCGATCATCTGCAACATCGGGCACTTCGATCTCGAGATCGACGTCGCCTGGCTCGACAACACGAAGGGCATCAAGAAGGTGGAGATCAAGCCGCAGGTGGATCGCTACACACTCCCCTCGGGCAACTCGGTGATCGTGCTGGCCGAAGGCCGGCTCGTGAACCTCGGCTGCGCCACCGGCCACCCGTCGTTCGTCATGAGCACGAGCTTCACCAACCAGGTGCTCGCGCAGATCGCCCTCTGGACGGAGACCGACAAGTACGACGTGGGCGTGCACCTGCTCCCCAAGAAGCTCGACGAGGAAGTGGCCCGCCTCCACCTCGACAAGCTCGGCGTGAAGCTGACGAAGCTCACAAAGGAGCAGGCCGAGTATCTGCACGTGCCGGTCGAAGGCCCGTTCAAGCCGGAATACTACCGCTACTAAGTTCACGCCCGTGGGGCGAACAGCGAGCGATCACACGGGGGCGTCGCAAAAGCGACGCCCCCGTTTTTTGTTTCCCGTGAAACTGTTTTGCTACCATGCTGCCTTCTTCACTCGTTCCCAGAAGCCCCGAGGACAAGCATGCCCACCGTCGCTCCGCTCCGCGGCCTCCGCTATGACCCCAAGCACGTCGGCGCCCTGTCGCAGGTGATCGCGCCCCCTTACGACGTGATCGACGCCGCCCTCCAGAAGAAGCTCTACGAGCAGCACCCGGCCAACGTGATCCGGATCGAGCTCAACCGCGAGGAGCCGGGCGACAGCGAGACCGCCAACAAATACACCCGGGCCGCCACGTTTCTGAAGGAATGGCGCGACCAGGGGGTGGTGATGCAGGAGCCGGCGGCGGCGCTCTACGTCTACCACCAGGAGTTCGAGGTGGAGGGGCAGAAGCATGTGCGCCGCGGCGTGATGGCCCGCGTCCGCCTGGAGCGATTCGGCACCGGCAACATCCATCCCCACGAGGAGACGATGAGCGGCCCGAAGCAGGACCGCCTCCTCCTCACCCGGGCCTGCAAGGCAAACCTCAGCCAGGTCTTCGGCCTCTACCCTGACCCGCAGGGGGAGGTGCAGGCCCTGCTCGACAAGGCCGTGGCCGGCCAGCCGCCGCTCGAGGCTACCGACCACCTGGGTGTGAAGAGCTGGATGTGGCCGCTGGTGGACGAGGCCGTGGCCGCGAAGGTGGCCGGGCTGATGGGCCCCAAGCCCGTGTTCATCGCCGACGGCCACCACCGCTATGAGACCGCCTGCAACTACCGCGACGAGATCGCGGCGGCGCATGGCGGCAGCCTGCCCCCGGACCACCCGGCGAATTTCGTGCTCATGATGCTCGTGGGGATGAGCGACCCCGGGCTCGTGGTGCTCCCCACCCACCGGCTCTTCGTGGAGCCCGCCGTGGCCACCGCGGCCGACTTGAAGGCCAAGCTTGGCGACTGCTTCACCACCGAGGCCGCCGGCAAGGGCCCCGCGGCGGCTGACAGCGTGTGGGACGCGATCGAGACCGAAGACGAGCAGGGCACGCTCGGCCTCTACACGGCCGGCGACCAGACCTGGACGCTCGCCCGGATCACCCCCGCCGGCCGGGCCCGGATGGACCAGGTGGCCGCCGACCACGGCCCCGCCTGGCGGAACCTCGGCGTCTCGATCCTCCACCGGCTCGTGATCGGCGAGCTGCTCGGCGCCAAGCAGATCCCGACGCCGGGCTACGTGCACCTCGTCCGCGAGGTGGTCGACGGCCTGGGCACGGGCAAGTATCCCCTGGCCGCCCTCGTGATGCCCGCGAGCGTGGAAGACATCCGCAAGGTGAGCGAGACCGGCGAACGCATGCCCGCCAAGAGCACCTACTTCTACCCGAAGCTCGCCAGCGGTTTGGTCTTCAACCCGCTGGAGTAGGGCAGGCTTCAGCCTGTCGCTGCCGTTTGACAGGCTGAAGCCTGTCCTACCCGGCTCCATGTAAAACCGGGCAAGACGCGACGTCTGCGCAAACCGGGCGGTTTCACGTGAAACCGGGCTCATGCCGGGCCGGTTGTTGCCGATATTCCGAGAGCACGCGTTGTGCGCACGAAAACGCTCGGAAGGATTCTGCGCGTGGGACGGATTCTGTGTGTGGCCAATCAGAAGGGGGGCGTCGGCAAGACGACCACCTCGGCGAACCTCGCTGCGGGGCTCGCCAGGGGAGGCCTGCGCACACTGCTCGTCGATCTCGATCCCCAGTGCAACGCCACCACCGGCTTCGGCGTCGCGCCGGCCGCCACCCACCCGCTCGTCTCGGAGGCGCCCCTCTCCGAATCGATCGTGGAGACCGCGATCGCCAATCTCTCCATCCTGCCCGGAAGCCGCAGCGTGCGCGACGTGGAACGCATCGCCGCCCAGGCGAGGAGCGGGTCGGCCGTGCTGGAAAGTCATCTCGCCCGCGGGCTCAATGCCTGGGACTATTGCCTGATCGACTGCCCGCCGAGCGTGGGCGAACTCACCCGCACCGCGCTCGCCGGCAGCACGGAAGTGCTCATGCCCATTCAATGTGAATACTTCGCGCTCGAGGGTCTCACCCAGATGATCGAGGTGATCCGCGACGTGATGGAGGAACGGCCCGGCCGGCTGCGGTTCAGCGGGATCGTGCTCACGATGCACGACGCCGCGCTCGAGCTGACGAGCGAGGTGGAGGCCGAGGTGAGGGATTTCTTCGGGGAGATCGTCTTCGAGACGGTGATCCCACGCGACGTGGCCGTCTCGGAGGCGCCCAGCCACGCGCAGAGTGTGCTCGACTACGCGCCGCGCTCACGAGGAGCGCGGGCCTATACGGAACTGTGCATGGAGGTACGCGACTGTGAGTAAGGAACGACGCCTTGGCCGTGGACTCGAGGCCCTACTGGGACGCGCCGGCCTGGATCAGGCGGCCCCCGCGACCCACGGCAACGCCGCGCTCGCCAGCCGCCCGGCCACCCCGGCGGCCCACGGCCTCGGCGGCGGCGCCGCGAAACTGATCCTCCACGCGCCCGAGGAGATCGAGCAGGCCGCCGCGTCGATCCCCTCGAGCGAGATCTCCGCCGCGGTCATCGACCCGAATCCCTGGCAGCCCCGGAGCGTGCTCGGCGACGCCGACTTGGCCGAACTCGCCGACAGCCTCCGCGAGCACGGGCTCGTGCAGCCGATCGTGGTGCGGGCGAAGGGCGACCGCTATCAGCTCATCGCCGGCCAGCGCCGGCTCGCCGCGGCAAACCGTCTCGGCTGGCAGAAGGTGCTCGTCCGCGTGCTCGACGTGGACGACCGGCAGATGTCGGAAATCGCGATCGTCGAAAACCTCCAGCGCCGCGACCTCGACGCGCTGGAGAAGGCAGCGAGCTTCAAGCAGTATCTCGCCACGTGGAACTGCACGCAGGAGGAGCTCGCCAAGCGGCTCTCGATCGACCGCTCGTCGGTGGCGAACCTGATCCGCCTGCTCGAACTGCCCGCGTCCGTGCAGCAGCAGCTGCGGTCAGGCGCCATCTCGATGGGCCACGCCCGCGCGCTTTTGCCGCTCGGCGACGAGGAGGAGCAGACGCGGCTCGCCACGCGGATCGTGGCGGAGGGGCTTTCCGTCCGCGCGATCGAGGGAGCGGTGCAGGAGATCCTGCGGGCCGACGAGGTGGGCGACGACCTCGCCCCCGCGCCGCTCACCGAGGAGCGCGACAGCGAGATCGTCGAGACTGCCGGCCCGACGACGACCGCCACCGCCACGAAGCGGAAGCCGGGCCGCCCGGCCACGCGGCGGGCCAGCCAGATCGTGGCGGTGGAAAACCAGCTGCGGCGGGCGCTCGGCACGAAGGTGGTGGTGCACGCCAACGGCAAGGGTGCCGGGAGAATCGTGATCCCCTTCGGCAGCCTCGACGAATTCCAGCGGCTCCTCGACCACATCACCGAGTAGGACGGGCAGGCCGAGAGACAGGCACGGAGGCCTGTCCTGCGTACGACAGGCCTCCGTGCCTGTCGAGACGCTACACTAGGCGTCCGCCGCGGGGCGTAGCGCAGTTGGTAGCGCGCCTGGTTTGGGACCAGGAGGTCGAGAGTTCGAATCTCTCCGCCCCGACTTGATCGAAACCCGAAGCCCGGGGGGGTGACAAAAAATTTTCTGCGCCGTTGCCCCTCGGCGACCTGCCTCTCGCCAATCTATCCAGGGATGGCCGCCGTGGCCGTCCGCGTTTGGATCTCTTGGGCCTTCCTACCATGATCGCCATCGCAGCCGATTCGCTCTTTTTCTCACCCCGTCCCGACCCGCTTTCCTGCCCGCACGCCTGGCTTGGCCTCGCACCATCTGTGCGGGAGCCGGCCGCCATCGTGCAGGCCGCACGGCAGCGGCTGGAGGCGATTCGCGATGCCTACGGGAGCGAGCGGGAAGTGAAAGACGTGCTCGTCTCGATCATTGTCACGGCGCGGCAGGAACTGCTCTCGCGGGCGCGCGAAGCATAAGTAGGATGGGCCTCCGTGCCCGTCCAAGACAGGCAGAGACGCCTGTCCTACACCAAGACCCTGTCCTACGGCGCGTAGCCGCGTTACGCGAGCTTCTGCCGAACCGCCCAAACGGCCGCCTGCGTGCGGTCTTTGACCGCGAGCTTCCGCAGAATCTTCTGCACGTGCTCCTTCACCGTCTCGACGCTGATCTCGAGCGAGTTGGCAATCTCCTCATTGGAGAGGCCATACGCCAGATGCGAGAGCACCTGCTGCTCCCGCGGCGTGAGGTTCTTCTCCGACGTGGCCGAAGCCCGCGTGGAGAGGGCCCCGGAGATAGCCACGAATGCCCCGGCACCGGAGGCCGGCTTCTTCTGGGCCGCGTTGCGGATCGCCGTGACGAGGTCGTCGCGGCCGACACTCATCGAGAGGCAGTTCGAGGCGCCGACCGCCCGCGCGCGGGCCGTGTAGGTGGGGTTGTCGACGGTCGTCAGAAAAATCATGCTCGCGCCAGCCAGCCGGTCCTTCAACTCCATCACCAATTCGAAACTGTCCTGCCGCACGCAGCCCGGCAGCGCCCCGTCGATCACGAGCACCTGGGGCTTCTTTTGCTTGAGGAGCGTCCGCAACTGCGCGGCGTTCCCAGCCTCGGCAATCACTTGGATGCCGGTGTTTGCGACCATTTCACGGATACCCGCGCGGATCAATTCCATCGGGCAGGCAATCGCAATTTTCACAGGGGCTGGCATGGCGAATCGGGGCGGGAAGCACCGGCTGGAGTCAGGGAGGTCGATCAAGGCAGGAAACATTTTTTCCACTAATCGCGGCGTTTGGTCTACCCCCCACAAAGAACCATCCCCTTGAAGCCCACCTAGAATGCGCTGCTTCCCCCTCCGCAAACGTCCCCTCGCCATGGCCACGCCCGCATTTTCCGCCCGCGGCGTCACGAAAACCTATCGGATGGGGGAGATCGACGTCGACGCCCTCGAGGGTGTCGATCTCGACCTCGCGGCCGGGGAGTTCGTCGTCTTGCTCGGGCCGTCCGGCAGCGGCAAATCGACGCTCCTCAACATTCTCGGCGGCCTCGACCTGCCCACCGCCGGGCGCGTGTGCTTTCGCGACCACGATCTCTCCGCCGCGAGCGACGCCCTGCGCACCGCCTACCGGCGCGACCACGTGGGCTTCGTCTTCCAGTTTTACAACCTGCTGCCCGGGCTCACGGCGCTCGAGAACGTGGCGGTGGTGGCTGACATCGCCCGGGCGCCGATGCCGCCGGCCGAGGCGCTCTCGCTCGTGGGCCTCGCCGATCGGGCCAGCCACTTTCCCTCGCAGCTCTCCGGGGGCGAACAGCAGCGGGTGGCGGTGGCCCGCGCGATCGTGAAACGGCCGGAGGTGCTCCTCTGCGACGAGCCGACAGGGGCGCTCGACGCCAGGACGGGCGTGATCGTGCTCGAGGCGATCGCCCGCGTGAGCGCCGAACTCGGCGCCACCACCGTGCTCATCACCCACAACGCCGGCATCGCCGCGATGGCCGACCGCGTGCTCTTCATGCGCGACGGCCGGATCAGCGGCGAAGAGCGAAACGCCGTAAAAACGCCGCCGAGCAAGCTCCGCTGGTGAACGCCCCATGACAGCCCTCGACACGAAACTCTGGCGCGACCTCCGGCGGCTGTCGCTGCAGCTCGCGGCCGTCGCGGTCGTCATGGCCTGCGGCGTGGCGATGGTGGTGATGGCCTGGAGCATGCTCCGCTCGCTCGCGCTGACGCAGGCCGCCTACTACGCCGACGCGCGGTTCGCCGACGTCTTCGTGCACCTGAAGCGGGCCCCCGACGTGGTCGGCCGCCGGCTCGCCGCGCTGCCGGGCATCGGCCGGCTCGACACCCGCGTGGTGGAGGACGTGACGCTCGACCTGCCCGACACGCATTCCGACCGAGCAAACCAGTCCGCACCGGTGCCCACGATCGGCCGATTCATCTCGCTGCCCGACCGCGGCCCGGATGGCCTCCATCAACTGCACATCGTGAAGGGCCGGTTTCCCGATCCCGCCCGCCGCTCGGAGGCGGTCGTGAGCGAAGGCTTCGCGATGTCGCATCGGCTCGAACCGGGCGATTCGCTCCACGCGATCCTGAACGGCCGCCGCACGCGGCTCGACCTCGTGGGCATCGCCACGTCGCCGGAATACGTCTACACGATCCGCACCGGCGATCTCTTTCCCGACGACCGCTCGTTTGGCATCGTCTGGATCGACCGCAAGGCGCTTGCCGCCGCCTTCGACATGGAAGACGCCTTCAACGACGTCATCGCCACGCTCGCGCCGGGGGCGCGGCTGGAAGACGTCTGCCGCGCGCTCGACCGTGAGCTCGACCGCTACGGCAGCCTCTCCGCCTTCGGCCGCGAGTTTCAGCCGTCGCACCGCTATCTCACGAACGAGCTCCGCGAACTGCGCAACATGGGGCTCGTGGCCCCGATCGTCTTCCTCGCCGTCACGGCGATCCTCATGCACCTCGTGCTCTCGCGGCTCGTCGGCACGCAGCGGGAGCAGATCGCCACGCTCGCTGCCTTCGGCTACACACCGAGGGAGATCGGTGGGCATTTTCTCACGCTTGCCGCCGCGGTCGTCGCCGCAGGGGCGGCGCTCGGCGTGGCCGGGGGCTGGGTGCTCGGCCAGCAGCTCACGGCGATTTATTCAGGGTTTTTCCGGTTTCCGATCCTGCGGTTCGAAGTCGATCGGGGCGTCGTGGCCTTCTCGATCGCGATCGCGGCCGCCGCGGCGCTGCTCGGCGTCGTGCAGGCGGTCGGCCGCGCGATGGCGGTGAAGCCGGCCGCGGCCATGCAGCCGGAGCCACCGGGCCGCTACCGCCCGGCGATCATCGAGCGGCTCGGCCTTGCGGCGCTCGTGCCGCTCACGATGCGGATGGTCATCCGGCACCTCGAGCGACGACCGGTGGCGACGGCGCTCTCGATCCTCGGCATCGCGATGGGCGCGGGGGTGATGGTGCTCGGCATGTTCGTCGGCGATGCCGTTCGCGATCTTGGCGACTTCCAGTTCACGCAGGTGCAGCGGTTCGACCGCTCGGTGACGCTCGTCGAGCCGGCCGCCTCCCGGGCCCTCCGCGAATTCGCGCGGCTGCCGGGCGTGGCGGCCGTCGAGCCCTTTCGGGTGGTATCGACCACGCTCACGTCGGGCCACCGCCAGCGACGGCAGGAGATCCTCGGCCTCGCCGAGGGTGGCTGCCTCTTTCGCATGATCGACCGCCACGGCCGCGTGCACGCGCCGCGGCGCGACGGGCTCGTGATGAGCGCAAAACTGGCCTCGCTGCTCGCCGCGAAGCCCGGCGATGAGATCGAGGTGGACGTGCTCGAGATGCGGCGGCCGAAGGCGCGGCTCCGGATCGCCGCCACGATCGACGACATGGTGGGCACCTCCGCCTACCTCCACCTCGACACGCTTCGCCGGCTGCTCGGCGAAGGCGACACCGTCTCCGGCGCCTTTCTCGCCGTCGATGCCGCGCGGACCGCCGACCTCGACCGGCGGCTGGCCGACACGCCGCGCGTGGCGGGCTTCGTCGCCCGCGACGTGCAGCTGCGGACGTTTCGCGACACGATCGCGCGAACGCTCCTCCGCATGCGGTCGGTCAACACGCTCTTCGCCGCGGTGATCGCCTGCGGCGTGGTGGCGACGACGGCGCGGCAGAGCGTGGCCGAACGCGCGCGGGATCTCGCCAGCCTGCGGGTGCTCGGCTTCACCCGGGCGGAAGTGTCGGCGATCATGCTCGGCGAGCAGGCGCTGCTCACGCTCGCGGCGGTGCCGCTCGGTCTCCTGATGGGCCTCGGATTCGTGATCGTCACATCCTGGGGATACGATACGGAGCTGTTCCGCATTCCGGTGGTCGTGCACCGCCGCACCTATGCGATCGCCGCCGTGACCGTGCTCGCCGCAGCCCTCGCCGCCGCGCTCGTCGTGCGGCGGTCGCTCGACCGGCTCGACCTCGTGGCCACGCTGAAGGCTAAAGATTGATGACCACCTCACGACTCCCGGCGCGGCTGCTTGCGATCGCGGTGCTCGCCGCGGTGGCGGGGGCGATCGTGTGGGGATTTCAGCCAGAGCCGGTGACGGTGGACGTGCGCGAGGTCGCCCGCGGCGGGCTCGCCGTGACGGTCGGCGACGACGGTGTGACGCGGATCAAGGAGCGGTATGTGGTGTCGGCGCCGCTGGCCGGCCGCACGAGCCGCGTGGAACTCGACGCCGGCGACCAGGTGGCGGCCGGACAGACGCTGCTCGTCACGATCGAGCCCACCGATCCCTCGCTGCTCGATCCCCGCGCGCTCGCGGAGGCGGAGGCCCGCGTGGAGGCGGCGCGGGCCGCCCGCCAGCGGGCCGATCCGGAACTCGCCCGCGCGAAGGTGCAGCTCGAATACACGCAGGCCGACCTCGACCGCTCCCGCGAACTCTTTCCCTCGAAGGCGGTCTCGCACGAAGACCTCGACAAGGCCGAGCGGGCCTGGAGGACGGCGGTCGAGGAGGTGAAGGCGGCCGAATACCAGCTCCTGATCACGGAATACGAACTGGCGATGGCGGAAGCGGCGCTCGTCCGCACGAAGCCCGTCCGCGGCGGCGCGAAGGCCGATGAGGCTGCCGACTGGCGAATGGATGTGCGATCGCCGGTGGATGGCCGGCTGTTGCGAATCTTCCAGGAGAGCAGCGCCGTCGTGGCGGCTGGGGCGCCGCTTGTGGAGGTGGGCGACCCGACGGAGCTCGAGATCGTGATCGACCTCGTCTCGGAGGATGCCGTGAAGGTGAAGCCGGGCGACCGCGCCGAGATCACGGCCTGGGGCGGCGCGACGCCGCTTGCGGCCCACGTGCGGACGGTCGAGCCGCGCGGGTTCATGAAAGTGTCTCCCCTCGGCGTCGAGGAGCAGCGGGTGAACGTGATCCTCGACTTCGACTCGCCCGCGGCAGAGCGGCCGACGCTTGGCGACGACTTCCGAGTGGAGGCGAAGATCACCGTCGACGAGGTGCAGGACGCCGTGCTCGTGCCCCTCTCGGCCCTGTTTCGCCGCGAAAACGGCGAGGCTGTCTTCGTCGCGGAGGAAGGGGTGGCCCGGCTCGTGGCGGTGACGAGCGGCCGCCGCGGCGACCGCTTTGCCGAGGTGCGCGCCGGCCTCTCCGGCGGCGAGCAGGTGATCGAATACCCCGCCGACCAGGTGGCCGACGGCGCGGCCGTCCGCGTGAAATAGCCCGTGACTCCCGCAACTGCAGCGTTTCCTCGGAAAACCGAGCGTGGGAGGCGAGGGGGTCGGCGGAAGCTCGCGGAGCATTTGGACCGAGTCTTCGAGGGCCACCGCGACGCGACTTCTGCCGCCCCCGAACCGGCACCACACCACAATCGAATCCGACGCCGATATACTTCCTGATCCGGTTTTTTCCTGAAGGACTCGAGGACACAAACCCCACGATGGTGTCGTTCAACAAGCGCATTCTCTTCGTCGGCTTCGGCGCCGTCGCCCGCTGCACGCTCCCGATCCTCCTCGACCACATCAAGGTCTCCCCCAAGAACATCACGATCCTCGACTTCGAGCCGAACGACCACGCGCTCAAGCCCTGGATCGACCGCGGCGTCACGTTCGTTCGCGACAAGGTGACGCCCGACAACCTGGGCTCCCTGCTCGGCCGGCACGTCTCCGCCGGCGACCTCTTGATCGACCTCGCCTGGAACATCGACTGCTGCGAGATCGTGCAGTGGTGCCACGACCACGGCGTGCTCTACCTGAATACGTCGGTCGAGCTCTGGGATCCCTACGAGCACTCGAAGGGCGCCCACCCCACGCACCTCACGCTCTATTGGCGGCACATGAACCTGCGGCGGATGATCGCCGGCTGGAAGACGCCCGGCCCCACGGCCGTGCTCGAGCATGGCGCCAATCCCGGCCTCATCAGCCACTTCACCAAGCACGCCCTGCTCGACATCGCCGCCACCTGCCTCGACGAGAAGAAGTTTTCCGGGGCGCAGGCCGAGCGGATCCGCGAGCACGCGAAGAACCAGGCCTTCAACCACCTGGCCCACGAGCTCGGCGTGAAGGTGATCCACTGCAGCGAGCGCGACACGCAGATCTCGAACCGCCCGAAGGAAGTGGACGAATTCGTGAACACCTGGAGCGTGGAGGGCTTTCGCGAGGAGGGCACCACCACGGCCGAGATGGGCTGGGGCACGCACGAGAAGGAGCTCCCGCCCTACGCCTACGAGCATCCCGACGGACCCAAGAGCCAGATCTGCCTGGCCCGCATGGGGATGAACACGTTCGTGGCCAGCTGGGTGCCCCACTACAACATCGTGGGCATGGTGGTCCGCCACGGCGAGGCCTTCAGCATCACCGAGAAGCTCTCCGTGCGCGACGCCGCCGGCACGACGATCTACCGGCCGACGGTGCACTACGCCTACTGCCCGTGCGATGCCGCGATCGCGAGCCTCCACGAGCTCCGCGGCTACGACTACAAGCTCCAGCCGCGGATCCGGATCATGACCGACGAGATCACGAGCGGCTCCGACATCCTGGGCGCGCTCGTCATGGGTCACCCGCTCACCTCGTGGTGGTGCGGCACCGACCTCTCGATCGAGGAATCGCGGCGGCTCGTGCCGCATCAAAACGCCACCACGATGCAGGTGGCGATCTCCGTGGTGGCCGCCTGCATGTGGATGATCGAGAACCCCGAGAAGGGCGTGAACCTGCCCGACGACCTGCCGCACGACTACGTGCTGGGCATCGCCAAGCCCTACCTCGGCAAATTCATCTCGACCCAGAGCGACTGGACGCCGCTCAAGCACTATTCCAACGCCTTCCACGGCTACAACCAGCCCGCGATCGATCCCGCCGATCCGTGGCAATTCAAGAACTTCCTCCTCACCGACGGAGACTGACTGAGAGCGCATTCCCTTTCGGTGTGGCACCGGCTCGGAGGCGGCAAAAGTCTCGTCGCAAGGGCGAGGATACGCCCAACGCTCCTCGAGCGTTTGCCGACCTCCTCGCCTGCCATTACGGTACACGAAAACGGATTGAGTCATTATCACGAGGGGCCGGGCGACGGGATCGGCTGAAGCTTGACGAGCATTGGGCCGCCCCGGCCCACCGCGAGGAGACTTCTGCCGTCCCGGAGCCCTGCGCGTGGAGAAAAAACTATGAACGCAAAAACGCTCCTTTCGCTCGCCAAGAAGCATGGCACGCCGCTCTTCGTCGTCGACCACGACGAATTGCGGAAGAACTACAAACTCTTTCGCAAGCACTTTCCCCGCGTGCAGATCTACTACGCCGTGAAGGTGAACAGCGATCCAGCGATCGTGAAGACCTTCTACGAGCTCGGCGGCAGCTTCGACGTGGCGAGCATGCAGGAATTCCACACGGTCCATGAAAACATCAAGGACCTGCCGGCGAAGGCCCGTCAGGACTTCATCTGGGACAAGATCATCTACGCCAATCCGATCAAGCCGATCGAGACGCTCCGTGAGCTCGACCGCTACAAGCCCCTCGTGACCTACGACAACCATGAGGAGGTGAAGAAGATCGCCAAGCACGCGCCGCATGCCGGGCTCGCGCTGCGGCTTCGCGTGCCCAACACGGGCTCGATGGTGGAGCTCTCGAGCAAGTTTGGCGCCCTGCCCGGGGAGGCGGTCGAGCTGATCGAATACGCCCACAAGCACGATCTTGTCGTGGAAGGCCTCTCCTTCCACGTGGGCAGCCAGTGCACCAACCCGCAGAACTTCATCCAGGCCCTCCATCTCTGCGCCGGCATCTTCAACGAGGCGAAGTCTCGCGGCTACAACCTCAAGCTGCTCGACATCGGAGGCGGCTTCCCGGCCGCCTACGACGAATCGGTCCCGAAATTCTCGGCGCTCGCCAAGAAGATCAACCACGAGATCGACCGGCTCTTCCCCAAGGAGATCGAGATCCTGGCGGAGCCGGGGCGGTTTCTCGTGGCCTCGGCGGGCAGCGCCGTCTCGAAGATCATCGGCAAGGCCTTCCGCAACGACAAGCTCTGCTATTACGTCGATGACGGCGTCTACCACACCTATTCGGGCGTGATCTTCGACCACTGCACGTATCACCTGAAGAGCTTCAAGAAGGGCACGCCGCAGATCTGCGCCGTCTTCGGCCCCACGTGCGACGCCCTCGACACGATCAGCCTCGCAGAGCAATTGCCGGAGCTCGAGATCGGCGACTACCTCTACAGCGAGAATATCGGCGCCTACTCCGCCGCGAGCTCAACCCACTTCAACGGCTTCCCGCCCGCGAAGGTCGTGCACGTCAACCAGTAGGGTAGGCTTCAGCCTGCCTTTCCGATCCGCTCGCGGAGCGAGCGGTCTACTTGAGCGCCGTCACCGCCGCCAGAGCAGCTGTAGCGAGAGTCCGAGGCCGGGATCGAACCGCACTAGGTCCGTGCGGCCCGACGTGAAGTTCGTGCCCTGAAAGAGCTGACGGTCGAAGAGATACGACCCGGCGAACTCGAGCGAGAAGCCCCGCCCGAGCAGCCTTTCCACCCCCACGGCCGCCCGCTGATCGAAGACGTAAAACCGCTCGTCGTCACGGATGCGATCGGCGAGGAAGTAGATCTCCGTGTCGCTGCGGTAGTAGGCCAGCATGAAGAGGCCGTCGGCCAGCCGGCGGCGGGCCATGACGTTGAAGTTCACGAGCGGAAAGTAGTTTGCCGAGATCGTCCAGTCTTGCGTGGGCCGCCACTCGATGGCCGGCGGCACGCCGATCTTCGCCTCGAGCGTGTCATCGGGCCGCCAGACATACGCGATGCCGGGCAACGGATAGGGCAGCTGCGACGTCGGCGAATAGAAGACGCTATAGCTCCACTCGTCGCGGTCGTTGCTGGCGGGCCGGTTGTAGAAGCCGACCGCCATGAGCGTGAGATCGCGGCCGGCGGCATACGGGCGATCGCTCGCCGATCCGAAGAGAAACGTCCCGCCGAGCGTGCCGCCACTTTGGAGCGGACGGATGTGCATGAAGCCGGTCTCCACGAGCCAGAGCTGGTCGGGCACAGGCTGCCCGGAGTCGGGCAGGATGGCGTCGGTGGCCAGTTCGAGCCGGCCGAACTTCGCGATCCCGATCCAGAGCGGCTTGCCTTCCTCCGGGATGCCGAGCGGCGCCGACACGCGGGCATACTGCGCATTGATGCCGAGCTCCGCCGGCTGGCCCTCCACGGCGACGGCCGGCGCCCAGAAGCCGCCGATCGTGAACGGCGCCGACGAGCCGAACGGGGCCCCGGCCTTGCGCTTCGGCGCGATGATCTCGGGATCGGCGTCGGAGAGCGGCTCGTTGGCGAACGAATCCTGGTCGAGATTGAAGTCGATCGGCGGCAAAAGCGCAATCCGATCCTGCCCGCGTGCGACCGCCGCCCAGAGAGCGACGCAGACCGCGAGCAGGAGAATCGGTTTGAGGGGCGATCGCATGGGGGCGAGAGGATAGGGTCTCGCCGTCGGCCGGGGAAGGCAAGTAGGACAGGCGTCTCTGCCTGTCTCGAGCCACATGATGGACAGGCACAGAGGCCTGTCCTACGCAAGCCGACAGGCTGAAGCCTGTCCTACGGCTTCACCGCCTCGATGATGTGGTAGTTCTTCACGAATTCCTGCGCGACGTCGTTCCACGTCGCCGGCATGTGCTCGAGATACCACGACGGCTGCTTCGTCACCACCAGGAGCGTGCCGCCGGGGGCGAGCGCCCGCCGCGCCGATGCCACGAAGAGCTCCGCGATCCGGAAATCGGCGTAGTACGGCGGATTGGCGAGCGCCAGATCCCACGTGCCGGGCTCCGGAACATCCCCCGCCGCTTCGAGGGCGACGGTGATGTTGCCCAGGCCGTTGAGCGCCGCGCCGCGCCGCGTGCACTCGACCGCGCGGGCCGCGCTATCGAAGGCGTGAACATGAACGCTCGGATCGCGGGCCGCGATGCCGATCGCCACGCAGCCCGAGCCGCAGCCGATGTCGAGGACGCGCAATTCCGGGGCGACGTCCACCGCATTGAGCAGGTGCCGCGCACCGGGATCGATCCGCCGGTGGGCGAAGACCCCCGGGCGCGAGACGGCCTTGAGCAGCCGATCGCGGTCGCGAAACGCAAACTCGCAGCTGAAGTCGCGAATCTTCTGCGGCTCCCGGGTCTTCTGCACGATGTAGGCGATCGTCTCCGGCTTCGGCCCAGCCGCCGGCCGCACGCGAACCGTCTCACCCGTCTCGGCCAACTGCTCGTGGAGCCACTTGTCTTTCGCGTTGTCGATCGCCGCGACGAGATGCCCGCCGATCGCGAGCTGGCAGAGCGCCGACTGGATCATCTCGCGGGAGAGCTCCGCCTCACCATCCTTCGAGAGCGGCAACACGACGAGGTCGTAGGGACCGGGGGGCATGTCGGCCACGCACGCGGCCGCGAGGCCCGCGGGCCGATCGCCCCAGGCTACGACGGCGAGGTCATGCCGGTAGCGATCGAGAAACCAGGCCGTCACGATCGCCGCCGGCCGCTCCGTGGCGAGCGCATGCGCCGTCTGGGCCCGGCCGACGGTCGTGCAGAGAATCCGCTCGCCGGAGAGTCCGCGGGCGATCTCCAGCGCATGCGCCTCGGCTGGCCGGGGCGGCAGGGGATCGGATTGCGGGGATGATTCAACAGTCATGCTGCGGCGGAGGATACCTGCCGGCTCCGCCGCCGCGAACAGCCGCGCGCCTACTCCGTCGGCGGCTGCGGACGCTCACCATCCCCCGAGGGGTCGCCGGGGCCCCTGCGGCCAGGACCTCGACCAGCGCCTTGCCCCCCCTTGCCGCGACCACCGCCGCCCGGTCCTCCGGGGCCGCCACGCATCCGCATGGCCTGCATCTCCTCGGCGAATTTCGTGAGTTCCGCGCGGTCGAGTTTGCCGTCGGCGTCGGCGTCGAACGTCATCGCATGCTCGACCATCCGTTCGGGCGACGGCGGGCCACGGCGATCCTTCGCACCCGCAGGCGGCTCCGCATGTGCCACGGACACCATCCCGAAAGCCACCAGGGCCGCCGCGACAAGCGGCCGAAACATGATCTTTGTCATCGGATTCTCCTTTGAGGGTTCACCGTCTGGGATATCCAACGGCCCAGGGCGCAGAAAGTTGCGGGGCATCGTGGGACGGGCTTCAGCCTGTCTGCTTCTCGTACGACAGGCGTCTCTGCCTGTCTTGAACCGTCTTCCCGACAGGCACGGAGGCCTGTCCTACGTTGGCAGGCTGAAGCCTACCCTACCGGAGATACTCGTTTGACCAGGTGCTGAAGAGCTCGCCGCGGTTCACGCGGGCCGCATCCTCTCGCATGACGGCTGGCGTGCGCCGGATCACACGCACGGTCTTGCGACGATGCTGATGATAGCGCGAGTGGGCGGCCGCCTGCGGGCCGGTGTTGCGCGGCGGGATCGGCTGCTGGGCCTGCGCGACGGTGGCGGAGAGGAGCAGCAGCAGGGCGGTGGGGAGGGGGAGACGGGGCATGGGGTATTGGTGACAGGCTGAAGCCTGTCCTACTTGATCGGTTCGAGGGTGAGGGGGTCGCGGAGGGGGAGCTGCTTCACCTCGCCGCCGAAGAAGTCGTTCATCGTGGCCCGCTTGTCGAGATCTCCCTTGGCGATCTCGTCCCAATCGCCGACGACCAGGATCGCGAGCTGCGCCGGGTCGAGGTGCTTCTGGGCCACGCGGCGGAGATCCTCGCGGGTGACCGCCTTCACCTTCTCGCGGAACGTCTGCCAGAAATCCTTCGGCCGATTCGTCCATTCGTCGTTCACGAAGACGCGGAGCATCTGCGGCTTGCTCTCGAACTGCCGCGGGAAGGTCTCGATGGCGCTCGCCTTCGCCGTCTCGAGCTCCTCCTCCGTGACGAGTTCGTCGCGAACGCCCTTGATCTGGTCGATCACGATCTTCGTCGCGAGCGCTACCGTCGGATTCTTGCTCTCGAAGCCCGCGCGGAAGTCGCCGGGGTAATAGACCTTCGGCTGCAGCGTCGAACGGGCCGAATAGGCGAGGCCCTCGTTGCTGCGCACCTGCTGCATGATGCGGCTGGTGAAGCCGCCGGCGCCGAGGATGTCGTTCAACAGCAAGAGCGGGATCGCATCGGGATCGTCGCGCGTGATCGACCGCATGCCCATCACCACCTTCCCCTGCGGGATCTCTTTCGGCACGTGATAGAGGCCCGGCTCGAGCGCGGCCGTGGGAGCGACCGGGTCTGGCGCGGCTTCCCCACGCTCCCAGCCAGAAAATGCCTGGGCGAGCTTGGCGAGCATCTCTTTCTCGTCGAAGTCGCCCGACACGGCCACGATCATGTTGCCCGGGTGGTAGATCCGCCGGTGCATCGCGGCGAGGCGGTCGGGCGTGATCGCCGCCACCGTCTTGTCGGTCGGCTCGCTCGCCTCGAAGTGGTCGGGGCCATAGACGAGCCGCTTCCATTCGCGGGAGAGGATCGAGGAGGCGTCGTCATTGCGCTGCTTGAGACCCTCGATCACGCGGGCCTTGCCGGTGTCGAGCCGCTTCGCGTCGAAGGCCGGCGTGCGGAGCATGTCGACGAAGAGCGCGAGGCTCTCGTCGAGATTGCTCTTCAGGCAATTCATCGTGGCGGTGGTGAACGTCTCGTTGGCGCTGACGCCCACCTCGGTGGCGAGGAAGTCGAGCGTCTCGTCGAACTCGGCCGGCGGCAGCTTCGTCGTGCCGCCCTCGCGGAGCATCCGGGCCGTCATCGAAGCGAGCCCCGGCACGTCGGCCGGGTCGAGCGAGGCGCCCCCCTTGAACGTCACCGACACCGTGACGAGCGGGAATTCATGCGACGGCGCGAGATAGACGGCCGTGCCATCGGGCAGCACGCGGCGAAATGACTCGCGGTCGGGAGGCGTGAATTCCAGCGGCGCGAAGGCAATCTGCTCGGGCCGCGCGGGAAGGCCGGCGACCGCCTTCTTGGCAGTGGTGGCCGCCGGGCCGGTGAGGGCCGTCGCCTCGCCGTCGCGTCGCTTCGGCGACAAGAGCAGCACGCCGACGACGCCGAGGGCGAGGAGGATGGCGATGACACGCATGTTCATGATGAGGTTCCGGTGAGGCGGTGTGGGCGGCGAGATTTGCGACGGGCTGAACTTTTTGCATGACAGGCTGAAGCCTGTCCCACCTGGGAGATCACTGGCGGCGGTAGACGGCGACGCTGCGGTTGGTGGCATCGAAATATTTCTTCGCCACCCGCTGGATGTCGGCCGCCGTCACGGCCTCGTATTTCTTGGGGCCGTCGTTGATCTCCCGCCAGTCGAGCACGGCCTCGGCGAAGGCGAGCTGGATCAAGAGCGACATGTTGTTTTCGAGCCGGCGGTAGTTGCCCGCCGCCACCCGGTTTTTCACCTTGCGAAGCTCGCGCTCCGGCACCTCCGCCTGCTGGAGCTTCGCGAGCTCCTCGTACCAGGCCTTTTCGAGCAGCTCGGGCGTCGCCTCGCCCCGCGTCTCCGCCTCGAACGAGAAGAGCCCGGCGTATTTCCGCGTGTCGGACGAGGCGCGGGCGCTGCCCGCGATGCCGCGGCCCTCGACGAGCCCCGTGTAGAGCCGCCCCGTGCGCTCGTTGAGCAATTCAGCCAGCATGTCGAGCGGGTAGCTATCGACGTGGCCGGCCGGCACGGTGTGGTAGCGGATCTCGATCGCGGGCGGAAAATCCCCCGCGGCATTCATCCGCTGCTCGGCGAGCTGCGGCACCTCGAGCGTCACCACCGCCGGCGGCTTCTTCGTGCCGGGATCGAGCCGCGAGAAATACGTCGTGATGAAGGCCTTCGCCTTCACCGGGTCGAAGTCACCCACCACGACGCCCACGAGATTGCCGGGGCGGTAGTAGGTGTTCCAGTATTCCTCTGCCTGCTCGTAGGTGTAGCTGTTGAGATCGCTCGGCCAGCCGATTACCGGCCAGGCATAGCCGCACGACGCCCAGAACATCGCGTCGAACTGCTCCTGGAAGCGGCCCGTGGGCGTGCTGTCGGTGCGAAGCCGCCGCTCCTCGTGGACGACGTCGCGCTCCGAATAAAACTCGCGGAACACGCTGTCGTGAAGCCGGTCGCTCTCCATCCAAGCCCAGAGCTCGAGCTTGTTGGAGGGGACGGTGATGAAGTAGCAGGTGAGGTCATAGCTCGTGAAGGCGTTCATGCCGCTGCCGCCGGCCTTCGTGTAGACCTGGTCGAATTCGTCCTTCACGATCGTGGCGGCGCCGGGGCCGCCTTCGCCACGGCCCTGCTGCGCCTTGATGAGGGCGTCGAGCTTGCCGCGGAGCACCCGCAATTCCTGCGTGTCGTTGGCGGGATTCCAGGGATCGTCGATCTCGCCGCGGTTGAACCGTTCGTATTGCTTCGTCCAGACGAGCCGGTTGATCTCGTCGCGGATTGCCTTCTGCTCGGCACGGTACTTCGCGTCTTTCTTCGGGTCGCGGGTGCCGATCGTGTCGGTTCCCTTGAACATCATGTGCTCGAAGAAGTGGCTGATGCCGGTGATGCCCGGCCGCTCGTCCACGCTCCCCACCTTCGCCACCCAACCGGCGCTGACCACGTTAGGCTGGTCGCTCCGCGGCACGAGCAGAAACTGCATGCCATTGGGAAGCGTGAACTCCTCCACCTCCACCTGCTGGCCGCGGGCGGCGCAGGGGAGGGAGAGGGCGAGGACGAAGCAGACGCGGAAGAGAACGCAGCGGGGCATGGATCGGTTCCCGGGGTTTCGAGGAATCGTTTTATACCGCTGGCAGGCTTGTTTCTGCTAGCCAGCGGCGAGCGCCCACTCCACGAACGTGAGCACGATCTCGAACACGATCAGCCCCACGATCGCCCACTCCACGCGGAGGGCGCGGCGATTCTGCAAGAGCTCGAGCGCCGTCTCCGCCGTCCGCGAGATGAGCGCGAGCTTGCCGTGAAGCGCCGCAAATCGCTCGCGAATCTCGAATTCGTCGCGCAGCCGCGCCCAGAGCCGCTCGAGCTCGGGATGATCCCAGAGCAGCTCGGGCGAATCGTCCACCCGCGCGCCGGCCACGACGCGGTGCTCCGCCAGGAGCGCCCCGCCGAGGTGCTGCAGGAGCTCGCGGGCCGCGCGGCTGCCGCGGCCCCAGTGGTCGAGGTTCACGGCGAAGGGCTCGATCCGCTCGAACTGCTTCTCGATGTTTTTCTCGTGGTGCGCGAGCGACACACTCTTGGCAATGATGTCGGCGACGAGCTGCAGCTTCTCGAGGGAGACGTCGGCGAGGACGAGCGCGTTGCCCTCGATCGATTCCTTCGCGGCAGGCTCGACCCGGATGTCGAGCACCTCGGTCTCCCGCTCCCCCTGCGGAAAAGGCTGGCGGATCTGCGGGGCGATCTGCCGGAGATAATCGGCGATGCCGGCTGGCGAGGCGTCGAAGAAGACGGCGGCGCCATACCGAAAGAGCACCGCCACACCCCGCGCCGGCAGCCCCTCCCGCAGGCTCGTGCCCGTGAGCGTGCCGATGAGCTCGACGAGCAGGGGCGCTCCGCCGGTGCGCTCGGTCGCGCCGAGCGCGGCGAGATCGATGCCGGTGCCGACGAGCACGGCCTGCGCCTGAAACGCGCGCGGCGTCTGGATCGCCATCGCTTCGGCCATCGCGTCACCGCCCTTTCGCCTTCCAGCCCATGTGTCCGCCGCCGTGCCATGCGAGTGGCCCGCGATCGCTCGGCGGTTCGCGCCCGCGGCACGACCACACCTCTACGATACTCCTGGCGGGCACGAGGATTCATCTATGGCATCGATCGATCGCTCCGACCCGATCATTCTCGGGCATGTGTTGGCGGAACACCGCGAACTTTTCTGCCAGATGTCGGCGATCCACGCCGCGTTGTGTGGCACAGCCGCGCCGACGCGGCATGACGTCGAGCGGCTCGTGGCCTGCGTCAGCGGGCTGCGCGAGCACCTGCGGGGCCATTTCGCCCAGGAAGAAAAGGGGGGATTCCTCGAGGAGGCGATCGCCCGGATGCCACGGCTCGGCCGAGCCGCCACGGCGATCATGAAACAACACCCGGCCTTGCTCGCCGAACTCGACGCCCTCATCTTGCGGTTGCGGGAAATGCTCGCGCCGGGGGATATTTCCGCGGCAGCCTGGCAGCAGGCCGCCCGCGACTACGAGTGCTTCGCGGCCCACATGCAAGCGCACGAAAGGAGCGAAAATGCGGTCGTCCAGGAAGGCTACAACGAGGATCTCGATCTCTGAATTGATCGCACGTAGACCGCTTGCTCCGCAAGCGGATCAAAACCGCTTCCGGAGGAAGTTGTCTTCTTTCCCGGTCGGCGCTGTGTCCGCGGCATGCCTGCTTGGCGTGATCGTTGCGGGCCAGGCGCAGGAGCCGCCGGCCGTGAGGCCCGACGTCGTGGGCGAATTCATGCGGGCGAAACTCGGGCATTCACAGGACGTGCTCGAGGGGCTCGCGCTCGAAGATTTCGACAAGATCGCCCGCGGCGCCCATGAACTCGCGCTCGCGAGCCAGGCCTCGAGCTGGCAGGTGCTCCAGACGGAGGATTACGCGCGGCAGAGCGCCGAATTCCGCCGCTCCTGCGACTCGCTCCGCACCGCCGCCAAGGCGGGCAACCTCGACGGCGCAGCGCTGGCGTGGATGGAAGTCACCATGAAGTGCGTCCAGTGCCACAAATACGTCCGCGGGCAACAGTAGGACAGGCTTCAGCCTGTCATGCGACCCGCTGATTCCAGAAGACAGGCACAGAGGCCTGTCCTACGCGTAGGACAGGCGTCTCTGCCTGTCCGCACAATTACGCGGGCAGATCTTCTGGGCGGAGAGGCCGCGGCACGAAGGTGACGTCGAGCGGCGTGACCTTTGCGATTTTTTCGATGTCGAGCAAAAGCGGCGATACGTCTTGGTCTGACCCGACAGGGAAAGCCAGCAGCCGCACCAAGGGCGGTTCGATGATCAGCCGATGGGGCTGGAGCCGCAGGCGCTCCGGCGGCGCACCGTTTTCGGCATGCGACTCGACCTCGATCTCATGGGCATCGGTAATCGCCCCGCTGAGCGTCGAAATCAGCCGCGGCCGCGCCGCGTAGCGGGAGGGATCGACACCCCGAACGTGAAACACATGCTTGGCAGCCTCGAGCCGCTCGAGCATCGCCGCGGGCATGTCGCGCTCGAACTTGTGCCGCAGCGACTCGATCCCCGTCCAAAGGATCGTGCCCTCGAACGTGCGCAAGAGATCCCGCCCCACCATGAAGGCGACAAGCTCCAGGAGCGTCAGCGGCTCCGGCGGAATCTTCCGGCCGTTGACCGAGTCTTTGGCGAGCTGCCAGCCATACTTGCGGCCATCGGGCAGCGGCACGTGATCGACCGGATAGCCGCAGGAGCACAGAAACTCGCAGTCGCGCCGGAGCGTGCGCGGCGAGAGCCGCGTCAGGCCCAGCCGCTCTTTGAGCAGCCCCACCATCGCCTGGTCGTCGATCGGCTGCCGGGAATTGGAGAGTGTTTCAAGGAGGGCGAAAATGCGAAGGAATTGCTCGTGTCGGGCAAAGTTGCGAGGCATGTTGTGAAGCGAAAAAGGTGGGGACGGAGGAGCGGCAGCCAGACCGCCCATCACGGCCAGTCGGACTCAACAAAAAGGTTTCGGCAACGATCACCCCCACGATAGGCATCCAGGCCCCCGGGGTTGGAATGTCCGACCTGGCTCGGCACCCTTGGTCACAGAACATAACCTTCACCCCACAAGAGACGTTCTTCTAGTTTTTTGACTTTAAGTCAAATGCAGCCGTTCAGCCCAGCGGCGTCATGCCGCCCGCCGCTTCCGCCGCGCTGCAGGCAGGCTTCCGATCGAGGCCGCCCAGATCTCTGCCGCCTCAACGCACCGGTCGACCATCGAGAGCAGCTGCAGCCCCGTCAGGCCACCATCCTCGACGGGCACCTCGGCCACGAGCCGCAGGTCTTCGAAGTCGGCGTCGTATTCCACCGATACCAGCGGCGCGTCGGCGGCGAGCCGACAGAGCGAAAGACAGGTGGCGGCCACGTCGCCATCGACGACAAAGGCACGCGGGATCGAGACCCGGCACCGGTGCCCTTCATCGGGCACTTCGATGTTCATCACGATCAGCTTCTCGCCGCGTAGGTTTTTGTATCGCCGCGTCACGAAGATGGCATGGATCACCCCCGCGCCAGCATCGACGTGATGCCTGACACCGTCCAAGGAGAGCAACTGAGAACACTGCGACAAGCTGATGGGCATGGGCGCACTCCGATCCTGAAGGCCGCCCGTCGGCGGCAGCCACACGACTGCGCACCGCGACGAGCGGCGAGGTGCCCCCCTCGGTAGGTATACGCGTCGCGGCCGTCGATCTTGCGCACCATCGCATTTTTTTGCGGCAGGCATCTGACCAACCGTGCCTCGCAGCCGTTCAGCATGATCAATGAAGGGTCTGTCGCGTGGATGTGGCAGCGGTCGGGCAGCCTGCAGCGAATCGCTGCCCGCTTGAGGAACAGTTCATGGAACGACGAGCCGTCGATCTCGAACGGTCTCCAACCATCGAATCGCTCCTGCTCGAATGGCAATCGAGTGGCGATGAACAGTGCCTCGAAGATCTGGTGCGCATGATCACCCCGCTGCTCGAACGGGTGGCGGCGCGAACGCTCCAACAACTCGGCGTCCATGATCGCTCCGCCATCGACGACACGACCGCGCTCGTATTTGACCACCTGCGTCGGCTTCCCTGCCAACCGCCCAGCGAACGATCCGTCATGCCGTTTGCCACCAACCGCCCACGATATCGCTGCGAACACCGCGACTCCGGCGCGGCCTACCTGCACCGGCTGACCCACGGCCGGGCCATCGACGTCGTTCGCGCACGCCGCAGGAGGGCCCGACGGGCCACGCCGATTTCAGAACTCGACGACACCGCTCGCGTCAGCGTCTACCGTTGGACGGAAGCCGAGACCGCCGACGACATGGCAGCGGCAAACGCCGACTCCCAGAGCCTCCATCAAGAGATCGACCGCCTCGAACCACGACTGCGCACCGTCATCACGATGCTGCTCGACGGCAAGAGCCAGGTGGCGATCTCGCATGCGCTCGGCGTCTGCGAAGGCACCGTCTCGCGGCTTCGCGTGCAGGCGATCGTCCGACTCCGCCGCACCATGGCCCGGTAGGACAGGCTTCAGACTGTCACAAACACAACAGGCACGGAGGCCTGTCATACGAGTAGGACAGGCGTCTCTGCCTGCCTGCATTCACGAAGACAGGCTGAAGCCTGTCCTACCCGAACACGACCGTGCGGCGGCCGTGGAGAAAAACACGCTCCTCGAGCACGAGCCGCACCGCCCGCGCGAGCACGAGCTTCTCCACGTCGCGGCCGGCCTGCGCCATCCGTTCGGGCGTGAACGTGTGGTCCACCGGCGTGACGTCTTGCGCGATGATCGGGCCGTCGTCGAGCTCCGCCGTCACGAAGTGGGCCGTCGCCCCAATCACCTTCACGCCGCGGCCATAGGCCTGCCGGTAGGGACTCGCGCCGGCGAAGGCGGGAAGAAACGAATGATGGATGTTGACGATCCGATTCGGATAGCGGTCGATGAACTTCTCCGACAGCACCCGCATGTAGCGGGCAAGCACGACGTATTCCGGCGCGTGGCCGTCGATCGCCGCGCCAAACGCGGCCTCATGGGCATCCCGCGAGACGCCCTCGTGCGAGACGTGGTGAAACGGCACGCCGAACCGCTCGACCAAGCCCCGCAAGACGTCGTGGTTGCTGACCACGCCCACGATCCGCCCCGGCAGTTCACCGCAGGCGTCAAGCAGCAAGAGTTCGCCGAGGCAGTGGGGCTCGCGGGTGGCGCAGACCACGATCGGCCGGCGATCCTGCCGGGTCACCCGCACCCGCGCCCCCGATGGAAGCACGGCGGCGAGATCGGCCTCGAGCGCGGCGGCCGGCACCGGCGGGCCGGCCGGCACCACCTCCGCGCGAAAAAAGAAATGGCCGGCGCCCGTGTCGACGAATTCGTGGTTCGACTCGATGTTGAGCCGGCGCTTTTCGAGCACGCCGGTGATCCGGTGAATGAGCCCGACCGCATCGGGGCAATCGACGAGCACGATCTCGCGGTCGTTTTGGATCGACGTCATGCGGGCACCCAGGCGAGCACCACGTCGTCGACGGCGATGTCGGTCTTCCGCGCCGGGATCTCGATCTCCTCGAGCGCGAGCTGCTCGGGGGCCGTTGCGATCCTGATCCGCTCGAGCTCGTCGTTCACCTCGTCTTCGAGCTGCCGCCGCCGTTCCTCGAGCGCGGCGAGGCTCTCCTCGGCGTGGGCGACGTCGGCCTGCTGACGGGCGGAGCGGCTCGCCGATCGCATCGAGGTGGCGGCCCGGCCGATCGTCGTCGAACTGGCGATCTTGCGGCCGAGCAGGGCGCCGAGCACGGCCGACCCGATCGACACGTAGGTCTGCATCGACTTGTTGTGCGCCTCGGCCTTCTCGCGCTCCACCTTCTGCCGGGCGCGGTCGATCCGTTCGGTGAGCGATGCGAGCCGCGAAGCATACCGGTCGCGCACACGATCGAGTTCGTCGTCGCGATATTCCTTCAGCCGCTGGGCGATCCGCACGCGGAAGTCGGCCTCGCTCTCCCCCGGCCGCGAGACGGCGTCGATCGCCGGCGCGGAGAAGACGACGAGCTTCGAGGTGCGCCCAAGATGCCCCTTGAGCGCGGAAGCGAGCGACACATACCCCTTCGGTCCGGCGAGCACGGCGGGCAGGCTGCCGAACGTCGCCGTGCGCGGCGCGGCCTCCACCTCGGGCGGCTCCGGGAGCACGTCGGCGTTTTCCCAGGCCGACTCGCCGACCGAATCCCCCGCCGGCGCCAGGCAGATGACCTCGCGATCGACGTCGATCCGCGCGGTCGCCTTCGCATAGCGGACTCGCGCCTTGCCGAGGATCGCCGGCTCGTAGTGCAGCTCGCGGTCGGGCCGCACCGGCCCCCGCGGCGCGAAAAACACTTCGCGAATCCCCGGCGGCAGGATCGGCCGCGGCCCGCCCGCCGCGAGGCTCGTCGGCTGTGCAGTGGCGACAGTGGGAACCGCTTGGCCGCCGCCCGGCCGCGCAGCATCGGTGAGCCGCCGGATCTCCTCGCGCAACAGCGGCCCGCGGAGATACGACATCGTCCAGCGTGTTTGAAACACCGTCTCCTCGTCGTCGTGCACGCTGTGGAGGAGAAACATCCGCTGCTCGAGGCCGGAGAGCAGCCGGTCAAGTCGGCCGCGATCGAACGACCGCCCCGCCGACGAGGCGGCCCCTTCGAGACCGTCGAGCACGCGGGCCTTGTCGCGGGCCGTCTGCAGCCGGCCGAGGAACCAGATGCCGGCGTTGGAGAGGCCCTTGTAATCGAGGTCGACCGGATTCTGCGTCGCCAGCACGACGCCGAGGCCGAACGCACGCGCCTGCTTCAGGAGCGTGAGGATCGGCGACTTGCTCGGCGGATTGGCCGTGGGCGGCATGTAGCCGAAGACCTCGTCCATCAGGAAGAGCGCCTTGAGCGATGACGTGCCTCCCTGCGTGCGCATCCACGAGACGGCCTGCCCGGCGAGCAGCGTGACGAATGCCATGCGCTGCGCGTCGTTGAGATGCGCGATCGAGACCACGCTCACCCGCGGCTTGCCCTCGGGCGTCCAGAGCAGGCGGCCCACGTCGAGCGGCTCGCCGGTGAGCCAGGCATCGAAGCCCGGTGCGGCGGCGACGGTGTTGAGCCGGCTCGCCAGCTGAAACCGCTCGCCGGCCGGAAAGAAGTTTTCGAGGTCGAGATACCCGACCCGCTCCAGCGGCGGCGCGGGGATCGCCCGCACGAGCGCCCCGAAATCGAGCTTCTGCCCGCTCCGCCAGATGCTGTCGACGATGTTGGCCAAAAGAACATGTTCGCGGCTGCGGCCCGGCTCGCTCTCGATGCCCGCCAGCGCGAGGATTCCCGACACGAGCGAATCGATCCGCTCGCGCCGGGCCTCGGGATCGTCGAGCACCGCGGCGGGCGGCGCCTCGAGGCTCTCGAGCATCGCCAGCGGCCGGCCGGCCCGGCTGCCCGGCGTGTAGACGGCCATGTCGGCCGCGGCGTGCAGCCGCGCAATCCGCTCCGGCGATTGCCCGCTCGCCGCGAGCCCCTCGCCCCACGTCCGCGCGGTCTTCTCGGCGAGCTCCTCGAGCGACAGCCCCTCGCGCTTCGCCGCATCCGCCTCGAGCCACGGCAGGAAATCGGCCGGCGCGAGATTCGGAAAGGAGAGCAGGATGTTGGCGAGGTCGCCCTTCGGATCGATGACGAGCGTGGGGATGCCGTCGAGCGCGGCCTCCTCGATCAGGCCGATCAAGAGGCCCGTCTTGCCGCTGCCCGTCATGCCCACGCAGACGGCATGCGTCGTGAACCGCCGCGCATCGACGAGCAGCGGACCGCTCGTGGCGGCCTCGGCGCCGGGCTTGCCGGTCGCCGGATCGACCTTCCGGCCGAGATAGAAGACACCGAGGCCTTCGATGTCGACCTCTTCCTTAGCGGGCTTCCGCCGGGGTTTCGCGGGTTGTTTCATAAGGGACGATTGTAGCCTCGACGCCAAGCAACTGCCCCGCCGCCCGCTCCAGGCTCCTGACGAGCGGCCCCGGCACGATGCCGAACACGAAGCTCGGCACCAGGAGCGCGAGCAGGGCCAGCCGCTCGCGAAAGAGCGTGCTGTGGCGCGGACCGTCGACCGCCGCCGGCCCGCCGAAAATCGTGAACCAGCCCCGCAGCACCGCGATCGCCGAGAGCACCGTCGAGCCGATCACCATCAGTCCCGAGTGCAGTTGCTCGTCGAGGCTGCCCGAGACGATCAAGTCGTCGGCCACGAACGAGAGCGTGCCGGGCAGCCCCAGGCTCGCAAGACCGAAGAGCAGAAAGAGCGCCGCGAGCGTGGGCGAATCGCGAAAGCGGCCCCGCGGCGATTCGAGCGACAGCGGCCCCGCGCGGCTCTCGAGCGCCCAGGCCACCAGCGCGATGCCCGTGAGCGTGAGGCCGCTCGAGATCCAGACGCAGAAGGCGCCGTTGAGCTCCATCGGCAGCTTGCCGGCGAGCCCCGCGAGCACGAGCGCCGACTGGCTCATGGCGAGCGTGCCGATCAGGCCGCGGAGGTCGCGCTGCACCACCGCGATGGCCGCGCCATAGACGGCCGTGACGAGCGCGAGTTGCGAGAGCACGACGAGCTCCTGCGCCACGCCGTCGCCGTGATCCGCATGGCCGATCAACAGCCGCACGGCCGTGTAGGCGCCCACCTGCGGCACCGTGGCCGCCAGCGCCATCGACACCGGCGCGCCCGAATAGAGCGCCGGATACCAGGAATGGAAGGGCACGATCCCCTCGCGCACGAGCACCGCGATGGCCACGAGCCAGCCCCCCGCGGCACCCACGACGCCGCAATGCCCTTCCCACGGCGGATCGACGAGCATGAGCACGGTGCCCACCGCGACCGAGACGAGCGCCACGAGCATCGCCATGGCAAACACCCGCGCCGCAGGCCGACCGCCCGGCGTGCCGCGGGTGACGATCCAGGTCGGCAGCGCCGTCGCGATCCAGAGCGCGACGATCACGAGCGGATGGGCCGTGGCAAAGAGGGCGAACACCGCCGCGGCGCTGCCGAGGATGCGAATCGCTGCCGGGGCATCGAGAAATCGCTTGGGCGCCACGAGCACGATCGCGAGCATCACGAGCGCCGCGAACGGCAGCAGCACGGCGGAGATGCCGTCCACGTGAAGAAACGAGCCGCCGCCGAGCCGGTCGCCGAGCTCGCAGGCCACGCCGTCGCCCACGGTCCACCGCCAGGCGATCAGGTTGCCGGCGACGAAGGCGGTCGAGAGCGCCGCCGCCGCGGGGAGCCGTGGGCTCTGCCGCGACAGCCCCACCTGCATGAGCGCCGCCGCCGCGAGCGGCGGCCCGACCATCGCGGCCACGAGGGCCGGGATCACGACCTGCGTGTCGGCCGCCGTCATCGCCGACTCCTTTCGGCGGCGTTCATGGCCGAGCGACCGCGCTTCTCGCCGAGCCAGGCCGCCCACGCCCGTTCGCCGGCGGCAAGCCGCTCGAGCACGCCGACCGCCGGCGCGACGACGAGCCGCAGCACCGCCATCTCCTCGTAGCCGCGCTCGAGCGCAACCCGATAGAGCCCTCGCTGCATTCGCTCCGGCAGCAGATGCACCAGCGACCAGGCTGCCGCGCCCGGATGGCCGCCGAGCGCGGCCTCGAGCTCGTGGCGATCGTGGAGCGCCGAGGGCGACCGCAGGATCTGCAGGCTGCGGAGGATCGCGTGGCTGACGATATGCACGAGCGCCACCACCCGCAACCCCATGCCGATCTCGGCGAAGATGATGCCGGCCTGCGTCATCGACGCGTAGGCGAGCATGCTCTTGAGATCGGTCTGCACGCTGCCGACGAGCGCCGCATGCACCGCCGTGCCGAGGCCGATGGCGACGAGCAGCGCCCGCGCCATGGGCGCCGCATCGAGAAGCGGCGCACACCGCAGGAGCACGTAGGCCCCGGCATGAATCGAAAGCGCGCCATAAAAAATCGCGCTCGACGGCGTGGGCCCCTCCATCGCCTGAGGCAGCCAGCCCGAGAACGGCACCTGCGCCGTCTTGCCCATCGCCGCGAAGATGAGCAGGAGCGACACGGCCAACGCCGTGCCCGCGGGCACCAGGCTCTCGCCATGCGGCCAGGTGCCGGCGAAGAGCCGCTCGAAATCGCCGGAGCCGACCGCGCGGTGGACGACGACACTGGCGGCGAGCAGCCCGACATCGCAGATGCGGTAGGTGATGAACGCGCGCAGCGCGGCCTTCACGGCGTTGGCCCGCTCGTGAAAGAAGCCGATCAGGAGCGTCGAGGAGATGCCGACAAACTCCCAGCCCGCGAAGAGCACGTCGATGCTGCTGGCGAGCACCATCAGGTTCATGCCGGTGCCGAAGAGCGCAAGCAGGACAAAGAAGCGGGTGAAGCCCGGCTCGCGATGGAGATACTTGCCGGCAAACGCGTTGACCAGCGCGCAGAGCCCCGTCGAGAAGCAGACATACGGCACGGAGAGGCCGTCGGCCACGAGGTCGATCGTGGCGGCATGGTGGCCCACCGAGAACCAGGTGCCGAGGTGCACGACCTCCGGCGCGAACCCGCGGGCGACGAGCACGGCGAGCATCGCGAGGCCGGCCACGAAGCCGATCGCGAAGCCCGCCCCGACGAGCCGCGTCGTCGTGCGCTCGGCGAGCGGCCGGCCGAGCAGGGCGGGCAGCCCGATGAGCGCGAGCGTGGCCGCCGGAGCCGCGAGCTGCGCGACCACGAGCAGCGACACGAGATCGTGGGTGGCGACGTTCATCGAGCGTCCTGCGTGGAGAGCGCGGCCAGCACGCGCGCCGGCGGGAGGTGCGAACGATGACCGGCATACCACGCCGACGAGTCTTTGACGACCGGGATCCGCTCCGCCTCACGAACGAAGGGACGGAACCCGCCGTCCTCGAAGACGGCCAGGCTGCCGTCGGCGGGTTCCCAGGCCACGAGCTGGATCCAGTGGTTGACGACGAGCTTCCGCACGGCGGGCAATCGCTCCGCGGCGGCGAGGATCCGCTCCTGCGGCGCGTCGATCACGACCACGAGCCGCACCGGCTCGTGGATCTCCACCATCTGCCAAGGCAGGCCGGTGCGGAGATCGCTGGCATGGCCATCCATCACGCCGATCAGTCCGGTGATGTTGTGCGGTAGCTTCGTGCCCGAGCCATAGCCGACGGAATCGACCGTGGAGAAGAGGTATTCCAGGTTGATCCCCGCGCCCACCGGGCCCACGGCGGCGAGCGTGCGAGTGAGAATCTCGCCGTCGGCATCACCATCGGGATCGTAGGAGACGAGGAAGGCGCGGCGGTCGAGGAAGAGCCCGCGTGTTCGCCAGCGGCGGCCGATGACGCAGACGGCATTGGTCGCATGGCCGAGCTCGGGCCGCACCTGGGCGAGGTCGTTGGACCGCTCTTCAACATGGCGCAGTGCATCGGCCGGGCTCACGTCGAGCGGCGCGGTCTCGAACCGCCGGCAGCGTTCCTTCGCGTTGGCCTCGCGGGCCCGATCGACCGCGGCGACGAGCCGCTGCATGTCGGGCCGATGGCTCTCCGGAAGCAGGCCCTCGTCGAAAAAGACCACGGCATCGGCGCAGGTGTCTTGCATGGCGCCGATGAACCGCGTGTCGGCCGGGATCGACAGGCCCGCAGCCGCCAGCCGTTCGCGGACCCGCAGGTCGTTGGCCATCAGCGCGAAGGCGCGAGCGTTGGGCCCGCCCCGGCCGCCGCCGCACGCGCCACAGTCATAGGCGCTCTCGTGGGGATTGTTGCGGCTGGACGAGCCGTGACCGATCACGGCCACGAGCCGCGCGAACCGTCGCGTGAGGCCGATGTCTTCGAGCACCTGCCTGACGATGCCCGTCATCTCCTCGACGTCGAACCCTGCGAGAGTGCCGTCGGGCAGCGGGGCCGGGCCGAGCCGCTCGAGATCGAGCCGCGTGGGGATGCCGCGGCGGGCGATCTCCACGGCGCGACGGCCGAGCTGCGCCGAGAGCCGGGGGAACGCCACGCGGGCCACGAGCGGGATCGCGGCGATCGCCCCGCCCACCGCGGCAAAGAGACTGCCTCGAAAGAGCGTGCGGCTCCCCTCCGACACACCGCCGGCGAGCCGCCCCACTCCGCGCCGCAGCCGCCGCCACGATTCGAGCCGGCCTGCCGCCTCACCGATCGGCGCCTCGACGACCGTATGCCGCGGCCGGATGACGATCGGGCAGAGCGGCTGGGCATGCCAGTCGTCGACGCCGCGGTAGTACATCGGCACCGCGAAGAAGCCGGCCGTGCCGAAGGTTTCGTAGCCCGGATCCTGTTCCTCGAGGTGCCGGCGAAACGACTCGCACCGCTCGTCGATGCAGAAGATAGCCTGCAGCGCGGGGCGGCCGACGACCGACTCGGGGGGCGACGCCACGCCGACGTGCAACGCCAGCGCGTCGAGCACCTCGATGCGATGCCGACGCTCGTAGGCGAGGTGAAACAGGCGGCGGCGCGTGACTGGATCGAATCCGGTGATCGCCCGCTCGAACCGCATCATCTCGTTTTCGTCGAGGCCGCGGATGTCGTGCGCCGAGAGCCCGACGAGCTTCGCGACCTGGAAGATCATGTAGGCGCGGGCCACGGTGCCGGGCCCGCGCCGGGGCGGATAGCGGTCGCGGAGTTCGGTCCAGAGCCCCGGCAGATCCCCGGCCCGGCCGAACCGCGGCGCCACCCACTCGGCCGCGACCCGGTCGAGCACGAGCCGCAGCGCCAGGAAATCGGCGAGCCGCGCCGGCACCGCCTCGACGGGGGCGCGGTCGGGCCGCTCTTCGAAGTGGCGAACCATGCCGGCCCAGCCGCGCAGCGCCAACAGCGACCGTGTGATCAGCTCTTCCTGCTGGTCGGGCGGAACGCCGAGCCGATCGATCTCGGCGGCGATCACGTCGAAGCAATCGCGGCCGCGGATGGCTGCCAGCGCCTGCGGAAGCCGCGCGCTCCACGGCTCCGTGGGGCCCAACCGCCTCGCATACAGATCGACGACGGTGGCGAGCAGGCCGCGGTCTCGGCCGGGCATCGGCCAGGCGGCCACGCCCTGATCGAGATAGGCGGCGCACCAGCGGATCAGCTGCGGATGCACGAGCGCGTCGGTATCGAGCGACGGGTCGATGGCCCGCACGAGGTCGCGGTGTCGCACCGGCGGCCTGACGTGCATCACCAACGGCCGCGAGAGCGAGATCGCCTCGACACAGGCATGCCACAGTTCGGCATCGTCGCCGGCATCGACGCTGCTGCTTTCCGTGAGCGTCCAGCGGACCGCCACGTCGTCTTCCTGCCGCACCTCGTGCTCGAGCAGCGCGAAGAGGAGCGTGCGCAGCGTCACGCGGCCGCCGGCCAAGAGTTCTCCGCCGCGATCGCCGAGATCGGCATCGAGCACCGCCGCGAGGTCGCCCGACCGGATCCTGCCGCGGGCCAGCTCCTGCCGGTAGCGCGACTCGGTGAGAAAGGGCTCCGTGCCAAACAGCCGCGACGCCCGGATCACGGCCTCCTCGAACGGCTCGTCCTCGAAGGCGTGCAGCGTGTTGTGGTGGATGAAGACATCGATCGGCCCCTGCGTGGGCAGAAAATGGGCTGCACGGTCGATCGACCGCCTGATCTGCTCGGCGCGGCTCGGGCTTTCCATCAGCTGGCGCGGGGCCACGGGAGGGCGTGGAAAGACCGCAGTATCGCACACGGCCGGAATTCGCACGGCCCCTCGGCGGCCCTTGCAATCCGGTAAGCAATACCGGCGGGCGGGGCCGGGAGATGAGCCCGTGCCCCGCGCCGCCGGCTGCGATCTGCCGAACGCCCTCGGCAGCCCGACTGGGAACCCGCTTCGATACGTTGTGAATGCGATCAAGTGCCCCACCGAGGGGACGTGGTCACCTGCGCTTCCGATCCCGCACGCTCGGCACGGCCGCGAGCGTGAAGACGATGACTTCCTCGCCGGTCGCCGTGCTGATGTCGTGATGCACGCTCACCGGCTGCGTGCCCGTGACGTCGCGCACGAGCGCCTCGAGCATCGGCCGGCCGGTGAGCACGAGATGGCTGCGCAGCTGCTTGAGCAGCTCGGCGCCGCGGCCATTGCCATTGGAATGCGACTCCATCAGCCGCTGCTCCGCGGCGGTCAGCACGCCCTGCAGGTGCACAAAGAGCTTGTTGTCGATGAGATGCGTGTGGATGTCGCGCGGGCCGCGGCCCATGTATTCCTGCTGAAACCGCGCGATCACGTCGCAGACAGCGGCCTCGATCTCCCCCTGCGATTTCGTCGGCTTCGTGTCCACGCCCCACGCCCCTCCGCGCCGGCCCTACGCGACCCCTCTGTGGTGGGGGTGCGTGTGCTGTGATTTCGTCGCTGTTTGCGGTGCTGCGTGAGCGGATAGAGCATGCGCGGAAAATCTTGCTTGCGTTTCCCAGATTGCCCAATATAATGACGGCCGTCGAGCGAAAGAGGCGGTTCAAAACGTCGCTTTCTCCCGGCAAAACACATATTTTGACGGAAGACGAGTCGAGGGGCAGTCCGGTCTGAATCCGAGTGGTTCAGATGAGTTCCGGGTGGTCCGTCGCAGCGTAAGCCGGCGCGAGAGAGAGCCTTCAGGCCCTTTCCCACGCCGGCTTTTTTCGTTTCTGCATTGCCAAAACGAAAGCGAGCCACCCCGATGCACCAAACGGTCCACAGACGCCTGCCGAACCCCGGCGGCGACGAGGTTTCCAGACGCGACGAGGTTTCCCGGCAACGACTCGCACGCCAGGTCGCGCAGGCGGCCGGCACCTTCGAACACCTGCTCACCGGCCGCGTGCCCGCGAGCGTGACGGTGGTGTCAGACGGCGACTGGCTCGTCGTCAGCCTGCTCGAGTCCTTCACGCCGCTCGAGCGGCGGCTCGCCGCCGACGCGGCGGGCGCCGCGCGGGTGCGTGACTTCCATCGCTATCTGTTCGACGAATCGCTCGACTCGCTGCGCAGCCACCTGCGGCGCAGCACGGGCGTGGAACTGCAGAGCGGCGTCGCACACATCGACACCGCCAACGGCAGCGTGCTCAAGACCTACACGACCAACCCCGCCGTGGAATTATTTCTCCTCGGCCAGGGTGTGCCGGCGCTCGGTGTGCCGGTCAACACCCATCTGCATGCCAATGGAGCGAGCGGCAATGGAGCCACTTGCGTTTGAGCTTTCCTTCGGAGGGATCCGCAACCATGAAGAGGTGACGTATGTTGGTGCTGACAAGAAAGAACCGGGAGAGCGTGGTGATCGGGCGGCCCGAGGATCTCGAGGTGATGCTCGAGATCACGATCCTCGAGATCGAAGGGGGACGTGTCCGCCTCGGATTCGAGGCCGACAACAAGATGCCGATCCACCGCCGCGAGGTCTGGGATCGGATCTGCAACGGCGACGGCGCGGCCGCCGCCGCCGCCGCCGCGGCGTCGCGAACCGAGAAGAAATAGCCCCGGAGGCTCTCTCCCCATGAAGTCTCAAGGCGAAATCGAGGCCGCCGTCTGCGACGGCATCTCGAGATTCCAGCAGGAATTCATCGGTCGAGGCCCCAAGGACATCCATTCGCATCTGATCGGCACGCTGCTGGTCGTGCGCTTGCAGGGGGTGCTCACCCCGGCCGAACGCCAGCTGATCGCGCCGCGCGATGAGTCGGCGGAGGCCGGCAGCGGCTATGGCAACGGCAACGGTCAGGACAATGGAAACGGACGATCGCTCTTGAAGCAGGTCCGCGCCCACATGGTCTCCACGGGCCGTGGGCGTCTGGAATCGATCGTGGAGGAGGCGGTAGGTGTGAAGCTCGTGAGCGTGCACCACGACATCTCCACGATCACCGGCGAAGAACTGCTCGTGTTTTCACTCGCTGAACCACCAGCCTGCCGGCCGAAGCGCCAGAAGGCATGAGGCTCCAGTAACCACAAACGGTGAGGCTTGGGCGAGTTGAGGGACAGGCACGGAGGCCTGTCGTACGGGGAGTGGCGAGCGGGTAGGCTACCCCGCATGACCACACCCAAGACTCCCGCAGCCCGGGGCACGGCCGTGTTGCTCGTGGACGATCAGCCGATCATCGGCGAGGCCGTTCGCCGCATGCTCGCCGGCGAGGAAGGGATCGCCTTCCATTACTGCAAAGACGCGGCGGCAGCCCTCGAGATGGCGGCCGCCGTGGGGCCGACCGTGATCCTCCAGGATCTTGTGATGCCCGAGATCGAGGGGCTCGAGCTCGTGAAGCGGTTTCGGGCCGACGAGCGGTTTCGCGACGTGCCGATCATCGTGCTCTCCACGAAGGAGGAGGCGGCCGTGAAGGCGGAGGCCTTCGCGCTCGGGGCAAACGACTACATCGTGAAGCTGCCGGACCGCCTCGAGCTCATCGCCCGCGTGCGGCATCATTCCCGCGGCTACGTGGCGCTCATCGAGCGCAATGAGGCGTTCGATGCGCTCCAAGCGAGCCAGCAGGTGCTCGCGAAGGATCTCGCGACGGCGGCCCAGTATGTGCGGTCGCTCCTGCCGCCGCCGCAGCAGATCGATCAAGTGGCGGCCGACTGGCGGTTTATTCCGTCGGCCGAACTGGGGGGCGACGCCTTCGGCTATCACAAACTCGACGACGAGCATGTGGCCGTGTATCTGCTCGACGTCTGCGGCCACGGCGTCGGCGCGGCGCTCTTGAGCGTGTCGGCGCTCAATTCGATCCGCAGCGAGGCGCTGCCACAGACCGACTTCCATGACCCGGGCTCCGTGCTGGCAGCGCTCAACAAGGCGTTTCCGATGGAGCGGCAGAACGACATGTTTTTCACGATCTGGTACGGCGTCTACGACACCGCGAAGCGGTCGATCCGCTGGGCCGGTGGCGGCCATCCGCCGGCGATCCTCCTCGCCCCCGGCGCCGAGAAGCCCGAACTGCTCGAGTCGGATGGCCCGCTGATCGGGGCCGTCGACGGACTCGAATTCGATTCCCGCGAGACGGCCGTGCCGCAGGGCTCGCGGCTCTTCATCTACAGCGACGGGGCCTTCGAGATCAGCCGCCCCGACGGCTCGATGTGGTCGTTCGACGAATTTCTGCGGGCCCTGGGGGCCCCGCCCAACGGAGCGGAAAACCGGATGGATGCCCTCGTGACCACCGTGCGGGGGGTTTCCGGCCGCGACGACTTCAACGACGACTTTTCGATGGTGGAGCTGGTTTTTGAGGCAGGCTGAAGCCTACCCCACCGGCCGGCGGCCCGTGAACAGGGCCGTCTTGCACGGGGATTTTGAATCCGTACACTTTGAAGTTTCGCGGTCCCCACCGGCCGCTAGCGTAGCTCAATTGGCAGAGCAGCTGATTTGTAATCAGCAGGTTGCGGGTTCAACTCCCGCCGCTAGCTCACCGCAGCCCCGCCCGCCGAGAGAGCCGCAACCTTTTCGCGCCCAATCAGTTACGTCCACCAGCTTCCATACCCGAGCACCATTACAACAGGGGGAGTTTCCCGAGCGGTCAAAGGGGTCAGACTGTAAATCTGATGGCTATGCCTTCGCAGGTTCGAATCCTGCACTCCCCACTCCTGCGCCATCCGCTAGCGGGTGTAGCTCAATGGTAGAGCAATAGCCTTCCAAGCTAAAGACGAGGGTTCGATTCCCTCTACCCGCTCTCAGCGTCCACAAACGATAAAAAAGAGTTCCCAGTCGATTCAACGAGGTCCGTTTTGCTGCTGTAGCTCAGTTGGTAGAGCACGTCCTTGGTAAGGACGAGGTCAAGGGTTCAAGTCCCTTCAGCAGCTCTTCCGCGAGTCAAAGCGGTTCGATAACACGTTCGGTTCTTTTTTCACCTCCGAGGAGAAAGCAGGAGTAAAGATGGCAAAGGATACGTTCACGCGGAGCAAGCCGCACGTCAATGTGGGCACCATCGGTCACATCGACCACGGCAAGACGACCCTCACCGGCGCGCTGGTCGCCGTTCAGGCGGCGAAGAACCTGGCCGTCGCCAAGAGCTACGCCGATATCGCCAAGGGCGGCACCGTCCGCGACGAAACGAAGACCGTGACGATCGCGGTCAGCCACGTGGAATACGAGACCGACAAGCGGCACTACGCCCACATCGATTGCCCGGGCCACGCCGACTTCATCAAGAACATGATCACCGGCGCCGCCCAGATGGACGGCGCGATCCTGGTCGTGAGCGCCGCCGACGGCCCCATGCCCCAGACCCGCGAGCACATCCTGCTGGCCAAGCAGGTCGGCGTGCCCGCGCTCGTGGTCTTCCTCAACAAGGTCGACCTCGTGGACGATCCGGAGCTGCTCGACCTCGTCGAGATGGAAATCCGCGAACTGCTCACGAAGTATGGCTTCCCCGGCGACGATGTGCCGATCATCCGTGGCGCAGGCAAGCCGGCCTACGACAGCCCGGCCGACCCGAAGGCGAACAAGTGCATCGCCGATCTGCTCGAGGCGGTTGATTCCTACATCCCCGAGCCCGTCCGTGAGCTCGACAAGCCGTTCCTGATGGCGATCGAAGACGTGTTTTCGATCGAAGGTCGTGGCACCGTGGCCACCGGCCGTATCGAGCGCGGCGAGGTGAAGGTCGGCGACGAAGTCGAGATCATCGGCCTGAAGGACAAGGCCGAGAAGACGACCGTCACCGGCGTCGAGATGTTCAAGAAGCTGCTCGACAAAGGCCAGGCCGGCGACAACGTCGGCTGCCTGCTGCGTGGCGTTGCCCGCGACGGCATCGAGCGTGGGCAGGTGCTCGCCAAGCCGGGCTCGATCAAGCCCCACAAGAAGTTTGAGTGCGAGGTCTACGTGCTGTCGAAGGAAGAAGGCGGCCGTCACACGCCGTTCTTCGCCGGCTACCGCCCGCAGTTCTACTTCCGCACGACCGACGTGACCGGCTCGACCAAGCTGCTCGGCGGCGTCGAGATGTGCTCGCCGGGCGACAACGTGAAGATGGAGGTCGAGCTGATGGTGCCGATCGCCATGGACGACGGCGTGCGGTTCGCGATCCGCGAAGGCGGCAAGACCGTCGGCTCGGGCGTTGTGACGAAGATTCTCGATTGATTGGTACGAGGAGGGAGGGGGCCCGCCGTGGGCCCCCTCCTTTTCCACAGGGGCGTAGCTCAACTGGCAGAGCGCTGGTCTCCAAAACCAGAGGTTGCGAGTTCGATTCCCGCCGCCCCTGCTGGTTTTGAGGCGGAGCCAAAAACGGCGCGAAGGATCGCTCATACATATGGCAAGCACACCCGAAAATCATGCGACCGGCGGAACGTTCTGGAGCGAGCTCCTCAGCGCCGGGGTCTACAAGCGCAACCAGGGCCGCGTGGCCCGGCAGGTGACGTTTGCGGCGCTGGCGCTCACGCTGGCCGTGGGCGTGTGGCGGCTGTCGCAACTGCTTCCCCTGTGGCTAGCCAACACCGCTGCGTCGGCGACGGGCCCCGCCGCCGATCTGGGCGTGGTGCGGTTTCTCGTGCCGGGCGCGATCCTCGCGGCCGGTCTCTGGATTCTCTACCGGCTCGTCAACATGCCGCGGTTTGCCGACTTCCTCATCGCCGTCGAATCGGAAATGGCCAAGGTGTCGTGGCCGACCGGCGCCGAGGTGGCCCGCAGTTCCGCCGTGGTCATCTTCCTGATCTTCGCGCTTGCGGCGATTCTCGCCGCGTACGATCTCTTCTGGTGGTTCGTGCTCCGGGCCATCCAAGGATTCAATTGAGCAGCCCTCCGCGAGCATTCCCATGACCGCCATGAATGACCATTCCGACCAACACGACCTGCCGCACGACGCCTCCGTCACCGGCCAGGTCGTGCCGCCCGCCGACGACCGCCCGGCCGCGCAGGCCCCAGTGGCGTCCCATGCTCCAGCTGCGTCGCATGCCCCAGTGGCGGCCGAACTCGACGACGACGACACACCCGCCGAGCTCGACGATCCGTTTGCCGGCAGCGAAGATGCCAAGCCCGTCTCGGTGGCAGCCGATGACGACGAGGCGCCCGTCGGCGACAAGCAGTGGTACATCCTCAAGGTGCAGAGCAATCGCGAAGATTCGATCCGCGAGGCGCTGCAGCGGCGGATCTCGATGCAGGGCATGGGCAAGTATTTTGGCGACGTGATCGTGCCCAAGGAGCAGGTCACGGAGTTCAAAAGTGGCAAAAAACGCGTCGTTTCTCGCAAGCTCTACCCTGGTTACATCCTTGTGAACATGATCTTGAACGACGAGACGTGGTATCTCGTGCGGGAGACGGGCGGCATCGGTGATTTCACCGGGTCGGCCGGACGCCCCAGCCCGATGCTGCCGCAGGACGTCGCCAAGCTGCTCAACAAGACCGAGGTGAAGGCCGACGAATCGCCCCGCCTGAAGATCAACTTCAAGAAGGGCGACCGCGTGAAGATCAACGAAGGCACCTTCGAAAACTTCGAGGGTGAAGTCGAGGCGATCGACGAGGCCAACGGACGCGTGACGGTGATGCTGAGCATCTTCGGCCGCTCCACCCCGGTGGACATCGAGTATTGGCAGATCGAGACGGTGTGAGCCGGCTCCACGAAGACGAGACAACAGCAGAAATTCGAGCAACGATTCAAGGGACAGAACGATGGCAAAGCAGATGGTCGGTCAGGCGAAGTTTCAGGTTCCGGGCGGACAGGCCACCCCCGCGCCGCCGGTGGGCACGTCGCTCGGCCGATTCGGCATCAACCTCGGCCAGTTCGTGCAGCAGTTCAACGACCGCACGCGCGAGGCCGCCGGCATGGCGATCCCCGTCGTCGTCACGGTCTACAACGATCGCTCGTTCGACTTCATCACCAAGAGCCCGCCGGCCGCCGCCCTGCTCAAGAAGGCCGTCGGCCTCGCCAAGGGCTCGGGCGTTCCCAACAAAGACAAGGTCGGCAAGGTCACGAAGTCGCAGCTCGACGAGATCGTGCGGCTGAAGGGGGCGGACCTCAACGCCCGCGATGCCGATCACGCCCGCCGCATGATCGAGGGCACCGCCCGCAGCATGGGCATCACCGTCGAGGGCTGATCGCCAAAGACCGACCAGACCGTATCCAGATCACTCCGCTCCCTTTCCATTTCATCAGGCCAGCAAAGTTAGGATTCCCACCGTGCCAGCCACGAAGCGCATGCGGGCGATGCTCGCGAAGAAGCCCCAGTCGGAAGCCCCCCTCCCCATCGCCGAGGCGGTGTCGGTGCTGAAGAGCTTTCCTCCGACCAAGTTCGACCAGACCGTCGAAATCCACATCCGCCTGGGTATCGATCCCAAGCAGGCCGACCAGATCGTCCGCGGCTCGCTCTCGCTGCCCCACGGCATCGGCAAGTCGAAGCGGGTGGTGGTGTTTGCGAAGGGCAACCTCGCCGACGACGCCACGGCCGCCGGCGCCGAGGCGGTGGGTGCCGAGGATCTCGCCAAGCGGATCAAGGAAGGCTGGACCGACTTCGACGTCTGCATCGCAGCCCCCGACATGATGGGCCTGGTGGGACCGCTCGGCAAAGTGCTCGGCCCCCGCGGCCTGATGCCGAGCCCGCGTGCCGGCACGGTCACGGCCGACATCGGCAAGACCGTCGGCGAGTACAAGGCTGGCAAGGTGGAATTCCGCAACGACCCCACTGGCATCGTGCATGCCGTCGTGGGCAAGTGGAGCTTCGATGCCGCCAAGCTCGCCGACAACATCCGCGCGTTCATCGACCACATCCTGTCGCTGCAGCCGAACAGCGTCCGCGGCCAATACGTGAAGAGCATTTCGATTTCCGGCACCATGACCCCCGGGGTGAACGTCGCGGCCTGATGCCTCGACGAGCCCCCGCGGAAGCCCCCTCCACCCAGTCCCTCCAGAGCGATTCGCCATGAGCAAACTCGTCAAAAACATGCTGACCGACGACCTCAAGACCCGCCTCAACGGCGTCGGAGAGGTGATCGTCGTCAGCCTCGGCAAGCTCGACGCCATCAAGACCCAGCAGCTGCGGCAGGCTCTGCGGAAGAAGAAGATCAACCTGCAGATGATCAAGAACAGCCTGGCCCGCCGCGCCACGCTCGACACGCCCCTCGCCCCCGCCTTCGAGAAAAACGAGGGCATGCTGGCGATCGCCTGGGGCGGCGAAGACGTGGTCGATCTGGCGAAGGAGCTCGATCGCCTCGCGGGCGTCAAGGACTACGAGGGGTTCGAATTCCGTGGCGGTGCGCTGGACGGTGCCCGGCTCGGCCCGGCCGACATCAAGTCGGTCGCCAAGTGGCCCAGCCGCGCCGAGCAGCTTTCGATCCTCTCGGGCCAGATTGCTTCGCTCGGAGCACGTCTTTCCGGCCAGATTCTCTCCGCCGGCGGCACGCTGGCAGGGCAGATCTCCTCCCGGGTGGACGATCTGGAGAAGGCCGGACCGGCGGCTTAACGGCCTTTTTTTGATGCCGGGCTTCACTCGGCAAAAGTTCGTGGTAAGACAGTAGACCCCACACAACACACACACCATGCCGCCCGCGCCCGCGGACGGCACATTTTCGAAGGGAAAGGATCTCGAGCGATGGCAACGGCTGAAGCAACGCGTGAATTCTCGAAGGACACCAAGGAACTGGGCGACAAGATCGTCGGCCTGACCCTCAAGGCTGCGAAGGAGCTGTCGGACTACCTCGACGAAGTTCATGGCATCAAGCCGGCCGCCGGCGGCGCTGTGATGATGGCCGCTCCGGGTGGTGCCGCTGGTGGCGCTGCCGCCGGTGGTGAGGCCGCCGCCGAGAAGACCGAATTCGACGTCGTCCTCGACGCGTTCGGCGACAACAAGATCGGTGTCATCAAGGTGGTGCGTTCCGCGACCGGCCTGGGCCTCAAGGAAGCCAAGGACATGGTCGAAGGCGCCCCCGCCAAGGTGAAGGAAGGGATCTCGAAGGCCGACGCCGAGAAGCTCAAGAAGGAGCTCGAGGAAGCCGGCGCGAAGGTCTCGATCAAGTAAAAACCAGCGAAAACAGCCGGAAGGCAGTCGGGAACTTGGCGTCCTGATTGCCTTCCGGTATAGTTTTTGCTGGTCTTGCCTGGTCCCCCGCTCCACCCGTCTCGCCGGTCTGTCTGCACGTGCCGTTTTGCGCGATCGCCTCGCGCACGGTCTCGCCCTCCTCGTCCATTTCGCCTGCCACAGGAGCATTCTGTCAATGGCAACACGCGCCGTTCGTCGCCTCCAGCCCACGGAAGTCCGTCACTTCGGCAGCCGCCGCGCGAGCCATTCGATCCCCGACCTCACCGAAATCCAGACGCGATTTTATGATCGCTTTCTGCAGTACGACACGCCCGCGAACAAGCGGAAGGACGAGGGCATCGAGGGCGTGCTCCGCGAGATCTTCCCGATCGAGAGCTACGACAAGACCGTCAAGCTCGAGTATCTGCGGTATGACCTTGGCAAGCCCCGCTACGATCCAGACGAGTGCCGCCAGC
>JBKDMX010000006.1:0-4834 GCA_046343855.1 Planctomycetia bacterium
AGACGACCGCGGCCGGTGGCATCCAGATTTCGGCGAGCCACAATCCGGCGGCCTACAACGGCATGAAGCTGTTTTCCCGCGCGGGCCGCGTGCTCTCCGCCGCGGCCGGCAAGAAGGTGCTCGCGGGGTTCGAGTCGCAGAGCGGGCACGAGGCCACGCAGCCGCTCGCGCGGGCCGAGGGAACCGTGCGCGCATTCGACGGCACGGCGGCGCACGTCAAGCTCGTGGCCGACACCATCGACGTGGCGTCGATCCGCCGCCGCCGGCCGCGGGTCTGGCTCGATAGCGGCCACGGCGCGGGCAGCCGCGTGGCCAAGCCGTTGCTCGAGCATCTCGGCTGCGAGGTCGTGGTCGAAGGGGGCGAGCCCGACGGACACTTCGAGCACCTGCCGGAGCCGACGGCCGAAAACCTGGCCGCCTGGCTGCCGCGAATCCGGCAACAGCACGCCGATGTCGGCTTTTTCCAGGATCCCGACGCCGACCGGCTCGCGATCGCCACCGCCGACGGCCGCTATATCGGCGAAGAAGCCACGCTCGCGCTCGCCGTCGAAGCCGTGCTCGCGAAGCGCCCCGGACCGATCGTCGTGAACTGCTCGACGAGCGGCATGGCGGCCGCGATCGCCGCCCGCCACGGCGTGGCCTGCCATGTGTCGGCCGTCGGCGAGGCGAATGTCGTCGAGAAAATGATCGACACGGGGGCTGTGCTCGGCGGCGAGGGCAATGGCGGCGTGATCGATCCCCGGGTGGTGTTCGTTCGCGACAGCTTCGTGGCGATGGCGCTCGTGCTCGAGCGGATGTGCGCCGGCGACGCGATCACGAGCATCGACGCGCTCGCGCGGGCGCTGCCGCAGTTTGTGATGAAGAAGACGAAGGTCGATCTTTCCCCGGAGATCCGCGGCCCGGCGCTCGTTGCGGCCCTCGCGCGGATCGAGCAGGCCTTTCCGGACGCGAAGCCCGACCGCCTCGATGGCCTGCGGCTCGACTGGCCCGGCGGCTGGCTGCTCGTGCGGGCGAGCAATACGGAACCGATCGTGCGGCTCGTGGCCGAGGATCGCGACGCAGCGCGGGTCGACGAAGCCCTGGCGCGAGCCGCGGCGGCGCTCGGGTAGGACAGGCTGAAGCCTTCTCGGAGACAGGCTAAAGCCTGTCCTACCCGGCAGGCTGAAGCCTGCCCTACTCTTCGAGCTCGGGCAGGACGGCTTCGGCGGCGGCGGCTTCACGGAGCTTCTCGAGGGCCTTCGCCTCGATCTGGCGGACCCGCTCCTTCGTCACCCCCAACGCCGTGCCGACTTCCTTCAGCGTTTGCGGTTCGTGCTCGTGGTCGAGGCCGTAGCGGCGGATGATGATCGTCTGCTCCCGTGAGTCGAGACGGTCGAGGAACTTGCCCACCTGCTTGAGCCGGTCGCCTTCCGCGATCCGCTGCTGATATTCGTCGGCCCGCCGGTCGGCGGCCGACTGCAGCAGATCCATGTCGGCCGCACGGAAGCGGTCGCGGCGGCGATGCTCGTCGGGGATCGTGCGGGCGAAGTTCTTCATGATCGCCCACGACGCGTAGGTGCTGAACTTGTTGCCCCGCGAGTAGTCGAACTTCTCGACCGCGCGGATGAGCGACATGTTGCCGTCGCTCACGAGGTCGAAGAAGCTGTCGCCGGGGGCCACCCGCCGCTTCGCGATCGAGACCACGAGCCGGAGGTTGGACCGCACGAGGCGGTTCTTCAGCCCCACGATCTCTTCGTAGAGCTTCTCGATCTGATCCATGAGCCGGGTGCTCGGCCGCTCGGGGTTGAGCTGCTTGCGGAGCTCCGAAGCCTGGTGTTTGAGGAAGTTGAACTTCCGGAAGAGCCAGACTTCCTGCTCACGCGTCAACAGCGGCACCTCGTAAAGGCTCGCCAGATAGGCGGGCAGACCGGAGGGGCGGCGGACTTTCTTCGTGGGCTCGTCGGTGCCGGGGAAGGGCTGGTCGACCACCTTCTCAGCGCTCTTGCGGTTGAAGAGCGCGTTGGGGATGTAGTCGAGCGGCAGCTGCATGATGTGTTCGGCCCGCTGCGCGAGGATCACGCGATAGATGCTCGCCTTCGAGCGGCGGTAGCGCTTGGCGATCGATTCGACCGGCTCGCCCTGCACGTAAAAATGGTAGATACGACCGCAGGTCTCGGGGCGAAGCTTCCCTTCGTCGGCGGCGAAGATCGCGGCCTCGGGATGATCCTGGTCGTGCTGCTTGATCGTGTAGCGGATCGTCTCGACGCTGCGGTTGAGCCGCGCGGCGATCCGCCGATGGACGTCGGCCGGGCTCGCCCCCGCCGCCGCAAGCCGCCTGGCCCAGGCGATGATGCGATCGTGCTCCTCTTCGGTGAGCTGGCTGAAACGGGCACCGCGTTCGATCCGCAGCGGATTCGAGGCGACGAACCGTTCGACGGCGCTTTTCAGGAAGCCGACCCGCTTGCGGCAGCCGACCTCATAACGCTGGGCGACGAGCCCGTGCTCACGCCACCGCGAGATCGTCTTGGTGGAGACGTTGAATTGTTTTGCGAGGTCCTCGATCGAGAGAACCTCGTCGCCGTCGCTCACAGAGCCCCCCTGCTCCTCTGCAAAGAGCCGCAGCGAGGAATCGTTCGACGGTTGATCAAAGCCAGGAACGTTGGAACGCATGTTCTTTCTCCGTTGCCGGCGATCCGTTGCCGGCGGTGATGGACCTGCCGCCTCACACATCCGTCCGCGTTCGAGGAGGGCCCTCATGGCCCACCTTGCTCGTCCTTGGAACGTGAGAGTTATACGCACCGGGGCCAAACCCGGTTCGCGCCGACAGGCTCGTTCTTGAGCCTTTTTCCGCGGCGTGGTGCGGCCGGAATGGCCCGTCGCAGTCGCAATCCCCGATCTGCCAGGGGGTTACGCCTCGCCTGCGGCGACCCAATTCTCTCAAAAAACGCCCGCCAGGGCGAAAGAGTCCCAGTAAAATAGGCTGTTTGTGCGGGTGGACACGTGGTGTTTGCCCTGGGCTGAGCCCCCCTGTCGACCTAACTCCGGACACTTTCGGAGAATCGAGACATGGCTGCGCGGGTCTGGGGATTTGTTTGTCTGACGGCCTTCGCGGCCGTGATGGAGGCCGGCCTATCGGCCGCCGCATCTCCCGGCGACATCGCCGCTCTGCGGGTGCGGGCGAAACTCGACGTCTCCGGCGAGATATTCGCCCCCGCGGGCGGCGATGCCGAGCCGATCCGCCAGCCGATCGCTGTGGCCGGCGAATTCGATTTCCTCGAGACCGCGGCGCCGGACGTCCACGATGGAGCGAAGGCCGCCGTGATCCGCCATTACACCGAGGCTGCGGCCGAGGTGACGGTGGACGGCCAGCCGGTCCGCGCGGAGCTCGCCGCCGATGCCCGCACGCTCGCCGTCGCCCGCCTGGGCACCACCCCGGTGCCATTCCTCCGCGAGGCGTTTCTCACCCGCGACGAGGCCGAGCTTCTCGAGATGCCGTTTGACTCGCTCCTGCTCGACGAGCTGCTCCCCAAAGGCCCGGTCACGGTCGGCGAGGCCTGGCAGATCTCGGGGGATGTGACCGCCGGGCTGCTCGCGATCGACACCGTCGAGACCGGCTCGATCGAGGCCAAGCTCGTCGAGGCCGCCGATGGTACGGCGACGGTGTCGCTCGCCGGCATCATCGATGGCGCGGTCGATGGCGTGCCCACGCATGTCGTGGTCGACGGCACCTTCACGGCGCCGGTCCGCGATGAGGAGGATCGCCACGTGATCGACGGGCGGGTCGCGGGTGTTGAGGTGGTGCTTCGCGAGCGACGCCAGGCAAGCCATGTGGCGCCGGGATTCGAAGTCGAGGCCAGGCTCGATCTCGACCGCACGGCCGTCACCGGGGACGAGGCCGGGATCCCCGCTGAAGCGTCGCTCGCGACGACGCGCCGCCGCGGCGAGGGCAAGCCCGGCATCGTATGGCATCGCGACGGCGAAGGCCGCTACGACCTCGTGTACGACGCCCGCTGGCGGACCGTCGAGGACGGGGTGAATGGGCTCGTCTTGCGGCTCGTCGATCACGGGGCGCTCGTGGCCCAGTGCTCGATCACGGCGCTGCCCCGCGCCGCCGCCGACATCACGCCGACGATCGACGAGGTGAAGCGAGACATCGAGACGTCGCTCTCCGGCCAGTTCGCCCGCTTTGGCGAGGCCACTCAAGACGACGCGGGCGATGCCGAATCGGGTGGCCGTCTCACGCTCGTTCGGGTGGCCTCGTCGGGCACCGCCGAGGGGCTGCCCTTTCACTGGATCCACTATGTGGTCTCCGACGGCGAAGGCCGGCGGGCGGGGGTGACGTTCATGTTCGAGGCGTCGCTCATCAAGCGATTCGGCGATGCCGACCGGGCTCTCGTGCAGGGGCTCCGGCTCGAGCCGGCCGGCGTTCGCGAGGCCCGGCTGCCAGAGAAAACCGCGCTGCCTTGACGCCTCCCCCCGGAGGCTGGAATATTGTGGGACTTTTCCCGGGAAACAGCGGCGCCGAAGTGCTCGGCAGCCGCCCGGGGCGCCTCCGGGAGGTGATGCACTGTTGGCAGATGCCCCTGATGGCAGGTGCCAAGACTGCGACGGCCCATCCCCGGAAGCGAAGCCAAACCGCGACCGGAGCGTGAGCCATCGAGAAGCAGCATCGCATCAACGAGCAGATCCGGATCAGCCCGATCCGCGTGATCTCCGCCGAAGGCGGGCAACTCGGGATCATCCCCACGGAGGAGGCGCTCGCCCAGGCCCGTGAGGCCGGCCTCGATCTGGTGGCGGTGGCGCCCAATGAGAAGCCGCCCGTCTGCCGGATCATGGACTTCGGCAAGTTCAAGTA
>JBKDMX010000007.1:0-55578 GCA_046343855.1 Planctomycetia bacterium
ACCTGCGGGTGCGCGACGACTCGCTCGCCCGGGCGGTCGCGGCGGCCTGCGCCGACGACCGCATGGGGATCGTGCCGGTCGAGCGGCCCGCGACGATCGTGCTCGACTATTCGTCGCCCAACGTCGCCAAGCCGATGCATGTCGGCCACATCCGCTCGACCGTGATCGGTGACGCGCTGGCGAAGATCCTTTCGTTCCGCGGCCACCGCGTGATCACCGACAACCATCTCGGCGACTGGGGCACGCAGTTCGGCATGATCCTCTGGGGCTGGAAGCATTGCCGCGACGATGCGGCCTTCGCTGCCGATCCCACCGCCGAGCTCGGCAGGCTCTACCGTCTCGTGCGGAAGGTCGCCGACAAGAAGCCAGAGGAGCTGGCCACGGACACCGAGGCCGCCGCGATCGCCGCACAATATCCCGATGCCGGCCGCGAGGTGCTCCTCGAGACCGCGAAACTGCATGAGGGTGATCCCGAGAATCGGGCGCTCTGGGAGCAGTTCATGCCCGTGTGTCGCCGCGAGATCGACCGCATCTATGCGCGGCTCGATGTCTCCTTCGACCACACGCTCGGCGAGAGCTTTTATCAGCCGCTGCTCGGCGGCGTGGTGGACGACCTCGTCGAGAAGGGGCTGGCCCGCGAGAGCCGCGGCGCGATCGGCGTCTTCCTGGGGGCCGATGACGACCCGCCGCTTCTGATCCGCAAGGCGGATGGCGCGTTTCTCTATGCAACGACCGACCTGGCCACGATCCGGTGGCGGATGGAGCATTGGAAGCCCGATCGAATTCTCTACGTCGTCGATCACCGCCAGAGCCAGCACTTCGAGCAGGTGTTCGAGACGGCGGGCCGCTGGGGCGTGGGCGGCGTGGATCTCGTGCACGTCGCCTTCGGCACGGTGCTCGGCGACGACGGCAAGCCGTTCAAGACTCGGGCGGGCGATACCGTCGGCCTCGAGGCCCTGCTCGACGAGGGCGTGTCGCGGGCGCTCGCCGTCGTCACGCAGGCCGACGCCGACCGCGGCACGGGCATGCCCGAAGCCGAGCGGCAGCGGATCGCCGAGGCGGTCGGCATCGGCGCGATTAAATACGCCGACCTCTCGCAGAACCGCACGACGGACTATGTCTTCAGTTTCGACAAGATGCTGCAGCTCACCGGCAACACCGCGGCCTACATGCAGTATGCCGTGGCGCGGGTCGAGGGGATCTTCGCGAAGGGGGGCCTCGATCGCGAACACGTGCGCCGGGAATGCGCGGGCGTGCAGCTGTCAGACCCCCGCGAGCGGGCGCTGGCGATGAAGCTCCTCCGGTTTGCCGAGGCGCTCGAAGACGTGGAGGCCGATTATCGGCCCAACGTGCTCACGGCCTATCTCTACGACGTCGCGGGCGCCTATTCGACGTTCTACGACGCGCTCCCCGTGCTCAAGGCCGCGGGGGCCGAACGCACCACCCGGCTCGCGCTCTGCGACCTCACCGGGAAAGTGCTCCGCCGCGGTCTCGAACTCCTCGGCATCCGCGTGCCGGAGCGGATGTAACTTTTGGCTACTCGAGCGAGGCCCTCGGGCATTCTCGCCGGTTTTGAATCAGCGATCCACGTTCGTTGACCTGCCCGGGGGGCCGCAATTAGACTAGTCGGTGCGACCAGTCTTTCTGGCAGGAGGTTCGCATGTCTTCCATCAGTTTCTACGAAGCCCGAACGCATTTCTCCGAACTTCTGGATCAGGTGGCGCTCGGCAAGCGCATCCTGATCACCCGCCACGGCCGCCCCGCTGCCCTGCTGACTCCGCCGCCGGACGAGACTGCACGGGATGTGAAGGCGGTGGTCAGCGAGATGAAGGCGCTGCGCAAGGGCAACAAGCTCGGCAAGGGCGTGACCATTCGTGATTTGATCCAGGAAGGCCGGCGGTTCTGAGCGGCCGTGTTTCAGGGGGCTTCCGGCGATGGGAAGGAGGCGGCAACGGGCAGCAGTCAACGCGTTCGTGCTGGACTGTTCTTTGGCAGTCGCCTGGTTCTTCGAAGATGAGATCAGCCGGTATGCGCAGGCGGTCGAGGACTCCCTGCCGACGGCGGCAGCGGTCGTGCCGTCGCTCTGGCCGCTGGAAGTCGCCAACGCGCTTCTCATGGGCGAGCGACGCAAACGCGCGACGGAGGCGAAAGTGACGGCATTCCTGAACCTCCTCGCAGCCCTCCCGATCTCCGTGGATGACGACACGGCTGGACGCGCGTGGCAGTCGTCGCTGCACTTGGCCCGTTCCCACCGGCTATCGGTGTATGACGCTGCCTATCTGGAACTCGCGATCCGGCAGCGGCTGCCGCTCGCCACGCTCGACGACAATCTGGCGGCCGCCGCGAACGCCGCGGGTGTTCCGGCCTACGGCCCCACATAGAGCAGTATGCAACAGTCGCTCGTTCTCGTGCCCACTGTGTTGGAACGCAGCCGCATCGCGCCGGTGATGGTGGCCGCTTGCGGCCCGGCGACACGACTCGAGCTCTGTGGGTTTGGACCCGTCATCGCGGCTGCCCGCACGGCGCAGCTGATCGCGGAATGCCGGCCGGAGCGGGTGGTGCTCGTGGGCATCGCCGGTTGCTATGCCGATGCGCTCGCGATCGGCCGGGCCTACGCATTCGAGCGGGTGGCCTGCCACGGCGTCGGGGCGGGCAGTGGCGACGCATTCGTGCCGGCGGAGGCAATGGGCTGGAACCAGTGGCCCGGCGATGCGGTGGCTGCGACCGCGGCGATCGGAGACATGCTGCCTTGCGCGAGCGGCAATCTTCCCGCCGCGGCCCGAGCGGGCCTCCTGCTCTCCGCCTGCGCGGCCTCGGCGGACGACGATGACGTGCGGTCGCGGTTGCGGCTTTATCCCGACGCGGTCGCCGAAGACATGGAGGGCTTCGCGGTGGCCGCGGCCTGTCGGCTCGCCGGTGTGCCTCTCGACATCGTTCGCGGCATCTCCAACACGGCCGGCGACCGCGACACCTCGCGCTGGCAGATCGAGGTTGCAGCCCGCGCGGCCGCAGACCTCGCCGCCACGCTGCTCGGAGGTCGGTCGTGACGCAGCGCATCCGCCTTGGCATCTCGACCTGCCCGAACGACACGTTCGCGTTTCACGGGCTGCTCACGCGGGCCGTCGAGTGGCGAGGGCTCGATTTCGAGATCGAATTGCTTGATGTCGAGACGCTCAACGAGCGGCTGCTCGCCGGCGTATTCGATGTGTGCAAGGCGAGCTTTCATGCCGCGCTTGTCACGGCCGACGACGTGGTCGTGCTGCCGAGCGGATCGGCCCTCGGCTTCGGCGTGGGGCCGCTGTTGCTCGCGGCGGTGCCAGAGACGCGGCCGACGCCGGGTCATCGGCCGACCGAAGCGCGCCAGCTCACGCTCTGCCCCGGCAGGCACACGACGGCGGCCTTGCTTTTCGACCTGTTTTATCCGCGGAGTTCCCGCGTCGAGCACGTCGTCTTTTCCGAGATCATGCCCAGGCTCCAGGCCCGCACGGCCGATTTCGGCGTCTGCATCCACGAGGGGCGGTTCACCTGGCAGGCCCACGGCCTCGCGCTCGTCGAAGACCTCGGCACCCGCTGGGAGAGAGAGACCGGCTGCCCGCTGCCGCTTGGCGGCATCGTCGCCAGCCGACGGTTGCCCGCCGCCACGATCGCCACGGTGCAGCGGGTGATCCACGATTCGCTCATGCTGGCGCTTGCCGACCGCGAAGCCGCCCTGCCGACGATGCGAAAGCACGCGCAGGAATTCGACGATCGCGTGCTCATGCAGCACGTCGATCTCTACGTCAACGACTGGACGATCGACCTCGGGCCCACCGGGGCCAAGGCCCTCGACGAACTCTCGGCCCGCGCCGCGTCGCTCGGCCTGACGGGCGGCCGGCTCCGGGTGTTTGCCGGCTGAATCCACCGGGTGGACAACACGGCCGGGGGCGGGAATGATCTCGGGTCTACAGACCAGCAGAGACACATATGCCCCGCCAGCTCGACACCATCCGCAACATCGGCATCGTCGCCCACATCGACGCCGGCAAGACCACGCTTACCGAGCGGATGCTCTTCTTCACGAAGACCAGCCACCGGCTCGGCGAGGTCGACCGCGGCACCACGATCACCGACTTCGACCCCGAGGAGCAGGAGCGCGGGATCACGATCTATTCGGCCGCGGTGTCGTTTCAGTGGCGGGATGTGAACGTGAACCTCATCGACACGCCCGGCCACGTCGATTTCACGGCCGAGGTGGAGCGGAGCCTCCGCGTGCTCGACGGGGCGGTCGTGGTCTTCAGCGCCCGCGAGGGGGTCGAGGCCCAGAGCGAGACCGTCTGGCGGCAGGCCGACAAATACGGCGTGCCCAGGATCGCGCTCGTCAACAAGCTCGATCGCGAGGGGGCCGACTTTTTCGGCACGGTGGACCAGATCGAGAAGCGGCTCAAGGCGAAGCCGCTCGTGCTCCACGTGCCTTTCGGCATGGGGCCGCCGCACGTGAATGACCCCTTCCGCGGGATCGTCGATCTCGTCGAGATGCAATTGCTCACGTTTCCGCCGAAGGACGAGGCCCTGGCCGGCGGCGCGGCGCTCACGACGATCGCGAAATCGCCGATCCCAGAGGAGCTCGCCGAGACGGCTGCCGAATACCGGGAGCAGCTCGTCTCCATGCTCTTCGACTTTTCCGACGAGATCGCCGAACTGGCGATGCAAGACGCGCCGATTCCGCCCGACCTCATGCGGAAGGCGATCCGGCAGGGGACGGTCCAGCGGAAGGTCGTGCCGGTGCTCTGCGGCTCGGCGCTCGACTGCATCGGCATCCAGCCGGTGCTCGACGCGGTGGCCTGGTATCTGCCGAGCCCCGCCGACGTGCCGCCCGTCGAAGGCCTCGATCCGACCAAGAAGACCTCCACCCCGATCGCGCGGAAGCCCGACCCGAAGGATCCCTTCTGCGGGCTCGTCTTCAAGATCATCGCGGAGAAACATGGCGACCTCTACTTCATGCGGATCTACTCCGGCACGCTCAAGGCGGGCAGCCGGGCCTGGAACCCGCTCCGGCAGAAGAAGGAAAACATCGCCCAGCTCTGGCACGTGCAGGCCGACCGCCGCGAGCAGATCCAGGAGGCGTTTGCCGGCGACATCGTGGGCGTGATCGGCCCGCGGGCGAGCGTCACGGGCGACACGCTCTGCGATGCGAACGAACCGATCCTGCTCGAGAGCATCCAGTTTCCCGAGACCGTGATCTCGATGGCGATCGAGCCGGAGACGAGCCTCGAGCGGAAGAAGCTCGCCGAGACGCTCGAGATGATGAAGCGGCAGGATCCGACGTTTCGCGCGGTCGAGAGCGAGGAGACGGGGCAGACGCTGATTTCGGGCATGGGCGAGCTGCATCTGGAGGTGATCCGCCATCGCCTTGAGCGGGACTTCAACTTGAAGTGCCGCGTTCACAAGCCGCGGGTGAGCTACAAGGAAACGCTCGGCAAGGCCGTGACGGTGAAGGGAGAGATCAACCGGCAAGTGGGCGGCCAAAACCTGATGGCCACCGTCACGCTCCGGGCCGAGCCGACCGACGAACAGGCCGGGCCGATCGTGGAGCAGGGGTGGTTTCCGGAGAGCGAGTCGCTCGCGGCCCTCGCTGCATTGATGACCGAGTCGGTCCGCGAGAGCGCCGAGCGGGGCGGCCTCAAGGGCTGCCCCTTGTGGGGCGTGCGGATCACGGTGCTCGAAAGCCCGATTCCCGAGCCGTTTCCCGGCGACGTCGCCATTCGCATGGCGGCGGCCGAGGCGATCGACCGGATGCTCGAGGCGGCAGGCACGGTGCTCCTCGAGCCGGTGATGCGGGTGGAGGTGAGCGTGCCGGAGGAGCATCTCGGCGACGTGATCAACGACCTTCAGCAGCGGCGGGCGATCATCACGGCCACGGAGATCCGCGGCGGCGTGAACGTGCTCACCGCCGAGGCCCCGCTGGCGAGCATGTTTGGCTATTCAGCGGCGGTGCGGAGCGTGAGCCAGGGCCGGGCGAGCTTCACGATGGCCCCGCTGAAATACGGCCCCGCTCCGGCCGAAACGGCCGACTCCTTCGTCTGAGCACGGTCGGGTATTCTTGGTCACCCACAAGGAGAACCCTCATGCACATCCGTAGCATCGCCTTCGGCCTCGCCGTTTTCTGCTCGAGTCTTTGCATCCGCGCCGAAGAGGCGGCCGTCTTGGCGCCGCCGGAGCCGAACGTCATGCAGGTGCTCTTCAATGGCAGCGATCTCGCCGGCTGGGATGGCGATTCGCGGCTGTGGAGCGTGCGCGACGGCATCATCCACGGCGAGACGACGCCTGAAAACGTCGCCAAGGGCAACACGTTTCTCATCTGGCAGGGCGGAGTCGTCCGCGATTTCGAGCTGCGGCTTTCGTTCCGCTGCAACGCCACCAACAACTCCGGCATCCAATACCGTTCGAAGCGAATCACCGATACCACGGCCCCGAATCAGTGGGTGGTGCGCGGCTACCAGCACGAAATTCGCAATGAAAACACGCTGCCCAACGTCTCAGGCTTCATTTACGACGAAGGGGGCGGGGCGGGGGGGCGCCAGCGAGTCTGCGCGGTCGGTGAGCGGGCGACCTGGGAGCCGGACGGCAAAAAGGTGGTGGGCACTCTCATCGGCCAGGAAGAGTTTGCCACGCTCATGAAAATCGATGACTGGAACGACGTGGTGATCATCGCCGAGGGGAACCGCATGCGGCACTACCTCAACGGCCGGCTGATTCTCGATTTCACCGACAATGCGCCGGCCATGGCGCTCCGCGAGGGCGTGCTGGCCCTGCAGTTGCACGGCGGCGCGCCGATGTGGGCCGAATACCGCAACATCCGGCTCCTGAACCGCTAGAAGAAAGCATGCGCCCGCGCCGTTTGGCCCTGAAAATCCAGTGTGTTGACATGCTTCGGGCGGGGTTTTAGATTCCGGGGCTCAGTCCCGCAGCGATACCCGTGGCTCCTGCCGCGCGAAGTGTCGCGAAAAAGGCCTTTCGAGGCCTTTCCTCCGGGTCGCCAGGCACCGTTGCCCCGGCGATCCTGCGATCGATTGAACGGCTCGATCCATGCGGATTTGGGCCGGCTGGTGACGTTTTACTGGAGTTTCATCGTGGCTGGTCCGACTCAGGAAATCATCCGCATCCGCATGGAGGCCTACGACCACGCCGTGCTCGACCAAAGCGCGGCCGAGATCGTCGATACCGCCAAGCGGACCAATTCCGAGGTGCACGGCCCGATTCCGCTCCCCACGCGGGTCGAGCGGTACACGGTGCTCTCGAGCCCCCACATCGACAAGAAGGCCCGCCAGCAGTACGAAATTCGCACCCACAAGCGGGTGATCGACATTGTCCAGGCCACCGCCAAGACGATCGAGGCGCTCAACAAGCTGAGCCTCCCGGCGGGCGTGGACATCAAGATCAAGGCTTCTTCGCGGTAACACAACAGGTTTCGGTTCAGGTTTTCAACACTTTCAGGAGCGCACGACACGGCATGCTTGGAAGGCGTTGTGGGTAAGGCCAGGGCTCTGCCCGGGTGCTCCCGCAGCCAGCGGCTTCGAGCGTGATCGAGGGATGACAAAGCGAACCGGTGTCTTTTCAGGCATCGGCAGAGCGGGATTGTCCCGGCGGCGATGAATATGGGTGTCAAAGAAGTGGCCGGACGCAAGGGACTGCTGGGCCGCAAGGTCGGGATGACGCAGGTATTCGACGCCGACGGCACTGCGGTGCCCGTCACCGTCATCGAGGCTGGTCCGTGCAGCGTGACGATGGTGCGTTCGCCCGATCGCGACGGCTATTCGGCCGTGCAGTTGGGCTTTCTCGACAAGCCCCGCCGTCTGGCCAGCCGCGCACTCCGCGGCCAGGTCGCCAAGCTCGAGAGCAAGCGGAGCAAGCGGCTTTCGGAGGCCGGCGTCGCCCTGCTGCCCAAGGCCGACTGCGAGCCGAAGCGGTTCGTGCGTGAGTTCCGCGGCGTCTACGAGGGTGTCGAGGTCGGCCAGGTGCTCACCGTCGAGCTCTTCGACGGCGTGGCGCAGGTCGACATCACCGGCACGACGAAGGGCCGCGGCACGGCAGGCGTCATGAAGCGACACGGCTTCAAGGGCCAGCGTGCGAGCCACGGTGTCAAGAAGGTGCATCGCCATCAGGGCGGCACGAGCATGAACACGTCTCCCGCCCGCGTCTTCAAGGGCAAGCGGATGGCTGGTCGCTATGGCAACGAGCGGTCGACGATGCGCAACCTGAAGCTCGTGCGGATCGACAAGGAGCACAACCTGCTGCTGGTTCGCGGCGCGATCCCGGGGCCGAATGGCTCCTATGTCGTCGTGCGGCAAACGAACATGATCAAGAAGGTCGGTGGGCCGGCTGCCCCGACCACCAAGAAAAAGGCTGGTGCCAAGTGAATCTTGCCGTCTACGACATCTCCGGAAAGAAGGTCGGCTCCTACGAGATCGATCCGGCTGAGCTGGCCCCGTCCGTCAGCAAGCAATTGCTGCACGATGCCGTGGTGATGTACCAGGCCAATCTGCGGCAGGGCACCATGCGGACGAAGACCCGCGGCGAGGTGGCCGGGTCGACCAAAAAGCTCTATCGCCAGAAGGGCACGGGCAACGCCCGTGCCGGCGGCAGGCGCAGCGGCACGCGGCGTGGCGGCGGTCACATCTTCGCCAAGCGGCCGCGTGATTTCGGCTGGCGGATGCCCCGCAAGGCCCTGCAGACGGCCACTCGCATGGCGCTCGCGGCCCGGCTGGCCGACGACGAAGTGAAGCTCATCGACAAGCTGCCGATCTCCGCCCCGAAGACGGCCACCGCCTCGAAGCTGCTCGGTGCCCTCGGCCTCCGCGAGCACACCGTGCTCGTGTCACCGGAGAAGCACGACGACAATCTCTGGAAGAGCTTCCGGAACATTGACGGCGTTTCCGTGTCACCTGTGGGCGATCTCAATGCCTGGTCGATCCTGCGTCCACGGGCGATCGTGATGACGACCGCGGCGATCGACGCCTTCCGCTCCAGTGTGGCCGCTCGGAAGCCAGCCGGCGGTGCGAAGAAGACGATCAAGCGTTCGGCTGCTCGGCGCAAGGAGCCGGTGGCCTCGAAGCGTCCTGCCAAGGCTGCGGCAAAGCCGCGGGCGTCGGCCGCCACTCGTATGAAGAAGGGGGAGTAAGCGATGGCCGTTCCCGTCCCTCCGGCACCGAGTTTTTCGCCGCGGCTTTCGCCGCACCAGGTGATCGTCCGCCCGCTCCTCACGGAGAAGGGGATGCACCGCGCCACGCGGCACAACGCCTATTCCTTCGAGATCGCCACGGAGGCGACGAAGGCCGACGTGCGTCGGGCCGTGGAAGAGCTCTTCAATGTGAAGGTCGAGAAGATCGCGATTCAGAATCGCCTCGGCAAGACCCGCCGCAGCCGCATGCGTCGCACGACCGCCAAGGCCTGGAAGAAGGCCGTCGTGACGCTCAAGCCCGAGTTCAAGATCAACCTGTTCTGATTTCAGCACGCCGAACCACACGCACTGGATTACCTCGATGGGCATTCGCACCTACAACCCGACCAGTCCTGGCCGCCGCAATGCGAGCGTTTCGGACTTCGCCGAGCTGACGCCGGGCGCCGAAGTTCCGAAGGGGCTCCGCTTTCGCAAGCGGAAGACCGGCGGCCGCAACAACCAGGGCAAGATCACCGCGCGGCATCGTGGTGGCGGCCACAAGCAGCATTACCGGCTGATCGATTTCCGGCGCAACAAGGACGGAGTGCCGGGTACGGTCGATTCGATCCAATACGACCCCAATCGCACCTGCCGCGTCGCCCTCGTGCACTATGCCGACGGCGAGAAGCGGTTCATCCTCGCTCCCGAGGGGCTGAAGGTCGGTGCCACGGTGCAGAGCGGCGACGCTGCTCCGCCCGAAGTCGGCAATTGCCTGCCGATGTCGGCGATTCCGCTGGGCATGCAGATCCACAACATCGAGCTGCAGCAAGGGCGTGGCGGCCGGCTCTGCCGATCGGCCGGTTCCTCGGCCGTGCTCGTGGCCCGTGAATCGCAGTGGGCGCAGCTCACGCTGCCGAGCGGCGAAATTCGTCGCGTGTCGGCGGCCTGCCGCGCCACGATCGGCGCGATCGGCAATTCCGAGCACATGAACGTCGTGCTCGGCAAGGCGGGTCGCAAGCGATGGATGGGCATTCGCCCCCATGTTCGCGGCACCGCGATGAACCCGATCGACCATCCGCACGGTGGTGGTGAGGGTCGCACGAAGGGCGGTCGCCATCCCGTCAGCCCCACGGGCAAGAGCGCCAAGGGCGGCGGAACCCGCAAGCCGCGGAAGCCTTCGGGCGCCGCGATCATTCGTCGCCGCAAGAGCCGCCGCTACGGTCAATTGAAACTCAGGTAGGAAATTCCATGGGACGCAGTGCCAAAAAAGGACCATTCGTCGACCCCCGCCTGTTCGAGAAGGTGGACGCCCAGCTCAGCTCGGGCAAGCGCGACCCGATCAAGACGTGGGCCCGCGCCTGCACGATCGTGCCGGAGTTCATCGGGCTGACGTTCATGGTCCACAACGGCAAGCAGCACATGAAAGTGTTTGTCACGGAAGACATGGTCGGCCACAAGCTCGGCGAGTTCGCGCCCACGCGGACCTTCCGGGGCCATGGCGGCAAGGTGAAGGAGGCGGCCCCGGCCGCCAAGTAAGGCCCAGCAAGGGACAGGTGAACCATGCCATACACAGCCACCCATAAATACGCCCGGATCAGCGCCCGCAAGGTGCGGGCGCTGGCCGATCTCGTTCGCGGCAAGTTTGCCGACGAGGCGCTCGACATCCTCCGCTTTCAGCCGCATCGCGGCGCCCGGATGCTGGAGAAGGTGATCAAAAGTGCCCTTGGCAACGCCGAGCACCAGCAGGCCACCGGCGTGGACGACCTCGTCGTCGTCGATGCCCGCGTGGACCAGGGCCCGATGTTCAAGCGGATCCGTCCCCGAGCCCGCGGCATGGCGTTTGGAATCAAGCGACGGATGTCGCACATCAAGGTGGCGCTCGACAGCGCCCAGTAGCCCGCAGCGAGTAACCGCAAAAGCCACCGAGGAAGCAAAAGGCAATTCACCATGGGCCAGAAAGTACATCCCACCGGTTTTCGTACGGGCATCACCGAGCCTTGGAAGAGCCGCTGGTACGCCGCCAAGAAGGATTTCCGCGACCTCCTCATGGAGGATTTCAAGGTGCGGAAGTTCCTGAAGACGAAGTATCGCGCTGCCGCGATCCCGAAGGTGGAGATCGAGCGGACCCGCGACGAGGTGAAGGTGATCCTCCACTCGGCGCGGCCCGGCGTGATCATTGGCCGCAAGGGGCAGGAGGTCGATCGGCTGCAGGAGGAGCTCCAGGAACTGCTCGGCCGCCGCGTGAATCTCAAGGTGGAAGAGGTCGCCCGTCCCGAGATTCAGGCGCAGCTCATCGCCGAAGACATCGCCGATCAGCTCGTAAAGCGGGCCGCGTTCCGCCGCACCCTGAAGCGGGCGATCGACACGACGATGGATGCCGGAGCCAAGGGCGTGAAGATTCAGCTGGCCGGCCGGCTCGGCGGGGCGGAGATGTCGCGATGCGAGAAGGCGATCGCCGGCTCGATGCCGCTCTCCACGCTGCGGGCCAAAATCGATTACGGGTTCTGCGAGGCTCCCACGGCGCAGGGCAACATCGGAATTCAGGTGTGGGTGAACCAAGGCATGTACGAGGAGGATGGCGATGGCGCTGATGCCCAAGAGGGTCAAGCACCGAAAAAGCCAAAGAGGTCGTATAAGAGGTGACGCCTCGCGCGGCAATCGCGTCGTCTTCGGCGACTTCGGCCTCCAGGCCGAGCAGCCGGGATGGCTGCCTGCCGCGACGATCGAAGCTGGCCGCATTGCAGCCCAACAATACCTCCGCACGGAGGGCAGGCTGTATGTGCGCGTGTTTCCCCACAAGTCGATCACGTCGATCCCGCTCGAAACCCGAATGGGCAAGGGCAAGGGAGAGCCGGAGTTTTGGGCTGCCGTCATCAAGCCCGGAACGATCCTCTACGAAATCGGCGGTGTTTCGGAGGATGCGGCGCGAGTGTGTCTGGCGCGGCTGGCGCACAAGATGCCGCTGCGGGTTCGGTTCGTGAAGCGGCGGGCGATGTAAGGAAAGAATTCCATGAACTCCACAAAGGCACGAGAAATCCGCGACATGAGCGACGAGCAGATTCGGCTCCTCTGGAAGGACGCCGCCGAGTCGCTCTTTCGGCTGAAGCTCCAATCGCAGACCGAGAAACTGGCGGCGCCGTCGGATGTTCGCAAGAACCGCCGCACGATCGCCCGCTGCCAGACGATCCTCGGCCAGCGTGGCAGCGTGGTGGCTCCGGCGGCGGGGCCCGATGGCTCGGTCGCCGCCGACGCGTCTCAAGCCGGCAAGCCGGCCAAGCGTCGGGCCCGGAGCAACGCCAAGACTCGCACACAGACTGGCACGTAAACAGGAAATCCCCCAATGCCCAAGCGAATCGAAACCGGAACGGTGACCAGCGCCGCCTCGAGCAAGACGCGCCGCGTGGAGATCCCGCGGGTCGTCCGTCACTCGAAGTACAGCCGCATCCAGCACCGCCGCACCGTCTGCCACGTGCATGACGAGAAGGAGGAATCGGGGCTCGGCGACACCGTAGAGATCATCGAGTGCCGTCCGCGGAGCCGCCTGAAGCGGTGGGAGCTCGTGCGGGTCGTCGCCAAGAGCACGGCGGTCGACGTGGCCTCGCTTCGCAGCGGCGCTCGGGCCACGGAGCTCAAGGAATCGGCCGCGCGTGCCGAAGAGGCTGCCGCTTCCGGGCGGGCTGACAGCGGTTCCGGGCGGGCTGACAAGGAAGGGGCCGCAACATGATCCAGATGCAAACCCGGCTCGTTGTGGCCGACAACACCGGCGCCAAAGAGGTGATGTGCTTCAAGGTGCTCGGCGGCAGCAAGAAGCGAACCGCCGGCCTGGGCGACATCATCGTCTGCAGCGTGAAGAGCGTGATCCCGGGCAGCGACGTCAAGAAGAAGGCCGTCGTCAAGGCGGTGATCGTCCGCTGCAAGCGGCCCACGCGCCGCGATGACGGCAGCTATGTGCAGTTCGACACCAATGCCTGCGTGATCATCGACAACGACAAGAATCCGAAGGGCACCCGCATCTTCGGTGCAGTGGCCCGTGAGCTCCGCGACCGTAACTTCATGAAGATCGTCAGTCTGGCGAGCGAGGTGGTGTGATGCTGATCCGAGCTGGTGATACGGTCGAAGTGAAGACGGGCAACGCCCGTGGTACGCGGGCGAAGGTGCTCTCCGTGCAGCCCGACAAGGGCCGCATGGTGGTGGAGGGCGTCAACCGCGTCTATCGCCACGTGAAGCGGAGCCAGAAGAATCCGCAGGGCGGCCGGCTGAGCCGGGAGATGCCGATCGATGCGTCGAACGTGCTCGTCGTCTGCACGTCGTGCGGGAAGGCCACGCGGCTCGGCGTGAAGGTCGGGGCTGACGGCACTCGCACGAGGTTTTGCCGCAAGTGCAACGCCGACCTCGGCGTGTTGAAGCGGGCCAAGGCCGCGCGGGTCACGGCGAAGAAATAACCGACACAAGCGAACCACAGTCAGGAAATCGTAACGATGGCAAAGAAGACGAAGGCCGCCGCCGCTCCGGAATCCAGCGCCGGCACGCCGCGCATGCTCGAGCACTACACGAAGACGGTTCGGCCGGCGCTCGGCAAGGCGCTCAGCCGCACCAATCCCCACGCGATCCCGAAGCTCGAGAAAATCGTCGTGAACATGGGTGTCGGCGTGGCCGTGACCGAGAAGAAGTATCTCGAAGAGGCGCTCAGCGCCCTGTCGCAGGTGACCGGGCAGAAGCCGATCGCGACGCTCTCGAAGGCTGCGGTCTCGGGCTTCAAGCTCCGCGAGAACCTGCCGATCGGCTGCAAGGTGACGCTCCGCGGACGGCGGATGTACGAGTTTCTTGACCGGCTCGTCTCGCTCGCCTTGCCGCGGGTGCGCGATTTCCGCGGCCTCTCCAGCACCGCCTTCGACGGCCATGGCAACTACAGCCTGGGCCTGTCTGAGCAGATGGTGTTTCCGGAGATCAACCCCGACAAGTTCACCCGTCCCCAAGGCATGAACATTACGCTCGTCACGTCGGCCCGCACCGACGACGAGGCGAGGGAGTTTCTGCGGGCGATGGGCGTTCCGCTCAAGAACGATGATGAAGATGGTGGTGCCGCGGCGTAGCGGCATGTGGACGATTGAATGATTCGCGGTCCCGCCCAGTGGCGGGGCTGCCGGCACTGGAAACTCTCCATGGCAAGTAAGTCCAAGATCGCGGCGGCGAAGCGACCGCCCAAGTTTTCCACACGGAAGGTGCATCGCTGCATGCTGTGCGGCCGGCCGCGTGCGGTCTACCGCAAGTTTGGCATCTGTCGCATCTGTTTTCGCAAGCTCGCAGATCAGGGCTGCATCCCGGGCGTTCGCAAGGCCAGTTGGTAGGGTTCACCGTTTTTTAGCAAGGGTTCTTTTCACATGATGACCGACCCCATCGCCGACATGCTCACCCGCATCCGCAACGCGGTGCGCGTCGAACGCGCCACCGTGGAACTACCGAGTTCGAAGGTGAAGCGTGGTGTGGCGGACGTGCTGAAGCGGGAGGGCTTTATCTGGGACTGGCGCGAGGTTGAATCGGAGCCGGTCGCCAAGCTTCAGCTCGAGCTCAAGTATGGCCCCAACGGCGAACGTCTGATCCGCCATATCAAGCGGGTGAGCTCTCCCGGCAAGCGCGTCTACAGCCGTTCCGTTCGCCTGCGCCCCGTGCTCGGCGGCCTCGGCATCTCGATCCTGTCGACCTCCAGCGGCGTGGTGAGCGACCGCGAGGCCCGGCAGCGAAAGCTCGGCGGCGAAGTGCTCTGCGAGCTGTGGTAAATCAGAAAGGCACCGAACCATGTCGCGTATTGGCAAATCCCCCGTTCCGCTCCCCAAGGGTGTGAAGGCGGCCGTCGAGGCCGGCAGCCTGAAGGTGGAAGGACCACTCGGCAAGCTCGAGCAGCGTCTCCATCCCGCCGTGGCCGTCGACATCGACCAGGCCGGCGGTGTGTTGAAGGTCACGCGTGCCGATGACGACCGCACGTCGCGGGCCGTTCACGGTCTGACGCGGGCCCTGGCCGCCAACATGGTCGAGGGCGTTACGAAGGGCTACGAGAAGAAGCTCGAGATCGTGGGGGTGGGATACATCGCCGCGATCCAGAAGAACACGCTCCAGCTCCGCGTGGGCTTCGCCAACGAACTGCAGGTGCCGATTCCCACCGGACTCAACGTGACCTGCCCCGATCAGACCCACATCGTCGTCAAGGGCATCGACAAGCAACTCGTCGGCCAGTTCGCCGCCGAAGTGCGGTCGCTGCGGAAGCCGGAGCCCTACAAGGGCAAGGGCATCCGTTACGAGAACGAGCAGGTCCGCCGCAAGGCCGGCAAGGCCGTCACCAAGTAATCCTTCTCGGTCATCCGCCCAACGCATCATTCATCCACAACCTTTCCTTTTCTACAAGCAGTCGTTTCCATGGACCACGCCCGCACGATCCTCCGACAGCGCCTGCGTCGCCGCTTCCGTGTTCGCCGCCATATCCGCGGCACCGCCGAGCGGCCGCGGCTGGCAGTCTTCCGTACGCACAAGCACATCTACGCCCAGATCATCGACGACGCCGCTGGTCGCACGGTGGTCTCGGCGAGTTCGATGGACAAGCAGCTTCGCGACTCCGTCGGATTCGGCGGCAACAAGCAGGCTGCCGAGGCGATCGGCCGGGCCGTGGCCGAGCGGGCCAAGGCTGCCGGCGTGACGAAGGTCTGCTTCGACCGCGGTGAATTCCGTTACCACGGCCGCGTGGCCGCCCTCGCCGACGCCGCCCGTGCGGCGGGCCTCGAGTTCTGATCCCCCCCAAGCCAAGCCCTCAAGCGGAGACTTTCAGACGTGTCGACCGGAACGAACAGAGATTCACGTGGCGGTGGCGGAGGCCGTGGCGGCGATCGCGGAGGTCCGCGCGGCGGCGACCGTGGCGCAGTGCAGACGGGCGAGTTTGCCGAAAAGGTGGTGAAGGTGCGCCGGTGTGCGACCGTCGTGAAGGGTGGCCGTCGATTCAGCTTTGCCGGGCTCGTCGTGGTCGGCAATGGCCGTGGCAAGGTGGGCATCGGCTACGCCAAGGCCAACGAGGTGCCGCCGGCCGTTGAAAAGGCCATCAAGGATGGCATGAAGAACCTGGTCGAGGTGCCTGTGCAGTCGGGCACGATTCCGCACCGCGTCGAAGGAACCAGCGGCACCGCCAAGGTGATCCTGCTGCCCGCCAGCCCCGGTACCGGCATCATCGCCGGTGCCGCCGTGCGTGCAGTGTGCGAATCGGCCGGCATCCACGACGTGCTGACCAAGGCCCATGGCTCGACCAACCCCGTCAATCTGGTGAAGGCGGCCCTCGAGGCCCTCAAGCAGCTGCGGACGCGGGAGGATGTCGAGCGCCTCCGCGGCGTCTCGCTCTCGTGACGATCAGCCGCCTGCCCGTGCTCGCGAACAGGAACCAATCATGAAGATCAACGACGTCAACCGTGGCATCCAGAAGAACCGCAAGCGGATGCGGGTGGGCCGCGGCCCGGGCTCCGGCAAGGGCCGCACGGCCGGCCGCGGCAACAAGGGACAGGGCCAGCTCGCAGGCTGGTCGTCGCCCGCCATCTTCGAGGGGGGCCGCATGCCGATCATCCGGCAGATCCCGAAGCGCGGGTTTCACAACCGCCACGGCAGCATCGTGGTCGGGGTCAATGTCGACGACCTCGAGGCCTGCTTCGCCGCGGGCGCCGACGTGAACCCGAAGACCATCAAGGAGGCCGGTCTCGCCAAGGGAACCTGGCACGAGTTGAAGATTCTCGGTGATGGGAAGCTCGGCAAGTCGCTGAAGGTTTCCGCCCACCACTTCAGCGCCCAGGCCCGCGAGAAGATCCTGGCGGCCGGTGGCAGCGTGACCGAGCTTTCGGGCCCGGCGGCCGTCGAGAAGGGCGTGAAGCGGGCCAAGCCGAAGGCCGCTCGGAAGAAGACGACTGGGTAGCAGACCGGCCGTTGGGGTAGGCTGTCGGCCCCCGTGGCGGTTGTCAACGGATGATGGCTGCCCGACGCCCGATTGCCGGGCGGTCGCGCCGGTTCACGGGGCACCAGAGGAGTTGGTCACGTGCTCGAGAAACTTCGCATCATTTTCACGATTCCCGAACTGCGGCAGAAGATCTTGCTGACGCTGGGGCTGCTGGCCATCTATCGCGTGGGCTGGCAGGTGCCGCTGCCGATCGTCGATCCCAAGGCGATGACAGCCTTCGCCGAGGAAGCCGGCGGCATCGGCGACCTCCTCAAGACGGTGGCCGTGTTCTCCGCCAGCCAGCTTTCGCAGGCCACCATCTTCGGCCTGGGGATCATGCCCTACATCTCCGCGTCGATCATCTTCCAACTGCTCGGCACCGTGTGGCCACCGCTCGAGCGACTGCAGAAGGAGGGGGAGGCGGGCCGCAAGAAGATCAACGAATACACCCGCTATGCCACCGTGCTCATCTGCATCATCCAGAGCTGGGCCTACGTGGCCTTCCTCTCGAACACGCGGATCGGCGAATCGTCGCTCATCCAACCCGGCTTCCTCGTCGATGGCAAGCTGCCTTTCATCTGGCAATTCGTCGCCGTGATGACGATGACCGCCGGCACGGTGTTTCTGATGTGGCTCGGCGAGCAGATCGACGAATTCGGCATCGGCAACGGCATCAGCCTGCTCATCATGGCGGGCATTTTGGCCGCGATGCCGAGCGCCTTGGTGGAGCTTGCCGCCGACACGAGCTGGGAGCTCGGTGGCGGGGGCGGCAAGATGGGCATCGAAACGCTGCTCGTGTTGGCGGCGCTCTTCGTGGGCGTCGTGGCCGGCGTGGTGTTCATGACTCAGGGGCAGCGGCGGATTCCGACGCAGAGTGCCAAGCACGTGCGTGGTCGCCGCGTCTACGGCGGCACCCGGCAGTATCTGCCCCTGCGGGTGAACCAGGCGGGCGTGATGCCGATCATCTTTGCCAGTTCGCTTCTGCTCTTCCCGCAGATGCTCTTTCAGTATCTCCACAACGCCAATCCGGGAAGCTCCCTGCTCGGTGCGCTGCACGATTCGTTCACCCGCGGGCAATCGTTTCTCTACAACCTGCTCTACGTGGTGCTGATCTACTTCTTCTGCTACTTCTGGACGGCGATCACCTTCAATCCCAAGGAGATGGCCGACAACCTGAAGAATTTTGGCGCCTTCATCCCGGGCTACCGTCCCGGCAAGCGGACGGCCGATTATCTCGAGCGGGTGATGGAGCGGATCACCTATGTGGGGGCGGCGTTTCTCTCGCTCGTGGCCATCATTCCGACGATCGTCGGCGGCGCGCTCGGCATCCCCGCCCAGATCGCGAGTTTTTACGGCGGCACGGGCCTGCTCATCGCGGTCAGTGTGGCCTTCGACCTCGTCCAAAAGATCGACAGCCACCTCGTGATGAGGAACTACACGGGGCTCCTGGAAAAATCCTGATCCTTTTACTGTGGCCGGTTCGTCCTGGGCTCGCGACAAACAGCCGGTCCGCTCCTTCGGTCACGTCCTGCGGACTCGTCAATGCGGATCATCCTGATCGGACCGCCCGGCGCCGGGAAAGGCACCCAGTGCCAGCGGCTCGTCGAGCACCTGCGGGTGCCGCATCTCTCCACCGGTGAGATGCTTCGCAATGCGGTGCGGTCCGGCACGCCGGAGGGTGTTCAGGCGGCTCGCTACATGGCCGACGGTCAGCTCGTGCCCGACGAGATCATCGTGGGCATGGTCACCAAGCGGCTCGAGGCTCCCGACTGCCGTGACGGCTGCCTCCTCGATGGCTTTCCGCGGACGCTCCCCCAGGCGGCGACGCTCGACGAATTGCTCGAGCGGCAGGCGATGAGCGTGGACGGCGTCATTGAGTTGGCCGTTCCCCGAGACGAACTCATTCGCCGCATGCTCGTGCGAAAGCGGGCCGACGACAACCCCGAGATTTTTTCGAAGCGGATCGCGAGCTTCGAGCTACAGACGGCGCCGCTGCTCGATTACTATGCCCGCCAGGGAAAGCTCGCGAGCATCGACGGCCTCGGAACGGCCGAGGAGATTTTCGCACGCGTGCGGGCCGCGCTCGACGAGTTTGGCCGCGCGGCCGGCCGCCGCAGGCCGTAGAGCCGGGATTCCGGGGGCGGTATACTCGCCTTCGGTGTCGAATGTGTCCTTCCGGGATTGGGTGCTTCTGCCGTGGTGAATCTTCGTTCCGCTCGCGAGATCGCGGCCATGCGCCGGGCCGGGCTGGTGGTGTGGGGCGCCCATCAGCTCGCTTCGTCGCTCGTGCGGCCCGGCATCACCACCGGTGAGATCGATCGTGCGGTCGAGAAGTTTTTTGCCGAGCACGGGGCCGTGCCGCTTTTCAGGGGCGTGCCGGGAAAGGTTCCCTTTCCCGCGGTCTGCTGCATGTCGGTGAACGATGAAGTCGTGCACGGCATCCCTGGCAATCGCGTGCTCGTCGCCGGCGATGTCGTGAGCATCGACACGGGCTGCAGCGTCGATGGCTGGTGCGGCGACTCGGCCGTCACCTATCCCGTCGGAGCGATCGATCCCGACGTGCAACGATTGCTCGACTGCACGTCGGGCGTGCTGGCGCTCGCCATCGAGTTGATGGCCGTGCGAAGCCGCTGGAGCGACGTCGCCACGGAGATGGCGAAGTATGTCCGCGATCACGGCTTCTCGGTGGTCGAAAACTTCGTCGGGCACGGCATCGGCCGCAAGATGCACGAAGACCCGCAGGTGCCGAATTTCTGCACGCCTGCCTTCCGCCGCAACCACGATTTCGACCTCGAGCCCGGGCTCGTGATCGCCGTCGAGCCGATGGTGAACATGGGGTCAAAGAAGGTCCGTGTGCTGCCGGATCACTGGACGCAGTCGACGGTGGACGGCCGCGCCAGTGCCCACTTCGAGCACACTGTCGCGATCACGGAAAACGGCCCCGTGGTGCTGACGGCCGCCCCAGCCGCCGGCGAGTCGGTCGGCCGCGTCGCCTAGCTGGATCGGCCGCGGCCGCCTGCGAGCCACCCGACGAGCAGACGGCGGAATGCGAAAAAATCGCGGCGGCACGACACCCCCTTGTGAACGCCCTTTTTCGCTGCCTATACTCCGTGGCTTTCCGCTAGTTCTCCCGTTTTCCGATTGAAGGCGTGGCCGGCCGCCGCCACGAGCTCCCGTATGAAGGTTCGCGCCAGCGTCCGTCGCATGTGTGAAAAGTGCAAGATTGTCCGTCGCCGCGGCGTCGTATTCGTCGTCTGCGCCGATCCCCGCCATAAGCAACGGCAGGGGTGACGTCCGATGGTGCCGGCGGTGCATGTCGCCGCCGCTCCCCGTCGTTGAACGCCTGCGTCACGCTCGTCGGTTTGTCGATTCAGTCCATCCACCTCACAGCCTGACTCCCGTCCCTTTTCCGGATTCCTGCCATGCCCCGTCTCCTCGGTGTCGACATCCCCTCTGAAAAGAAGACGATCTACTCCCTGCAGTATCTGTATGGGGTCGGTCCGCGCGTGGCGCGGGAACTGTGCCACAAGGCAGGTGTCGATCCGGAAGGCATCGCCCGCAACCTCCACGAGGATGAGCTCGCCCGTCTGGCGGCCCTCATGGACAAGGACTACGTCGTCGAGGGGCAGCTTCGCCGCCAGGTGTCGCAGAATGTCTCGCGGCTCAAGGACATCGGCAGTTACCGCGGCCTGCGGCATCGCCGCGGCCTTCCAGTGCGCGGCCAGCGCACGCGCACGAATGCCCGCACCCGCAAGGGCCCGAAGAAGACCGTCGCCGGCAAGAAGGGCGTCAAGGATCTCAAGTAACGGCGTCGATCATCCGCAGATGACGAAGGCATCCATAAGGTCAGAACACCAAAGAGCAGGTTCATGTCAAAGGTTGCAAAGACAAAGAAGAAGAGCGTGACGGCCGGCATCGCCTACATCACGGCGAGCTTCAACAACACCACGGTCACGATCACCGACACCCGGGGCGACACGCTCTGCTGGGCGAGCGGGGGCACCTGCGGCTTCAAGGGGAGCCGCAAGGGCACTCCTTTCGCCGGTCAGTGCGCAGCCCAGCAGGCTGCCGAGAAGGCCGCCAAGTACGGCGTCAAGGAACTCGAGGTGAAGGTGCGGGGGCCCGGAAGCGGCCGTGAAAGCGCCATCACCGCTCTGCAGGCCGCGGGCATGAACGTCAAGAGCATCGAAGACATCACGCCGCTGCCGCACAACGGCTGCCGTCCGCCGAAAAAGCGGCGTGTCTAGTCCTCTCCTTTCACCAACCATCATTTTTCACCGCCGAGACCACGAACGAACATGGGACGCATCACCGGACCTGTCTGCCGCCTCTGCCGCCGCGACGGACTCAAGTTGTTTCTGAAGGGCAGCCGCTGCGATACGCCGAAGTGTGCGTTCGAGCGTCGGGCCACGCCGCCGGGCGTGGTGCAGAAGCGCCGCAGCAAGCCGACCGACTACGGGCTGCGTCTCCGCGAAAAGCAGAAGCTCAAGCACTACTACGGCGTGCTCGAGCGGCAGTTTCGCACGTACTTCTCGCGTGCCGAGCGGGGCAAGGGCAACACGGGCGAGACGCTCATGTCGCTGCTCGAGCGCCGGCTCGACAATGTGGTGCATCGCATGGGGTTTGCCTCGTCGCGTGCCGCTGCCCGGCAGGCGGTGATGCACGGCCACATCACGGTCAATGGCCGCCGCCTCGACGTGCCGAGCTATCTCGTCAAGGCCGGCGACCTGATTCGCGTCAAGAATCGCGCGAAGAGCCTGCAGCTCGTTCACGCGGCGCTTGCCGACTCGCGTCGCGAAGTGCCCGATTTCCTGTCGCGGGTGGATGGCCCGATCCCCGAGGGGCGGGTCGACAGGCTGCCCGGCGCGGAGGATGTCTCGATCCCCGTGCAGGCGAACCTGATCATCGAGTTGTGCTCGAAGTAGCCGCGCGTTGACGCCGCGGCCTTTCCGAAACAGTCTGGCTTCCACGTACACCGGTCGAAAACAAGGAGTTCCACATGCACATCCGTTGGCGCGGTCTCGAGTTGCCCGGTTCGGTCACCGCCGATCCGAAAACGCTCACCGACACGTACGGCAAGTTCACCGCCGAGCCGTTCGAGCGCGGCTTCGGCACCACGGTGGGCAACAGCCTGCGGCGCGTGCTCCTCTCCAGCCTTGAAGGCAGTGCCGTGACCCAGATCAAGGTCGGCGGCGCGCTCCACGAATTCACCACCATCAAGGGCGTGCTCGAAGACGTCACCGACATCGTGCTCGCGATCAAGAGCCTCGTCGTGAAGAATCACAGCGATTCGACGCGGGTCATCCGGGTCGAGAAGAGCACCCGTGGCCCGATCACGGCCGCCGACATCCAGACCGACGAGGCGGTCGAGGTTGTGAACAAGGATCTTCTGATCGCCACGCTCACCGACGACGTGCCGTTCGAACTGGAGATGGTGGTCGAAAACGGCCGCGGCTACGTCCCCGCCAGCGAGCACAGTCCCGAAGCGCAAGAGATCGGCATCATCCCGGTCGATGCCGTCTTCAGCCCGGTGACCCGCGTTCGGTATGAGGTCGAGGAGACCCGCGTCGGCCAGAAGACCAACTACGACAAGCTGACGATGGAGATCTGGACCGACGGCACGGTGACGCCCGAGATGGCGCTCGTCGAGGCGGCCAAGATTCTGCGGAAGCACCTGAATCCATTCGTCTCCTATGGCAAGCCCGGCGCGGCCGTCAGCGCTCCGGCGTTCGGCAGCGTCTTCTCGGTGGAGGCGCCGCTGGAGAGCCGCCTCGGCATGCTGGTCTCCGACCTGAAGCTTTCGCTGCGGGCGGCCAACTGCCTGGAGGCCGAGGGCATCGCCTCGCTTCGCGACCTCGTCTCGCGGTCGCGCGAGGAGTTGCTCGAGGTGCGGAATTTCGGCGAGACGACGCTCCAGGAGATCGAGGAGAAGCTCGCGGAGATCGGCCTCCGGCTCGGCATGCAGGTGCCGTCGGCTTCCGACGCCTGAGCGGATTCACTCTCCCCCACGACTCAACCCCCCCCGTATCGCAGACCCCTTCGCAAGGAATTGACCCATGCGCCATCGTCGCAAAGGCCGTGTGCTCGGACGCAGCCCCTCTCATCAGCGGGCGCTCCTCCGCAATCTCGCCTCCGCCCTCATGCTCACGGAGCGGGAGGTCGAGGTGGACGAGGTCGGCGCACCGCAGGTTGCGGGGCGGATCATCACCACCGTTGCGAAGGCCAAGGAAGTGCGGCCGCTCGTCGAGCGGTGCATCACGATCGCCAAGCGCGGGCTGGCTGCCGCCGAAAAGGCGAATCAGTTTGCTGTTTCCGCCGAGCGGGATTCCGCCGAGTGGAAGAAGTGGCGGGCGAGCGAGCAGTGGCAGAAGTGGGCCGCCGCCTCGGCGCCGGCCGTCACCGCCCGCCGCCGCGTGATCACGCTCCTCGGCGACAAGCAGGCGGCGCGGGTGGTGTTCGAGAAGATCGCCCCCCGCTTCGTCGATCGCCCCGGTGGCTACACCCGCATCCTCAAGCTTTCCACTCCGCGGCTGGGCGATGCCGGCCCCAGGGCCGTGCTCGAATTCGTGGGCAGCGAGGGGCGTTCCGGGCAGGCTCCGGCGCCGCAGGTGCAGGCCTCGCGGCCGCCGCGCCGGTCGCCCGCCGGCGCCTGATCGCTCCAGCGAGATCGCCCCAGGTTTGGATGGGCGGATGCCGATCCGTTACACTGGCAACGGCGCTTCTGCCGCGGTGGGCAAGCCGTGCCGGGAGCGCCAGCGAGGGATCACCATGCCGGCGTCTCGCTCCTGGGCTGTCGCCTGTCTCTTGGCCATCGCCGTCGTGGCAGGGTCTGCTCGCGCCTTCGCGGCCGACGAATCGTTCGGCATTCCGCAGGTCAGGTTCATCAACGAGCAGGTGTCGATCGGGTGGGCCGACGCCAAACTCGAGCCTTCGGGCGTTGCCTCCGACGGCGAATGGTGCCGGCGCGTCTTTCTCGACACGATCGGCCGCATCCCGACCGTCGATGAGTTGAAGCGTTTTCTTGCCGACTCGTCGCCGGCGAAGAAGGCGGACCTCGTGGCGCGGCTTTTGGGCGAGGACTACGCCGTCGAATACGCGCGGAATTGGACCGACGTCTGGACCGCGATCCTCATTGGCCGCGACACCGAGAATCGATTCGTGAGCCGGCCGGGCATGCGGCAGTGGCTGCGACGGTTCTTTCAGAACAACAAGCCGTACGACCGCTTCGTGGAGGAACTCGTCACGGCGGAGGGCTCGAACACCAACAAGGACGGGATCGCGAACTTCAACGGCGCCACCAACTTCCTGACCGGCAAGCTCGAAGAGGGCGGGGTGCAGGCGGCCGCCAAGACCGCCCAGATTTTCCTCGGCCTGCACGTGCAGTGCACGCAGTGCCACGACCACCCGATCAACACGGGAAAAAAGCAGAACCAATTCTGGGAGTTCAACTCGTTTTTCCGGCAGGCCCGCGCGCTGCGGCGGTTTGAGAAGACGATGGACATCCAGTCGATCGAACTGGTGGACGAGGATTTTCCCGGCGAGGGAGGGAATCCCCAGGCGGCGGAGGTCTACTACGAACTCCGCAACGGCCTGAAGAAGGCGGCCTTTCCGGTGTTCATCGACGGCACGGCGATCTCCAAGAGCGGCTACCTGCCGGCACAGATGGCCGACGGCACTCCCTACGGCGCGCATCGCCGCCGCGAACTCGCCCAGCTGATCAAGGCGAGCCCGCTCATGCCGAAGGTGCTCGTCAATCGGATGTGGGGCCACTTCCTGGGCTATGGATTCACCAAACCGGTCGACGACCTTGGCGAACACAATCCCCCCTCGCACCCGGAGTTGCTCGACGGCCTGGCCGCAAAATTCCGCGAGCAGAGCTACGACCTCAAGGAACTGATTCGGTGGATCGTGCTCTCGAAACCCTACTCGCTCTCGAGCCGGATCGGCAGAGACAACGCGCGCGACGACCCCGCCCTCGGTGAGCCGCCGCGGTTTTCGCGGTTTTATCTGCGGCAGATGCGAGCCGAGGAACTCTACGAGTCGCTCCTGACCGCGACGGCCGCGGACGAGAGCCGGGCCATCGGCGAACGGGCGGCCAAGAAGAAGGACGAATGGCTCGGGCAGTTCGTCATCGCCTTCGGCACCGACGAAGGGGACGACAGCTCGACGTTCAACGGATCGATCACGCAGGTGCTGACGATGTTCAACAGCGAGCTGATGAAGGTCGCCACGGGGGTCGGCACGGGCGGCTTCCTCAGCCGGGTGGCGTCCGGCAACGCCAAGAATGCCGCGAAGATCGAGATGCTCTACCTTGCCGCCCTGGCGCGAAAGCCCTCCAAGCCGGAGGTCGCGATGGCCAATCAATTGATGAAGGCCCGCCAGGGAGATGCCATCGGGGCTCTGCAGGACATCTGGTGGGCCGTCTTGAATTCGAACGAGTTTATCCTCAATCACTAATCCTCTGGAGGATTCCATGTCGCGCCTGTTTCGCACTCCTGCCGACATGACCCGGCGGCACTTCATGAGCCACCTGGCCGGCGCCGCGGCGCTGGCGGCGCCCGCGACGGCGTTCACCAGCTCGATCCTCGCCAATGCCGCCGACCTCAAGAAGCGGCACAAGTCGGCGATCCTGCTCTGGATGGGGGGCGGGCCCAGCACCATGGACATCTGGGACCTGAAGCCCGGGGCGGCGACCGGCGGCCCGTTCAAGCAGATTTCGACCAGCGCCGACGGCATCGCCATCTGCGAGCACATGCCGCTGATGGCCACGCAGATGCACCACATGTCGATCGTGCGGTCGATGAGCACCCGCGAGGCCGACCACATGCGCGGCCGCTACTACATGCATACCGGCTATGTGCCCAACCCCAACGTCGAGCACCCGAGCTACGGCTCCGTGGTCGCCCACGAACTCGCCGACCTCACCCCTGACCTCGAGATTCCGCCTTTCGTGTCGGTGGGCGGGGGCAGCGTCGGGCCGGGCTTCCTCGGCATGTCCTGGGCCCCCTTCGTCGTCGATTCCAATGGCAACGTCCGCAATCTCGACATGGGCATCGACCCGGCCCGCATCAGCCAGCGGCTTGACATGCTCGCCACGATCGAGAAGAAGTTCATCGCCGAGAAGCGGGGCGGCTCGGCGGAAGATCACCAGAAGGTGGTCGAAAAGACGAAACGGCTGATGACGAGCCAGCAGATGAAGGCCTTCAAGGTGATGGAAGAGCCGCAGGAGGTGCAGGAGAAGTATGGCACCACCGGCTTCGGCCGCGGCTGCCTGCTCGCGCGGCGGCTCGTGGAGGCGGGCGTGCCCTTCGTGGAGGTCGATCTCGGCGGCTGGGACATGCATCAGGGAATCTTTCCGGCGCTCGCCGACCAAAAACTGCCGGAACTCGACAAGGCGATGAGCGGCCTGGTGAGCGACCTGGCCGATCGGGGTTTGCTTGACGACACGGCGATCATCTGGATGGGCGAATTCAGCCGCACGCCGAGCATCAATGCCGACGCCGGCCGCGACCACTGGGCGCGGAGTTGGAGCGTGGTGGTGGGGGGCGCCGGCTTCAAGCGTGGCGTGGTGGTGGGCGAGACGAGTTCCGACGGCCGGGAGGTCGTCACCGAGCCATATTCCTCGCAGGACGTGATGGCAAGCGTGCTGAAGTCGCTCGGCATCTCGCTCGAGACGACGTTCACCGCCAAGAACGGCCGGCCGATGCGGATCGCCAACTCCGGCAAGGTCATCAAGGAGCTCTTCGCCTGAGCGGATCGACCACGGCCGATCGCGGCTCAGGCGGTATCACGCGGCTTTCGGGCACCGTTCGCCCGGTGGCGTGGCTCGTGCTGCCCGTGCTCGTCGAGCAACTGCTCGCCCTCTCCGTCGGGTTTACCGACAAGTGGCTGGCGGGGAATCTGCTCACCGGCGCCGAATACCTCGCCGCCGTCGGACTGGTGGCGTACTGCCTGGCGTTTCTGCCGGGGCTCTTCGCGATCCCGGCGGTGGCGGCCACGGCGCTCGTGGCCCGCAGCGTCGGTGCGGCCGACGTTCCTGCCGCGCGGCGGGCGGCGGCCCAATCGCTCCTCATCGGCGGCGCGTTGGCGGCCGCGCTGATGGCGCTGGCCTTGGTCGCCGGTGGAACGTTTCTCGATGCGCTCGGGCTGCCCGAGGAGAGCACGCGGCACGCGGGCAGGTATCTCGCCATCGTGATGCCGGCCGTGCCCGCGATCATGGTCATTCATGTCGGTGTGGCGGTGCTGCGAGGCGCCGGCGACATGGTGGCCGGGCTCGTGTCGATGTCGATCGTGAATCTCGTCAACGCCGGGGCGAGTTATGCGCTGGCCACCGGCTGGGGCGGTCTGCCGACCCTCGGCTGGGAAGGGCTCGCCTGGGGAACGCTCCTCGGCTATTGCCTGGGAGCGGCGTGCGTCGTGGCGTTTTTGGCGCGGCGTTCGCGCGGGATCGGACCCCAGTCGGTGGACTGGCTGCCCGATGCCGCCTGGCTCCGCCGGATCCTGCACGTGGGCGTTCCCGCGGGGGTCGATGCCGTCGCCAACGCCGCCTGCCACCTCGGCTTTCTTTCGGTCGTCAACCGATTGGGCAACATCGACGCCGCGGCGCATTCCGTGGCGATCACGATCGAATCGCTCGCCTACCTGCCCGGCAGCGCCTTCCAGGTGGCCGCCGCCACCCTCGCGGGGCAGTTTCTTGGCGCCCGCGACGAGCGGCGGGCCCGGAAAAGTGTCTGGCTCGCCGCCCTCGCCTGCGTCGCCTTCATGTCGGCGGCGGGGGTGTTCTTCCTCTGGCTCTCGGTGCCGCTCGCTGGCTGGTTCGTGGGCGGAGCCAGCCGCCAGCCGGAGGTGGCCGACCTCACGGCCCGGCTCGTCAGGATCGTCGCCTTCGCGCAGCCACCACTGGCGCTCTTGATGGTGCTCTCGGGCGGGCTGCGCGGGGCTGGAGCCACGCGGGTGCCGCTGGTGGTCAATTTTCTGGGCCTGCTGCTCGTCAGGCTGCCGCTCGCGGTGGGGCTGGCCTGGCCGGCAGTCACCCTCCCCGCCGGGCTGGGTACGCTGCCGTGCATGGGGCTCGGCGCCGTCGGGGCGTGGTACGCCATGGCGGCCGACCTGAGCGTGCGCGGCGCCGCGATGCTCATCTTTTTCTCATCCCCCCGCTGGTCGCGCGAGCCGGCGTGATTCGCCCGTCCAGCATGGCCTTGACGCCGGTTCACGCTACACTCAAAAACATCCGCGCCGCGGCGGCGGAGCGGTTTCCCCAGCCGGCCGGACCTTCACGAGGACGATGGATGGCAGTCGATCTCGACGTCGATCACTGGAGCCCGGCGGATGCCGCTGAGCTCTATGAAGTGGCCCGCTGGGGCAACGGGTATTTCTCGGTCGGCCCCAACGGCAACCTGCTCGTCCATCCCGACAAGAGCCCGACGAAGAGCATCGACCTCAAGTCGCTCGTCGATCGGCTGCAGGTGCGCGGTATCGACCTGCCGATCCTGCTCCGCTTCGGCGAGATCCTGCAGCACCGGCTCGGCGAGATCCACGGCGTCTTCGCGACGGCGATGAAGGAGAACGGCTACCGCGGCGATTACTGCTGCGTCTATCCGGTGAAGGTCAATCAGCAGCGGCAGGTGGTCGAGGAGGTGCTGCAATTCGGCAAGCCCTACCGCTTCGGCCTCGAGGCCGGCAGCAAGCCGGAACTCCTCGCCGTCATCGCGCTGGCCGACAACGACACGCCGATCATCTGCAACGGCTTCAAGGACGCCGAGTTCATCGAGACGGCGATGCTCGCGCAGAAGATCGGCCGGCACGTGATCCCGGTGGTGGAGCGGTTTTCGGAACTCCACATGATCCTCGAGTATGCCGAGAAGCTCGGTGTGCGGCCGCGGATCGGCATGCGGGTGAAGCTCGCCACCCGCGGCAGCGGCCGCTGGCAGGCCTCCGGCGGCTTCCGCAGCAAGTTCGGCCTCACGGCCAGCGAGCTGATCAAGGGGCTCGAGCTGCTGGCGTCGAAGGGGATGGAAGACTGCCTGCAGTTGCTCCACTTCCACCAGGGCAGCCAGATCACCAACATCCGCCACATCAAGGCGGCACTCAACGAAGCCTCGCGGATGTACACGGAGCTCGTGAAGCGGGGGGCGGGCCTGCGGTATCTCGACGTCGGCGGCGGGCTGGGCGTCGATTACGACGGCTCGCAGACCAACTTCGAGTCGAGCGTCAACTACAGTCTGCAGGAATACGCCAACGACGTGGTCTACCACGTGCAGAATGCCTGCGACGAGGTGGGCGTGCCGCATCCCACGATCGTCTCCGAGAGCGGCCGGGCGGTGGTGGCCTACCACAGCATGCTGATCTTCGGCGTGCTGGGCGTCTCGGAGCAGGGGGGCAACGGCGACTTGCGCGAGCCCGCGCCGGAGGCCGAGCAGCCGCTGCACGATCTCTACGAGTCGTATCAAAACATCAACGTCCGCAACCTGCTCGAAAGCTATCATGACGCCCAGCAATCGCTCGACACGGCGATGAGCCTGTTCGCCAGCGGCTACCTGCCGCTCGACCAGCGGTCGGCCGTGGAGAATCTCTACTGGTCGATCTGCCGGAAGATCCACAAATTCGCCAAGCAGATGGACTACATGCCCGAGGAGCTCGAAGGGCTCGAGGCATCGCTCTCCGACACCTACTTCTGCAACTTCTCGCTCTTCCAGTCGATCCCCGACAGCTGGGCGATCAAGCAGCTGTTTCCCGTGATGCCGATCCACCGGCTCAACCAGCGGCCTTTGCGGGCCGCCGTGCTCGGCGACGTCACCTGCGATTCCGACGGCAAGATCGACCAGTTCATCGACCGCCGCGACGTGAAGCGCACGCTCCCGCTCCACTGCTGGCAGCACGAGCCCTACTACCTCGGCGCCTTCCTGATCGGCGCCTATCAGGAGATTCTCGGCGACCTCCACAACCTCTTCGGCGACACCAATGCCGTGCACGTGAGCACCGACGCCAAGGGGGAGGTGGTGCTCGACGCCGTCATCAAGGGCGACACCGTTCGCGAGGTGCTCGACTACGTCGAGTTCGACCCGAACCAGCTCGTGCAGAAGCTCCGCGAGTCGATCGAGCAGGCGGTCCGCGAGGGGCGGATCTGCGACCAACAGGCCGGCCAGTTCCTCCGCTTCTACGAGGAGGGCCTCGGCGGCTACACGTATTTGGAGGAGCCGGCACAACGGTAACGACGCGATATGGGGCAAGCACCCGCTTGCCGCGTGGGACAGGCTTCAGCCTGTCATGCCCTGCCCTAACGCGCCGGCTTCGGGCTCCCCGTATCCCGTCGCCGGACGTTCGCTGCGGGCATCCTGCCCTTCGCTCACTCGGATGCTGACGGCGCTTCGCCATCCTGGCTCCGCTTGTCAGCATACGCCGTCTCCGGGACACAGGGAGCCCGAAGCCTCCTCAACTGGAAAGGGCGAGGCTCGGGCACGGTAAAGTCTATGATCGAAGGGGCGGCAGACGCCGTCGCGTGAACCCATGCACTTGATCCGCATTGCCGGCACGGCGCTGAATCAGACGCCGCTCGACTGGGATGGCAACCGCGACCGGATCCTGGCCGCGATCGCCGCGGCGCGGGCGGAGGGCGTGTCGATCCTCTGCCTGCCGGAACTGTGCATCACCGGCTACGGCTGCGAAGACGCATTTCTCGCGCCGGGCGTCCAGAAGACCGCCTGGAGCGTGCTCGAGGAGATCGAGCCGCACACGCACGGCATGATCGTCGCCGTCGGCCTGCCGGTGCGGTTCGAGAGCGGCCTCTACGATGCCGCGGCGCTCGTCGTCGATGGCCGCATCGCCGGCGTCGTCTGCAAGCAGCACCTCGCCGGCGAGGGCATCCACTACGAGCCGCGCTGGTTTCGGCCGTGGCCGCGCGGGCGCCGCGCGACGCTCGCCGTCGGCGGCCGCAGCGTTCCGATCGGCGACCTGCGGTTCGACTGCGGCGGCGTGCGGATCGGCTTTGAAATCTGCGAGGACGCATGGGTGGCCGACCGCCCCGGCGCGGCCCTCGCCGCACGCGGCGTCGATCTCCTGCTCAATCCATCGGCGAGCCACTTCGCGTTTGCGAAGGACGAGGTGCGGCGGCGGTTCGTGCTCGAGGGCTCGCGGGCCTTCGGGGCGACCTACGTCTACGCCAACCTGCTCGGCAACGAGGCTGGGCGGGCGATCTACGACGGCGGCACGCTGATCGCCTCCGCGGGGGCGATGGTCGCCGAGGGACGGCGGTTCGCGTTTGGCGACGCCGTCTGCACGGCGGCGGTCGTCGATCTCGATGCGACCCGGCTGGCGCAATCAAGACAGGCGCTCGAGCCGGCGGCGCACACCGACGACGAGTGCGTGACCGTCGGCTTCGCGCCGCCCGCGGTCGCGCTCGGCGCCGCGAAGCCCGCCCTGGGCGGCCGAGACGCCTGGGAGCGGGGGCCGCACGTGAAGGACGAGGAGTTCTCGCGGGCCGTGGCGCTCGGGCTCTTCGACTACCAGCGAAAGAGCCGCTCGCGGGGGTTCGTCGTCTCGGCCAGCGGCGGGGCCGATTCGTCGGCCGTGGCCTGTCTCGTGGCGATCGCCGTGCGGTTCGCCGCCCGCGAGATGCCGGTCGTCGACGTGGCGCGGCGGCTCGGCCTGCCGGCGGAGGGCCTGCGGGAGGGAGACGAGCCTGGCCTCGTGCGCCGCGTGCTCACCTGCGTCTATCAGGCAACGGCCAACTCCGGTGACGTCACCCGCGCCGCGGCCCGCGGGCTCGCGGAATCCCTCGGCGCGGAGTTTCACGAGTTCGACGTCGACGGAATCGTCCGCCGCTATACCGAGATCGTCTCGGCGGCCGTGGGGCGGCCGCTCGACTGGGATCGCGACGACGTGGCGCTGCAAAACATCCAGGCCCGCGTCCGCGCCCCCGGCGTGTGGATGCTCGCCAACATCAAGGGAGCCCTGCTGGTCTCCACGAGCAATCGCTCCGAGGCGGCGGTGGGCTATGCGACGATGGACGGCGACACCTCCGGCGGCATCGCGCCGATCGCCGGCATCGACAAGGCCTACCTCCGCCGCTGGCTCGTCTGGCTCGAGCGGACGGGCCCCGAAGGGCTGGGGCCGATACCGGCGCTCGCCGCCGTGAACGTGCAGGCGCCGACGGCCGAACTGCGGCCCGGCGCCGCCGGACAGACCGACGAGGGCGACCTCATGCCCTACGACGTGCTCGACCGCATCGAGCGGTTTGCGATCCGCGACAAGCAGACGCCGCTCGAGGCCTGGCAGCGGCTCACGCTCGACTTCCGGCAGCACGCGCCCCGGCAGCTCGCCCTCTGGACGGAGCGGTTCTTCACGCTCTGGAGCCGCAACCAGTGGAAGCGGGAACGCTACGCGCCGTCGTTTCATCTCGACGACGAGAACCTCGATCCAAAGACCTGGTGCCGGTTTCCGATCCTCTCCGGCGGCTTCGCCCGCGAGCTTGCCGACCTCCGTTCCGCCGCCGGTTTGCCGCGGTAAATCGGCCTCGCCCGCGCCGCCCGGGGGTGCTACAGTCCCGCCCCACCTTCCCGGAGCCCCAAGAGTGCCAGCCGTGCCAGCCCTCAGCCGCTGCCAGAGCCTCGTGATCGCCCTCTGTGTCGCCGTCGCCTTGGCCGTGATGGCGGAGCCTGCTCTCGCGCAGCAGCCGGCGCCGCCGCAACAACAGCAACCGCAACAACAGCAGCCCCTCTCCCCGGAGCAGCAGGCCGCGCTCGACCGGCTGCTCGTCGCCTGGGAGGCCCGCAATGCGGCCGTCACCACCTGGTCGTGCAGTTTCTACAAGTGGGAATACAACGCCTGGAGCCCGGCCGATGCGGGGGGCGAACGCCTCGCATTTTCCGAGAGCTCCGGCGAGATCAAGTACGCCGCCCCCGACAAGGGCATGTTTCGCGTCAAGGACTCGAAACAGTGGAACGGCGAAACGCGGCGCTACGAGCCGCGGGTGGGCGAGGCCGGTGAGCACTGGGTCTGCAACGGCGCGAGCATCTACGAATTCCGCCATGCCGAACGACAGCTCCGCGAGACGCGGCTCCCTCCCGAGATGCGCGGCAAGGCGATCAGCGACGGCCCGCTCCCCTTCGTCTTCGGCGCGAAGGCCGACACGCTCAGGAAGCGCTACTCGATGCGGATCATCACGCCGCCCGGCGTGACCGACCAGATCTGGCTCGAGGCCGCTCCCCGCATGCAGGCCGACGCGGCCAATTTCTCGAAGGTCGAGCTCATCCTGCAGGCGCGGGATCTGATGCCCTTCGCGATGCAGATCTACAAGCCGGGCGGGCAGGATCGCGACGTCTACCAGTTCGATCCGCGGACGAGCCTCATCGACAAGGGGCTCGACATGATCCGCGATTTCTCCAAGCCGGTGACGCCGCTCGGCTACACCTTCATCCTCGAGGATGGGCAGGGGGGGCAGCCCCAGCCGCAGCCCCGCCAGCCTGCCGCCCCGGCGGCCATGCGGTGACTTCGCGGAAAGTCTTGGCCGCGGCCGCTATACTCGGCGGCTTTCCAGGCCCGAGACCGAGGATCGCATGCCGCTCGCCGACCCGAACCATCCCCTCGCCCAACTGCTCGATCGCGACAGCCGATACAAGCTTGACGCCTACCTCTTCGTGCTCGAAGCCCTGCAGTTCGCGCAAGACACGCTCGGCATGGGGGAGGAGCCGCCGACGGAGGATCTGGAGGCGGCGGCGGCCGTCGATCCGGCCCCGAAGCCGCGGGCTCGCCCGGGCCGGCCGCGGCGGCGGCAGGCGGAGCGGCATCTCACCGGCCAGCAGCTGTGCGAGGCGGCCCGGCAGTATGCCCTCCAGCAATACGGCTACATGGCCCGCACGGTGCTCGGCACCTGGGGCGTGCGCAGCACCGCCGACCTCGGCGAGATTGTCTTCAACATGATTGAGAGCGGGCAGATGCGGAAGACCCGCAAGGACAAGCGGGAAGACTTCCACGACGTCTACGACTTCGACGACGCGTTCACCCGCGACCTCTCCTTTGTCGTGCCCGACACCATCTGACGCATGACCGCCCGCGCCGAACGAATCTTCTTCGTCGCGGTGCTCGTGCTCGAGGCGGGCTGGCTCGGATTGCTCGTCTGGCTGGCGGCGGGACGTTAGTGTGCCCCTCTTTCGCGTATCGCCGGCTGCGGGACGGCAGAAGTCGACTCGCGGCGAAACTTTCCGGCCTCGGGCCGGCTGAGGCAGTCTCCGCTGACGACCTACGGCGATGCCTTCCCCAGAAGGTCGAAAGTTCCGAATGCTCGTCGAGCTTCCGCCGATCCCTTCGCCTCCGTCTCTGGTTTCCAAAATGTCGTTGTACGTATTCCAGAAGCATTTCATTTTCGTCCGTGCGGTAGACTTGTGATCGATGAATACGCTGCTCGACATGCTGCCGTTGTGGCTCGCGCTCGCGCCGCTCGGGATCTATCTGGTTGGGCTGGGCGTCGTGCATCTCCGTCGCCGGCCGCTGGTGATGTCGGGGGTGTGGGACGGCATCCTGCTCGGCGGCAGCCTCGCGGGTCTCGCGGCGGTCGGGCCGCTCGCGCTCGTGCGGCCTGCGGCCGGCACGCCGCTGTGGGGCTGGCTGATCGTGCTGTTGCTCTTCGGCCTGCTCGTGGCGCTGTGCGTGCTCGTCTCGCGGCCGCGGCTCGTCGTCTACAACATCACCGTCGAGCAACTGCGGCCGCTCGTCGCCGAGATCGTCACAGCGCTCGACCCGGCGGCCCGTTGGGCCGGTGAGGCCGTGGCCCTCCCCGGCCGCGGCCTGCAGGTCCACATCGACGGCAACAACACGATGCGCACGGTGAGCCTCGTGGCCGCGGGGGAGCGACCCTCGCTCGAAGGCTGGGGGGAGTTTGGCCGTCGGCTGCGGCAGGGAGTCGCGCGGCTGCGGGTGCGGCCGAGCCCCTGGGGTGGCGTGTTCGCCGCGGCGGGTGGCATCCTGATCCTCGTCGCCGCGGCCGCCTGTGCGGCTGCCACCATTCGTTCCACAGTTCGTGAGGAGGCCCGCGATGCCAGTCCAGCTCGATCTGTCGGCGCATGAGATCGTCGTGCCGACGGTGATCCGCAACGCGCCGCCCGCGCGGCTCTACGAAGATGCCGTCAGCCACGAGGCCGCGGGGATCGTGTCGAGCGGCGCGATCGCGATCCGATCGGGGGCGAAGACGGGCCGCAGTCCCAAAGACAAGCACGTCGTCCGCCATCCCGACAGCGAGCGCGAGGTCTGGTGGGGCCCGGTCAATCATCCGATCGACGAGCACACGTTTCTGCTCAACCGCCAGCGGGCGATCGACTATCTCAACACCCGCGATCGCGTCTATGTCTGCGACGGCTACGCGGGCTGGGATCCGCGCTGCAGGATCAAGGTGCGGGTGCTCTGCGCCCGCGCCTACCACGCGCTCTACATGCAAAACATGCTGATGCGGCCGACGCTCGACGAGCTCGAGCGGTTCGGCGCCCCGGATTATGTGATCTACAACGCCGGCCAGTTTCCAGCGAACCCGCTGACGTCGCACATGACCAGCCGCACGAGCATCGACCTCTCGTTCGAGCGGCGCGAGCAGGTGATCCTGGGCACCGAATACGCAGGCGAGATGAAGAAGGGCGTGTTCACGATCATGCACTGGCTGCTTCCGGGCCGCGGCGTGCTCTCGATGCACTGCTCCGCCAACGAGGGGCCGGCGGGAGACGTCGCCCTCTTCTTCGGGCTCTCCGGCACCGGCAAGACGACGCTCTCCGCCGACCCGGCCCGCCGGCTGATCGGCGACGACGAGCACGGCTGGAGCGACCACGGTGTCTTCAACATTGAAGGGGGCTGCTATGCGAAGTGCATCCACCTCTCGGCCGAGAAGGAGCCGGAGATCTACAAGGCGATCCGCTTCGGCACCGTGCTCGAGAACGTCGTCTACGACGAGGACACCCGCGCCGTCGATTTCCAGTCGAGCGCGATCACGGAAAACACCCGCGCCGCCTACCCGATCGAATATATCGACAATGCGAAGGTGCCCTGCACGGCTGGCCATCCGCGCAACGTCATCTTCCTCACCTGCGACGCCTCGGGCGTGCTGCCGCCGGTGAGCCGCCTCTCGCGGGAGCAGGCGATGTATCACTTCCTCTCGGGCTACACCGCCCGCGTGGCCGGCACCGAAATGGGCATTGCCGAGCCGCAGATCGCCTTCTCCGCCTGCTTCAGCGCCGCGTTTCTCGTGCGCCACCCGACGGTCTACGCACGGATGCTCGCCGAGCGGCTCGAACGGCATGCAGCCCGCGCCTGGCTCGTGAACACGGGATGGATCGGCGGCGCCTACGGGCACGGCCGGCGGATCGACCTCGCCGTCACGCGCCGGATCATCGACGCCATCCACTCAGGCTCGCTCGACGCTGCCCCCGTCGAACGCGACCCCATCTTCGGGCTCGACGCCGTGACGAGCGTGCCGGGCGTCGATCGGCGCGTGCTCGTGCCACAGTCTGCCTGGCCGAAGGAGTCTGCCTGGAAGGACGCGGCCTGTGGACTGGCAGCGAAGTTTCGCGAGAACTTTCAGACCTACGCTGACGAAGCCGGCCCTGACATCCTCGCCGCGGGGCCGGTGGGGTAGAACGCCGGCCGCCCCCCCGGCGGCATTCAGCCTCGAGGAGCGCGCCACGAGCCATGTTTTGACGGCCGGCCCGCGGCGCTCTACGATCAGAAAACTTGTTCGGCCCCACGCCTGCACGGAGTCCACGCAGATGACCATTGCGAAAGTGCTCTTCGTTTGTGCCTTCTGTTTCGTGGCCAGTGTCTTCGGCATGCGTGCCGCCCGCGCGGAGCAGGCTTCGCCGCTCTCCGGTGAGGTGAAGAAGATCGACGGCTCGGCGGTCGATCTGTCGAAATACAAGGGCAAGGTCGTCCTGATCGTGAACGTCGCCAGCCGCTGCGGCTATACGCCGCAATATGCAGGGCTGCAGAAGTTGCACGACACCTACAAGGACAAGGGCCTCGTCGTGCTCGGCTTTCCCGCCAACGAGTTTGGCGCCCAGGAGCCGGGGAGCGATGCCGAGATCGCCTCCTTCTGCTCGTCGAAGTATGGCGTGACGTTCGACATGTTTTCCAAGATCGTCGTGAAGGGCCCCAACAAGGCGCCGCTCTACAAGGCGCTCACCGAGGGCGCGACGCCCCCCGGCGAGGTGTCGTGGAACTTCGAGAAGTTCCTCATCGGCCGCGATGGAAAGATCGTGGGCCGCTACAAGTCGGCCGTGTCGCCCGATGACGCGAAACTCACCGGTGCGATCGAGGCGGAGCTTGGCAAGGCCGGCTGAACCGCCGTCAGGCCGCGCGGGAGTCGCCAGTGAATGCGTGGCGGTTTGTGGTCGCCGATCGTGACGCACCCTCTGATCCGTTGATCGTGCGCCGAATGACCCACGTGGGTCGGCCCTGCGCCTCGCGGTAGGTGCGAACGACGTATTCGCCCACGATGGCGACGGCCATCGTCTGGGCGGCGCCGACGAGCGTGGCCACGGCGATGATCGCCGCCAGCGACACGCTCCGCTCGGCTGACTGGTCCGGCCAGGCCGCGACGAGCGTCGCCAGCACGCCGATCGCTGCGAGCGCGAGACTGCAGAGCCAGGTGAGCCGCACCGGCACGTCGGAGGAGATCATCACCGCATCGAGGGCCAGCTTCACAAGCCGGCGTGCGGAATACTTCGTCTCGCCGGCGAGTCGGGCCTGGCGGTCGTACCACACCGGTTCGTGGCGGAAGCCGGCCCACGGCACGAGGCTTCTGAGATAGCGGCGCTTTTCGGGCAGCCGGCAGACGGCATCGACGACGGCGCGGTCGAGGAGCTTGAAGTCGCCGGTGTCGATGGGCACCTTGTAGGGCATCAGGCTCGCGAAGAAGCGGTGGAAGAGGCTGGCCGTGACGAGCTTGAACGCCGTCTCTCCCTCCCGGGACCGACGGCGGCCGTAGGCGACATCGACGCCCTCGCGCCAGCGGCAGACCATGTCGGGGATCACCTCGGGCGGATCCTGGAGGTCGGCATCGATGATCACGACCGCGTCGCCGCGGGCGTGCGCGAGGCCGGCCGACATCGCCGCCTGCTGGCCGAAGTTGCGGGAGAGCTCGAGCACCTGCGCCCGCTCGTCGCGGGCCGCGATGGCCTCGAGCCGGCGAAGTGTGCCGTCGCGGCTGCCGTCGTCGATGTAGACGATCTCGAAGTCCATCCCGGTGGCGGGCAGCGCGGCGACCAGCCGCGCATGGGTGGACTCGATCACGGCCTCTTCGTTGTGGCAGGGAACGACGATCGAGAGCAGCCCGCGGGCGGCCCGCGGCGCAGCCGGCTCGTGGTGCTGGCGGGACGGGTGGCTCATCGCGTGGTCCTCTCGGCAGCGGCGGTGCGAGCCTCGCCGGACTTCTTCGTGCCGACGAGCAGGAAATCATGCTTCTGGAAGAGCGGCCGGCCGCGGCCGACGATGCCACAGCCTTCAGGCAGACGGGCCGCGAGCTCGTCGAAGCGATGCTCGGGCACGATCACCACGGCGTCGTGGCCGGAGGCGAGAAATTCGGCGGCTGCTTCGGCCTGGCCCGGCCGCCATTCGGCGACGAGTCCGTGGGCGTAGAAGACGATGTTCGGCGTGTTTTGCGTAAACGTGCCGAGCCGCGCCTGGCCGCCGGCGTGTGTGTGGGCCTCGCGCACGAGGTGCGGCAGGGCGTTGGCTCTTGCCATCCAGGCTCCGGCGGGGCCGACGGCCAGCGCCGTGTAGACCAGGCCCGTGATCGTGAAGGCCCGCAGCGATTCGAGCGGCCCGCGCCGCGCCAGCCAGAGGCAGGCGATCGCGCCGGCAATTGGTATGAGGCCGACGATGGCGGCCGGCTCGGCGCCGGTGAGCCCGTAGAACGAGGCGACGATCACGACCGCCGCGGTGGCGATGCCGCCGAAGGCCAGCCAGCCGAGGCCGGAGGCCATCCAGCCGGGGTGCGGCCAGCGGCCGGCACTGGCCGCTTCGACGCCGAGCACCGCCACGAGCAAGGCCGCCGCCGGATAGGCCGGCATGATGTAGTTGGGCAGCTTCGTGGCGGCGGCGGAGAAGCCACCGATCCACACAGCCATCCAGAAGAGCGCGAGCGCCAGCGGCCGCGCAACGGCCGGCAGATCGACCCGCTTCCAGAGCCGCCAGCAGGCGACGACGATGGCCAGCGGCAGAAAGCACGACCAGGGGAAGAAGCCGACGAGCATGCCAAGCGGATGATAGAGCACGCTGCCGCCATGCTTTTCCATCGGCGCGGCGAATCGGCCCACGTTGTGCACGAAAAAGAAGCCGGCCGGCCAGGCACCGGCGGTCCGCATGCCGACGGTGACATACCACGGTGCTGCGACGGCGAGCATCGCCGCGGTGATCGTGAAGAGCCGCGTGAGGCGGAGCGTGGCAAACGCGGCGGGCACCGCCGCGGCGGCGAGGCGGCCGGCGGTGTCCGTGCCAGTGCCCTCGAGCCGCTGGCCGACTGCGAGCCACCAGACCCACGGCAGCGCCACGGCGAGCGGACCCACGTACCCGATCGGCCCCTTGCAGAGCACGGCCAGTCCCAGCAGGGCGCCGACGACCGCCGCCCGTGCGACGGAGAGCCGGCCGGCCGGTGCGGCGCCGGTGGAACGGTCGGGCAGGAAGGCTTCGGCGACGAGCAGCGTGGCCCATGCGGTGAGGGCCGTGAGGATCGAGTCGGGCGTGGCGGCATGCGATTCGATCGCGACGAGCAGGCAGCCCACGTAGGCGAGCCCGGCGACGACTCCGGTCGTCACGCTGAACCAGCGGGTGCCGGCCCGCAAGAGCGCGAGGGCCGTGGCCACGGTCGCCAGCGCCGCCGGGAGCCGGGCGGCGATCTCCGATGTGCCGAAGAGGGCGAAGCAGACCGCCATGCACCAGTGCATGAGCACCGGCTTGTCGACCGCGAGCGTGCCGTTGTACATCGGCACGACCCAGTCGCCGGTGTCGAGCATCGTCTGGGCGATGGCCGCGAACCGCGGTTCGTCCTCATCCCAGAACGGCGTCGCCGAGAAGCCCACCGCGAGGCAGACGATAGAGGCGACGAGCACGGTGGCGATTGGATGGCGGAAGGACATGCGTATGGTTCCGTGGGAGTCGTGGCGGGACATGAATCACCGGGATATGGGTCACTGGTGGAGTGCGAGGGGCATTTCCGACTGCATCGCACCGACGACGACGTACTCGTGTGAGGAAAGCGTCGGGATGCGGGCGATGACGCCGCAGTGTGGCGGGATCGCGTCGGCCACCCGCTCGAGATGGCGGCTGTCGATTACGACGCGGGCGTGGGAGTGGCTCGCGAGATGGCTCGCGACGTCGTCTGACGTGTCGAGCTTGGCGACGGTGGTCCGCGCGTAGAACACGACGCTCGGCGGGACGTTCCAGAAGCAGGCCCAGCGGGCGGGAGCATCGGCGGCGATGCGTGTGATGCGCTCGCGCATTCCCTGTGCGGCGCTGAAGCGTTCGGCGGCCACGCCGGCGAGCAGGCTCACGAGCAGGCATGACGCGACGGCCACCACGCGGAGCGCGCGGCTGCGATCGCCCGCGGCATCGTGCCACCAGGCCACTGCCGCGGCGGCGATCGGCACGAGCCCGATCAGCCCCAGCCATTCATTGCCCGGCGCGATGAGCGCCGCGGCGACGGGCAAACCCACGGTGAGCGCGAGGCCCGCGACCGCGAGCGAGCTCCAGGCCACCTGCATCACGAGGCCGATGGCACGGGCGGGATCGCGGCACCAGCGCACGCAATCGACGCGGCCGCGAAGCCAGTCGTGGAAAAAGAGTCCGGTGAGCAGGGCGAGCGCCGGATAGGCGGGCCAGACGTAGCCCGGCAGCTTGGTGCCCGAGCAAGAGAAGCAGCCGACCCACGCGCCCGCCCAGCAAGCGAGCAATTTCACGGCGTCGCGGCGGTCATCGGCGGCTGGTGCGGCGAGGATCGCGCACGCATGTGCCAGCATTGCGAGAAGCACGATCGACCAGGGAAAGAGTCCCACGGCGATCACGACCGGGTAGTAGAGCAGCGAGCCGGAGTGCCCTTCCATCGGCGCGGCGAACCGGCCCAGGTTGTGCACGAGCAGGAAGCCCCGCAGCCATTCGCCATCGGTCCGCCAGGTGACCCATGCATACCACGGGCAGGCGACGGCCGCGGCCGCGAGCAGCATGAGCGGCAGCCGCAGGCCCGCGAGAGGGGCGGACCAGCGGCGCGGATGCACGCCACCGACCTGCCAGCAGACAAACCCCGTGAAGGCGGCGAGCGGCAGCACGATGCCGACGGGGCCCTTGGCAAGCACCGCGGCGCCGCAGGCAGCGCCGATCGCGACGGCGTCGAGCCGCCCAAGTCCCGCTGCGCCGCTCGCCTGCCGATCGCATCGCCAGGCCCGCACGAAGAGCAGCAGTGCGAGCGTCGTGCAGAAGAGCAGCGGAGCATCGGGGGTGGCGGCGCGTCCTCCCACGGCGGTCCAAATGCAGCTCGCCATCGCCAGGCCGCCGAGCAGGCCGGCCGCTGGACCGAGGAGCAGGCAGCCGATCTGCCAGGTGAAGAGGCAGGTGCCGACCGTTGCGATTGCCGAGCCGATCCGGGCGCCGGTCTCGTTGCGGCCGCAGAGTGTGTAGCCGGCGATCTGGAGCCAGTTGACCAGCGGCGGCTTTTCGACCCGCAGCCGTCCGTTGAACGTCGGCACCACCCAGTCGTCGGCATCGAGCATCGCCAACGAGCAGGCGGCGTTCTTCGGCTCGTCGTCATCCCAGAGCGCCGGTCCGCCCAAATTCGCGCCGAGCACGATCGCGGCTACGGAGGCGACGAGAAGGGCGTGGAGTCGGGGATGGACCACGGGCGGAGGCCTTCCGAGGGAGCCGGCCACCGGCCACGGAGGGCCCGGCGATCCCGGCAGGGAAACGGGGCGGGAGGGTAGGGGGCGCGGTGTCGGGGGTCAAGCCGTCCAACTCGTTGTTTTGCACGGGTTTTAGCCCGGTTGACCGCCACCGCTGGACGGGTATGTTCAAACGTTTCCTGCGGTCGAAAATCAGGTCTTTGAGCCGGGAGAGTGCCCTTTGGCAGACGACGATATTCAAGGAGGAGAAGCCGCGCCCCCCGAGGGTGACGGCGGACTCAGGGACATCTCAGGCGGGCGGCTCATCGAGCTGCCCATCGAGCAGGAACTCAAAGACAGCTACCTGACCTACGCGATGAGCGTGATCGTCAGCCGGGCACTGCCCGACGTCCGCGACGGCCTCAAGCCGTCGCAGCGGCGCATCCTCGTCGCGATGAACGACTTGAACCTCTCCCCCGGTGCGGCCCGGGTGAAGTGCGCCAAGATCTCCGGCGACACCAGCGGCAATTACCACCCGCACGGCGAGAGCGTGATCTATCCCACGCTCGTCCGCATGGCCCAGGAATGGAACATGCGGCATGTGCTGGTCGACAAGCAGGGCAACTTCGGCTCGATCGCCGGCCTTCCCGCGGCCGCCATGCGATACACCGAGGCCCGGCTTTCGCCGATCGCGTCGATGATGCTCGACGACCTCGAGCTCGACACCGTCGATTACGTGCCGACCTACGACGAGCGCAACACGGAGCCGGTGGTGCTGCCGAGCCGATTCCCCAACCTCGTCGTCAATGGCGCGGGGGGCATCGCCGTCGGCATGGCGACGAGCATCCCGCCCCACAATCTGGGCGAGGTCTGCCGGGCGCTCGTGGCCCTGATCGACAACCCGTCGATCTCGATGGCCGAACTGCTCGAGATCGTTCCCGGCCCCGATTTTCCGACCGGCGGCATCGTCATGGGCCGCGAGGCGCTGATGCGCGGCTACCTCACCGGCCGCAGCACGATCACGTTGCGGGCGCGGGCCCACGTCGAGGAATTCGGCAAGAACCGCCAGCGGATCGTCGTCACCGAGGTGCCGTATCAGCAGTCCCGCGACTCGATCGAGGAGAAGATCGCCGACCTCGTCAACGAAGACCGGATCAAGGGCATCTCTGCGATCCGCAACGAGAGCGACCTGAAGGAACCGGTCCGCCTGATCCTCGAGCTCAAGCGCGACGCCGATCCGGACGTGGTGCTCAACCAGCTCTACCAATTCTCGCCGCTGCAGACGACCTTCTCGCTGATTTTCCTGGCGCTCGTCGATGGCAAGCCGCGGATCCTCTCCTTCAAGAACATGCTGGAGGAATTCCTCCGGCACCGCACGGCGGTGCTCCGCCGGCGGACGCAGCACCTCCTGCAGAAGGCCCGCAACCGCAAGCACACGCTCGAAGGCTTGCTGGTGGCGCTCGCCAACATCGACGAGGTGATCAAGATCATCCGCAGTTCGAAATCGCAGGCGGAGGCGAAGGAGCGGCTGTGCGAGATCCAGACCCCCGCCGCACTCCTGGAGCGGGCGCTCGGCGCCGACGGCTTCGCGATCCTCCAGGAGGAGCGCGGCGCCGCCGAAACCTACGGCCTCTCGCCGGTGCAGGCCGATGCGATCCTGCGGCTCACGCTCGGGCAGCTCGTGAACCTCGAGCAGGAGAAGTTGACGGGCGAGCATCGCGAATTGCTCGCGAAGATCGGCGAGTTTCGCCGGATCCTCTCGAGCGAGGCGAATATCCGCGCGCTGATCCGCGAGGAATTGCTCGAGCTCGACGCCAAGCACGCCGATGAGCGGCGGACGGAGATCAGCGGCGAGGCCGCCGACATTCGCGACATGGCGGAATTGATCACCGAAGCGACCATGGTGGTCACGATCAGCCGCGCCGGCTACGTGAAGCGAACCCCGGCCGACACCTATCGGGCGCAGCGACGTGGGGGCAAAGGACTCAAGGGGGCGACGGCGGACGAAGAAGATCCGATCGAACACCTCTTCGTCGCCAGCACCCACGACTGGCTGCTCGTCTTCACGACACTCGGCAAGGTCTTCTCGATGCGGGTCTTCGAGCTGCCCGAGTTGGCCCGCGATGCCAAGGGGCGGGCGCTCGTGAATCTGCTCGAGTTCGAGGCGGGAGAAAAGGTGGCGGATTGCCGCGCGGTCTCGGGCTTCGAGGATCCGGATCAATATCTGATGCTCGCGACGCGGAGCGGCATGGTGAAGAAGACGGCGCTCGAGCAATACCGCCGCCGCCGCACGAAGGGCCTGATCGCCGTCAAACTCCGTGAAGGAGACGAGCTCGTCGATGCGGTCGTGACCAAGCCGGGCGACGAACTGGTGCTCGCGACCGGCAAGGGCATGGCGATCCGCTTCCCCGAATCCGACGTGCGGCCGATGGGCCGCGACACGAGCGGCGTGCGGGGGATCAAACTGGGCTCCGGCGACCGCCTCGTCGGCATGGTCGTCGCCGATCCCGATGCGACGCTGCTGACGGTTTGCGAGCAGGGCTACGGCAAACGCACCCCGTTTGGCCTGGGCACGCCGCTCACCGGCCCCGCGCCGGGTGAGGAGGCGGAGGCTGCGGAGGCCGAAACGCCAGAATCGGCGGAGGCCGGTGGCGAGGAGGGGGATGGCGAAGGCTCGAGCGGCATGCGGTATCGCACGCAGCATCGCGGTGGCAAGGGCATTCGCGACATCAAGACCACGGCCCGCAATGGACAAGTCGTCTCGATCGTGTCGGTGCACGACGAAGACCAGGTGCTCATGATGACGGCCCGCGGCAAGATCCAGCGGGTGAATGTGCGCGAAATCCGCCCCATGGGCCGAAACACGCAGGGCGTGCGGATCATGCGGCTCGACGAGAGCGACTCGCTCGCCGCCATGGTGACGGTGCCGCCGAGCGAGCAGGAAGAGGCCGACGCCACTCCCACCGAGTAGGGTAGGCTTCAGCCTGCCGCACATCCCGGAGTATTCTTTATCATGCGAATCGCCGTCGTCGGAACGGGATATGTCGGTCTCGTAACGGGCACGTGCTTTGCCGACAGCGGCAACACGGTCACCTGCCTCGACATCAACGCCGACAAGATCGCCCGGCTCAATCGTGGCGAGATCCCGATCTATGAGCCGGGCCTCGAGGAGATGGTGGAACGCAATGCCGCCGCCGGGCGGTTGCAATTCACCACCGATGCGCCGGCGGCCATCCGCGATGCGGAGGTCGTCTTCCTGGCGGTGGGCACACCGCCGGCGGCGGACGGCTCGGCCGACCTTTCAGCCCTCTGGAAGGTGGTCGACTCGATCGCTCCCCACCTCCATCCGCAGGCCGTGGTCGTGACGAAGAGCACCGTGCCGGTCGGCACCTGTGCGGGAATTGAAAATCGCCTGCTCGAGCGGACGGGCCGAGCCTGCCGCGTCGCGAGCAACCCCGAGTTTCTCAAGGAGGGGGCCGCGATCGAGGATTTCCAAAAGCCCGATCGGGTGGTGGTGGGGGCGCGGAGCCCGGAGGTGGTCGAGGTGCTGCGGAGCCTCTATCTCCCGTTTTTGCGGACGGAAAACCCGTTCCTCGCCATGTCGCCCGAAAGCTCCGAGATGACGAAGTATGTCGCCAACGCGCTCTTGGCGACGAAGATCAGTTTCATCAACGAGGTGGCCAACCTGTGCGAACGGATGGAGGCCGACATCGACGACGTGCGCCGCGGTATCGGCCACGACAGCCGGATCGGCTTTGCCTTTCTCTTTCCGGGCGTGGGCTATGGCGGCAGTTGTTTCCCGAAGGACGTGCAGGCGCTCGCCGCGATGGCCCGCGACAAGGGGGTCGTGCCGCGGGTGCTCGCCGCCGTGCATGAGACCAACCTCGCCCAGAAACACGTCCTCGGCGAGAAGATCGCCGCCCATTTCGGTGGCGATCTTCGCGGCCGGAAGATCGCCGTCTGGGGGCTCGCCTTCAAGCCGCGGACCGACGATATCCGCGACGCCCCCGCGATCGACCTCATCGAGCGGCTCTTGGCCGGCGGCGCGAGTGTGACCGTCTTCGATCCGGAGGCCATGGAGAACGTGCGGGCCCACTATGGCGATCGGCTCACCTATGCGGCGCGACCGATGGACGCCCTCGACGCCGCCGACTGCCTGGCGATCGTCACCGAGTGGGGGGATTTCCGGAGGCCCGACTTCGACGAGATCGCCCGCCGGATGAAGTCGCGGACAATCTTCGACGGCCGCAACCTCTACGTTCCCTCCGAGATGCGGGCCCGGGGCTTCACCTATCACTCGATCGGCAAAATGCCCGTCGTCGTCGGCTGATGCGGCCGCCCTTGCCGCTGGCAGATTTCCGTCAGCGGCCTGAATGGCGATCGGCTGCGGGGAATCGCCACGGAGGTTTGACAGCCCAATTTCCGCGGGCTTAGCATTCGCACTCCCGCGGGGCTTCTTTGGGAGGCTCCGCTTCTCCGCTCACCCCATGCCGGAGTCCCTGAATCGTGAAGATCGCCCGTATCGCCGCTGTCGTTTTTGCAGCCCTTTTCATTCTCGCCGCGAGCACCGCGTGGGCAGCCGAAGAAGCCGCCGCCCCTGAGGCGGCCTGGTTCCTCGGTGCCTACGGTTTCTGGTGGCTCGTGGGGCTGGGCGGCTCGGTGCTTGCGCTGGTGCAGGCCTGGCAGTTCTTCAAGTGGATGGAAGCGCAGCCGGCAGGCTCGCAGAAGATGATCGACATTGCCGGCTACGTGCGGACCGGCGCCGACGCCTACCTCAAACAGCAATACAAGGTGGTGGCCGGGTTTTTTCTCGTCATCTTCCTCCTGCTCTTGATCCTCTCGTTCGCGCTGAAGGTGCAGAGCCCGTGGGTGCCGTTCGCGTTTCTCTCGGGCGGCCTCTTCTCGGGTCTCGCCGGCTGGTTCGGCATGAAGACTGCGACGCTGGCGAGCAACCGCACGGCCGCGGGCGCGGAGCGGTCGCTCAACGAGGGGCTGCAGGTGGCCTTCCGCTCGGGCGCCGTCATGGGCCTCACGGTCGTGGGGCTCGGCCTGCTCGACATCATGCTCTGGTTCGCGATCCTCTATTGGCTCGTGCCGATGTTCGGCTTCAAGCCGCTCTCCCTCGAGGAGATCACGGTGACGATGCTCTGCTTCGGCATGGGCGCGAGCTCCCAGGCCCTCTTCGCCCGCGTGGGCGGCGGCATCTTCACGAAGGCGGCCGACGTCGGCGCCGACCTCGTCGGCAAGGTCGAGCACGGCATCCCCGAGGACGACGCCCGCAATCCCGCCACGATCGCCGACAACGTGGGCGACAACGTCGGCGACGTGGCCGGCATGGGCGCCGACCTCTACGAGAGCTACTGCGGCAGCATCCTCGCCACGGCGGCCCTCGGTGTGGCCGCCTTCCCGGGCGATTACCGCATGCAGATGGCAGCGCTGTTCCTGCCAATGGCGATCGCTGCGGTGGGCACGCTGCTCTCGATCTGGGGCATCTGGCAGGTGCGCACCAAGGAAGACTCCTCGCAGAAGGCGCTGCTGGCCGCACTGGGCGCCGGGATCAATTTCTCGACGCTCGCCATCATCGGCGCGACCTTCGTGGTCACGTTTCTCCTGATGGGCTGGAGCCACCTCGGCGTCGCGATCTCGGTCATCGTCGGCCTCGTGGCCGGCTGGCTCATCGGCAAGTGGACGGAATACTCCACGAGCAACGAGTATGAACCGACCAAACTGCTCGCCGACCAGGCGCTCACCGGCCCGGCCACGATCATCATTGGCGGCATCGCCGAGGGCATGCTCTCGACGTGGGCTCCGGTGCTGATCACCGGCGTCGCCACGCTGCTCTCGTTCGGCTTCGCGAACCGCTTCGACTTCTCCGATCCCAACGCCTTCGCGCTCGGCCTCTATGGCGTGGGCATCGCCGCCGTGGGCATGCTCTCGACGCTCGGCATCACGCTGGCCACCGACGCGTATGGCCCGATCGCCGACAACGCCGGCGGCAACGCGCAGATGGCCGGCCTTGCCGAGGTGGTCCGTGAGCGGACCGACGCCCTTGACGCGCTCGGCAACACCACGGCCGCAACCGGCAAGGGCTTCGCGATCGGCTCGGCCGCCCTGACGGCCCTCGCCCTGCTCGCCGCCTACATCGAGGAAGTTCGAATCGGCTTCGATCGCTGGGGCCAGGCGGTTGCCGAGAACATCGAGGGCACGCCGGACCAATACCTCAACGTGGGCGGCAAGCGGACTCAGCTCACGGCCGGCCAGTGGGTCAAGCTTGCCAACGGCGTCGCCGTGCAACTCGGCACCGAGCCGGAGAAGAACATCACCTGGATGGTGCTCGACAAGAAGGCGATCCCCGACTTTGCGACGCTCGGCAGCCGCATGCTCGTGGAGAATGCCCCCGCCGGCGCCGCGCTCGAAGAGCTCGAGAGCGCCGGCCGGATCGTGGCGGTGAAGCGGGCCCGGATGGCCGACTATATGCGGCATTACGACGTGACGCTCATGAACCCGAAGGTGCTCGTGGGCCTCTTCATCGGCGCGATGAGCACGTTCGTGTTCTGTGCCCTGACGATGAAGGCCGTGGGCCGGGCTGCGAAGGGCATGGTGGAGGAGGTCCGCCGGCAGTTCCGCGAGAAGCCGGGCATCATGCAGGGCACCGAGATGCCCGATTACGCCGCTCCGGTCGAGATCAGCACCAAGGCGGCCCAGAAGGAGATGATCCTGCCCTCGACGCTCGCGCTCCTGGTGCCGATCGCCGTTGGGCTCCTGCTCGGCGTCGGCGGCGTGATGGGGCTGCTCGTGGGCGGCCTGACCACCGGTTTCTGCGTGGCCGTCTTCATGGCCAACGCGGGCGGCGCCTGGGACAACGCCAAGAAGCACATCGAGAGCGGCGTGCACGGCGGCAAGGGCACCGAAGCCCACAAGGCTGCCGTCGTGGGCGACACCGTGGGCGATCCCTTCAAGGACACGAGCGGCCCGAGTCTCAACATCCTCGTGAAGCTCATGAGCATGGTGAGCGTGGTGGTCGCCGGCCTGATCGTCCGCTACTCGCTCGAGGCACTGGGGATCTTCTGAGGCAGGTTTGAAACTACGTCAGTTGACGTAAACCGCCAATTTGGGGGCACGTGCTCGCCGCCGGCGGATGTGACCCCTTCGGGGCACCTTCGGTGTGACGTCGCATGCTCAACTGATATCGTGCGCCAACTCTGGCAGTCAAAATTCACCAGCGGCTGCGCGCGACCCCCAAACCGGCTCCCCCTCCCCTTCTGCCAATACGCCGTGAGGGGCTACCCAGTGCCCTGAGAGCCGGCGTTGGCCGGGCACCGATCCGCTTTAGCGGATTGGTCGGCGAAGGCAAGGATGCCGAGAGCGCAGCCGCCATCGAGCGAGCGCAGGGCAGGGATGCCCGAAGCGAGCGTCCGGCGACGGGGCATGGGCAGCCCCGAACCCATGCCAGTTGACGTTAACCGCAGTCGGCTCCTCTTGCGGTGAGGACCGGGGGCATGGGGCGGTGTCCGCCGTTGTCCTGTAGTCTGGTCGCATGCAGCACGAATTTTCTTTCATGCTCGACGCGACCGATGGCGCGGCCCGCGCGGGCGCGCTCGCGACGTGGCATGGCAGTGTGCCGACGCCGCTCTTCATGCCGGTGGCCACGCTCGCGACCGTGAAGGGGGTCGATATCGGCCGGGTCGCGGAGACGGGCGCCGGCATGGTGCTCGCCAATACGTATCACCTCCACCTGCGGCCCGGTGAAGAGATCGTGGAGCAGGGGGGTGGCGTGGCGAAGTTCATGGGCTGGAGCGGACCCACGCTCACCGACTCGGGCGGCTTCCAGGTCTTCAGTCTCGCGAAGCAGGTGAAGGTGACGGAGGAGGGGGCGTTTTTCCGGTCGCATCTCGACGGCTCGCCGGTGAACCTCACTCCCGAGATGGCGGTGAAGATCCAGGAGCGGCTCGGGGCCGACGTCGCCATGCAGCTCGACGAGGTGGTCGCCCTACCGGCCGACCGCGAGCGCGTCGAGGGGGCGATGCGGCGGTCGCTGCGGTGGGCGGAGCGGTGCCTCGCGGCCCGCAGTCGGCGAGATCAGGCGATGTTTGGGATCGTGCAGGGCGGTCTTGATCCCGACCTTCGCCAGGAGAGCGCCGAGTCGCTCAGGCGGCTGCCCTTCGAGGGCTACGCCGTCGGTGGGCTCTCCGTAGGAGAGGGGCCGGAGGCGATGGTGGCCGCGCTTCGCGCCACGGTGCCGCACCTGCCGGCCGACAAGCCCCGCTACCTGATGGGCGTGGGGCAGCCGCAGGACATCGTCCAAGCCGTGGCGGCCGGCATCGACATGTTTGACTGCGTGCTCCCGACGCGGTGCGGCCGCAACTCGCTCGTCTACACGTTCGCCGGGCAGGTGCGGCTCCGCAATGCCGTTCATGCAACGGATCAGCGGCCGCTCGAGGAGGGCTGCCCCTGCCTCGCCTGCCGTCATAGCCGCAGTTACATCCGCCACCTCTTCCTCGCGGGGGAGATGCTCGGCCCGATCTTGGCCTCCATCCACAACCTCACCTTCTACCAGCGGCTCGTTGCCAGGCTGCGGGAAGCGATTGTGGCGGGCAGGTTCGCGGCGGAGTCGCGAGACCTCGTCGCGCGGTTTGCCACCGTGGCCGAGTGAGGCCGCGACGGCCCTCGCAGGGCTTGGGCTTGTCGGTCGCGCGCGATCGCCACTACATTTGCGGGGCGCGAAGGCCCGATTTTCACTTCCTCATACCGCCATGCAGCAACCTCCCGGCAATCTCGAGCTCCTGCTTTCCTACCTGCCGTTCGTGCTGGTCGTCTTCGCCGCATGGATGCTGCTCTACAAGCCGGAGCGTGAGCGGATGCAGCGACACAAGGAGTTGCTGGCGGCGCTCAAGAAAAACGACCGCGTGCTGACCACGTCTGGGATCTACGGCACCGTGGCAAACGTCGATCGGGATGGCGACCGGGTGTCGCTGAAGATCGACGAGTCTGAAAACGTGAAGATCACGGTCACGCTCGCGAGCATCGCCAAGGTGCTTGGCGACCAGGCCACGACGCCCCCGTCCGGCGCCTGACCGGCCGCCTTGCATACGAGAGAACACGTACACGAGAGATCAAGCATGGATACCGCTTCCTTCGTTCCCGTCCTTCTCGCCCAGGCTGCCGAGGTCGCCACTGCCGCGGCCACCGCGACCGCGCCGGCCGCCGCGACCGCCGCCGGGCTGCCCTGGTGGCGCGAGGGCTGGTTTCTCTGGGTGCTCACGCTCCTCACGATCGCCCTGCCCACGCTCGTTGCCTGGCTGCTTGCCAAGACGCTGCGGGCCTCCGACATGTGGGCCCGCATCGCCGCGGTGCTCGTGGCGCTCACCGCCGGCGGCGTGATCACCGCGCTCGGCTGGCCGCCGAAGCTCGGCATCGACCTCAAGGGGGGCGTGATCCTCGTCTACGAGATCGACGCCAAGAAGCAGGCAGACAAGGCCGTCGAGGCAGGCGCGGGCGAGGCCGCGCCGGTCGACATGGAGAAGCTCGTCGCCGCGGTGGCCCGCCGCGTGAATCCCGGCGGCCAGAAAGAGGTGACGGTGCGGCGCTACGGCCTCGACCAGCTCGAGGTGATCGTGCCGGACGTCGATCAATCGGAGGTCGATCTCATCAAGCGGATCGTCTCGAGTGCCGGCGTGCTCGAATTCCGGATCACGGCGAACCCCGAGGATCCGCGGCACAAGCGGGTGGTGGAGCTCGGCGGCCGCACCGCCGGCACGACCGTGATGGACGGCGGCACGCCCGTGGGCCGTTGGGTGCAGCTCGACACGGCCAAGATGAATCCCGCCGAGGACCGCGGCCTCGTGACGCGGATGATGCCCGACGGCCGCGTCGAGGTGCTCGTCGTGCTCGACCGCTTCAACGTCACGGGCGGCTACCTCTCACGGGCGGCGTCCAGCTACGACCAGAACCTGCAGCCCTGCGTGAACTTCTCGTTCAACTCGGCCGGCGCCGCGCTCTTCGGCACGCTCACCGGGCAAAACCTTCCCGATCCTGCCAACCGTCTCGAGAGCCGGCTCGGCATCGTCCTCGACGACACGCTCCTCTCGGCGCCGACCATCCGCAGCGCCATCTCGGGAGACGGCCAGATCACGGGCAGTTTCAAGCAGGCCGACGTCGATTTCCTCGTCGGCGTGCTCAATGCGGGCAGCCTGCCGGCCGCCCTGCATAGCGAACCGATCAGCGAGCAGAAGATCAGCCCGCAGTTGGGCGCCGACACGATCCGCTCCGGCGCCCGGGCGATGCTCCTGGCGACGATCGTGGTGCTCACGTTCATGCTCGCCTACTACCGCTTCTCGGGGCTCGTGGCTGACCTCGCGGTGCTCCTCAACATCGTGCTCGTCGTGGCCCTCATGATCTCGGTCAAGGCCGCGTTCACGCTCGCCGGTCTTGCCGGCCTGGTGCTCTCCGTCGGCATGGCGGTGGACGCCAACGTGCTGATCTACGAGCGGATGCGCGAGGAGATTGACCGCGGCGCCGGCCTTCGCATGGCGATCCGCAACGGATTTCAGCGGGCCTTTTCCACGATCGTCGACTCGAACCTCACGACGCTGATCACGGGCATCGTGCTCTTCGCGATCGGCACCGACCAGCTCAAGGGGTTCGCCGTGACGCTGATCCTCGGCCTCACGCTCAATCTCTTCACGGCCGTCTTCTGCTCCCGCGTGCTCTTCGATCTTGCCGAACGGAATCGGTGGATCACGTCACTCAACATGGGGCGGCTCTTCGGCCAGACCGACTTCAAGTTCGTCGCCTGGCTCTGGCCGGCGATCATCGGCTCCACGCTTTTCATCCTGGCCGGCCTGGCGGCGGCCTGGCAGCGCGGCCAGGGCCTCTTCGACATCGATTTTACCGGCGGCACGAGCGTGCAGGTGGCCTTCAAGCCCGACAAGGCGCTCGACATCGCCGACGTCCGCAAGGCGGTGGCCGCGCTCCCCGACGCTGCCGTCAGCGCCGTGACCTCCACCGAGGGGCCGGCCAATCTGCGGTACAAGATCGACACGTCGCTCCGCAATGACGACGAGGTCGAAAAGGCACTCCAGGAGGCGTTTCCGGGGCGGCTGGCCACCTATTCGATGGGCTTCGGCGAGATCTCGACCATGAAGGCCCCGGAAAAGGAGACGGGGGAGAAGAAGGAAGGCGAGGGCGACAAGGATGCCGTGCAGGCGTTGGGCACCGTGGCGCCGCTCGATTTCCCCGAAAAGATCAACCTCGTCACGCTCCGCTCCACGATCAAGGAGGCGTTTGAGGCCGAGGGCGTCGGCGACGCGCCGTTCGAGCTCGAGGCAGAGGGTATGACGAGCCGTTCGCGCCCCTATCGCAACTGGGCGCTGGCGACGTCGCTCGAGCCCGATGTGGCCCGTCGCGTGCTCGAGCGGGTGGCGAAGAAGCTCAACGAGACCCCGGTCTATCTCTCGGCCAACACGATCGGTGGCAAGGTGGCCGGCAACACGAAGGTGACCGCGGTCTACGCCCTGCTCGCCAGCCTGCTGATGATCGTGCTCTATGTCTGGCTGCGGTTTCAAAACGTGGCCTTCGGCCTGGCGGCCGTCGTTGCCTTGATCCACGACGTGCTCGTCACGGTCGGCTGCCTGGCGTTGAGCAAGTTCGTGGCCCCGTTCATGGGCTGGGCGCTCGTGGACGACTTCAAGATCAGTCTCGACGTCGTGGCGGCGCTGTTGACCATCGTGGGCTTCTCGATCAACGACACGATCGTGATCTTCGACCGGCTTCGCGAACTCCGTGGCAAGGGACAATTCGTGACCGCCGGCATGATCGACAAGGCTGTGAATCAGACGTTGAGCCGGACGATCCTGACCTCGGGCACCGCGTTCCTGGCCACGCTGATCCTCTACGCGCTCGGCGGCCAGGGGATTCACGCCTTCGCCTTCGCGATGCTCGTGGGCATCATCACCGGCAGCTACAGCACGATCTTCATCGCCTCTCCGATCGTGCTCTGGCTGCAGAACCGATTTGGCGGCGCCCCCGCCACGGGGTCGGCGGCAGCCCGTCCGGCCTGACCGTCGACGCAGGCACGCACCTCTGGCGAGGCAAACCCTGCCGGCGGTGCGGGTCGTAGTGGTGCCATTGCCCTGCGGTGACGGCGGTGGACCGACGGGCTGCGGGTCCGCGGCCGGCAGCGTGGCGCATACTTCCCCCAGATAGGGAGCCAGTCAGGGAGGAAGTCGCATGTCGCAGCTCGAGCGGTCGATTCGGTTCATCGTGGGCCTGGCACTCGTGGTGACCGGCGTTTCGGTGGCCGCGCCGTTTGCGCTCGAACTGGCGGCGGCCAACGCACGCTCCCAGGCGGCCCCTCTGGCGGCCCCCGTGCCGGCGCCCCCAGCGGCGTTCGAGACGCCCCACATGCCCGCGGGCTACGCAACGCACGCGATTCCCGATCCGCGGCTCGGCGGCTGGGAACACCAGCCCGAGGTCGTCGCCGAGGTGCCGCCGTTGCCGGGCGGTGCTGCGCTGCCGACCGACGCCATGCTGCCGGCCGCCTACGCACCGCCACCGCCTCCGTCTCCACTGCCGCCGGTGGCGGCCGACATGTCGCGATCGACGCCGCAGGTTGCCTCGGCCTATCGCTCGACGCTCGACGTGCCCCCGCCGCCGCTGCTCGATGCCGATGCTCCGCCCCCGCTGGCCGTGGCCTGGTCGGCGAACGACGCCGCACGGCCCGGCCGGGTGGCGGTCGGTGTGTCGGCCTCCCAGGCGGTCGCCGCGTCTTCGACCTACGTCGTGCGCGACGGCGACGATCTCACCGGCATCGCCACGCGGATCTACGGCAACCCTGCCGCCGCCGACGTCATCTGGTCGGTCAATCGTGATCGGCTCACCGATCCGTCGCTCCTGCCGATCGGCATGGAGCTCAGGGTTCCGCCCGCCTGGAGCGTGCCGACGGCGCGCAGCTTGGCGGCGTCGGGGCCTCCGCTCATCGAGCCGGTGCGGCGGCCCGGCAGCGTGCGGGTGGGGCCGGGCGAGACGCTCGAGACGCTCGCGCAGCGGTTCTACGGCGATCGCACGATGGCGACGCGGCTGTGGGAGGCCAATCGCGACCGTCTCCGCAGCCCCGCGCTCGTCACGGCCGGCATGGAGTTGAGGCTGCCCTGAGTCCCAGGGGCGCCGGCTGCGGGACGGCAGAAGTCGCCTCGCAGAGAAACATTCTTGTTTCACGACCTACGGCGATTCATGCCCCAGAAGGTCGAAAGTTCTTAACGCTCGGCGAGCTTCAGCCGATCCCGCAGCCTACGTATTCCAAGCGACGATTCGGCAACCCGGAGCAGGGAGGCGAGCGGGTCGGCGAAAGCTCGACGAGCGTATGCAATTTCGACCTTCTGAGGTCGGCATCGCCGTAGGTCGTCAGCGGAGAAATTGCAGCGCGAAGGAGACTTTTGCCGCCCGCGAGCCGGCGCGACACCAGCCAAGCCGAGCACTAGCGTTTCTTGGGCTTGTCGAGGATGAGGGAAAGAAAAGTCTTCACCTTCTCGGCGGGGGCGGCCGATCGTTCGGCGGCGAGTTTGTCGCCCGAGAGGGTCGAATCGGCCTGCATGAAGAAGAGCGTGGCATCGGCGATTTTTTCGAGATCCTTCGCCGTGACAGGC
>JBKDMX010000008.1:0-15766 GCA_046343855.1 Planctomycetia bacterium
AGGCAGTAGAGGTCGTAGTAGTGGCGGGCATACGAGCCAAGCGGCTCACCCGTCTGCTTCAGGATTTCAACCTTGGCGTGAATGGCGAACAGCTTTTCAACGAAGGTGCGACGAAAGTGAAGCAGGAGCATCTCGAAAGGCTGTTCGTCATCGCATCCAAGGGTCGTGTCTGTCTCACGAAGAAATTCGCCGACGAAGGAAGCGATCTGCCGCCGCTCCGTCGGCGCCTTGCCGCTGGCGACCATCGTTTCAACGAGAACGCCCGGCGAGAGGCCACCGATCTCGGGAATACGCTCGTCGTACAAGAAGCGATCGGCCCGCTTCAGCCCCTTGCTCGTCGTGCTCTGATCTTTGCTGAAGGCAAGGCCGGGATGCTGATCGATGGCATTCCGTATCGTCCGCAGGTGGGTATCGATGGATTTCGTGCCTGGCATGGGGTCATCGCCGCAGATGTCGATGAACACGTCAACATCCTCAGAAAACCGCTCAATCAGCCCCCAGCCCTTCGACAGGCTCGTGCCGCCCTTGAAAATCGCCCTGTCCCCCTCGCATTCGGCGATAATCCGGAGGGCTTCGGTGACGTAATAATCCTTCTCGATGACTGCCGGCCGCAGCTTCCGGGCTGCGAAATGCTCCGCCGCCCGCAGGATCGCCTGACCGAAATCAGGATGCTGAAACAGACGCACGCGACCTCTCCAGTCGAGCCTGCCATTCAGCTGCATGCTTCAAGGCGGCCAGCTTTCCGAAATCAAATTTTGACAAAGGGTTCAGGGTACTTCGCAGCCGCGTGAGCTCGCGGGGCGACCGCCTCAACTGTTGCCCTATCGCACCCAGCATGGCGCGCACCCTCGGCGGCTCGGACGCCGCCACGCGGCACAGCCTGACGAACCGCCCTGGTTTGTTGACGACCGCCAACAGGCGCCTGACGGTTTCGTCCGCCGAAAGCTCGCTGGTCGAGCCGCGCTGCCGCAAAACCTCCAGGACCACGGCATCCTCGGCATCGAGCGACCGCCAGGACTCCGGTCGCCGGGTACGGATGACGGTTTGCTTGCCCACGATCAGACGGGGAAGGCTCCCGCCCGTAGTGGCGATTTCGGGGCGGGATGGCTGCTGCGTCGTGAGCCCAAGCATGCTGGCCGCGGCGTGCCCCGACGGAAAAACCTTCCGACCAGCGATCGGCAGACCCTGCACCATCGCGGGGCTTGGCAGGCTGGGGCCGAACGCCGTCTCCCGACCGCGGTAATAAAGGCCTTTGCCTAGCCGCCGCACCAATCCCTGCCGGGAAAGCCGCGACAGGGCCTGGGCGATTGCCTGAGCGGTCCATGCCCGGTCGGCACTCTGAAAATCAGTAGCTCGCCACACGCGCTCGCCGCCCCCCTCGATCCGAGCCCGGACGCGGCCCACGATCGATCGCTGGCGGATTCCGGCGGTGGCGGCATGCGTGCTCATGTAGATACTTTCGGCCAATCCAGCCCATGTGTCAAGTTTTTTTGCAAGAAAACTTGACATTCAGAAGCGGAACTAGGCCGAAAGAGCGGCGGAAACCGGTTTTTTAGGGCGACGCGATCTCGGGGGGCGTATAGAACCCCGCACTCATATCGCAGAAGTGCCGACGCCCACCCTTGGCGGCAATGGCCGCCCGGCTGCCGAGCAAAGGCCGGAGGCCACCGTGCCGCGCCACCGAGTGTGGAGGAGGCTCAACGTTGGAGTCGGCGGTTATACGCCCGTTGCATCTCCAGCAAGCCATTCCGAACGATCCCAAGCCCCGACAGTCCGTCGCGTTCGCTTCTGGCACTGCTGCGGCACCTGCTCGGCCACAAATGGGACGCGGGCGGCAGGCACAACAACGCATGCCCTTCTCTCACATTGCATCAACGTGGAACGCTCTCGCTCAGCTCGCATTCGAACGACTTAGCAAAGCACGATCCGGTCGCCTACGAAACGGGAGTCGAATTGAGTCGTTACCGTGGGCGCCGCGTTCGCGTCATCTGCCGCACGACACCCTCCAGACGTTCACGAATGCGGGCGCCGAGACGATTAAAGGGCAACTCCTCGAGCATGCACCGAACGAATTCGTCGTCGGTGCGCAGAAGGCCGTCTGATGCAATCCACTCCGCGAGCTGCTTTAGTTCCCCGTTTGTGTAGCTGTCGATCGAGTCTCGACGCCGAATACTCGGCTTTGGCCCCCGAGAAACCTGCATGACCGCAACCGCCGGCTGATTCACGATCGCCTCGTGCCGCTCCTCCTCGGCTTCTTCACGCCCCTCTCCTGAATCCGCTTCATCTGCCCGCTCCACTGCATCACTAAAGGCGGCTACGAGCCGTGCCATTTCCGATTCCCGACTGAAAAACCAGTCAGTTGACCAGATTCGGTGGAATCGCCAGCCGAGGCGTTGAAGGTGCATTTGACGCAAACGGTCGCGATCTCGCGCCGTCGCGCTGGAGTGATACGTGGCTCCGTCACACTCGATCGCAAGAACCGCTCGGCCTTTTTTCTGCGGATGCATGGCCACCAAATCGATCCGGTAGCGAGATGCTCCAAACTGGGGTCGCGTGTGAATCCCGGCCGCTTCGAGAGCGTCTTGCACATCAGCTTCAAAAGGATTCAAGGGCACTTCACCGGCGACCTCTGCCAGCGCCAGCCGGGTACCGCCGCTGGCCGCGTACTCCAGATATGCCTTGAGCAACTGAACGCCTTTGCTGCCGGATCGGGCGAGATCGATCTCATGATGGGCAAATGAGCTTACGACCGCCATCCGACGTTTTGCTCGCGTCACGGCCACATTGAGCCGTCTATGCCCTGCCTCGTGCGTGAGAGGGCCAAACCGGTGTGGCAAATCCCCATTTGCAGCCTTGCCGTAACCGATGGTCAGAATGATCGCCTCTCGCTCATCGCCTTGAACTGTCTCAAGATTCTTGACGAAGAAGCGTTCATCTCGGTCCAGCGAGAAGAACTCCGCGAGATCCGCGCGGCCTTCCAGCGCTCGGTCCAGTGCCGCCTGAACCCGATTGGCATGCTTAATACCCATGGCGATGACGCCGAGCGATTCCTCAGGACGCGTCTCAGCGTGCTCGATTACAAGTCGCACGACTTCCTCGACTTCTCTCGATGCGCTCTCCTCCTGGCCCCCCAACGCGCGGTCATGCGCAACCAGCACATGGCGCACCGCTTCATGGGTTCTGGCGGTCGGAAAGGTGACGAGACGCCCGCCATAGATGTGCTCATTGCTAAATGCAATAAGCCTCTCGTCCTCGCTGCGATAATGCCATTCGAGCGGGCAGTTCGGCAGAAACGCCTCGAGCGTGGCCAACAGGCTCTCGAAGCCGCCAACGGCACTGGTGGCGGTCATTGCCGCCTCGGCGTCCGCTTTCTCTTCTTCCGTCATGTCTTCTCCGTCCACGGCTGTGGCGAAGAACGTCGTAGGCGGCAACTGATGGCGATCCCCCGCCACGACAACCTGTTCTGCTCGCCACAGCGCCGGCATCGCCTCTTCCTGGAGGATTTGGCTTGCTTCATCGAATATGACGATGTCGAAGTGCCGTTTCCCTCCGTCGAGAAGTTGACTGACTGAAAGTGGGCTCGCGATCCAACATGGCGCAACCCGCGTGAGGACGTCGGGCGCCCGGGAGAGGAGATCACGGAGAGGAATATGTCTCGCCTGTTTCCTGGCCTCGGATCGAACCAGGTTGCCCTGATCAAAGTGCTCGTTTAGCGCAGCAACGGCGCGCTCCGCGTGCAGTCGGCGCACACGAGCCGCGGCGAGCCCAATTCGCTCACGGTCGAGCCGCCGAAACTCCTCGATCATGTGCTCATGCGTTCGGCCATTAAAACTGGCCAACGCTGGCTCAGATGCCAATATGTTGTCCAAGGCCGCGTACAGCCACACGTATTCAAACCTCTGCTCCCACAGGCCCTCGGGGAGATTCTGCGACCGGAGCTCCTGAAGAAGCGGCTCAAGCCCTTGATCCCGAATCTGCCGCCGGAGTTCATGGACCGACGGGAGTTGATAGGGCGTCCGCTGATCCGCTGCCAGCGACTCCACGCGGGCTTGCGAATCCGCGAAACTCAATCCCTTGGCGACGTCGAGCCCCGATAACGCATGGAATTCCTTGAGTGCCGCCGAGAGCTTTGACAAGCATCCCAGCAAGTCTTTCGCCGTGCTCGTATCGGGCACACCGCCAGCAGGTCGGACTTTCTTCCATTGCGTCACAAGCTCCGCGGCCCGCAGTGCTCCCGCCTGCAACTGATCCACGGGCGTGTCGGCAATCGCGAGACGTCGCATTTGTCTGCGCGCCGCTCGGTATTTGCCGTCGGAAAGCCAGGCCCACAGTGCCGACACGGAACCTCGTTTGGCAGGTGCGAGCGCGGCTGCCAGGCTTGCCGGCGAAGAACTAAATATCTCGGGCTTGAACTTCTGCCGATAGCTGTCGGTGTCGACGATCCACCGTGCCAGCGTAAATGCGGTTTCTACCGCATTAGGCTTGGTGACTCCGGAACTCCGGGTCCATTCCGTAAGAAGCTTGTCGGCTCGAGGAAGCAACTCTCGGGCCAGCTTCCCGGCCAAGTCCACTGCTTGCTGAGCTTTCCGCCCGTCCGTGAGGGCGGCAGCGTTCCAAGGCGAAGCATCTTCGCCCAAGAACAGCGATCGACTAGCGCCGCATTCCCTCAACAGCCGCTTGATTTCCTCGGCGCGTTCCTGCGTCAGCCTCCCAAACGCATCGCCGCGGAATCGCATCTGTGATGCTGCCTCCTTGGGAAGCCGCAACAAACGGCCGATCACGCGATTCATGGATAGGCCCGTGGGAGCCCGGCTTGTGTTCACGAGGCGAGCATGTTCGTTGAGCTTTCTGCGGCGAGCATCGAATTCACGATAAACGTTTTCCGCTCCCTCGACCGGCAAACTCTGACGAATGCTTTCGAGCGTCCGTGCCAACTTCGCCATCACATCCTTACGAGACACCGATGCCCCGTGCAGATCGAGTATGAGGTGGCCCAAGCCGACGTCCGGATGCGTGAGCCGCTTGAGCACAGCATCGAGCGCGGCCCGCTTTTCTGCGACAAACAAAACCCGCTTCCCATCAGCAACGCTCTGCGCGATGAGATTTGCAATCGTCTGACTTTTGCCTGTGCCAGGAGGGCCTTGGACGACGCAGTTGAGGCCCTTCCCTACTGCGACAATGGCCCGCTGCTGGGTTGAGTCAGCATCGAGGACGAGAAAGTCCGTATCACTGGGCATTTCGTCGAGTTGCCGGGGCTCGACATCAAAACTGGCCTGGGCCAATTGCTGCCGCGACGAGGTATGGCCGGCAATCGCTGCGATAAAGGGGCTCGACGCCATGGCGTCTTCATTTCGCTTCAAGTCCTCCACCATCGCCATCTTCGCGAACTGAAAGTTCGCAACGATGCACCGGCTCTCAATGGCGAACTGGTTCACAGACCGTGTCCGAGCCCGAATGGCAGCAAAGACTTTCTCCGGCTCGATGCGCCACTGCCCTGTTTCACCCTCCTCGCTGCATTCCTTTACTACGGCCGCGGCGTCAATCCGAACGTCCTGCGATTCCTCCAGAACGGAAAGCAGCACAGGATTCAGGCGGGGTTCGCCGGTTGCGGCCAGCCGCAAGTCATTACCGGAGCGCCCTCGCGAGTCGATCGTCGCGGGTACTAGCAAGATCGGTGCCGCATATGGGCGGCCACCATCGGCGGCTGGCCATGTAGCCATGCCGACGGCCAGGTGAAGTGTCTGGATGCCCTTCTCTTCGAGGTTTCCTAGGGCTTTCCGGCGCAGCGCGACGAAGACCGTACGAATCTTCTGCCGCGCCTCCTCCTCAGCCCGCTCGCGTGCAACAGGATCACGCTGCTGCTGCCGCGGGCGCATCGCGAGAAGCTGATCCACGGTGAGCGCATCACCGGCCAGTAGCTTCTCGGACGCGCCTTTGTAGGGCGTTAGATCGAACGTGCCGACCTTGAGGTCGCGGTAAAATAGCAGCGAGTTCGACCGAGAGTAGTCGATGAGGCGGCGAACCCAAATCCGACCGGCAGCCTGCACTAAGGCCCGAATGTCTGTAGAGGTTTGCTGCGTTGCCATGCGTGACGTTCATCAGGCGGTGCCTAAAGAGATACGAATGCCGGCCTCAGGCATTCGAACTCGCGTTTCGATCAACCCAACAAGGGGTCAAGGATAACTCCGTCGAGGGGGGCGTCCAACGCGTGCCGTCGGGGCCGCGCCCCTTGCTACGCCCGCCGGCAGAGCCGCGTTGTCGAGCGCACGACGAGCCGCCTCGGCCGTCACTCTGTTGAGCTTTTTGGCAGCACAGTATTCATCAAGCGTCTTGCCGAAGTGTTTTTTGATTGCGGCCATGAGCGTCATGCCTCGGTGGCCACAAACCGACTCCATCTGGCTAACCCCGACTGGCACACCGCCGCATGTTCGGACCAGTTCCTCAAGCACCCATGCCGTCCGTGCTTTGGTCAGTTTTCTCGGCACGTCCCAATCAAGATATTTCTTGCAGAAATCGGCGTAGCTCGCGATGCCCTGGTCTTGGTTGAATCGAAACAAAGCTCCCGCAAGCGAACAGCTGTTGAATTGTGCCTTGAGATCGGCATCGTCATAGATCTCGGAGTATGTCGGCACCCTGCCGCCGAGATGTTGCCGAATCGCCCTCAGCCTGGCGAGCATGGTTTCGAGCGTCCATGCGTCTCCACCTGCATCGCGACACCACCGACAATGCTTCCGGTTTGCAAGAGTGGGCTTGAATACCTTCTCGCAACGACTGCAGGTCGCCTCCGCCGGGAGGCCCTCCACCTCGGCACGCTGTCGCTCGCGATAGGCTTCTACTGACAGTCCCATACGGGATGCAGCGCGATAGATGGTCCCGCATTCTGAACCACACGCCACGCTCTTTGCGCTCGTTGGCTGAAAGGTGTTTCCGCACACAGCGCATGGCCGTGGTGCCAACGTCTGCTGCGCAGCGGTGTAGCAAGCTTTCGAGCAATACTTCCTGCGCTTCCATCCCGTGAACGGCTTCTCGCACGTTGGGCACGTATGCCGACTGGAGGGCAGGATCGGTTTCTTGCGTTTGTCGGATTTGTTGCGGCATTCCGTCGAGCAGAACACGCGGGTGCGATAAATCGACGGCGCTTTGCGTGGGATGAGTCGGCCGCACTCGATGCAATGCCGATCCTCGACCTTGCTGTCCTCGCGCGATCGCTGCGCAAGCGCGTCGACGTTATTACGCTCCCGCACAAAGTCGCACATGCGGCGAAACGCATCTTCCCATTCACCCAGCAGCAGATAGTCGTGCGAGTTACTGGCGCACCATGCTTGAGCAGCAGCGACCTTGGCCTCATGCCGAGGCTGGGAGAACTCGATTGTTCGTGATGACTTCAGCTCGACCATTACCGGCTGTTTGCCGGCACACTCGACGAGAAAGTCGGGGTAGTACGTGTGTCGTTTGCCATCGAGTTCGTACGGTATCCCGACCGACCACGGAGCAACATGGGGGAACTCGTCGGGATGCTTGGCCGCATACAGGAGAAACACCAGCTCATACGTGCCTATGTAGGGCACACGCGATCCGTCCGGCATTGCGACGGCTCCCCTGACGAAACTGCCGGCGGCCTTCCCCTTATAGGCGCACGGTCGGCTACAGAACTTGTAGCCCCGTTGCGGAGGCCGAAAGAGTTTGTCGCAGAACTTGCAGGGAATCTCGGTGAGCCACGTCTTGTCGGCTGAGATTCGGGCAATTCGACACGCATCACTGCAATAACGCTGGGCTGGCCGATAGGTGTCGTAGGGCGTCCCACACTTCTCACAGGTCTTCGAAATCTTGACTCGCCTCCGCCGCTCGCGAGGCACCGTGGCCTTGCTGCCACAGGAGTGCGAACAGAACTTCTGCGATTCTTTCCGAGGCGTGAATGGCTGTCTGCAAAACGGACACGTCTTGGCGGCCAGCTTGCGGGTCGACTTCCGCGCGCCTGACACAGGAATGCGTGTCCGCGGCAGGAGCGGCTTCGGGCCAGTCGGCGGCGAGACCGGCGTCGGAGGCGAAGTCTGGTTATTGGCGTGGCGAAACTCCGGGATCGTCATGCCTTCCGTGGCGGACACGGCGGCCTTGACTGTGTACGGAGTGAAGCCTGTAGCCGCGGCCACTTCGTTCACAGACAGGCCGTTCAGGAGGAGCGATTTGATCCTCGCGGCATCTTCCGAACTGTACTGAGGTGCAACCACAATCACTCCGGCCGCTTCAAACGCGGATGCCCGTCATTTCCGCAGGAAATCCGTCTATACTGCCCACCCTACAGACGGGGTTCAACCCCGCCCGGACCAAGGTTGTCCCTGCACGCGGATAACTTTCCGGATTGGTCTCAATGCAGCGCGGAAGCACAGGCATGAACGTCTTCGAAATGCGGGATCGGTTGGTCCAGAACTATGACTCGTTCATCCGCAGCTTCGTGGAGATTTCTGACGCACGGCTCAAGGCAAAGGTCGAGGAGTCGCTTTCCAGCGGCCTCCTGTGGCCGTCGCCGCTGATCCAGCTCAACCCGTCCTTCGAGCCGGGCGGCATGATCGACGATCTGGTCGCCCAGGGCGTGCTGCACCGCACCTGTTCCGAGGTTTTCCGAGCCGGCAAGAAGGAGAACGACCCATTCCCTGGTTACCCGATGCGACTGCACCTGCATCAGGATCAGGCCGTCCGCACGGCCCGTACCGGCGCCAACTACGTTTTGACCACAGGCACGGGCTCAGGCAAAAGCCTCTCGTACATTCTGCCGATCGTCGACCATGTCCTGCGAAACGGCTCCGGGCGGGGTATCCAGGCGATCGTCGTCTATCCCATGAACGCGCTGGCCAACAGCCAGTTGGGCGAGTTGGCAAAGTTTCTCGAGCGAGCTCCGTTCAGCAAGGACCGCCCGCCGGTACGAGTGCGGCGGTACACGGGCCAGGAAAAGCGGGAGGAGCGTGACGAGATCCGCGACAACCCGCCCGACGTCATTCTCACGAATTACGTCATGCTCGAACTGATCCTCACGCGGATTGGTGAAAAACGGCTGGTCGAAGCGGCCAAGGGGCTGAAGTTTCTCGTCCTCGACGAACTCCACACCTACCGTGGCCGGCAGGGCGCCGATGTCGCCATGCTCTGCCGCCGGCTCCGCGAGCAACTCGAGTCGCCAGATCTCCAATACATCGGCACCTCTGCCACGATTGCCGGGCCGGGCACGCTCGACGAACAGCGCCGTGAGATTGCGAAGGTGGCTACCGACCTTTTTGGGGCCGAAGTCCGTCCTGAGTCGGTGATTGGCGAGACCCTGCGTCGAGCGACGCCGGTCGGCGACCCGTCAGACAAGGTCTTCGCGAGCAGCCTCACGGCCCGGGTCAAAGGTCGTTCCGCCCCGCCAGCGGCCTACGAAGCATTCCTGGAAGACCCACTTTCGAGTTGGATCGAATCCACGTTCGGCGTCCGCAAGGCCGAGGCTGAAGACCGTCTTGTGCGAGCGGTTCCCAAGACGATCGACGTGGCGGGCACGCTACTTGCAGGCGCCACAGGCGTCGATTCGGATGCCTGCAGGGATCTCATCACCAAACAACTCATGGCCGGCTACTCGCAGGCCCGCTCGCCCGAAGGTCGGCCTGCTTTTGCATTTCGCCTCCATCAGTTCTTAAGCCGCGGCGACACTCTCTACGCGACGCTCGAACCTGAATCAAAACGATTCATTACGGCCGACGCCGTCCGCACCGACCCGCACGACGACAAAGCCCTGCTCTTTCCACTCGCTTTCTGCAGGGAATGCGGCCAGGAGTATTACTCGGTCGCGAGGACCGTTCCGACCCGAGGCGGCGATCCCACCTTCGAACCGCGAGATCTGGGCGACCTGTCAAAGACCGGGGAGCTGACTCCGGGATACCTCTACTTCAGCTCCGATCCCGAGCGGGCGTGGCCTCAGGCTGACCACACGGCTGAAGCGATCCTGGCACGGGTGCCCGAAGACTGGAAGGAACTCCGCAACGACTCGGAGGTGCTGAAGCGAAGCCGTGTTGAACAGTTGCCGCACCTCGAGCATGTCGATGTTGCCGGGCAGACCGATCCGCACGGGCTCTCCTGCCACTTCATCGCCAATCCCTTTCACTTCTGCCTGGCGTGTGGTGTGTCGTATGCCAACCGTCGCGGCACCGACCGCCCGGTGCTCGGCGAAGTGGGGTTCGGCGCTCGGTCCAGTGCCACCACCTTGATCGCGACGACCGCGGTCACCTACCTCCGCAAGGAGAGTCAGCTCGATCCGCAGGCCCAGAAACTGCTGTCGTTCACCGACAACCGGCAGGATGCGTCACTTCAGGCGGGCCACTTCAACGACTTCGTGCAGATCGCACTCGTGCGGGGCAGCCTCTACGCCGCGGCAGCAAAAGCCGGCCCCGAGGGTCTCGAGTATCGCGACCTTCCGCAGCGGATGTTCGACGCGTTCGAGGCAGGCCTGCCGAAAGACGCCGACGGCCACGCAATCAAGCTCTACGCCGTCCAGCCCGACGCCCAATACAACGCGAAGAAGAGTACGGAACGCGCCATGCGTGACGTGCTCACCTACCGGCTGTTCCTCGATATGAAGCGGGGCTGGCGGCTCTCTATGCCCAACCTCGAGCAGTGCGGTCTGCTGACGGTCGAATACGAATCGCTCGCCGACATCTGCAACAGCACGAGCGACTGGCAGGGCTCCCATCATTGCCTCGTGGCGGCGTCTGGCGAGGCCCGGTATGAGGTATGCAAGACGCTCCTCAACTACCTTCGGCGGGAACTAGCCATTCAGGCCGACTGCCTGACGGAGCAGTGGCAGGAGGCGACAAAGCGGGAAAGCAGCCAATGGCTCGTCGAGGGCTGGAAGATCGATCCCGAGGAGGAACTCGTCACGGCCCGGCTGGCACAGCCCCGTGCAAAGGGCAACGACGCACGCTCGCCGAATGTCTTCTTGAGCGCCCGCGGAACGCTCGGCCGCTACCTGCGGCGGCCCGGCAACATCGCTGCCGGCGTGCCGCTCGACGAGGTGCAGGGCGTCATTCGCGACATCTGCCGGGTTCTTACCCGCACGAATCTCGTTTGCTCGGGCAAAGCCGATGATCCGGCCTACCAACTCAATGCCTCTACGCTCCGCTGGGTTCCGGCCGACGGCACGCAAGCGTTCCGCTGCCCGCTGCGGGTGCCTCGGTCACCGGCGGCTGGCCTGCGGCCCAACAAGTTCTTCGTGAATTTCTACAAGACTGCGGCCATCGACGTGGCCGGCATGGAGGGCCGTGAACACACCGCCCAAGTTCCGTCTGAGAAGCGGGAGGAACGGGAGGCGGAGTTCCGCGCTGGAAAGCTGCCCGTCATGTTCTGTTCCCCAACGATGGAGCTCGGCGTCGACATCGCCGACCTGAATGCCGTCAACCTGCGAAACGTGCCTCCAACGCCTGCGAACTACGCCCAGCGGTCGGGGCGCGCTGGCCGGAGCGGCCAGCCTGCGATCGTGATCACCTACTGCACGGCTGGCAGTTCTCACGATCAGTACTTCTTTCAGCGACAGGAGAAGATGGTGGCCGGCTCGGTGGCTCCGCCTCGAGTCGACGTCGCCAACGAGGAGCTCGTCCGGTCGCACGTCCATGCGATCTGGCTGTCGGAAGCGGGGCTTAACCTCCGTGACAGCCTCCGCGACCTGCTCATGCTCGACGAGCAGCCGCGGATGCCGCTGTCGGCCGAGGTGCAGAGCCATCTCGACAATGCACCGGCGATGAACCGCACCCGCCACCGTGCCCGGCAATTGCTCGATTCGATTGCACCGAAACTCGCTGTCGCAGGCTGGTACACGCCCGCGTGGCTCGACGAGGTGCTTGCCCAGTTGCCGGAGCGTTTCGACCGCTCGTGCGACCGCTGGCGCCAGCTTTACCGAGCAGCGATGGCCCAGCGGGAGCGTGAGCACAAGCGGGAGAACGACAACTCCATCTCCCCACGACATAAGGCGGAGGCTAAACGGTTTCGGCAAGAGGCCGAGAACCAGCGTGACCTGCTGCTCAATCAAGACACCTCCGGGAGTCACCAGTCCGACTTCTACTCCTATCGCTACTTCGCCAGCGAGGGCTTTCTCCCGGGCTACAACTTCCCCCGGCTGCCGCTCTCGGCCTTCATCCCGGGTCGCGCTGGCGCCCGCGACCAGGAATACCTCAACCGGCCCCGGTTCCTGGCGATCAGCGAGTTTGGCCCGAAGTCGCTCGTGTACCACGAGGGACAGCGGTATCAGGTCACAAAGGTGCTCCTGCCGCCGAGCGACTCCGAGCAGAGGCTCGTGCTTCACAAAGCCAAGCAGTGCCACGCCTGCGGCTATCTCCACCCCGTCGATGGTGCGGCAGACGACGACCGCTGTGAGTTTTGCCACGCCGAGCTCCCTTCCGCCCGCGACCGACTCCTCCGGCTGACCAACGTGCTCACTCGCCGCCGCGAGCGGATCAGCTGCGACGAAGACGAGCGGCAGAAGCAGGGCTTCGACGTGCGGACGGCGTTCCGCTTCCAGCGCGCGGGCGGCGTCCCGTCGTTCACCACCAGCGAGGTCACGAGCAGTGGCATTCCCCTCGCCCGTCTCACGTTCGGCCGCAATGCCGAGCTGTGGCGGATCAACTTCGGCTGGTTCCGCCAGAAGCTGGAAAACCGACAAGGTTTCCACATCAACGAACAGACCGGCGAATGGGTAGGCGACCCTGAAAACCGGCCCGGCGATGGCGATGCCGAGGTGGAAGGGCCGCAGGTCGCCCGCGTGATCCCCTTCGTTACGGACACCCGCAACACGCTGCTCTTCGAGCCGATGGGCGACGTACCGCTCGATCTTCTCGCATCCCTGCAGGCTGCCCTCAAGGCGGCGATCCAAGTGGAGTTTCAACTCGAAGACCAAGAGCTTGCCGCGGAGCCGATGCCGAGCCGCGACATTCGGCGGCAGATTCTCTTCTTCGAGTCGAGCGAAGGCGGTGCCGGCGTCTTGCAGCGGCTGCAGGCCGAGCCCGACGCCCTCCGCCGCGTGGCCCGACAGGCCCTCGAGATTTGCCACTTCGATCCCACGACGGGCGAGGACCGCAAGCGAGCGCCGCGAGCGAGCGAAGACTGTTCAACGGCCTGCTACGACTGCCTGATGACATACGCCAACCAGCCCGACCACCAGCGTCTCAACCGCCACCTCATCCGCGACTTTCTCCTGCAACTTGCGACGGCAGGCGTGGCGGCCTCGTCGTCAGCGGCCCCGCGGGCGGCACATCTCCAGAGCCTGCTTGCCTGCTGTGAAAGCAGTCTTGAACGTGAGTGGCTCGAGTTCCTCGAAACCCGCAATCTGAAACTGCCCACCGCTGCCCAGCACGTGCCGACGTCGCTCAACGGCTGCCTGACACGCCCCGACTTCGTCTATACCGACGACATGACGATCGTCTACGTGGACGGCCCGATGCACGAGTTCCCAACCCGCCAGGCCCGCGACCGCGAGCAGGAGGCGTGTGTGAACGACTGCGGCTGGACCGTCCTGCGATTCACCGCTCAGGGCGATTGGGAACAAACAGTGGCCGCTCATCCCGGGCTCTTTGGAAGGCGGGCCACATGAGTCGCTTCGCCATCGGAACACTCGTGAAGGCCCGCGGCCGGGAATGGGTCGTGCTGCCCGAATCGCAGGATCACCTCGTCATGCTGCGGCCGCTGGCCGGCGTGGCCGAAGAAGTCACGGGCATTGTGCCCGATCTCGAGCCGATTGAGCCCGCTGTCTTCACGCCGCCCGACCCCGCCCACACGGGCGACCACCGCTCTTGCGGGCTGCTTCGCGACGCGGTCAGGCTTGGTGTTCGCAACAGTGCCGGCCCCTTCCGCTCATTTGGTTCGATCGCGGTTACGCCGCGGCCATATCAACTCGTGCCCCTGCTCGTGGCCCTCAAACAGCCCAAGGCTCGGGTGCTGATCGCCGACGATGTGGGCGTGGGCAAGACGGTCGAGGCCTGCCTCATCGCCGCCGAGTTGCTCGCTCGCGGCGAGGCAAAGCGGCTGGCCGTGCTCTGCCCTCCACATCTCGCGGAGCAGTGGCAGCGGGAACTTTCAGCCAAGTTCCACATCGACGCCAAGCTCGTGCTGGCGAGCACAGTCGCCCGGCTCGAGCGGGAGTGCGCCGCCGACCAGTCGATCTTCGAGGTACACGACCACCTCGTGATCTCGATCGACTTCATCAAGTCGAACCGCTATCGGGCTGACTTCCTCCGCACCTGCCCCGAGTTGGTGATCGTAGACGAGGCCCACACCTGCACCCGCGATATTGATGCGCGCGGCTCGCGGCATCAGCGGCATGAACTGCTTCTCGACCTGGCCAAGTCGCCCGACCGCCACCTCATCCTCGTCACGGCCACGCCCCACAGCGGAAACGAGGCAGCGTTCCGCTCGCTCGTCGGCCTGCTCGAACCCACCCTTGCCGACCTGCCGGAGGATCTCTCCGGCCCAGCCCACGAGACACAGCGTCGCCACCTCGCCGGCCATTTCATCCAGCGCCGCCGCGCCGACATCGAGGCCTATCTCGACGCTGCCACGCCGTTTCCCAAGCGCGAGGTCCACAAGGATCTCACCTACTCGCTGTCTGCTCCTTACAAGGCCCTCTTCGATGACTGTCTCGACTTCGCCCGGGAGCTTGTGTCCGTGGAGGGCGAAGACAAACGCCGCCAGCGGGTGCGGTGGTGGAGCGCGATCGCTCTCTTGAGAAGCCTCTCGTCGAGTCCGGCTGCCGCGGCCGCGACGCTCGTGAACCGGGCCCGTGGCCTGGGGGCGGCGTCGGAGGAGGAAGCCAACGAGTTGGGGCGAGCGGCCGCCACCGATGCCGACACTGAGGACGCCGACGAGGCAGACGACGCTTCGGCCGGGGCGGAGATCGACGACTCCCCTACCCCGACCGACCGCCGCCGACTGCAAACGCTCGCCAAGCGGGCCTCAGAGCTGGAAGGCGACGCCGACGCCAAGCTCACCGCCCTCGTCAAGCTGCTCAAGGACATGCTCAAGCGGAAGCGATCCCCGATCGTCTTCTGCCGCTATATCGCCACAGCCGAGTACGTGGCGGCCGAACTGCGAAACCGCCTCGCAGTCAAAGGCCTCGAGATCGACTGCGTCACCGGGGCGCTGCCACCGGCCGAGCGCGAGGAGCGGGTCGAGAAACTTGCCGCGTTCGAGAAGCGGCTGCTCGTCGCCACCGACTGCCTGTCCGAGGGCATCAACCTGCAGGAGTCCTTCGACGCCGTCGTCCATTACGACCTGGCCTGGAATCCCACCCGCCACGAGCAGCGTGAGGGCCGCGTGGATCGCTATGGCCAGCGGCAACCCACGGTGGAGATCGCCTTCCTCTACGGGGCCGACAACGGCATCGATGGCATCGTTCTCGACATCCTCATCAACAAGCACCGCAGCATCCAGAAGACATTGGGCGTCAGCGTGCCCGTGCCGATCAACACGGAGAAGGTGATCGAGGCGATTTTCGAGGGGCTCTTGCTGCGGGGCGGCACGGCAAAGGCCACGCAAAAACTGCTCCCCGAGGTCGAGGAGTATCTCAAACCGACCACCACGGATCTTCACGCGGAGTGGGATCGCGAGGCCGAGCGGTCGAAGCGCACCCGCACGATGTTCGCCCAGGAGGCGATTCGCACGGACGTGGCGGCAAGCTGGATAGACGCCTGCCAGTCGATCGGCAAGACCGTGGACGTGGAGCGATTCGTGACGCGGGCGGTGGAAACGCTCGGCGGCATCG
>JBKDMX010000009.1:0-38228 GCA_046343855.1 Planctomycetia bacterium
CCGATCACCTACGGCGGCTACGCGACGAGCATCTTCGTGGCCGGCTGGGCGACGGGCGGCCTGATCTTCGGATCGCTCGGCGATCGCTACGGCCGCGCGAAGATGCTCACGCTCACGGTGCTCATCTACTCGGTCTGCACCGGGCTCTCCGCGTTCTCGAAGGGCTGGATCGATTTTGCGCTGTTTCGATTCCTGACGGGGCTCGGCGTCGGCGGCGTCTTCGGGCTGGCCGTCGCCCTGGTGGCCGACACGCTTCCCGATCGCGCCCGCGCCGGTGCGCTCGGGTTGCTCCAGGCGCTCTCGGCGGTCGGCAACGTGATGGCCGGCATCGTCAGCATGTATCTGGGCCACCTCGAGGGCATCAAGGCGATCGAGCCGGGCACGGCCTGGAAATACATGTTTCTCGTCGGAGCGATCCCGGCGTTTCTCTGTGTGTTTATCCAGATGCGGCTCAAGGAGCCGGAGAAGTGGGTGAAGGCGCGGGAGGCGGGTCGGGCCGTCGGCGTGAAGTTTGGCTCGTATGCCTCGCTGCTCGGCGATCCGCGGTGGCGCACGCCGGCGCTCCTGGGCATGGTGCTCTGCGTGGCGGGCGTGATCGGCCTCTGGGGCATCGGCTTCTTCAGCCCCGAGCTCGTGGGCGACGTAATGGCGCGGTCGCTCGAGGCCGAGGGCGTGCCGGCCGACCAGATCGCCGGCCGGAAGACATTCTGGATCGGCGTCAATTCGATCGTGCAAAACATCGGCGCCTTCATCGGCATGCTCCTTTTCACGTCGCTCGCGCAGCGCATGGGCCGCAAGCCGGCCTTCGCGATCGCCTTCATCGCCGCCATGGCCGCCACGATCGGCTACTTCCAGCTGTTCAACGGCCGCAACGACATCTGGATGAGCGCCGTGATGGGCGGCTGCCAGCTGGCGCTCTTCGCCGGCTTCGCGATCTACCTGCCGGAACTCTTTCCCACGAGCCTCCGCAGCACCGGCACGAGCTTTTGCTACAACGTCGGCCGCTTCATCGCCGCCAGCGGCCCCTTCACGCTCGGCAGCCTGCAGGCCGCCCTCAAGGCGGGCGCGACCACGCCGGAGGCCAAACTGATGGCGTTTCGCAACGCCTGCTCCTACATGAGCGTGATCTTCCTGCTGGGGCTGGTGGTGCTGGCGTTTCTGCCCGAAACGAAGGGCCGTCCCTTGCCCGAAGATTGAGCGCCGTTTCCGGCGTTCGCATCCTCCCCGGGGCAGGTGCTACATTGCGTGGCATTCGTTCGCCCGTTGCATTTTCGGAGACAAGAGTTCCATGCGTTGGGAAGGCCGTCGTCAGAGTCAAAACGTCGAGGATCGCCGCAGCCAGGGCGCCGCGCCCATGTTCGTGGGGGGCGGCCTGCTCACCATCCTGCTGATGCTCTTCCTGATGTTCATCGGCATGGATCCGATGCAAGTGGCGCAGATGGCGCCGGAGATCACGGCCCCGGCGCCGCAGCGCGGGCCGGCGAAGCCGCTCAACGACGAGATGTCGCAGTTCGTCCGCGTCGTGCTCGCCGATAACGAAGATGTCTGGTCGAAGTTGTTTCCGCAGATGTTTGGCGGCCGGTATTCCCCGCCCACGCTCGTGCTCTTCACCGGAAGGGTCAGCAGCGCCTGCGGCATGGCGAGCGCTGCCGCCGGCCCCTTCTATTGCCCGCTCGACCGGAAGGTCTACATCGACCTCGCCTTCTACGACGAGCTCAAGCGGCGATTCGGCGCGCCGGGCGATTTCGCCCAGGCCTACGTGATCGCCCACGAAATCGGCCACCACGTGCAAAACCAGCTTGGCATCTCGGAGAAGGTGCAGTCGATGCGGGCTCGGATGTCGGAGCGCGACTACAACAAGCTCTCGGTGCGCATGGAATTGCAGGCCGACTTCCTCGCCGGCGTCTGGGCGCATCACGTGGCCCGTTTCGCCGGCACGGTCGACGAAGACGACATCCGCGAGGCCGTCAATGCCGCCGCGGCGATCGGCGACGACCGCATCCAGCGGCAGTCGCAGGGCTACATCGTGCCCGACGCCTTCACCCACGGCTCGAGCGAGCAGCGGGTGCGGTGGTTTCTCTATGGCCTGAAGACCGGCGACCCGCGGCTCATGGATCGGGCGTTCGAGGTCGACAACCCGTAGGCAGCTCGGTTGCTCGGCCCGGTGGAAGAATCGCCGGCTCACGGGCGGCAAAAGTCGCCTCGCGTGGGCCGCGGCGGCCCAATGCTCGTCGAGCTTTCGCCGACCCGTTCGCCTCGTCCAGCGGTGTGCAATCAGCTGGCGTGCCGTAGACTGATGGGATGAAGATTCTGCTCACGGGTGCGACGGGCTATGTGGGCGGCGTGCTGCTCGCGGAGTTGGAGCGGCGCGGTCATCTCGTCAGGTGTCTGGCACGGCGGCCGCACAAGCTCGCCGGGAAGACGGGGCCCACGACGGAGGTGATGGCCGGCGATGCCTCCGATGCGGCCGATCTCGCGCGGGCCTGCGCAGGGATCGACACGGCCTACTGGCTCGTCCACTCGATGGAGAGCGGCGTCGATTTCGAGCGGGCCGACCGGCTCGCGGCCGAACGCTTCGCGACGGCGGCGAAGGCGGCCGGCGTGAAGCGGATCATCTATCTGGGCGGCCTCGGCGCCGACGACGACACGCTGTCGGCGCATCTCCGCAGCCGCCACGAGGTGGGGGCGATCCTGCGGGCCAGCGGCCTCGACGTGATCGAGTTTCGGGCGTCGATCATCGTCGGGGCGGGCAGTTTTTCGTTCGATCTGGTCCGCACGCTCGTGGAACGGCTGCCGGTGATGATCTGCCCGGCCTGGCTCGCCACCCCCACCCAGCCGATCGCGATCGCCGATGTCGTGGCCTATCTGGCGGCCGCCGTGGACCTCCCGGCCGGGGGGGCGCGGATTTTCGAGATCGGCGGGCCGGACAAGGTCTCCTACGGCGCTATCATGCACGAGTACGCCCGGCAGCGGGGCCTCACGCGGCTCATGATTCCGGTGCCGGTGCTCACGCCGCGGCTTTCGAGCCTCTGGCTGAAACTGGTGACGCCCGAATATTCGAAGGTGGGACGGAAGTTGATCGACGGCCTGAAAAACCCGACCGTGGTCACCAGCGACGCGGCGCTCCGCGAATTGCCCGTGCGGCCGCGCGGCCTCGAGACGGCCGTTCGCGAGGCGATGCTCCAGGAAGACACCGAGTTTGCGGGCAAGCGCTGGGCCGACTTCGCCGACATCGAAGACCTGCCCCATCGATACGGCGGCCGCCCCGAGGGCACGCGGCTGGTGGATCACCGGCATCTCGTCGTGGCCGTCGAGCCGGCTCGCGCCTTCGCCGCCATCGAGCGGATCGGCGGCACCAACGGCTGGTATGCGGCCAACTGGCTCTGGGCGCTCCGCGGCTGGCTGGATCGCCTGATCGGCGGGCCTGGCATGTCGCGGGGCCGTCGCCATCCTGAGAAGCTCGTCACTGGCGACGTGCTCGATTGCTGGCGAGTGGAGGTCTGCGAGCCGCCGCGACGGCTGCGACTGGCCGCCGAGATGAAGATGCCGGGGCGAGGCTGGCTCGAGTTCGAGGTGGTGCCGCGGGATGGCGACGTCACGATCCACCAGACTGCCGTGTTCGATCCGAAGGGTCTCGGCGGCCTCGCCTATTGGTATGCGATCTGGCCGCTCCACGAGCTCGTCTTCAAGAACATGCTCGCGGGCATCGCCCGCCACGCGGTGCGACGGTAGGGTAGGCTTCAGCCTGCCTCCTTTTTATGACAGGCTGAAGCCTGTCCTACGCGTTCGATCTGGATCGTCGTGTGGTCGATCCCGAAGCGGTCGTGCAGGAGCGTCTTCGCCGCGGCGAGCGCGGGCTCGTGGGCCGCGGCGTCGGGAATGACCAGATGCACGGTGAGCGACGTCTCCGACGTGCTCGCCCCCCAGACATGCAGGTCGCGCACCGCGATCACGCCCGCGATCTCACCGAGCGCCGTCGTGATCGCCCCCGTCTCGATGCCGCGCGGCACGGCGTCCATCGCGAGGTCCACGCTCTCGCGGAAGAGGCCCCAGGTGCCGGCGACGATCGCGAGCGTGATCGCGATGCTCACGAGCGGGTCGATCCAGGCGAAGCCGGTGACGAGGATCAGGATGCCGGCCACCACCACACCGGCCGAGATCGCGGCGTCGGCGGCCATGTGGAGAAACGCGCCGCGCACGTTTGCGTCGCGCTGCCCGCGCATGAAGAGCAGGGCCGTGATCGTGTTGATGACGACGCCGACCGCCGCCACGGCGATCACCGTCGGCCCGGCGATCTGCTCGGGCGCCCGCAGGCGGTGGATCGCCTCCCAGAGGATCGCGCCGCAGGCGGTGAGCAAGAGCACGGCGTTGGCCAGAGCGGCGTAGATCGTCGAGCGGCGGAAGCCCCATGTGTAGCGGTCGGTGGGCGGCCGCCGCGCGAGCCAGTTGGCGCCCCAGGCGAGCAAGAGCCCGAGCACGTCGCCGGCGTTGTGGCCCGCGTCGGCCAATAGCGCGAGCGACCCGGCAAACAATCCGGCCGCCGCCTCGGCGACGACGAAGGCCACGTTGAGACCGACGCCGATCGCCATCGCCCGGTCGAGTCGGCCCTCGGTCAGCACGTGGGCATGGCCGTGCGCGTGGGCATGCCCGTGCGCGCAGCGGTGATTGCGGTGAAGGTGGTCTGGATAGTCGTCGGGCATGCGATAGGATCATACCGGCTTCAGGCCTTCCAAGGAGTTTCTCGTGGGTGCATTGCGTGTGGCGGCGATCGGGCGAACCGGCCGCGGCGATTGGGGCCATGCGATCGACGAACTCTGGGCCGGCGTCGAGGGCACGCAGTTCGTCGCGCTGGCCGATGAATCGGAGGCGGGGCTCGCGCAGGCGATCGCCCGCCACAAGCTCGACGCCGCGAAAGGCTTTCGCGACTGGCGGAAGATGCTCGCCGACGTGAAGCCCGACATCGTGGCCATCTGCATGCGGCATATCGACTGCCATGCCGAGATGGCGATTGCAGCCGCCGAGGCGGGGGTGAAGGGCATCTTCATGGAGAAGCCCTTCGTGCCGACGATCGCCGCGGCCGATGCGGTGGTGGCGGCCTGCCAGAAGGCGGGCACGAAGCTCGGCCTCGCATTCGTCAACCGCCATTCGCCGGGCTATCTTGCCGCCCGCGATCTCATCGAGGCAGGCCGCATCGGGAAGGTGCTGGAGATCCGCTGCCGCGGCAAGGAAGACAAACGCGGCGGCGGCGAGGATCTCTGGGTGCTCGGCTGCCACCTGCTCGACCTCATGACCGATCTCGGTGGCAGCCCGCAGTGGTGCGATGCTGCGATCTCGATCGATGGTCGTCCGGTCACGAAGGCCGATGCCGTGGACGGCCCGGAGGGGATCGGGCCGATCGCCGGCGACAACATCGCGGCGATGTTCGGCCTCGCCGACGGACCGATCGGCTCGTTCGCGAGCGTCCGTGAGGCGGGCCTCAAGCAGCCAAATTGTGGCGTCACGGTCGCCGGCACGGCGGGCGCCATCCACATTCGCCTCGATCACGTCCCGCATGCCCACCTGCGCGAAGCACCGCTCTGGCGGGTCGACAAGGATTTTCCCTGGAAGCCGATCGGCGCCGCGGGGCTCGACTCGCCTCCACCGTCGAGCGACGTCGACCGAGCGGCGGAGCGGGCTGGCTGGGGCCGCCGTGCCGCCGCCGATCTCGTCGCTGCGATCATCGAGGATCGCGAGCCTGAGACGGGCATGTATGCGGGTCGGCGCACCGTCGAGATGACCACCGCGATCTTTGCGTCGGCCCTCTCCGGCCGGCGGATCGCGTGGCCGCTCGACAAAACGCTCGAGCCATTTGGGTGACAGGCTGAAGCCTGTCCTACGGGGGTTGGCAGGGCGTTACAATGGGCGGCTCACCCAGCGAGCGCACGGATGAGCACGCAGCAATTCGCCCACCTCCACTGCCACAGCCACTACAGCCTGCTCGACGGCGCGAGTTCGATCGACAGGCTCGTCGAGCGCACGGTCGAGCTCGGCATGAGCGCCCTGGCGATCACCGACCACGGCAATCTCCACGGCGCGCTCGAGTTTTATCAGGCCGCGAAGGGGGCGGGGATCAATCCCGTCATCGGCTACGAGGCCTACATCGCCCCCGGCAGCCGGTTTCAGAAAGACGCCGGCAGCCAGAAGGACTCGAGCTACCACCTCACGCTCCTGGCCCGCGACAAGAGGGGCTTCGCCAACCTGCTCGAACTCGCCACGAAGGCGTATCTCGAGGGCTTCTATTTCAAGCCGCGTATCGACCGCGAGATCCTCGAGGCCCATAGCGAGGGGATCATCTGCCTCTCGGGCTGCCTGTCGAGCGAGTTCAATCGCTCGCTGATCGGCTCGTCGCGGGACCAGCGGGAATCGCTCGCGCAGGCGAAGGAGATCGCGGGCTGGTTCCAGAAGCTCTTCGGCGACCGTTACTTCATCGAGATCCAGGACAATGGCCTCGCCGTGCAGCGGCAGGTGACGGAGGCGGCCCTCGAGATCTCGCGCGAGCTCGGCATCCCGCCGGTGGCGACCTGCGACTGCCATTACGTCAACCGGGAAGACGCCGAGGCGCAGGACATCCTGCTCTGCGTGAATACCGGTCGGTTTCGCAGCGACGCGAGCCGCATGAAGATGGACTCGAGCGAGTTCTATCTCAAGAGCCCGCAGGAGATGCATGCGGCGTTCGACGGGCTCGATCGCACGCTCGTGACGGAGGCGGTCACCCGCAGTCAGCAGATCGCCGACTCGGTGGCGATCGAGCTCGACCTCGGCAAGCGGCATTTTCCGGGGTTCGACGTGCCCGCCGGCCGCACCGCCTCGGAGGAGCTGCGTCGGCTCTGCCTCGAAGGCCTCGCGGAACGGTATGCCGGTGTGCCGAAGCGATGGAGCGACGAACCGGGGCCCGGCGGGGAGCGGCAGCTGCATCCGGTGGTGATGGAGCGGCTCGACCGCGAGCTCGGCGTGATCGACACGCTCGGCTTCGCGAGCTACTTCCTCATCGTCTGGGACTTCGTGCGGTATGCCCGCGAGCACGACATCCCGGCCGCGGCGAGAGGCTCGGGCGTGGGCGCGCTCGTGGCCTATTCGCTCTATCTCTCGCACGTCTGCCCGCTTGAATACGACCTGCTCTTCGAACGGTTCCTCGACGTCAATCGCCGTGAGGCGCCCGATATCGACATCGACTTCTGCAAGGAGCGGCGCGGCGAGGTCATCGACTACGTCAAACAGAAGTATGGAGCGGCGAATGTCGCCCAGATCGGCACGTTCGGCACGCTCGCGGCGAGGGCGGCGATCCGCGACGTCGGCCGGGCGCTGGGGATGCCCATTCCCCGGGTCGATCAGATCGTCGCGCTCGTCCCCGACCAGCTCGGCATCTCGCTCGCGGAGGCCTCGGCGCCGGGCACGCAGCTCGCGGCGGCCTGCGAGGCCGATGGCGAGATCCGTGAGCTCGTCGATCTCGCCGGCCGGATCGAGGGCCTCGCCCGCAACGTGGGCACCCATGCGGCGGCCGTGGTGATCGCCGACCGGCCGCTCGTGGAATACGTGCCGCTGCAGCGGGTGACGGGCAAGGAGGAAGTGATCACGCAGTGGGCCATGGGCGACGTCGAACGCGCCGGCCTCATGAAGATGGATTTCCTCGGGCTCCGCTACCTGACGGTCGTCGCCAAGACGCTCGAGATCATCGCCGCCACCACGGGCGCGAAGCCCGATCCGCTCGCCTTCCCACTCGACGACGCGGCCACGTTCGCCACGCTCTGCCGGGGTGAGACGAAGGGCATCTTCCAGCTCGAAAGCGGCGGCATCCGCGACCTGCTCCAGCGGATGAAGCCCGACCACTTCCTCGACATCGTCGCCGTCAACGCGCTCTACCGTCCGGGCCCGCTCGAAGGCGGCATGGTGGACGAATATGTGAACGTCAAGCACGGCCGCAAGCGGGCCGAGTTCCTGCATCCCGTCATGAAAGACGTGCTCGGCGAGACGCACGGCGTGATGGTCTATCAGGAGCAGGTGATGCGGATTCTCGAGCGGCTCGGCGGCATCGAGCTCTCGAGCGCGTATACCTGCATCAAGGCGATCAGCAAGAAAAAGCTCGAGATCATCGCCGCCTTCCGAGAGCAATTCGTGAAGGGGGCGCAGGCCCAGGGACTCTCGAAGCAGCAGGCGGAGGAGGTCTTCGCCCTGATCGAGAAGTTCGCCGGCTACGGCTTCAACAAGAGCCATTCGACGGCCTATGCGCTGCTCGCCTGGGAGACGGCCTACCTCAAGACCCACTGGCCGATGGAGTTCATGGCGGCGCTCCTGTCGGGCGACATCACGGGCCGCAACTTCAAGAAGAAAGACGCCCTCGTCGAGCACATCGAAGACTGCCGACGGATGGGGATCGAGGTGGCGCCCCCAGACGTGAATGCATCGGGGGTCGATTTCACGGTGTCGGGCGGCCGGATCCTCTTCGGCCTCTCGGCGATCAAGGGCTGCGGCCAGCAGGCCTCCGAGGCGATCTGCGCCGAGCGCGAGCGGGGCGGGCCATTCCGCGATCTCGACGATCTCTGCGGCCGCGTCGATCCGTCGGTCGTCAACAAGACGGCGGTCGAGAGCCTCGCCAAGGCGGGCGCCCTCGATTCGCTCGGCGGCCACCGCGGCGCGATCCTCGCCGGCATCGAGCGGGCGCTCGCCGCAGGGGCCTCGCGGATGGCCGACCGCAAGAGCGGTCAGAAGAATCTGTTCGACGCCTTCGATGATGCGCCGCAGGCCGCCGCCGCGCCGGTTCCGCCAAGCCTGCCCGACGTGCCGCCGCTTTCCGATCTCGAGATGCGGTCGAATGAAAAAGAAGTGCTCGGCTATTACGTCCACAGCCATCCGCTGGCGGAATTCAGCGGCATCCTCGGCGCGGTCTGCACGCATGGCACCGGCGGTCTCGGCGCGGCGAAGGCCAAGAGCGACGTCGTGATCGGCGGCCTCGTGGCGGCGCTCAAGCTCTCCAACGTGAAGCAGCCGCGACCCGGCTCCACGCATACCCGCTACGGCATGTTCGACCTCGAAGACATGGACGGCCTCGTCCGCACGATCTGCTGGCCGGAGGATTACGCCCGGCTTGGCGAGTTCATCCAGCCCGATGCCGTCGTCGTCGTGAGCGGTTCGATCGACCGCCGCGCCGGCAGCGAGGAGACGAATCTGATCGTCAACGAGCTCGTGCCGATCGCCGAGATCTGGAAAAAGCCGGTGCGGACCGTGACGGTGAAGGTGGCGGAGCCTGGGCACGACACGGCCACGCTCGACCGGCTCGCGGAGATCGTGCGGCGGCATCCGGGGCAGACCCCGCTGCGGCTCGTGCTCGACCTGGCCGACGGCCGCCGCGTGCTGATGGAGGCCGATCGCGACAAGGTGGCCTGGTCGCAGCAGTTCCTGGCCGAACTCACCGACCTGCTCGGGACTGGAGCGGTCAGGGCGGCCGTGACGATTGGGCAAAAACGCCGCGAGGAGCCGGCCCGGCGGGGCCCTCCCGGTCGGGCGAATTTCCAGCCGGCGTAGCAGCGGCCTACTCCTGGTACTGTGGAGATTGGGGTGCCAGGGAGACGATAAGAAGGTCGGCTGTCTGGGCTGCTCCAGGAAAACCCATGAAGACTCTGCCCCGTTTCCTCGCCGTTCTTTGTGTCGCTGCTGCGATGGCCTGTGCCACGTCCTATGCCCAGCAGATGGGTGGCGGCGGCATGGGCATGGGTGGTGGCGGCATGGGTGGCATGGGCGGCGGCGGCATGGGCGGCGGCGGCATGGGCGGCTTTGGTGCCGCCGCCGGCATCATGATCGACGCCGATGGCGTGTTGCGCACGCAGGTCGTGGTCGACCGCGAACTCGCTGCCCGGCGCAAGGCGGCGGTGGCTCAGCTTGAAGGCGACCTGCAGAAGAGCGCGAAGCTGCGGATGGTCGCCCTCTCGCGGCTGGAGGCCGAGGTCGCGAAGGCAGCCGCGACGGGCCGGGGCATCCCCGAGGAATATGCGAAGCTCGCCGGACTCACCCGCGTGCAATACGTCTTCGTCTATCCCGGCGAGGGCTCGGAGCGCGGCGAGATCGTGATCGCGGGCCCCGCCGAGCCCTGGATGACCGACGCCAGCGGCCGCGCCGTCGGCATCGAGACGGGCAGCCCGATCGTGTTGCTCGAGGATCTCGCCGCGGCGCTCCGCGCGTTTTCGCCGGGGCATCCCACCGACCGCGCGATCGGCTGCTCGATCGATCCGAAGCAGGAGGGGCTGGCCGCGATGCAGGCCTACCTCAAGAAGGTCGGCCGGATCAATCCAAAGGCGGGCAGCGCCGAGGAGATCGTCGCCGGCATGCGGCAGGCGCTCGGCACGCAGGTGGTGCGGATCGACGGCGTCTCGCCGGCCACCCACTTCGCGCAGGTGCTCGTCGAGGCCGATTACCGCATGAAGCTGATCGGCATCGGCCTCGAGCCGCCACCGGTGAAGATGAGCACCTGGATCGACTTGGCGAGCGCCGGCAGCGTGGCGGCCAACGCCCTGCAGCGGTGGTACTTCGTGCCCGACTACCAGTGCGTGCGGATCGCCGAAGACGATCTCGCCATCGAGCTCGTCGGCCGCGGCGTGAAGCTCGTCGGGGCCGACGAGGTGGTGCTTTCCGACGGCCGCCGGATGTCGGCCAGCCGCGCCGACCGGGCGAGCAGGCTCTTCACCGAGGCGTTCACGAAGAAGTATCCCGAGATCGCCGCCCGCAATCCGGTTTACGCCCAGTTGCGCAACATGATCGACCTCGCCGTCGTTGCCGCCTACCTGCAGGAGCACGATGCCTACGGCCGCACGCAGTTCGGCGCCGAGAAACTCCGCGACGAAGCGGCCTATCCGATCGAGCGGCACCCCGTGCCCACGGAGGTGGAGACGGCGATCAATGCCGTCTGGCGTCAGAATCGCCTGCTCACGCCGATCGGCGGCGGAGTCACGCTCCAGCCGCGGATCGCGCTCGACTCGCCCAACCTGCTGATGGACGAGCAGGGCGCCGTGTCGCAGGCCCGCGGCGAGAAGCTCGCCGCCCCCGCCGGCCGCTGGTGGTGGGAGTAGACCACTTCGTCCTGAAGCGGATCCCCTTCTCTCAGTCGTTACCTCGCCCAATCCGGCCCGGGGATGCCTGCACCCTCTCGGCGGACGTTCGCTGCAGACATCCTGTCTTCCGCTCACTGCATGTCCGCTCGCCAGCGTGAGCGCCTCCGCTTCGGCATCCTGCCTGCGCTCGCTTCCATAGCCCGCGAGAGGGTACAGGCACCCCCGGGCCTCCCTCAACCGGTAGAGGAAGGCTTCTGGTGACCGGAAGCCCGCTCGCCGGCGTTGCTGACCAGTGGAGCCAGGATGGCGGAGCGCAGTCAGCATCGAGTGAGCGAAGGGCATGGATGCCCGCAGCGAACGTCCGGCGACGGGGTACGGGTCACCCGAAGCCGGCTTGGGCGAGTACGGGCAAGACAGGCTGAAGCCTGCTTGGAGACAGGCTGAAGCCTGTCCTACCGTTGGACGCGTTCGAGGTAATCGCCGGTTCGCGTGTCGATCTTGATGAAGTCGCCCTGCTCGATGAAGGCGGGCACGATCACTTCGGCGCCGGTCTCGAGCTTCACTGGCTTCGTCAGGTTCGTCGCGGTGTTGCCGCGGACTGACGGCTCGGCGTATTCGATCTGCAGCACCATGTGGTTCGGCGGCTCCATCGAGATCGGGTTGCCGTTGTAGAGCAGCATGGAGCAGACGGTGCCCTCCTTGATCCACTTCCAGGCGTCGTCCACCTGCTCCTTCGTGAGCTCGTATTGCTCGTAGCTTTCGTTGTCCATGAAGACGAACTGGTCCCCCTGCTTGTAGAGGAACTGGGCTTCGATGGTGGAGATGTCGGCCGCGTCGAGCGAATCGCCGCTCTTGTAGGTGCGGTCGAGCACGGTGCCGCGGAGGAGGTTGCGCAGCTTGCACTTGTAGAGGGCCTGGCCCTTGCCCGGCTTCACGAAGTTGCACTCGATCATGATGTAGGGATCGCCGTCGATCTGGACCTTGAGCCCCTTCTTGAATTCGCTCGTGTTGTAGCCTGCCACCAGAGCCTCCCGTATCCTGAATGCGTCGGCCGGCCGCAGCCGGCCGGGCCCACAAGCGTGGTCGCCCACCGGCAAACTGTCAACGTCCGCGGCTGCCGCTCCGGCACCGCATCGAGAGACACTCCGTGCCATCTTCCGCCATCACGGCCGCAGGCCACCGCGAGCGATCGGCCGGCTGGCAGGCCGAGCTGGCCGACGCCGTGCGCGATTCCCACGACCTGTGCCGGCTCCTCGACCTCGATCCTGCGGTGGCCGACGCCGCGCGGGGAGGAGCCGATGCGTTTCCGCTGCTCGTGCCGCGGGCCTTCGTCGCGCGGATGCGCAAGGGCGATCCCCGCGATCCGCTCCTGCTGCAGGTGCTGCCGACGGGCGACGAGTTGCGCGCCGTGGAGGGCTTCGGCACCGATCCGCTCGACGAGATGACAGCGCTTGCCGCGCCGGGCCTCGTGAAGAAATATGCCGGCCGGGCGCTCCTGCTCGCGACCGGGGCCTGCGCCGTCCATTGCCGCTACTGCTTCCGCCGCGAGTTTCCCTATGCCGAGAGCGGCGCCACGCGGGCGGGTGTCGAGGCGGGCATCGAGGCGATCGCGGCCGATGCATCGATCCACGAGGTGATCCTCTCGGGGGGCGACCCGCTCCTCGTCGACGACGAGCGGCTCGGGCGGCTCGTGGAGCGGCTCGAGGCGATCCCGCACGTGCGCCGGCTGCGAATCCATTCGCGGCTGCCGATCGTGCTCCCATCCCGGGTGACCGACGGGCTCGCGGCGATCCTCGCTGCCACGCGGCTGGCCTGCGTCGTCGTGGTTCACGCCAACCATCCCGCCGAACTCGACGCCTCGGTCGCCGCAGCCGTCTCGCGGCTCGCCGCCGCCCGGGCGATCCTCCTCAATCAGGCGGTCCTGCTCGCGGGAGTGAACGATTCGGCAGACGTGCTCGCGCAACTGTCGGAAAGGCTCGTCGAGATCGGCGTCGTGCCCTATTACCTCCATCTGCTCGACCGCGTGAAAGGCACGGCCCACTTCGAGGTGCCGGAGGAGACGGCGCGGCAGTTGTACGAGAGCCTGCGGTCGCGGCTGCCGGGCTATGCCGTGCCGCGGTTGGCCCGTGAGGTGCCCGGCGAGCCCGCGAAGGTGTGGCTGGAGGACAGGCGGTATGATGGTGGGACCCCACCCACTGGAGCCCACCATGAAAATTCTCATCGCCGTTGATGGATCCCCTTCGTCGCTCGATGCCGTGTCGCTTGCCGGCCGGCTCCTCCATCCGGCGACCGATGAGGTGGCGATCTTCTTTTCGCCGCTCGAGGTGGAGAAGAAACTCGCGGGCCGGTCCGAGGCGCTCGTCGAAGGGGCCGCGGCCGCCGTCATCGACGAGGCCGTGAAGCGGCTGCCCGCCAACATGGCGAAGAAGGTCGAGCCGATCACGAGTTCGCAGCCGCCCGCCGTCGGCATCCTCGCTTCGGCCGAGACCTGGAAGGCCGATCTGATCGTCGTCGGCGCCCGCGGCATGAGCACGGTCGAGCGGCTGCTGCTCGGCAGCGTTTCGCGGGCGGTGATCCATGGAGCCCATCTGCCGGTGCTCGTGGTGCGTTCGGCGCCTCCAGCCGACGGCATGCGGGTGCTCGCCTGCCATCACGACGCCAGCGCCGCCGCCATGGCTGCCACCGTCGCCAAGCTGCACTGGCCGGAATCGACGCATGGCCGCGTGATCGCCGTGGCCGAGTCGTTGCTCGCCGGCCCGCTGCCCTCGTGGCTCGAAAACCGCGTCCGCGATCCCGATACCGCGGCGATCGCGAAGGCATGGGAGCAGGAGCATGCCGGCGAGGTCGGCCGGATCTCGAAGCGTCTCGACGAGTTTCAGCAGTCGCTACCGAAGGCATTCCACGGCTCGAAACCGATCGTGCTCGAGGGCAACCCGGGCGACCGGATCATCGCCACCGCGAAGTCGGATCACGACGACCTGATCGTGATCGGCCGCACGCCGACCGATGCCCTCACTCGCTGGCTGCTCGGCAGCACGTCGGAAGCGGTGCTGATGCACGCGCATACGAACGTGCTGCTCGTGCCGGTGTCGCGGCCCGTAGGATAGGCTCCAGCCTGTCTGCGGTGACAGGCACGGAGGCCTGTCGTACATGGGCGACAGGCTGAAGCCTGTCCTACCGGCAACGCGCCACGAAGGCCGCGTAGTCTTTCGGCGTGTCGATGCCGCGGGCGGCATGGTCGATCGCGCCGGCCACGATCGGAATCCCGGCCTCGATCACCCGTAGCTGCTCGAGGCTTTCGAGCGTGGCCAGCCGTGAGTCGGGCAGCTCGTTCCACTCCACGAGCACGCTCCGTCGGTAGGCATAGAGCCCCACGTGCTGCCAGTAGAGCGGCGGCTCTGCGGCCAGTAGCGAGTCGCTCCAGTCGCGGGCGGCCGGCACCGGCGCGCGGCTGAAATAGATCGCCCGCCAGGCGTCGGGCACCGGCATGCCCACGGTCTCGTCCGCGGTCGGCTCGCTGCGCCATGACGTCAGCACCGCCTTCACGGCCGAGGCGTCGTGAAGATCTTCAAGGCGGCGCAGCGGCGTCACGAGCGTCGCCACGCCCGCCTCGGGGCAGCGGTCGAGCAGGTCGATCGCCCGGTCGATCGCCGCGGCAGCCAGTTCCGGTTCATCTCCCTGCACGTTCACGATCACCGACGCCTCGGGCAGGCCTGGCAGCGCCTCGACGATCCGCGCCGTGCCGCTCGGGGCCGAGGGGGAGGTCATCACGGCCTCGCCGCCGAAGGCCTTGACGGCGGCCGCGATTTCGTCGCTGTCGGTGGCCACCACCACCCGGCCGGCCCGCCGGGCCCCGCGGGCGGCCCGCCAGGTATGTTCGATGAGCGTCTTGCCCGTCTCGGCCAGAAGCATCTTGCGGGGAAGCCGCTGGCTCGAGAGCCGGGCCGGGATCACAATGAGGGCGGTCTGGGATGGGTTCATGGCAGTGGCTGTGATTACAATCGTCGCTTTGAGTTCGGATCATCGTTCGGAGGAATTCTCGCCATGTGCGGCATCGTGGGCTACGTCGGTTTTCGTCGTGCGGCCGACCTGATTCTCGAGGGGCTCCGGCGGCTGGAATATCGCGGCTACGATTCCTCCGGCCTGGCCGTGCTGGATGACGAAGGACAAATCGAGGTCCACAAGGCCGCCGGCCGTCTTGCGCGGCTCGAGAGCCTGGTCCGCGAGGACGTGCCCGACGGTTCGATCGGCATCGGACACACCCGCTGGGCCACCCACGGCGCCCCGACCGACGGCAACGCCCACCCCCATCTCGGCGGCGGCTGCGATGGCGGCGCCTGCCCCTCGCTCGCCGTGGTGCACAACGGCGTGATCGAGAATTATCGCTCGCTCAAGACCCGGCTCGAGGCGGAGGGCTATGTCTTCCGCTCGGAGACCGATTCGGAGGTGATCGCCCACCTCATCGACAGCTGCCTCAAGCGGGCGCTCGCCACGGGGCCGCGGGTGACCGACGAACTGGCCGACTCGCCCCGCGTGGTGGCCGTCCGCGAGGCGATCGCGCAGTTGCGCGGCACCTACGGCCTGCTCGTGCTCTTCCAAGACCAGCCCGACCTGCTCGTCGCGGCCCGCCTCGGCAGTCCGCTCGTCGTCGGAGTGGGCGACGGCGAGCACTTCATCGCCAGCGACGCCAGCCCTCTTGCCGGCCATGCCGACAGGATCGTCTATCTCGCCGACCATGAGGTGGCCGTGGTCACCGCCGATTCGCTCCGCGTGATCCATCGTGATTCGGGCCACATCGAGCATTCGGTGTTGCCCTTGGAACTCTCCGCTGCCGACGTCGGCATGGGCGGCTATGCCCACTACATGCTCAAGGAGATCCACGAGCAGCCCGAGACGATCCGCTCGGCGATGCGCGGCCGGCTCTCTCGCGACGACGCCACGGCCGTCTTCGGCGGGCTGAATCTCACCCCCGCGCAATTGCAGAGGATCAATCGGATCGTGCTCACCGGCTGCGGCACGAGCTGGCATGCGGCGCTCGTGGGCGAATACCTGATCGAGGAATTCGCGCGGCTGCCGGTGGAAGTGGAATATGCCAGCGAGCTCCGCTACCGCAATCCGCCGATCGACGAGGGCACGCTGCTCTTCGCGATCACGCAGTCGGGCGAGACGGCCGACACACTCGCCGCCCTCCGCGAGATGAAGCGGAAGGGGCATCCCACGCTCGCGATCTGCAACGTCGTCGGCAGCACGATCGCCAACGAGGCCGACGGCGGCGTTTATCTCCACGCCGGGCCGGAGATCGGCGTGGCGAGCACGAAGGCCTTCACGAGCCAGTGCGTGGTGCTCGCGCTCCTCGCGCTCTATTTCGGCCGGCTGCGGCACATGAGCTACGAGAAGGGGCTCGAGTTCATCGAGGCGCTCGAGCGGCTTCCCGAGCTCGTGGCCGAGGCGCTCCAGGCCGATGCGTCGATCCGCGTGATCGCGGAGAAGTATCGCAACGCCAGCACCTTCCTCTATCTGGGCCGGCAATACAACTTCCCGGTCGCGCTCGAGGGGGCGCTCAAGCTCAAGGAGATCAGCTACATCCACGCCGAGGGCTATCCGGCGGCCGAGATGAAGCATGGCCCGATCGCGCTGGTCGACCCGCTCACGCCGAGCGTCTTCCTGATTCCGCAGGGCGCCGTCTATGACAAGGTGATCCTCAACCTCGAGGAGATCAAGGCCCGCAAGGGGCCGGTGATCGCGATCTCCAGCCGTGGCGACGAACGTGTGCGGGAATTGGCCGACGACGTGATCGAGGTGCCCGACGCGCCCGACTTCCTGCAGCCGATCGTGGAAGCGATTCCGCTGCAGTTGCTCGCCTACCACATCGCCGTGCTCCGCGGCTGCGATGTCGACAAGCCGCGAAATCTCGCCAAGAGCGTGACGGTGGAGTAGGACAGGCTTCAGCCTGTCGCCTTTTTGGCAGGCTGAAGCCTGTCCTCCTTTCGTTCCGGGGGCGCGGCTGCTAGGATTTCCCATCCTCACTCGCCCGAGTGGCGGAATTGGCAGACGCGCAAGATTCAGGTTCTTGTCCAGGTAACTGGGTGGAGGTTCAAGTCCTCTCTCGGGCATTTTTCGCCGCGTTATTCCCGCGGTTGCTCCCGCTGAATGTGAAGGTTGCTCCCGCGGGCAGTCCCGGTAGGATGGTTTCGGGACTGTAGCTCAGTTGGTTAGAGCATCGGACTTTTAATCCGTTGGTCCTGGGTTCGAGTCCCAGCAGTCCCATTTCTGCCGTCATCCATTCCGCGGCGTTTCCGGTCCCATGCGCTCGGCCATCAGCCCGTCGTCTCGTGGGTTTTCGTTCGTCGAGGTGCTGGTCCTCTTGGCGGTGGCAGGCGCGGTCGTGGCGGTGCTCTTGCCGGCGATCCAGCGGGCCCGCGAGACGTCGCGCCGCTCGCAATGCGCCGACAACTGCCGGCAGTTCGGTCTCGCTCTCGGCGGCTACGAGGAGGCGAAGCGGGAGTTTCCCCCCGGCAGCGACGCCTTCACGCTCGACCGCGTGAAGGAGCCGCCGCGGCTGCATGCCTGGTCGTCGTTCATCCTGCCCTTCCTCGACGAGCGGCCGGCGTCGCTCGCGATCGATGAGGCGAAGCCGTGGAACGATGCCGGCGGCAACCTGGCCGCGTCCCGCACCGATCTGGCGGTCTACGTCTGCCCGAGCGGCGTGCAGTCCTTTCCGGGGAAGCAGGATTATGGCGGCGTGATGGGAACGGCAATGAAGCGATCCGGCGACGAGCAGCTCATGGCCGATTGGCAGCATGCCGGCGTGCTCTACGCCACCGACGACGAGGCCCATCGGCATCCGGCCCGCCGCGAGATGATCACCGACGGTCTCGCGCAGACGCTCCTCGTGGCCGAGGCCTCCGATCGCGGCACGGTCACGGAAGAGGGCAGGCCGACCGACGAAGACCTCGCGGCATCGGCCACCTGGGCCCATGGCACGAACTGCATCCTGCTTTCGTCGCGCGTCGTCAACGATCCGGCGGTCGATTCCTTCTGGAGCACCCATCCGGGGGGCGTGCAGGCCCTCTTCGCCGATGGACGCGTCGTGTTTCTCACCGATTCAATCGATGCCGACGTGCTCGTGGCGATCTGCACCAAGAGCGGCGGGGAAAAATGCCGTTGAAACGTGCATTGGGCAGCATCGCCGTGATCGTGCTCGCGGTGGCCACATATCTCGTCGGCCTCTCGTCGCTCCGCATGCCCACCAATGGCGACGAGATGATCTACGCGCAGATCACGCGGGCCACGGCGGCGAGCGGCGAGTGGCTGCCGCTGCGCTCCGAGATGCCCGACATGGTCAACACGAAGCCGCCGCTGCTTTTCTGGCAGGGCATCCTCACCACGGATTGGGCCCGGCGGTGGTCGCTCGTGGCCCTGCGGTGGCCGAGCGTGGCCTGGACATTCGCCACGGCCTTGCTCGCCGGGCTCATCGCCTGGCGGGCGACCGGGGGCGACGCGGCGAAGGGCGTGCTCGCTGCCGCGATCTATCTCGCCTTCTTGAGCACCTATCGCTACGGCCGGCCGTTTCTCACGAATCCCCCCGAGACGTTTTGGGTGTTTTTCTGTTTCTTCCTGATGCTCTGGTGGCGGCCGCGGTCTATTCAATCGCAGTTCGTGGTTCCCACGATCATCGGCCTCGTCGTGGGGATGGCCCTGCTCACGAAGTCGTTCGCGCAGCTCCTGCCGATCGGCGCCGGGCTCGCCGCGTGGCACCTCCACGAGCAGCGGGGCGACTGGCGGCGGTTCCTGGTGCGGTCGCTCCCCGGGCTTGCCTGGACGGCGTCGCTCTCGCTTGCGATCTTCGCCCTCTGGTTTCTGCTCGACCCCGATCCGCGGGCGATCTGGCAGGAGTTCGTGGTGCATGAAAATCTCGGCAAGATGAAGGCGGGGCGGCCGAGCTATCTGAGCGCGCTTCTCTGGGGCAAGACGAGCCTGTGGGTCTATTCGCTCACCTGGTTTGCCAACGCCGGCCTGCTCGCCCTGCCGCTGTTGGGCACGCTGATCCGCGGCTGGCAGCATCGCCGCGAGGCGAGCGATGAAGAGCGGCTGCTCTGGCTCTTCGTGGGGGCTTATTTCGTCGTCTTTCTCATTCCCACGCAGCGGTCGGGCCGGTATCTGCTCGAGGCGATGCCGGCGATCGCCGTGCTCATGGCACTCCATTGGCACAGGCTATTGCCTTCGGCCTTGGCCACGACGGCCATCGGGGCGGCCGCGGTCATGGGACTGATCGCGTGGCTCTCCTGGATGCTCGTCCGCGAACTCGGCGGCGGCTTCGGAATGGACCACTGGGCGATCCTCGCCGGATCTTCGGCGCTGGCAATTGCGCCGCTTTTCAATCGTCGCTGGCTGGCGGCGCTCGCCGTGCCGGCGGCGCTCGCGGCGCTCTTGTCGCTCGGAAGTTTTCTGCGCGTGTTCGACCCGCCGCGTGGGGCGTTTCCGGCCGAGGCCGTCGCGGCGGCGCGGGGCCGGGTCGTGTGGGCGCCGGAAAACTTTCGGGCCGGCGAAGAGATGTACCGGTTCGTGCTGCCTGGGGCGACGATCCGCGGCTATCCACTCAGCGCGGGCGGGCCGGCTGCGGACGAGACGGGGAGCGACGACCTTGCGGTCGTGGTTCGCGATCTCGATGCGCCGGCGCCGCCTGGCGCCATTGGCAGCCGCATCGACCTGAAGGGGCGGCATACGGTTGCGCAGGTGCTCGCGATGCTGCGCGGCCGAGTGCGCGAGAATCTTTTCAGCCGCGAGTGGCTCGTGCCGGTGGGCCTGTCCTACGGGGGCGAGTGACCGGCGGCGCGGAGGTCGCGGATGGCGAGGCCGCCGGTGCGCTTGGCGAGGCGGTTGCCTTCGGCGTCGCAGACGAGCGGGGCGTGGCACCAGGCCGGCGGCTGCCAGCCGAGCGTCTCGTAGAGCAGGATCTGCCGCGCGGTGCTCGTGAGCAGGTCTTCGCCGCGAACCACCTCCTCGATCTCCATCGCATGGTCGTCGGCCACCACGGCCAGCTCGTAGGCGGCGAGGTCGTCGCGCCGCCAGACCACGAAGTCGCCGAAGTCGACGCCCGCGGTGCGCCGCACCGTGCCGTGGAGCGCGTCGTGAAACTCGATCACGCGTCCGTCGGGCACGCGAAACCGCCAGGCCACGCCGCCGGGCAGCGTCGCGCGGTCCCAGCGGGCGGGGCGAAGCGAGGCGGGGAAGATCGGTTCGGCGTTGCGTTCGTGCGGAGCGTGGCCGGCTTCTTCGACGTCCTTGCGAGAGTGGGGGCTCGGGTAGATCGCGCGGGCGTCCTCGAGCCGCCGCCAGACCTCGAGATACCAGTCGCCGCGTTGGCTTTGGAGATAGGGCGCGTGGGGTCCGCCGATGTCGGGCCCTTCGGTCCATTCGATGCCGAGCCAGCGGAGGTCTTCGAGGGCGGCCGTCGTGAATTCGTCGCGGCAGCGGGCCCGGTCGAGGTCTTCGATCCGCATCACGAGGCCGGCCCCGGCCGCGCGGGCGGCGGCGAGCGCGAAGGTCTTCGCGTGCCCCACGTGGAGGAGGCCGGTCGGCGTCGGGGCGAGGCGTCCGCGTTTCACACCAGCCACCAGTTGCCCGTCGCCAAGACGTAGGCCCCGAGCGCGAGGTTCGTGCCGGCATGGGCGAGGATCGTGTCGATCGGCCGGCGGGTGGCGGCGGCGATCCCGCTGACCACGGCAAACCAGGCAAGCGCTGCGATCGCCTCGGCCGGATGCGCGGCCGCGGCATAGAAGAGGCAGGCGGCGGTCGAGGCGAGCGTGAGTTTGCCGAAGGGCACCCGCCAGAAGTCTTCGTTGATCACATAGCGCATGAGGAAGCCGCGCAGGAAGAGCTCCTCGACGATCGGCACCACGACCACGAGCCCGAGCGCCCGCACGGCGAGAAAGGCCCAGGCCGCCGGCGCCCCCTCGCCCCACTGCGCGAAGGGATTGAAGCCGCTGCGCTCGCCGACGCCCACCCAGCCGAGCTCGCGCTGCAAGGCGGATAGAATCACCCACGGCACGACGAGCACGAGCCCAAGCAGAAAGGGCCAGCCGGTCGTCCAGCCGATCCAGCGGCGGATGGGGCCCCAGACCCAGGCCAGCACGGCGAGCGTCGCGGCCAGGCGGAGCGTGTAAAGAAAGGGATAGGCTGAGTAAGGAATGCCCAGGGCCCCGGCGAGGCCCCCACCGCCTGCGGTGGGCTCCAGTGCCCCGGCCGCCAAGAACACGACGAACGGCACCACGCAGGTCCACCACGGCCGTTCAGGCCCAAAATCCTCGCCAGTGATGGAATTCATGGCTGAAAAAGGCTCGCCTTGCGCGTTTTTCCTTGGGGGAGTATATTCCAAATCTGCCGCTCGGTCGTCGTTCCCCCCTTCGGCGGCGCTCCCCGTCCGTTTCCCTCCGTAGGTGATTTGTTTCCATGGACCTGTCCAAGCTTCGCAACATGGGCATCTCGGCCCACATCGACTCCGGCAAGACCACGCTTTCGGAGCGGATTCTGTATTACGCCGGCCGCATCCACCGCATCCAGGAAGTGAAGGGCGGCGGCGACGGCGCGACGATGGACTACATGGACCTCGAGCGTGAGCGCGGCATCACGATCACGTCGGCCGCCACGAGCGTGAAGTGGCATGATTGCGACATCAACCTGATCGACACCCCCGGCCACGTCGATTTCACGGTCGAGGTGGAGCGCAGCCTCCGCGTGCTCGACGGCGCGATCCTCGTGCTCTGCGCCGTGGGCGGCGTGCAGAGCCAGTCGATGACGGTCGATCGCCAGATGAAGCGCTACAAGGTGCCGCGGCTGGCGTTCGTCAACAAGATGGACCGCACCGGTGCGAACTTTCAGCGCGTGGTGAAGCAGCTGCGCGAGAAGCTCGGCACCGACGCGATCCCGATGCAGATTCCGATCGGCGCCGAAGACAAACTCGAGGGCGTGATCGACCTGGTCACGATGAAGGGCTATTACTTCGACGGCGACAACGGCGAGCACGTGCGCGAGGAGGCCATTCCCGCCGCCTACGAGAAGGCCGCCGCCGAGGCCCGCCACGCGATGCTCGAGGGCCTCGCGATGTATTCCGACTCGCTCATGGAGAAGCTCCTCTCCGAGCAGCAGCCGAGCGAAGACGAGATCCATGCCGTCGTGAAGGCGGCGGTGCAAAACCAGAGCATCACCCCGGTCTTCTGCGGAAGCGCCTACAAGAACAAGGGCGTGCAGAAGCTGCTCGACGCGGTCGTTCGCTACCTGCCCAGCCCGCTGGAGCGGAAGGTGATCGCCAAGAAGTGGGACAAGCCCGACGAGGCGTTCGACCTCTCCCCGGATCCGGCGAAGCCGCTCGTGGCGATGGCCTTCAAGATCGTCGACGATCCCTACGGCCAGCTCACGTTCATGCGGATTTACCAGGGCAAGATCGTGAAGGGCGAGGCCTACATCAACCAGCGCACGAGCCAGAAGCAGCGGTTCAGCCGCATCGTGAAGATGCATGCCGACAAGCGCGAGGAGATCGATTCGGGCGAAGCCGGCGACATCGTGGCCGTGATGGGCGTCGACGCGGCCAGCGGCGATACCTACGCCTCGGAAAACAAGTATTGCACGCTCGAGAGCATGTTCGTGCCGGAGCCCGTCATCAAGATGGCGATCACGCCGACCAACCGTGACGGCCTCGACAAGCTCGGCAAGGCGCTGCAGCGGTTCACCCGCGAGGATCCCACGTTCCGCGTCTCCACCGACGACGAGACGGGCGAGACGGTGATCGCCGGGATGGGTGAACTCCACCTCGACATCTACGTCGAGCGGATCAAGCGTGAGTTCAAGGTCGACGTCGAGGTGGGCGCGCCGAAGGTGAGCTACCGCGAGGCGCCGACCCGGGCCACGGAATACGAATACAAGCACAAGAAGCAGACGGGTGGTTCGGGCCAGTTCGCCCACATCGTCGGCCGGCTCGACCCGCTGCCCGAAGACGCTCCGGAAACGTTCGAGTTCGAGGATGCGGTCGTCGGCGGCCGCGTGCCGCGGGAATACATCCCGTCGGTCGAGAAGGGCTTCCGCGCTTCGCTCGCGAAGGGGCCGATCGCCGGCTTCCCGATCGTGGGGGTGAAGGCGACGCTGTCCGACGGTTCGTATCACGACGTCGATTCGAGCGACATGGCCTTCCAGATCTGCGCCCGGGCCGGCTTCCGCGAGGCTTTCCTCAACACGAAGCCCGTCCTGCTCGAGCCGATCATGAAGATCGAGGTCGAGGTGCCGGCCGACTTCCAGGGCCCGGTGACGGGCGAGCTCAACAAGCGTCGTGGCCTGATCATTTCGACCGAGACCGTCGGCAACACGTCGACGATCATCGCCGAGGTGCCGCTTGCCGAGACGTTCGGCTATTCGACCGACCTGCGGAGCATGACGCAGGGCCAGGGCGTCTTCACGATGGAATTCAGCAAGTATCGCCCGACCCCGGGCAACGTGCAGAAGGAAATCGTGGAAGAACGCAAGAAGGCCGAACTCGCCGCCGCGAAGTAACGCTGTCTTCGGTAGGACAGGCTTCAGCCTGTCTTGTAGCGACAGGCTAAAGCCTGTCCTACATTGTCGCGATCGCGTCCCAGAGGGCGATCCGCGCCTCGATGCAGTCCCGCGCGGTCTGCGAGGCCTCAGCCCACTTCCTGGGATCGTCTCCGCAGAGCCGCGCCACGATCCGGCGGCAGACCGGGGCGTGTTTTTCGTCGTCGTGGGCGATGTGCCGCTCGAGGTAGTAGCGGAAGCGGCCCCAGGTGGCCGGATCCTGCTCGGCCAGCGAGACGACGAGGTGGCGAAACATGTCGGGGATCACGTCCTCGCGGCCGTAGGTGAAGGCGGCCACGATCCGGTGCGTCGAGCCGCTTTCGATCACGGCGAATGAGCGGCGGACGAACTCGGCGGCTGCGGCCGGCACGCCCGCGCCCGCGAGGGCCTGCGGCAGCGGGGCGCCCGCCCGCAGGAGGTCGAGCAGCCGTTCGATCTGCTGTGTCTGGGCGCCCGCCGCCTGCATGCTCTCCAGGTAGAGCTCGAAGTGGGAGGCGGAGCCGCCCTCGGGCAGTTCGTCCGATTCCTCGTCGAGCACGATCTCGTTGACGAGCCGACGGGCCTCGCGGTCTGCGGTGGGGAGCCAGGGGATCGACGTGCAGGTAAGCCGCTGCTGCATCGCCTTGAGCAGGCTCTGGAAATCCCAGACGGCGTAGACGTGCATCTCCATGAATCGCCGCAGCCGCTCGGGTGAGTTCACCAGGGCATAGAGACGGTGGTTGACGAGCCGTTCGCGGGCATCGCCGAGATCGATGGCAAGCGTGGCCGGGCGGGGGGCGAAAGTGGTGGTCATGGGGCGTTTCCGAAGGCGGTGACGGAATGCCTCTTTGTAGCCCCTCAGTCGCGTTTGGGGAGTAGGACAGGCACGGAGGCCTGTCGTACTGTCAGATGATGAAGAGAAACCGCTGTTCGCCGCATTGGAAGCGGCAGCTGCGGGTGAGGCGAATCGACCGCACCTGCGCCCAGACGCCGTTTTTCGAGGGCTTCGCCTCGAGCCGCCACGTGCCGCTCGCCTGCTGGATGATCTGGCCGTGAAACATCGCGATCAGCGGGTCGTCGAGTTCGATGTCGTTGCCGCAGCCGGGCCGGCCGACGGTGAGGAAGGGGCGCGAGAGCGGGATGACGAGCCGTTGGCCGGGGTTCGCGTTCGTCGTCTCGACGAGCGTCGCTGCGCCCTGGGGGGGCGCCGGGCACTGAAACCGAAACCGCCGCGAGCCGAGGACGATCAGCCGATCGGGCCGCAGGTCGGTGCCGAGGCAGCGAACGAACGTGCCGGTCTTGCTGTCGAGATCGCGGAGGATGTAGCCGGCCGTCGGGCCTGTGTCGGTGCGCACAATCTCGGCATGGCGGGCGGAGATTCGCTGGTCGTTCGGCAGCCGCACGGCCCCGTCGGTCCGGCCGATCAGGGTGGCTGCTTCGCGGATGCGGATCATCTCGCCGCGTTCGGTCTCGCCGTCGTCGAGGATCGTCAGGCGCGGCAGGGCGGGGCGAAGCATTGGCCGGAAGGCCTCCTCCGCCAGTGGTGCACGAAGCAGCGGAGAGCCGGCTGGTCGCAGAGGCTCATAGAGCGTGGCATCCTGGGGCTCGAACGCCGTGTGGTGCGTCTCGAACGCCGTGTGGTGGTCAGCCGCCTGAATCGCTTCGAGGGGTTCGAGCAGCGTGCTGCCGTCGTCGGGCCGCTGCGGGGCGTCCGCATAGAGATCGGCCGGCAGGTCGTCACTCATGGCTCTAGGTACCCTGAAGAAAGGGGGGTAGTATATCCTTTGCAAAGCAGCATTTACGAGGGGCTTTCCGCAGTCATGGAGCCGGTGTCGCAGTCCTGGGTGATCGGTGCGGCGGCCGCGTGCGATATCCGCGCCGAGTCGCCCTATGTCTCGGGCCGCCACTGCCGGCTCGAGCGTGATGCCAGCGGGTGGGTGATCGAGGATCTCGGCAGCAAGAACGGCACGTTCGTCAATGGCGTGAGGCTCGAAGGCAAGACGCGGGTCACGCCTGCCGACACGATCACCCTCGGCCGCTTGTTTCCGATGCCCTGGCCGGCCGAAGGCGTCGGCAAGGCATCCGATCGCGTGCCATCGTCCGGGCTCAAGAGCGTTGGGCTGCCCGCCGTCGGCAAGACGATCGTGATCGGCCGTGGCAAGGATTGCGACGTCGTGCTCGACTTCCCGATGGTCTCTTCGCGGCATGCATCGATCGAGCACGTCGATGGCGGCTGGATCGTTCGCGATCTCGGCAGCACGAATGGCACGTTCGTCGGTGGGCATCGGATCGCCGACGCTGTGGAGGTGCGGGCCGGCGATGTGATCGGCCTCGGGAGTTACCGCCTCACGCTCGCGACCGACGGCCGCCGCCTGTTCGAGCAGGATCGCCGCGGCACGACGGCGATCGAGGCGGCGCATGTGTCGGTGGATGCGGTCGGCCGGCGGATCATCGGCGATGTCTCGCTCGTGGTGCAGCCGGGTGAGCTCGTGGGGATCATGGGTCCCAGCGGCGCGGGCAAGTCGACGCTGCTCGCCGCCCTCGTCGGCAGCCAGGAGCCGGCCGACGGCCGCGTCTTGATCGGCGGCACCGATCTCTACGCGCGGTTCGACGAGCTTCGCGGCCAGGTGGGCTTCGTGCCGCAAGACGACATCATGCATGCCGATCTCACGGTGGGGGAGGCGCTCTGGTATTCGGCGCGACTGCGGCTGCCGCGGGATTTTTCCGACGACGAGATCCGTGAGCGGATCGCCAAGGTCATCGCGCAGCTCGGCCTCGCCGGCACCGAGCAGACGCGGATCGGCACGGCTGACCGGCGCGGGATCAGCGGCGGCCAGCGGAAGCGGGTAAACGTGGCGATGGAGCTGATCACCGATCCGCCGATGCTCGTGCTCGACGAGCCCACGTCGGGCCTTTCGAGCACCGATGCCCTCTCGCTCGTGCGTCTGCTGCGGCGGCTGGCCGACGATGGGAAGACGGTCGTCCTCACGATCCATCAGCCGAGCGTCGAGATCCTGAAGATCCTGAGTGGCGTGGCCGTGATCGCCCGCGATGAATCGACCAACGGCATCGGCACGGTCGTCTGGTATGGCCCGGCCTATCCCGATGCCGCGGCGTTCTTCGAGCCTGCTGCCGGCCCCTCCCCCGATGCGGAGGCGATCCTGCGTGGACTCGACGCCCGGCCAGTGGCCGACTGGCGCGATACCTACCGCCTGTCACCCGCGCACGAAGAATGGATCGCATCGCGTCGCACGGGCCGGGATTCGTCCAATACAGGCGAGGAGCCGCCCCCGGCTTCGCTTGTCGATGCGGTCTTTCAGGCAAAGACGCTCATCCAGCGGATGCTCGCGGTGAAGCTCGCCGACCGTTGGAACACCGGCATCCTGCTGGCGCAGGCGCCGCTGATCGCGCTGCTCGTGGCCGGTGTGTTTGGCAACCGCATGCGGGCGGAAGTCGATCTCGCCTCGTGGCCGGGGGTATCGTCGGCCGTGGGGATGACGGCGTTTCTGCTCGGGCTGGCGGCCGTCTGGTTTGGCTGCTCCAACGCCGCCCGCGAGATCGTGGCGGAGCGGGCGATCTATCGCCGCGAACGGATGGTGGGGCTTTCTGCGATCGCCTATCTGGGGTCGAAGGTCGCGGTGCTCGGAGCCCTGTGCCTCGTGCAGTGCCTCACGCTGCTCTTCATCGTGGGGCTGGGGTGTGGCCTCGCCGGATCATGGTGGCATGCGCTGCTGCTGCTCTTCTTGGCGGCGGCATCCGGCATGTCGGTGGGGCTCGCGCTCTCCGCGTTCTCGAAGACGCCCGAAGCGGCGGCGGCGGCCGTGCCGCTGGTCGTGCTACCGCTGGTGATCCTCGGTGGCAGCCTGTTGCCGCTGGATGAACTGCCCGCACCCGCCACGTTCATCGCCGACATGATGCCCTCGCGATGGGCATTCGAAGGGCTGGTCGTGGGCGAGGCCTGCGCGCGGCACGAGTGCGAGGTGCCAGACGCCGAGGCGCCGGATGAATACCGGCTCGTCGACATGGCCGAGGCCTGGTTTCCGATCCATGGCTGGCGATCTGGGCGAGCCACGCCGGCGATCATGCTCGCGGCCTTTTCCGTGCTTGGCGGCTACGCGGCCTACGGGATTCTCACGGCGGGCGAGGGCCGCCGCGGCCAGCGGCTCACTGCACCGGCAGCTCGTATTCGAGCTTAAGGCTGTCGAGGAACGTGCGGGCGGCGCCATACCGCTTCGGCGACCGCCGCAGTCCCACCCCTTTGAGTTCGTCCTTGAAATCATCCACCGCCGTCTCCACTTCCTCGATCTGGGCGATGTCGATGCTGCCCCCCAGCTGCGCCCGTTCCTTGAACTTCTCTTCCAGGAATTCACGGTTGTCGGCGAAGGCCCTGTCGGTGAGCAGGGGCGGCCAGACGATCTCGCCGGTGACGGGATCGAGTTGCGTGCTGGCGAGGCGGCGCGGGGCCTGCATGCGCGCGTAGGTGACAACCTGATCCATCGAGGGCCGCGGCCCCGCCTCGAGCGCGCGGTTCGTGCGGTTCACCCGCCGCATCTCGAAGAAGGTTTCGGTCCACCGCAGGCGGTTGTCCATCTCCATCGACTTGGCGGTCTGGAGGTTGATCGCGGTCTTGGAGTTATTGAGGTTGAACTCGCCGGCGGCGCGGATGAATTCGGCTTGGCCGCGGGCGATGTCGCCGCCGGCGGTCGAGCCGGGCATGACGATGCCGCCGCCGCCGCGGGCCGCACCGCCGGAGCCGGCGGCGGCCACGGCCGCCGCGTTGGGCTCGAATTTCCCGAGGGTCGGGTCGCGAAACCGGCGCGGGTCAAACTTGTTCTGTTGATCGACGATGCGGCCGCGGCCGAGCGTGTCGGGGTCGGCGGCTCTTGCGTTCACGGCCCCGGGCCGCTTGCCGCCGGCCTGATCGGCACGAAGCTTGTCGACGTCCTGCTTCCTGGCATCGGCGTTGGCCTTGTTGTCGGCGAGTTGCTTGCGGAGATCCTCGACTTCGCGGGCGAGCCGCCGTCGCTCGTCGTCGTCAGCAGCCGGTATGGCCGCGGGGCGGTCGAGAGCGGCGGCGGCAGCAGGCTTCTCGTCGGCCTTCTGCGGCGCGGGGGCTCCCGCCACGGCTGCCCGCTCCAGGGCCCGCTTCCGGTCTTCGAGTTTTTCCTCGGTGGCCCTGAGCTCCTTCTTGGCGGCGACGAGCTTCGCTTCGGTGTCGGCCAGCGTCTGCTCGGCCTCGGCGGCGGCCCGATCGGCCGCCGCGGCCGCGACCTTCGGCGCGGGCTCGGGCTTGAGGCTCGCCTGCCGGTCACGCCGGGCGAAGAGCAACAGAAGCACAACTGCCGCCAAAATGCTGGCATTTGCGACAATCGTGCGGCTTGTGATCACGGGCGACATGCTTGCCCTGTATGTTGTCCGCGGCGATGGAGCCAATCGGCGGCCCCCTCGCGGAAACCCGCCACACATGGTACTCATTTACGGGGGTGTCCCGCAAGGAGCGGCCCTCGGCCAGCGGCGGGTGACAGGCGTTTTTCAGGGCTGCGAGTGAACGGCGTGACATCTGCAAATGACCCTGAATCCAAGCTTGGCTACACGCTCGCCGGCCGCTATCGGATCGTCGCAGTGATCGGCGCGGGCGGCATGGGCGTCGCATACCGCGCCTGGGATGCAGTGGCCGATCGTTACTGCGTGGTGAAGATGCCACGTGCCGAACGCATCGCCACGCCGGGCTTCGTCGAGCGTTTTGCGCGGGAGCTCGCAGTCCTCCAGCATCTGTCGCATCAGGCGATCGTGCCAATTCATGACGTGGGCGAGGAGCAAGGCATGCCCTACGCCGTCATGCCGTATCTGGCCGGCGGCAGCCTCAAGCGGCGGCAGCGAGTGCGGCAGGGCCGCCCGCTCCCCGTGGAGCCTGTCACCCTGCGGAAGTGGCTGGCTCCGATCGGCGCTGCCCTTGATTTCGTGCATGCCCAAGGATTCGTCCACCGCGACGTCAAGCCCGACAACATCCTCTTCGACGGCGCGGGCGGCCCGTTCCTGGGGGATTTCGGCGTGGTCAAGGTGGTGATGCAGACGGAAGACGAGCAGCATCCCCACGACCTCACCACCACGGGCCTCGCACTCGGCACGCCCGCCTACATGGCTCCGGAGTTGATCGAAGGGGCCGGGGCATCGGCCGTCACGGATCAATACGCGCTCGCCGTCACAACCTACGAACTGCTCGCAGGCCAAAAGCCCTTTGATGGCCCCACGCCGGCTGCCGTCATCGTGGCCGTCGCGGCTGCCAAGCCGGCGTCGCTGCGGTCGCTGCGTCCCGAGCTTCCGGAGGCGGCTGCGGCCGCGGTGATGCGCGGGCTCTCGAAGGATCCGGCCAGGCGGTTTGCATCGTGCCGGCGATTTGCCGAGGCGGTGCTCCAAGACGTGCCCCTCGATCAGGATGGGCAGCGGCGGGAGTTGATGTGCCCGCGCTGTGGTCGGCTGCTCAAGATCCGGAGTGACTGGGCAGGCAAACGCGGCTCGTGCCCCAAGTGTGAAGGGCCACTGTCGATCAGTGCCGACGGCCTCACGCTCTGGCTGCCCGAAGACCGCTCCGGGCCGGTGTCGCTCACATCGCCCGATTTCGACATCGGGCGTCTCGGCCACACGCCGTCGAACGGGTTTGAAGTGCCCAAAGGTCTTCGGCAGCGTGCCTGGCGGCTCTTGAAAGAGTCGGTTGTGGTGCAGGCGTTCCTTGCCGCCGCGCTGCTGCTGCTTCTGCTCTTCGCGTTGGCGGGTTCGTAGAGCTACTCGGTCGAAGCGTCGGCGCTCCAGCGACTGGAAAAGCCCTTGCTGAATTCCTGGGGCCGTTCAAAGCTTTTGAGGAATGTCACAAATCGTTCCGATGACGCCAATTCAGGAAGCCTCGCGGCCTCGACGAGCCCGTCTGCCAATGCCTTGTCCAGAAAGACGTCGGGCACGGAGCCGTCGCGGAAACGATAGTCGAAGAAGAAATAGCGGTCGTCGAGGTGCGCGGAATGCCCGACGGGCTGCTGCTCGAGGCGGCGTCGGTATTGCTCCGAGGCCTTCGCAAACCGCGACATGACCGCATCGGCGGGTTTTTGAGGCAGGCCACACTTGAGCCAATTTTGCTTCCAGGCGAGCAGCAGCACTTCGAGTTGCGGAAGATAGGAATCCTTGGCATCGACATGGGCCCCCGGCGGGCTCGCCGACACGAGCGATGCGGCCATCAATAGCCGGTAGGCATTGAACTGACTGATGAGTGCCGCTGCGATCTGGTCGCGGCCAGAGCCGCTCGGGCTGCGGGGAGCAGAAACGTCCACATCCTTGCCGCGTGCCAGCAGTTGCTCCGCCCCGGCCACGAAGGCCATGCGGGCGAGGTCTGGCCTGCTCTGTTCGAGCCAGTGTGCGCCGAGCAGGAAGTGGCCCGTGCCGTCGGCGATGTCCGCGGCAAGTTGCTTGCCGGCACACCATTCGGCCACCGCGGCGAGCCGCTTCTCATCGCGGAGCACCGCCCAGATGTCGGGAGTGGAAAACTCCTGCCGGGTGGTGTCGTAGCCCAGCGGGCATCCGGCGGCGAGGACGTCGGCACTCGTTCCGAGCGATTCGGACAATTCCCCGATGCCGCGGGCTTCGGTTGTGATCGCGGCTTTCGAGCGGAAGGCGTCGTCGGGAGTCGCGGGGCGGCTGGCCTTCAAGGCCTGCGCGTGACCGACGAGCCGCCGGCGCGTGTCTTGAAGCTGTGCCGGGGCGGCAAAGCCGTAGCTTTCGCCGCGGCTGATCGCCAGATCGACGAGCGGCAGGCTGATGAAGTCAAACTCCGTGAGGAGCCGCTCTCGCGTGAATTCCGCGGCTTCGGTCAGGCCGCCCGCGCGGAGGACCGCGGCGTGCTCGCCGGAGACGAGGAATTTTTGCTCCTGCTTCCGCGCATAGCGTTCAAACAATTTCGCGAAGCTCTCCAGCCGCTGCTTGTCGGGAACCTCCAGAAAAAATCGCCTCAGGCTGGATATCGACGAGGCGTCGTCGTCCTGCGCTTCGGCGGTCATTTCGGCGAGCACGTCGGCAAGGAGCACGTGGGCGCGGTGCAGGTTGCCGCGATCGGCGTCATCGATCGCTTGGAGCAGGTATATCGTCAGCAGGATGTCACGGCACTCCCGCGGGCTGAGTTTCGTCGCTACGTCATTCGCGCATTTGAGAACGGTGGCCGGATCGATGCCCGCCTGCTCGCACTCTCGGCGGATGAGCTTCGTCAGCGGCGGTGTTTCGGCGGCCGCGTCTTCGGCAGCCTTGAGCAGGGGCGGGGGGAGGGTGGCCTTCTGGGCTGCGGACGACTCTTCGGTCAGCCGCCAGCGACTGAGGGAGTCGAGCGTGGTGGGATTGAGCCCCCGTTCGTAAAGCACCATGAAGAGAGGCCGAAGCTTGGCTGGTGCATGGATGTCTACAGCTGGTTCAACCGGCGGAGGCGGAGCGGGCGCAGGGGCCGGCGCTGGCGCCGGAGCCGGTGGAGCCTCCTTCTTGCAGCCGGGAAGCAGGATGGCCACCATCATGGCGAGGCCAATCGCAGAGATCATTCCTGCGCGGTGAACGGGGGCAAAGCGGCTGTTGCGGAGAAACGACGCCATGTTCAGTTGATCAGGGTTGGCCGGGCGTTGGCGAAGCGGCAGCTGGTTCGGGCACCAGCGAGAACGCCCGCCGGGCGAAGGTCCATTTCCAGTCGGCGGTCGGGGCCGGGCGGCTGTATTCGTTGCGGTACAGCCGCCACGCCGGCAGCGAAGGAGCGTGCATCATCAGATCGGGCAGAAACGAGTTGACGATGTTGCGGTCGAGGTCGAGCCAATCCTGGATGGAATAGTTCACAGACCGCTCCGTCAGCGCACCGCCGGATTCCGACGTCATGCGATAAAAGTTGGCCTTCGTTGGCGATGGCTCAGTCGAGTTGTCGCGCACGATCGTGTTGCCGCGGCGGTCCTTCATGAAGCGGTTGTCTTGAAAGGCATCCGCCTCGGCGCCAAGCGGCACGTGGCCGTCGGCCCCGGCGAATTGCACCACGATCGCCGGGGTGACGCCAGGCCCGGTGGCCAGCGCCATTGTCACCGGCGTGCCTTCGTCATCGAGCCGGAGTTGTTGGCCTGCGGACGTGAAGGGCTTGCCGTCATCTTCTTCGATGTCGAGAAGCAACGCCGTATAAGGATCGGCGATGGCCCGGGGCATCCGCAGCGTGAGGCTGCCGTTGCGGTTTTCCACGAGCCTGTTTCGAGCGATGGTCGTGCACCCAGGCCGCAAGGGCAAGCGCGCCGCCTTCGGGGTCGGATTGCCTTCGTCGGTCTCGTCTTCCTCGTCTCGTGCATCGCTCTCGAGGAGTTTTGCGAAGTCATCGAGTACGAAGCAGACTCGCGGGCAGTAGTTGACGATGTTGGCGAGCTGATCGTGGGGCACGTCGGCCGGAAGCTCGTAGACGCGCCAGGTCATGCGGCCCACCTTCCACTGCTGCCGGAGGTTTGCGTCGTTGCAGAAGCGGACGAGCTCGGCCTCCAGGATGATCGGCTGGGCGACCTGCTCGAGCGTGCGTGCGAATCGGTCGAGGAATGAGGCCCGCTCGCTCTCTCCGCCGATCTGCCGCAAAGCGGCGACCATGTCGCGCAGCGAGTCGATCGTCTCTTGGAGCGTATTGAGCGTGATTGAAAACTTCTTCGTGGGCGGGCCGTTGCCATTGGGGGCGGCCTGCTCGCGGGTCGCCTTCGCGCGAATGGTGTCGAAGGATTTGAGCGCCCGGGCGAGCTTGGCGGTGGGAGACTGGTCTTCGTCTTCCTGCTGGGGCGTGGCGCCCGGTGCCGGAGCGGGAATGCGGGCGACGATCGCCTCGATTGCCGGCCGTTGGATGCTGTCCATCAGCTGGAAGAGCGCGAGCATTTCATATTGCTCTTTTTGCTGGGAAAGCTTGGACCGCAGCTCTCTGCCGCCGAGCAGGGCGGCCTCCACGGGGGCTGCCTCCTCGGTGGCGGGCTCGGCATCTTCGGAATCGCTCTCGTCGAGCAGGGAGAGAAAGCCCGCCAGCGATTTCGCCGCGGCGCTCGCGTCCACTGCGGTGTTGCCGCCATCCGCCGAAGTCAACAACACATCGCTCACCTCGCGAAACTGCATCCATTGTTTGCCGGCTTCGATGACCATGTTGTAGGCCTTTTCGGCTTGGTCGTGCTCCTCTGGGTAGCGGCGCGCGTAGTTCACATAGCCTGCGGCGATCATTTCGATCGCCTCCTCGAATGTCGGCGCCTTCTGCCCCTTGGGAGGATCTTCCATCCATCCCAGGATCTTGCGGATGTGGGCCTTGGCCTTCGTGGCGGCCTTGAGCCCATCCGCCGAAACCATGATCCGATTGCGGGTCTTCCGCTGCCGTTCGGCCTCGGAAATCTGCACGGCCGCGCGGATGTCGGCGTTGAGGCTGTCTTCGTCGATCTGCCAGGACTGTGGCCGATAGGAGGGGGGTTCCACGCGCAGGATGCGCGGCCGCAGCCGCAGCCAACGGCGGCCCTTCGGGTCGTATTCAGCGACGAATTGTCGCTTCGAGCCATCGCTGTCGCTGGCCGACAGGAGAAGCGATCCGCCCATGACCACGCTGACAGGTTCGCCATGGGAGTTGCGACCGCGGAGTGTGCGCCGTGGATCGAGGAAGCGTTCGTAAAACCCGAGGTCGCTGAGCACGAAACTGATCCCTTTCGCCTTGAGGTATTCCGTCGGTGCGTGCCAAGGAAGCGGCTGAATGTCACGTGCGGCGTCATACGAGATGCCGAGCAGCCGTTGGTTTCGGGCTCTCAGGGAGGGCCGCACTTCAGCTCGTTCGAATGCCTCGTCGGGATCGGGTGTGGTGAGAAAGGCATCGACCGCGAGCGCTTCCACGGCGCAGGGATCGGCATCGGCGGCAAGTTGCACTGCCTTTCGCAATCTGCCGGCATCGACGGCATTGAACTCCGGATAGACGGCGAGCGCCGCCTGTGTCGCCTCGAAGAGCTTCATGGCGATGTCGCCGAAGACGGCCGTGCCGCGGGCCGGTTGCTCGAAGGGCTCCCAGGCCTTCGCGAGCACCTTGCAGGCCTGCTCATACCGCATGCGCTGGATGAGCGAATCGGCGTCGGCGATCGCCTTCGCTCCGGCAACCCAGGGCGAAGCGGCCGGCTTCTTCGCTGCAGCCGGCTCGTTTCCTTCTGCTGGGGCAGCGGCTTGGAGGGTGGAGAGCCGTTTGATCCGCAGCGCTTCTACACGCGAGAAATCCCGATTTCCCCGGGCCAGCTTCGCCTCGTCGTGCAGCGATTGGAGCGCGACATCGAGGTCGGGCGGTTGCTCGGGCGATTGGGCAGTGGCAGGCGACGGCAAGGCAGCAAGAAAGGCTGCCCATACAACGAAGCGAGCGCACCAAGAGGCCCGCACGACAATGTTCATGACGACGATGACACCCGTAGTGGTGCTGGCTCACTCGACAATACCTTACGGGAACCTTGCGACGACGGTCAATTGATCGGGCAGCAGAATCCCTACCGGAAGAACCGCGCGAGTATCACGAGCAGGAACATTGCGCCCAGGCCGGCGGCGGCGGCCAAGGCGGCGGAGGCCACGGTCTTGGGAAGCGACGTTGTTTTGTCAGGTGCTGGGCTCGGCTCAGCGGGCTCCTCCCAGCGGGGCTCCTTCTCGGCGTCGAGCCAGAGGGCGGCGAGGTCGTTCGCGATCGTCATCGGCTCGCGGCAGTTGGGGCAGCGGCCGCGTTGGCCGGCGGCCGATTCCGGCAGCCGCAGCAGCCGCGAGCAACTCGGGCAGAGAAACCGCACATAGCCCGGATCGCCGTCGAGCGCCGGCACGTCGCGGAGCGCCGCATGGGCGAAGTCGGCGCACGAATGGAAGCGGTCTTCGGGCCGCTTGGAGAGCGCCCGTTCGACGGCGTCGCAGAGGCTGGCGGGGAGTTCGGGCCTCCGTGCCCGCAACGATGGCACCGGAGCGTTTTTGTGTTCGTCGAGGATGTGGGCCGTCTTGCCGACGAAGGGGCGCCGGCCGGCGAGCAATTCATGCACCGTGATCGCGAGCGAGTATTGATCGGAGCGGCCGTCGAAGCGGCCGTCGATGAGGCACCGCTCCGGCGCCATATACCATTTCGTGCCCACGGCGGTGCTGGCGCTGGCGAGCGTGGCATCATCCCCCTCCACCACCGATTCCTCGAGGATCTTCACGAGGCCAAAGTCGCCGAGATAGGCGAGGCTGAGGGCGTCGAAGAAGATGTTGCCCGGCTTTACGTCTCGGTGGACGATGCCGCGGGAATGGGAGTAGTCGAGGGCGGAGGCGATTCCTGGCAGGAAGCACCGCAGGAACGCGGGGGCGACTGGCTGGTTGGAGCCGTCGTCGGCCTTCGGAATCCTGTTGGAAAGCGAGCCGCCGGGAAGAAATCGCATGACGAGAAAGGGCTCGCCCTTGTCGGTGCCGTGATCCAGCATCGGCACCACATGGGGATGGACGAGCGCGGCCGAGGTGCGGATCTCTCGGTCGAAGCGGTCGAGAAACCCGGGCGAGTTGAAGTATTGCCGCATCGGCATCTTCACCACCACCGGCACTTCAGCGGGCTTGTCCCATGCCCGGTAGGTCACGCCCATCCCGCCTTTGGCGAGCTTGGAAATGATCCGGTAGCGGCCCTTCAAAACACGTGCTGGCATTCCCGGAATTATGACGGCGCTGGAGGATATAGCCAAGGCGAGGGGGATCGTCTCGCTTACTCCGCGAGGAACGAATGGCGGATCGTGATCTGGCGGACCTGTCGGCTCGATGGCTCGTAGCAGCGGAGCCTCACCTCCAGACCGCGGAGCGGAACGGGATAGGGGGGGCTCGTCTCGTGACGAAGGCTGGTGGGTTAACCACAAGCGGGTGGAATGGATCTGGCGACAGGAGGGTTTGAAAGTGCCTGCGAAACAACCGAAGCGGCGAAGGCTCTGGCTTGGAGATGGGTCGTGCATCCGGCTACGGCCGACGCACCGGAACCACGTCTGGAGCTACGACTTCGTGATGGATCGGACGGCCGACGGCCGGGCGTTCCGGATGCTGACGATCGTGGACGAGTACACGCGGGAGTGCCTGGCAATCGACGTGTCGAGGAAGCTGACCAGCGAGGACGTCTTGGAGAGGCTGAGCGACCTGTTCGTGCGAAAAGGCGTGCCCGATCACATTCGCAGCGATAACGGCAGCGAGTTCACCGCGACACGAGTGCGGGAGTGGCTCGGCCGGGTCGGGGTGAAGACGCTTTACATCGAGCGTGGATCCCCTTGGGAGAACGGCTACATCGAGCGCTGGGGTCACACTGCATCTGGCAGCAGACGGCCTTCGACGAGCACCCGCACCTTCTCGCGACCGGCAAGTTCAGCGGTTTTTTGTGTGATCGCCTCGCAGGCCACGAATGCCAGCGCGGGAATGTCGATCTTGCGGAGATACTCTGCCCGCCGTGCCGCTCGCACAATGTCGTCCTTGTCGGCTGTGCATGAAACCTCGCCGATCAGATGCATCGGCTTGCCGTCAACATCCGCCGTCGCCACGAGGTCGGCCCGCAGGAGGTCGTCGATCTCCGTGTCGGCGAGCCGGCCCTCGACCGCGTCGAGGAGTTGTTCTGCCGAGATGACGCGGCATCGTCGCATGTAGCGGCCCAGGTAGGCCGGAAGGTGCGTGCGAAGGAAAAGCTCAAGCGTCCGGCCGTCTGTTTTGTCGAGCCGAATAAGCATCTTTTCTTGCACAGAGGCGAGCCGATCAACCGTTTTCGTCAGTTGGCCGAGCTGCCGGTCGGTGTGGTCAAGTGATTCAGCGAGTTGTGCAACACGTTGCTCGGTGCGGCTTTGCGCAACGGCAAGCTCTTTGACCGCGCCGGTGAGTTCGTTCAACTCTGCCTTGGTGACGAGCTCGTCGTGCGACTCAACGAAGACATGCGCGAGCAGGTCGGCCTGCGGCTCTGGGAAGCCTTGCAGGAGCCGGTTGCGGATTTGGGGGATCGTGGCCATCGGAGTGCCTCGCAAGAAGTATACGCTACAGGCCAGGAGTATACCGGCGTACACGTTCTTGTCAAGCGGTCGCCGCTATGCGACCAGACGATGTTCTTCGAGCAGGCCAAGGCAGAGTCGCCTGATTGCGGCGATCTCGCCCTGCAGTACTTCCCGCGGAAAGAACTTGACGCCGGCAACGGCACCGGAAGCATCTCATAATAAGTTACCTCGCTGATGGCTTCAGCCAAAGTAGACCGCTTGCTCCGCAAGCGGATCTGGGAAGTCGCTTCGAGCTGAAGCGGGCTGCGGGACAGGCACGGAGGCCTGTCGTACGGGTGCGCTAGCGGGCGATGACGAGGCTGTTCACGTCGAAGCCGAGGCAGCGGGCCTGGTCCTTCAGCTGCGCGAGCACGTCCGGCGGCAGGCAGGGCTGGCGGGCGAGGATCCAGAGGAAGCGGCGGTCGGGAGTGCCCACGAGCGCCCATTCGTATGGTGCATCGGGCGCGGTTTCGCCAAGGGCGATGATCCAGTAATTGCCGTCGCGAGCCACCGGCACGAGCGCGGCCAGCCCGCCAAACTTCACCCGCAGGCGGGC
>JBKDMX010000010.1:0-6740 GCA_046343855.1 Planctomycetia bacterium
CATCTGCACCACCTTGGCGTCGTGGATGTATCGCCGGTTCCAGCCCCCCTTGGCCTTGAGCGCCGCCGCCTCCGGGCTGCCCTTGGGGTGGAGCGTGGTGTTGTCCGTCGCACGCACCGTCGTCGAGCGGATCTGCAGCCCCATCACAGGGAAGTCGCGATCGACGAGCGGGTGGTTGCCGCGTAGGCCGCACGACACGAACCCGTTCGGCGGCAGCTTGAACCGGAACGACACCCGCACGTCGGTGCCTGTCGCCTTGCGGGCGACGCTCGCGCCATGCACGTCCGGCAGGTCGTTGCCCTGCAGCTGCCCGTTCACCACCTGCCAATACTGGCTGCGGTGCTCGCGGTCCGACACGGTGCCGCCCGTCGGCAGATAGCCGGTGTAGGTCCAGTGGCGGTCGAGAGCCTCTTCCGAGTCGAAGGTCTCGGTCCAGGCGGTGAGGTCGGGCTGATCCTCGGCGGCGGCCGGGGCGGCCAGCAGCAGGGCGACCACGGTCGCGGTCACGGCAGATCGAAGCATCGCAGGCATCATCACACTCCTCGGGGGAACAAGGTGAGCGAAAAAGGTGGCAGCCACCTTTTTTGTTTTTTCCGGCTTCACGCGCTGAATCCGGTCAGGGTCTCGGACGTGCTCGAGCCGAACGCGGGCACCTCCACGCCGAGTTCATGGAGCACCTGCACCCACAGGTTGCACACCGGGGGCGGGCTCTTCGGGTCGTGGGCCAGGTGGCTGCCGTGCTTGAAGCGGCCGCCGGCCACCAGGATCGGCAGGTTCGTGGAGTCGTGGCTCGACGCATTGCCCATCCCCGCGCCCATCACCGAGATCGTGCGGTCGAGCAGCCGGCCGGCGCCGTCGGGTGCCTCCTTGAGCCCGCCGATGAACCGGCCCCATTCCAGGAGCACGTCCCGCTCGAGCACCGCGAGCCTCTCGATCTTGCCCGCATCCTTGCCGTGGTGGCTGAGCTCGTGGTGCGAGAACGAGGCCTTCGGCTCCGAGGGCGTCTTCGATGTTTCGACGAAGTAGAGCGTGACGATCCGCGTGAGGTCGGTCTGCAGGGCCAGGCGGGCCACGTCGAGCATCACGCCGAACCGCGCCGTGTTTTCGCCGGGGCCGGGATCCTTGACCGGCGGCTCGCCGGGCTTCGGCTTGGGCAGCTTCGCGTAGTCCTCCAGCCGGACCATCCGCGTCTCCAGGTCGCGGACGCTGTCGAAATACTGGTCGAGCTTGTCGCGGTCGGCGGCGCCCACGTCGCGCCGCAGCCGGTCGGCCGCCGTCGCCACGCGGTCGAGGATCGAGCGGCCCTCGCGCACGCGGGCCACCTCCTGCGCCACCTCCTCCGGGCTGCCGTCGATGAACAGCCGCGCGTAGGCCCGCGCCGGGCTCGTCTCCGGCGGCATCTGCACGCCGCTCCGCAGGTAGCTGCAGCTGTGGGAGCCGCTCGTCGAGAAATTGAGCGATGGATAGCGGGTTTCGCGGCCGAACGCCTCGGCGGCGAGCTGGTCGAGCGAGATCGTGTTGCGGAAGGCCGGCGCGGCGGGGTGCGGCGCGCCGGTGAAGAACGACTTGTCGGAGGAATGCCCGTCGCGGACGTCGGGATGATTGAGGCCGGAGATGACCGTGAAGTCGGCCCGGTGCGGCTGGAGCGGCTCGAGGTAGCGCGTGGGCTTGTAGTCGGGGCCCGCCTCCGCCGGGAACAAGTAAGGCGTGTGGAAGCTGAGGTAGTTGAGCAGCCCGACGAACCGCATCGGCGGCGGCGTCTCGGCCGCGAGCGCCGGCCGCATCGCGTCGAGCAGCGGGAGCGAGAGCGCCACGCCCGTGCCCTTGAGCAAGGCCCGCCGCGGGATCGCCCGCCGCGTCAGCACGCCGAATCGATGGATCGCGCTCATGGCTCGTCTCCGTGGGTCATTTGTGGGTGAACAGCGGGCTCTGGATGACCGCCTCCAGGATGCTCCGCACGCCGTAGCCGCCGGCTGCCGTGCGGTCGAGGATCTCCTCCACCGCCGCGTGGTCGGCAAACTCGATCTCCGCGCCCGTGAGGTGCGCCGTCAGTTTCTCCACGAGGTTGCGGGCGATCTGCCGCTCGTCCTCGAGCATGAGCCGCTTGTAGCCCTCGACGTCGGCAAACGGCCGGCCGTCGGCCAGCGTGTACGACGCATCGACGGGCAGCCCCTTCGCGTAATAACGAATGTCGCTCCCCGGCACGTTCACGATCTTGTCGGCATGCACCGCGGGCAGCGCCCGGTAGTGCGTCCGCCAGCGGCCCGTGACGTCGAAGTTCTCGAGCGCGAAGCCCGGCGGATCGAGCTTGGCATGGCAGCCGGCACAGGCGGCCTGGTTGCGATGCAGGGCGAGCTGCTCGCGGATCGTCGTGCTGCCCCGGATGTCGGGCTCCACGGCCGGCACGTCCTTGGGGGGCGGATCGGGTGGCGTGCCGAGCACGCGGTCGAGCACGAAGGCCCCGCGGACCACCGGCGACGTGGTCGTGCCGTTGGCCGACACCTTGAGCACCGCCCCCTGCGTGATCACGCCGCCGCGGTGCGAGCCCCGCGCCAGCTGCACGCGGCGGATGTGCGGCCCCTTCACGCCAGGGATGCCGTAATGCTCGGCGAGCCGCTCGTTGAGCATCGCGAAGTCGGAATGCACAAGCGAGCGGGCGGGCAGGTCGCCAGCGAGCAGTTCCTCGAAGAACGCGTGCGACTCATCCAGCATCGAGAGCTTCAGATACTCCTCGAACTCCGGATAGAGCTCCGTGTCGGGCTGCGTGAAGTCGATGTCGCGGAGCTTGAGCCAGTTGGCGAGCAGGTTTTTCGTGAACCGCCGGCCCCGCGGGTCGGCGAGCATCCGCCGCGACTGCGCTACGAGCACGGCCGAATCGCGGAGTTTGCCTGCGGCGGCGAGTGACAAAAGTTCGTCGTCGGGCGCGGTGGCCCACAGGCCGTAGGAGAGCCGCGCGGCGAGGGCGTGGTCGTCGAGCGGGCCCGGCCGCTCGCTGCGAAACAGGAACTGCGGCGAGCAGAGGGCGAGCGCGTAGGCGGCGCGGAGCGCGTCGTCGAACTGTCGGCCGGCGTTGAGCTGCTCCTTCACGATCGCCATGTGCTCCTCGAGCTCGACGTCGGTGGCCGGCCGGCGGAACACCCGCGGGAGAAAGCCCGCCAGGAGCCGCCGCGCATCCTGCTCGGGGTCGGGCGACACGACGCGGAGGTTTTTCCCCGGCTGCTTGGGATCGGCGGGCTCGAGCGAGAGATCGCCGTAGAGCAGCCGGTGGCCGCGGGGCGGCCATTCCTCCACCAGCGGCCCCGTGATCTCCACCCACTCCACCACCGCGCAGATGCCCGGCACCATCACCCGCTCGTCGGGCTGTTCGGCCACGGCCCGATACGGGGCCACGTAGAGCGTCTTCCCCTTGGGCACCCGGGCCACGTATTCGTACTCGCGAAACTCCGTCGGGCTCGCCTCGACGTAGACGCGATCCCACGTGAATCCGGTCCGCGGCCAGTCGGTCACCGCCAACTGGAGCATGATCCTCCGGTCGGGCCGGTTCTTGTCCGCCGCCGGAGCATTGGGGCTCGTCCTGTCGACCATCGCCCGGGCCCGAATCCGGAAGCGGTAGCGGGCGCCGGGCACCGGCGGCGACCAGGCGTTGAGTTCGCCCGCCGGGACGTTGCTCCCGTTCCAGCGGATTGCGAGGAATCCCTCCTCCGACTGTGCCCAGAAGTGGACCTGGAAGCCGGCCGTCCAATGGTGCCAACTTTCGCTGTAGTCGGTGCGAAACGTGCGGGTTTCGGGCCGGGCCGCGGTGACGGTGGCCGCGGCGAGGGCCAGCCGCGCGGCTTCGAGGTAGCGCTCCAGGTGCACCGGCGAGAGTTCGAGCGCCGCGCCGATCGTGTCGAAGCCGCCGGCGGTGCCGTCTTCGGGAAGGAGATCGGCGAGCGGCGTGTCGATGCCCAGGAGGTCGTGCACCGTGGTCACATATTCGGTGCGGTTGAGCCGGCGGCGGACGGCGCGGCCCTCGCGATCTTGCCGCGCCAGGCCGACGGCCGTGAGGTCAGCGCCGAGCACGTCGAGGAATGCCGTGCGCAGTTCGGGGGCCGGCCGGTCTTCCTCCGGCGGCGGCATCTCGCCGCTGGCCACGCGGCTGAACACCTTCGCCCACTGGGTCTGGCTGGCCGCGTCGGCGGGATCCCAGCGGAGGGCCGTGGCGTCGAAGCCCCCTTCGCGGGCATCGGCATCGTGGCAGGCGATGCAGTGCCGCTCGAGGAGCGCCTGCCGCACGGGGGCAGCGGCGTCGGCCGCCACGGCAGCCTCGGCCTGCGCGGCAGCGGTCCACGCCGCGCAGCATCCCGCGAGCAGGCAGGTGAAGACAACCGCGTGAAGGGAGAGCTTATTCATGGCTTCGCCTCCGGCGCAGGCTCGGCCACTGGTGCGGGCTTGGCCGGAGGCGCCGAAATCGTCGGTGGTGGCGCGGCCCGCGCCACGCGGAACCCGATGTCTGGGTAGCGGCGGGCTGGGGGCAGGTTCGAGCGGGCCTCCCGCAGCATTTTCTCTTGGGCCGTCAAGGCGCTGCCGCCGCGGAGCACCCGGTGTGCATCGAAGACGGTCGTCTCGACCCACTCCCACGCGCTGCAGCCCTGGTCGAGCGTGCCGTAATGGCTTGCGGAGCCGGGCAGGCTGCCGACGGGCGGGATCCCACGGGGGTCCAGCCAGTGAAGCATGTAGATCGCGAGGTTGGGGCCGGTGTCGCCCGGCTTGCCAATCTCCGGCTTCACGTCGCTGCGGGTGGGATACCGCCAGTAGTGGTCGGGTGGCCCGCCCGAGAACCGCGGGTGGTGATACGCGGCCTTGTACCACTCGTCTTCGTTCGGGATCCACGCCTGTGCGCCGGGCTCTCGCGCCGCCAGCCCGCCGCCTTTGGCGATCGAATAGGCCCCGGTCTCGGTGAGCCGGGCGGCGTCGGCCTGGCTCTTCGCGGGCCCGCGGGCCGACGGATCGGACTGCGCGTGGTGCAGCCAGTTGGCAAACCGCATGCAGTCGAGAAACGTCACCTGCGTCATCGGCATGCGCTCCTGGCCTTTCCGCGCCGTGTACGTGAAGGCTCCATCCTTCCCGGCGCGGTCGATCCTCTGGCCGCCGTGCCACAGGCCATGCGGATCGCTGGCCGCGACGGCGGAGAGAAACGCCGCATACTGGCCGGCCGTCACCTCGTGCTTCGAGATCTGAAACACGCCGGCCACGGCGCCGCGGCCGGTGGCGGGATCCGGCGCGTTGCCGGGGTTGCCCACCGTCACCCACTCGATGTCGAGGTCGGCAGGCTCGGCCGCAGCGGTGGGCAGCGGTAGGGCGGCGACGAGGCCCAGCAGCAGCATGCGTAGGCGCTGGGCACGGTGGAAGGCGGGAGACGCGGTCATCGCGAAGCCTGCTCGAGGCGTGTGAGGCGGGGCGGTCGGAAACGGACCGCCCGGGGATGTGAACGGGTGGGACGGCGTTTGGAAGCCCTCACCATTCTATATCGGCCACCGGGAAGGGAGGCCATCAAAATCGCTCCGATCCAGGTTTTGCGGCCCGGCGCGAGGCATGCGCGGCACCCCCGGGCTCCCGCCCGGGGCTTTTTGGGGGGCGTTTTCCGTCACCCGCCGCCGGCGACGTTCATTGGCAGCGTATACACCTTGTCGCGGGCGGTGATGAACAGCGACTTCCGGTCCCGGCCGCCGAACGTGACGTTCGACGGCGACGCCGGCAGCGGGATCTCGCCGAGCTTCCGGCCCGAGGGCGCGAACACGCGCACGTGGTTTGCCTTCGGCGTCACGTAAAGATTGCCCCGCTCGTCCACCGCGAAGCCGTCGGAGCCCGTGTCGGCAAACGTCTTTCGCGGGCCGAGCCGGCCCGGCCCCTCCACCGGATAGGCGTAGGTGACGTCGGCGTCGCGATCGGCCACGTACAGCGTCTTCCCGTCGGGCGAGAAGGCGATGCCGTTGGGCCGGCGCAGCTCGTCGGCGACGCGGGTCACGGTCTTGCGGTCGGGCGAAACCCAATACACGGCCTCCTGGCCGATCTCGAGTTCCGCCGGCTCGCGGCCATACGCCGGGTCGGTAAACCAGATGCCGCCCCCGGCATCCACCACGAGATCGTTCGGGGCGTTGAACCGCTTGCCGTCGATCTGCTCCGCCACTGCGGTCGCCTGCTTCGTCGCCGGATCGATCGCCACGAGACGCCGCCCGGCCCCCATCTGGCAGGCGTAAAGCGTGCCGTCGGCGGCGAAGAACAGCCCGTTGGCCTTGTCGGTGTTCTCGAGCCACGGCTCCACCTTCCCGGTGGCCGCCCGCCACACGTGAATCCGCTGGTTGGGGATGTCGGTGAAGAACACGTCGCCCGCCGCGTCGGCCGCGGGGCCTTCCGTAAACGCAAACCCGCCCGCCACCTCGCGGGGCGCGACGGGGCCGTCGACGAGCTGCGCGAGGGCGTTTTGCTCCGTATTGCAATCCGCGTCGGGCGGCACGGGAGCTCCCGACTGCTCCACCGGATGCGTGAAGAGATAGCGCCACACCGGCACGTGGACGAGCGTGCCATCGGCGCTCTTGACGGCGCGGCCGTCGGGGATGACGCAGGTGTGGGCGCGGTCAGGGCTGCCGCCGATGTCGGCCGTGGTGATCAGCCGCCGCGTGTCGCCATACGGCGGCGCGGCCTTGTCGACGTCCACCACCGGGCCGTGCGCGTGCATCCCGAGCAGCTGCCACGAGCGG
>JBKDMX010000011.1:0-28415 GCA_046343855.1 Planctomycetia bacterium
CGCCATCCGCACCGTGCCGCCGGAGCCGGAGAAGACGAGGCCGCCGATCTGGTTGGTGAACGTGCCGAGGTCGAGCGAGCCGGTGCTCGTCGCGTTGCCGAGCGTCACGGTCGAACTGCTCGGGATCGCGTCGTTGACGCCGACAATGAGCGTGCTCGCCGGATTCACGAACGTCGGGCCGTTGTAGGTGTTCGCGGAGGAGAGCGTGACGGTGGACGTGCCGTCGACGAGCAGGTCACTATTCGCGCTCGCCCCCACGATCTGCCCCGTCACGTTGAACGTGCCGCCGGTGAGCCGCAGCACGCGGCCGTCTTTCGTGAGCGTGCCGGAGAGCGTGAGCGCCTGGCCGCCGGAGTTGCGGATCGTGCCCGTGCCGCTCGAGGAGACCGTCACGTTGCGCGAGAGGGTGCCGGCCCCGCCCGTGTAGTCGAGGATGGCGCCGGCGGCGACGTTGACTCCACTCGACGAATTGAGGGCCGACACGCGGTCGAAGGCGAGCGTGCCGGCGTTCACGCTCGTGGCGCCCGTATAGGCGTTGCTCGCGGAAAGCGTGAGCGTGCCGGCGCCCAGCTTCGTGAGGCCGCCGGTGTTGGTCGAGGGCAGCGACGTGCCAAACGTCACGGTCTGGCCGGCGGTGTCGATCGAGATCGCGGCCGAACTCGACTTGATGCGGGCCGAATAGTCCACGGTGTTCGAGCCGCTGTAGCGGAGCGTGCCGCCGCCAAACCGGATGTCGCCGGAGCCGCCGCCAAGAGCCCATTGGTTGCCGAGCTGGAGCACGCCGGCATTGATCGTCGTCGAGCCTGTGTACCAGCCAAGGCCAGTGCTGGTCGGCGCCGTATTCACGCCGCTGAGAATCGTGAGCGTTCCGCTGCCGTTCTTGATGACCGATATGTTGCTGGAACTATTGCGGTTTCGAATACCATTTGTCACCGTGATATCGCCGGAGCCATCAAACGCCGGGGTCCAAGTCTGGCCGCCAAGCTCGTTGAACCAGCTGGTTGGGCCAAAAGTCAGGGTGCCGGAGCCGTTGTTCGTGAATGTGGAGGTTCCGCTCGTGCCGCGGGCCAATGGATCGAAGATTTGGTTCGTCGTGACGCCGGCCTCGACGGTGAGCCCGCCGCCAGCGGAGAAATTCACTGCACCGGCACCAGATGAGGAATCGGAAATCCGGTAAGCCCGCGCGCCGGACCGAATGATGAGCTGGTTGAGGCTAATGACGGTTGATGCAAGGTTCGAAGTTCCGCTGGCGGTGGTTCCGGCGAACACCGCGGTGGCCGTCGACGCATTCGGAGAGGTGCCGGACGACCAGTTGGAGCCGGTTATAAAAACGGTGCCGCTCGTGGTCGTCCACGTCGTGGTCTGTGCCAGCGCCGTTGTCGGCCCGGCCAGAACCACGGCCGCGATCCCGAGGATGAGCCCGCAGCGCTGAATCGACCGCATGCATGCAGACGCGATGGCCGTGCCTGCCGACTCTTGGCTGTTCGCAGATACGTGAGTCATGGAACGCTCCCAATTCATTTGCCGCGGGAAGGTACTCCCCTCCACATCTCCCCTGTAGATTAAATAGGCCCTTCCCCCGCCACCATGGTCCGACAGGACAGGTGGGACAATTTTTTTCCGACTCGCTCCGGGCACCGGGGACCCGCTTTTTTCGGGAAAAGCCGCGTTTTCGGCGGCGGCGGCCCGGCGGGCAGGCAGCGGCGATGTGGAAGGACGTCGTGCGGGCTCATCATGTTGACGGCGGTTCGGTTCGGAGCAGGCCTAAATCGAAGGCCCGAGCCACGGCGGCCGTGCGGTCGGTCTCCCCGAGCTTCTCGAGGATCGCCTTCACATGCCACTTCACCGTGCGCTCCGTGATCCCCAGCGCCCGGCCGATCTCCGGATTGGAGAGGCCGCGGCGCAGGAGCAGGAGCACGCTGTATTCGCGGGGCGAGAGCAGTGCGTCGTTGGCCTTGGCCGGCACTCGCGACACCCCCCGGCAGATCTGCGTGCGGCCGCCATGCACCGCGCGGATCGTGGCCACGATCTCGCCAAAGGGCACCGCCTTCGTGAGAAAGGCGGCGGCGCCCGCGGCGAGCGCCCGGTCGGCGTCGGCCGCCGACTCCGACGACGTGAGCACCACGACCTTGCATTGGGGCGCCTGTTCACACAGCCGCCGCGCGGCCTCGGCGCCGCCCATTCCCGGCATGCCGAGATCGAGGAGGATGACGTCGGGCTGGTGATCGCGGCAAAGTTTCAATGCGGCCTCGCCGCTGCCGGCCTGGGCCACCACCTCCAGATCCGGCTCGATGGCGATCAGGTTTGCAAGCCCCGCGCGGAGCACGGGATGGTCGTCGACGAGCAGCAGGCGAACGGGCTGGCGGCTGTGAATCGGCGTCATTGCCGCATTGAACCATCCGCGACCAATTCGGCACCCGTCCTGTCGGACAGGTCGTCGCCCGGTGATGCGGCCGCGGCGACGGCCGTGACCGTCGTGCCCCGCCCCGAGCGGCTTTCGACATGGCAGTCGCCGCCCACGGCCTGCATCCTGTCGCGCATCCCCTCGATGCCGAAGTGGCCGTGCATCGATCCGGGCTGCTCGCCCAGCGTGAACCCGCGGCCGTCGTCGGCCACGACGAGCGTCACGCGACCGTCGGCATGGCTCACGCTCACGTCGATCGCGGCCGCGCCGGCATGCCGCAGGGCGTTGACGATCGCCTCCTGGGCCACGAGCAGGATCGCGGCCATGGTCGATTCGGCGATCGCGGGCTCCACGCCGCTCGTGCGGCAGCGGATCGGCACCGCCTGCCCTTCCTGCAGCCTCGCGGCGAGCGCCTCGAGGCCTGCGGCGAGCGATTCGCCGCCGGTGGGCAGCGTATGGAGCGCCCACACCGTGCCGCGCAGTTGCTCCACGGCGTGGGTCACCATCCGGGAGGCGACCTGCAGGCGGCCCGCATCCACCGCGCCGACGCGCTCTCTCTCCTGCTGGCAGGCCTGCAGCTGGTAGCCGATGCCGGTGACGGTCTGGAGCACGGTGTCGTGCAGGTTGACGGCGAGGCGGTTGCGCTCGCGCAGCGCTGTCTCAAACTCTACCGAGGCTTCCCGCTGCGACCGCATGGTCTCCGCCATTTCCAGGGCCTGACTGCGCACCTGGCGACGAAGGATGTTGACCCAGGCCGTGGCGGCGGCGAGCGCGGCGCAGGCGGTGGCAAGGGCCGCGGCCAGCCGCCGCGGCGTCCACCACGAGGCCGCCTGCACGACCTCGATGTCGGCCGCGTCGCGGGCGAGCACTGTGATGCGCTCGAGCCTGGGATGATCGACGATCAGGCCGTTGATCCGCGCGCCGTCGAGGTCGAGCCGAAGGATGCCCGCCACCGCCACGGTGCTGCCAACCATGAGCCGCGCGCGGGCGGGCGAATCGGGCTCGGAGTCGAGCGTGGCGAACCACCGGCCGCCGGGGGAGGTGAGCGTGGCCGTGAACCCCTCCAGGCCCGTCTCCACCGCCTCAATGACGCCCGTGCAGCGGACGAGCCGGCCGTCGTGGCTGCCGGGCTCGGTGATCCATAAGTTCTGGCGAAACTGGTCGGCCACCCGCGCGATCTCGGCCACAGCGAGCGGCTCGGGCTCCGGCGCCGGCCCGGAGCCGACCCGCCGGGCAACGGCAAACGTGAGGCCGGTGATGCTGCGGCCCGTGGCGAGAAAGCCCGCCACCTGCACGCGGTCGCCGGGGGCGAACGGGGGCTCGGCGGCCGCCGCGACCCGGGCGAGGTCGATGCGGACGGCCGCGCTTGGATCCTGCAAAAAGAGCAGCCCGGGGGCGGCGTACGACACGATCCCCTCCGTGCGGACGCGGTGTCCGGAGCGCTCTTGCGCGCCAAATCGGCCGAGCACGCCGAGCGGCGTGATCTCGCCGGCGAAGGGATCGGCGGGAGGCGGCGCGAGAATCGCGATGTCGTTCGGATCGATGACGTTGATCGAGGGCGCGACGAACTGGCCGCGGCTGTTGCGCATCGCGCCCACGAGCCCCGTGATCTGAACCTCCGCATCGACGAGCCGTTCCGGCTCGAACGGCCGGTCGCCGGCCCGACACGAGACGCTTAACGGCCAGCCATCGGCGTCGAGCATGAGCATCGGAATCAACTGGCTATGCCGCGAGGCCCGCTCGCCGAACCCATGCACCACGCCCCGCAGTGTCACCCACCGGCCCTCATCGCCGCCCCGGGACAGCAGGCTCGGATTCACCGGCACCGGCGGCGGCACCGGCCCGCGGCCGACGATGCGGGCGCAACGGCCGATGATCGTGGGGGCATAGCCGCCGGCGACCACGCGTCCTTCGATCTCGACGATCATGCCCCGCTCGATCGTCGGGGCCGGGTCGTCGTCGGCCTCCACGTGACCAGGCCCGGTGACGAAGATCGGGCTGTCTTCCTCCTGGATCACGAGGGTAGGCCTGAGGTTCGCCGTGACGACACCGCGGACGACGGCGTCGGGCTGCTTGTCGATCTCGGCAGGCGAGAGCGCGAGGATCGTGGCGATCGACCGCAGGGGCTCGCGCGCGGCGGGAGCGGCGGCAGGCGCCACATCGGCGGCGAGGCAGGGAATGGCTGGCCACGCCCACACGACCGCGGCGAGCGCAGCCAGCGCCGACCATGATTTCAACGCGCTGGAGAGGTGCATTGCGTTGGGGATGCGCATACCCCGAGTGTAGCCGGGCCGTGCATACGCTGCTCAGGCGAACGTGATCCGGCGGATAGCCTGGTCAAAGGCACTTCCATGACGATCCCCCGGCTGCCTCCGGCACCGCTCGGAGGCTGTGGATGTCGATCACGGGCAGTTCGTCGGGCGACGCCTGAGTCGCGTCGCGTTCGTCATGGACCTGCACGAGTTCGCCCCAGTCGGTGGGTGGGCCACGAGCGGGAGAGACGGCAAGCGGTTCCGCTCCGAGCTTCGTGGGGCGGTCAATGCCCGCGGGCGGCGGCGCGGTATTTGAGCGGCGTCATGCCCGTCGTGCGGCGGAGCAGCGTGGCCAGGTATTCGCCCGTGCCGAACCCGCTCGCCTGGGCCACCCTCGGGATCGGGAGGTCGGTGGTGGCGAGGAGGTGCTTGGCCCGTTCGAGCCGCACGCGGAGGATGTCGTCCACCTTGCCCCGCATCAAAAGTTCGAGGAGTTCGGCGGCCCCGACGGCCGGAATCTTTTCATCACGGCCGGTGGCACGCTCTACACGGCGCGCACCGCCACGCCCGGCCGCGTGTGGTGGCCGAAGAACCAGTAAACAACCGTTGGCCTAGCGATTGCGGTGCTCACGGCGGAACTGTTCGAGCTCGCGCCGCAGCGGCTCCCAGTAGTCACGGTCTCGCGCCTGCTCCGCCCGCACCTCAGCGTCGAGCGCCGTACGAAGGTCGTCGAGCGATGACTCGATCGCGAGTCGAATCAGCGGCCGGCATGCCGTCAGCTCGGCTGCCTGCGTCGGAAACCGCTGGCAGAGTTCAACGAGCAATTCGGGCGTACGGGCCTCACGCAGCCAGAACTCGACATGGTCATCCGTAGCCGCGCGTGCGTTCTCCCGATAATGGATCGTGACGAGCAGTTCGATCACCGGCCAGTCTTTGCTCCGCTGCGTCTTCTTGGCTTGCACGAGGTCGGGGATGCAAAGCAGGTGGTACTCGACGCCAGCGTCATCCACGAGCGCCGTGCGACGCTCCCACAGAGACGCGAATTCCGGCATCGCCCGCAGGCGGGTCATGACGTCCACTCGCAGGCCTTCCGCATCTGGTGCGCGGCAGCGAAAGTGAACCGCATGTCCGCGAGCCAAGGCTGCCGGGTCGAACGGCGGAACAGCGATCCGCTCCGCCTGCAGTTCGGCGAGGGCCTCCTGGAGCCGGAGGAAGTTCTCCGGCTCAGCCAGCACCAGAAAATCGATGTCCTTACTAACCTGCGCCGCGCCGTAGAAGACGCAGGCCTGCCCGCCCATGAGCAACGTCCGGACGCCACTCTTCTGGAATGTCGAAAGGACTTGTCGGATCGGGGTCGGGGTCAAGGCTGCCTCCCATGGCGATGTACTCGACCAGCATCCGCTCACCGCGGGCGAATCGTTCCAGCGGAGAAAGGCTCAGCCATTCCTTCCACTCATCGGGCAATTGATCGTACGTCATAGCTCCAGTCTCGCATCAACGGACCGAGCCTGCCACGCCAACCGTCGAGGACCGCACGACGAGTTCGGCGGCTTCGATGAGACGCTCCTGCGGCCGCAGCTTCGGCTTCTCGATCGCCTCGATCACATATTGGCCAAACTTCCCCCACACGCCACCGAGAATCACGCCCACCACGTGCGAGCGGCCGGTGATCATGCCGCGGGCCAGTTGGTTGGGCACGTAGCCCAACTTCTTGGCGACGGCATTCACCCGATCAATTGCTTTTTGGGCGATCCGCAGTTCAGGCGCCCGCCCACTGATCACGAACGCCGCGGTAGCGCGAGCGACACCCGCCGCCTCGGCAACCTGGCTGATCGTGACACGACGGGGGCGAGGCAGGATGGCGGGAAGGTATGTCATGACCAAAAGTGTATCCAGCAGTGCCGTCGCGTGCCTGCTCGATCGCGAACTACGCTGTGCTACCGGAGCTCACCTCCTCGAGCTCCGTCTCGCCGAGCCGGCCGTGGGCGATCCCGATCGACACCTCGGGCACGATCTGCCGCAGCCGGTCGGCCACCTTAACCGAACTGATCCTCGTCAAAACCCGTACGCCAAGAAGTGATAGCAGCGGCCGTCGACGAAAAACAGGCCGAGCGACTCCGCTCCCAGCTTCGTGGTCGTCGTGTGGAGCGACCTCGGATTGTCGGTGGCGACAAACAGCACGCCCACGTCGAAGCGATCACGGTAGGCTTCGCGGGTCGCCGCATTGAACGCCGTGTAGATCCCCTGCCCCCGCGCCTGTTCCGCGATCAGGACTGGGCCGCGGCAGGCGACTCGCTGGCCAGCCAAGAGCCGACCGCGAAAGCTCGTGGCCTCGGTGAGGTCGGCCATCGGCCGGAGTTGCCGGGCGAATCACGGCCGCTTCACGTTCAGGCACGTCGCTCTCTCCGGAAGTCCTCGCCGGCCGCTCAGCCGACGGGCGGCGTGCGAAGCTTGTAGCCGCAGTCGATCGCCTCGGCCGGCAGCGGCTGGCTCTCCTCGTTCGGGATCAGCACCTCCACATAGGCCGCCCCCTCGTGGGCGTCGATGCGGTCGAGCACGGCGTCGAGCTCTGCCACCGTGCCGACCTGGGCCGTGAGCCAGCTCTGGCAGCCAAACGCTTCGGGCAGCAGATGGTAGCGGACGGCAGGGAGATCGTCGTAGGCATGGCCGCGCTCGCTGATCACGTCTTCGATGCCGTAGAGCCCGTTGTTGAGCACGAAGATCACGGGCTTCACGCCGTAGCGGCCCATCACCGCAAGCTCGTTGAGCGTGAGCTGATGGGAGCCATCGCCGGTGACGAGCCACGTGCGGCCCGACGTCTTCGCCAGCGCGACGCCCAGGCAGGCGGGCGTCGCCCAGCCGATCGATCCCCACAGGCCCTGCTCTTCAACACCCACTCCGGCGGGCAGCAGCATCCGGTTCGCGTGCAGCATGCAGGTGCCCGTCTCGACGACGACCGTGTCGCCAGCCCGCAGCCGCCGCTGAAGGCGAGGATAGAAGCTCGCCGATCCGAGGCGATCGCCTCCCCCGCCTGCCAGGGGCAACGGCTCCACGCGGGGCGACGGGGTCGCCCCCCGGGGCTTCACCCGCGCTGCGAGGGCCGCGAGCACGTCGTCGATCGCGACGTTCACAAACACCTTCTCGCCCGCGCGCACCCAGTTGTCGTGGATCGAGACCACCCGGTCGGGTGCCGGGAGATCGGTCCAGAGGCCGGTGTTGAGCTCGAACAGCTGCATCCCGCCGATGTCGAGCACCAGGTCGGCCGCCTTCACGGCTTCCGCCACCGCCGGCGACGACGACATCCCGCCGCCATAGAGCCCGATGAAGGTCGGCAACGACTCGTCGACGGTGCCCTTGTCGGTCGGCATCACCGCAACGGGCAGATTCGCCGTGCGGATCACCTCCATCGCCCGCTCCCGCAGGCCATACCGGGCGACGAGGCTCGTCACGATCGCCACCGGACTGCGAGCCGCCGCGATGCGGGCGAGGAGGGTCTCCACGGCGGCTTCGAGCTCCGCGGGCACGCTCCGCTGCCGCTTGATCGCCGCAAGCGGCTGGCCGGCGACCGGCGTTCCAAGCACCGGCATGAGGCCCTCGACCTCCGAGATCACGAGATAGGCCGGCATGCTCCTGCGGAGGGCCTCGGCGATCGCCCGCTCCAGCTCCTCCACGCAGTTGTCGGCGGTGAGCCGGGCCGTCACGCAGGCCGCGGCGCCGGAGAGCGGCATGAAGCGGTCGTAGGCCGTGTCGCCGAGGTTGTGGTGCGTGATCAGCCCCAGCCGCTGGATGCGCTCGCTCGGCATGCCGACGAGATGGAACACGGGCAGGCGGTGCGCCTTGCTTCCCATCACGCCGTTGAGTGCCGACAGTTCGCCGACGCCGTAGGTGGTCGAGAGGATCGCGGCCCCGCGGATGCGGGCGTAGCCGTCGGCCGCGTAGGCGGCGTTGAGCTCGTTGGCACAGCCCACCCACGAGAGGCCGGGCACCCGCTCGGCCGCATCGTCAATCGAAAACGCATAGTCGCCCGGCACGCCGAAGATCCGATCGATGCCAAGCTGCGAGAGGCGGTGCAGGACATATTCAGCGACGGCGATGGTGCTCATGGAAACGATGCGCGGGAGGACGAAGATGAAAACAAGCCGTTCAACCACTTCCGCGCGTCGGGAACACAGCGCTCGGGCAGCGAGAAGTGATCGTCGTCCGGGTAGTCCTTGACCTCGACGCTGCCGCCGAGTTCCTTGACCTTGTCGGCATAGGCTGCCTGCCAGGCGACCGGCTGCACCGTGCCCCGCTTGAATCCGTCGATGCACACGAGCACCGGACAGACCGGCTTTCGCATGCCCGCCGACCCGGCGGTGATCGCGTCTTTCCAGCGATCGAGATTCACAGGTGGTGATTTCAGGATCGGGCCCTTGAGCACTTGCAGGCGACCGAGCGTGTTGCCGAGGTGATGCACGGGCTGGATGTTCCAAGCCTGCTCGACGATGGCCACCCCGAGCGGCGTCAACACATCGGCAAGCTGCAGGCTCGAGGGATTCGCCGCCTGGGCGCCTGCGAGCATCATGACGCCGTGGGGATCGGGTGCGGCGGCTGCGGCGTTCGACAAGGCGGCCGCCAGGCCGCCTCTCGGGCTGTTGAAGATGATCGTGGCTACGCTCGGCGACATGCAGACAGTGCCGACCAGCTTCAAGTCGCCGTAATCCTCGGGATCGAGCTCGGCCACGGCCGCCGCCGCGCCGCCGCCTTGCGACCATCCGGCGCTGCCGACGTTGATGCCGGCACCGACATCGCCGAGCGTCCGCGCGGCATGGACGAGGTACACCGCATCGCGCGCCTGGGTGCGATTGACCATGTATTGATGCTGTCCCGGGGTGCCGAGGCCTTGGTAATCCGTGGCGCAGACGACGTAGCCGTCGTCGATGAAGCCTTGCAGTCCGGGCACGCCGAAGTCGATCTGCTGCGTGGAGGACGTGTCGAAGTAGGTCGCGAGTTCGCGCGCCGGATTGGGCTGGGCCGAGGGGCAGGCGGCATCGCCGAGCCCGGTCGTGCCGTGACACCAGGTCAGCACTTTGCGGTTCTCGCCTTTCTCGTGCGGAGCGATCACAAGGCCGGTGACTTCGGTCGGCACGCCGTTGACGTCCTTTGCCACGTAGCGGACTTTCCAGGCCCGAGCACGCTTGATGTCCGTGCCGATTTCCTGGTGCGAAAGAACCGCTCCGGGCGCCGCGCCGGTGAACGGCGGGGCGAGCCGTGCCTTGGTTGCAGACGGTGTGGGCGGTTGAGAGTTATCGACAGCCACCTCTGCCTGCGCAGAACCGATGGCGGAGAGCATGCAGGCCAGGGCAAGGAGGGTGAGCATGCGGATCATGGCCAGAAGAGATGTTTGCGTGATTGGGTTCAGCCCGGCAGCAGCGCAGCATAATGGTTCGCACGCGAATGTGCATGCCGCCGACCTCCTCGAACTGGACACCATGAACCGCGCCACGGAGTTGACCAAGGCGCTGGACGAGCCGATCACGGACGGCCGCTACCGTCTGTATAATCGTGGGTGCGTGATTTCAGCGATACCACCTCCCTCTGGGTGGGAACGACGGGCGGCGTGGACCCGAAGAACGTCTAGGCGATCGAAGTCGACCGATTCATCTTTGTGCGCGAGCCGTAACGCCGCGGGAACATGGTGCGGTTGAAGAGCGCAGCGAGCGCCGGTCAGTTCGGGACCGGCGTTGCAATCGGACCACAACAGTCGGCGCAACAAAGGCATGGGAGAAACAAAGAATGAGACCAACGGTGACAGACACACTGATGGTTGGGATTGCGGTTGCCGGCCTGTTGGCCGGGGGCAAGGGAGTGCTCGGGGCGGCGCAAGACGGGAGCGGGGAGAGGATGACGCTGGCGCAGGCGAATGCGACACCGTACGTCATCACGTTGGCGGACGACGCCACCGAACCCGAGAAGAACGCCGCGGGCGAACTGGCGGCATATCTGACGAAGGTCACCGGCGCGGAGTTCGCGATCGTCGCGCCGGCAGCGGCGAAGGGCGAGCCGGTGATTGCGGTTGGCCCCGGTGCGGCCCGGGTCGTTGCCCCCACACTGGATCTGGCCAGGGCCGGTGCCACGGGGCTGGGGGATGACGGGATCGTGCTCAAGGTTGTCGGGAAGCATCTGGTGCTGACCGGCGCCGAAGGGGCCAAGCGCGGCACGCTCTATGCCGTGTACGAGTTCCTCGAGCGCGAGGTGGGCGTGCGCTGGTGGACGCCGACGGAGGAGCTGGTTCCCGGCAAGCCGGCTCTGACCGTCAGCGCGCTGGACACGCGGTACGTGCCGCCGTTCGTCTACCGTGAATCGCTGTGCCCCGCCATCCGACCTTACGAGGGGGAAACGACCGACGAGGTGCCACGGTTCGCCGTGCGCATGCGCCAGAATGGCCACTTCCCGAAGATTCCCGCGGCGTGGGGCGGACACTACCACCTGATCGGGTGGTGCCACACCTTTTTCGATAACAAGCAGCTGATGCCGCCTCAGAAGTATTTTGCGGACCACCCGGACTGGTACAGCGAAATCAACGGGGAGCGCAGGCGGAAAGATGCCCAGCTTTGCCTGACCAACCAGGCGATGCTGGCGGAACTGACCCGCAACGTGCTGGAGCGCATCCGGGAAAACCCCGAGGCCGGCATCATTTCAGTGTCGCAGAACGACTACCCTGGCGGCAACTGTCAGTGCACCACCTGCAAAGCCCTCGATGACGCGGAAGGGTCGCCCGCCGGCTCGCTGTTGTACGGTATCAACCGGGTGGCCGAGGGCGTGGAGAAGGAGTTCCCCGGGTTCTTCGTCGAGACGCTGGCGTACCAGTACGGGCGCAAGCCGCCGAAAACGATCCGGCCCCGCCACAATGTCATTGTGCGGTACTCGGTCGTCGAGCGTTCAGCGGTGCAACCGATCACAGCGCAGATCAACCATCGGCTTGCGGAGGATCTGCAGGACTGGTCGGCGATGAAGCCGAATCTCTACATCTGGGACTACACCGCGAACCTGGAAAATTCCTTCACCCCGGAGCCGCGGGCCTTCGTCTATGGTCCGGATCTACGCCTCTACCGACAGATGGGCGCTGTCGCCGTCTTTATGGAACACAGCCACGGCCAAAGTCCTCTCAGCGACTTCGATGAGCTCCACACCTGGCTCCTCTCCAAGCTTCTCTGGAACCCGGACCAGGATGACCGCGCCCTGATCCGCGAGTTCCTCGACGGCTACTATGGGCGCGCCGGCAAGGCTCTGTACGAGTACCAGCAACTGCTTGCCGACCGGGTTGGGACGAACTTCGTCCACACCTGGATGTCACCGCGTATGGCCGAATGGCTCGACCTGGACACCATGAACCGCGCCACGGAGCTGTTTGACGCGGCGGTCGCCGCCGTCGACGGCGACCCGGTGTTCACGACGCGCGTGCGGCGCGCCCGCATCGCGCTGGATCACCAGTGGCTCTGCGGTAACGCCTATTACCGCTACTTGAGCGGACGGGAACAAAAGCCCAGCCGCGGTCCGTCCGACAGGGATGCCCTGTTGGCAGACCTCACCACCCGCTGCCGGGAGGCCGGCGTTGATAAAGTCGGCTATTGCTTCCCGGCCAGCCTGAAGGACTACCTGCAGAGCTCCCGCCGTGAAGGAGAGCGTGTTACCGCGCGCTTCGTTCTGGAGGCGGACAAGACCTATAAGGCCTTCAGCGACGGAACCCCCATGCCGTTGCCGCCGGAACTGGCCGCGATCCCGCTCCAGCGCGTGGTGGACGTCCAGGAAGACCGGATGTGTTTGGCCCAGGGGGGGGGCAGCCCACATCGTCTTTGATGAGCAGGCCGTGAACCACGCGGCCGCCTGCATTGATGCAGGAGTATTGAGTTGGGGGGTACAGGTCCAAAATCTGGCTGCCAAGGGGATTGGACAGGGCCGGTGGCATGCCTATGCCGTCATACGTGTCGAAGCGTTGGCGAAGAGCGGCGTGGCCTTCCACGCCGGAGTTTATGACAGCTATCGGAAACGCAATCTGGTGGAAATTTCACCGCGTCTGGAGGGCCGCACCGGCGGCACCCCGGACCCGAACGTCACCACGGAGTTGACCAAGGCGCTGGACGAGCCGATCACGGACGGCCGCTACCGTCTGTATGATTTCGGAGTGCATGATTTCAGCGATACCACCTCCCTCTGGGTGGGAACGACGGGCGGCGTGGACCCGAAGAACGTCAAGGCGATCTACGTCGACCGATTCATCTTTGTGCGCGAGCCGTAACGCCGCGGGCGAACTGGCGGCATATCTGACGAAGGTCACCGGCGCGGAGTTCGCGATCGTCGCGCCGGCAGCGGCGAAGGGCAAGCCGGTGATTGCGGTTGGCCCCGGGCGGGAGCCCGGGGGTCGCCGCGGAGGCGGCGCGTCACGCAATACCCCGTCGCTCCCGCTCCGGGCTTGTTGGGGCGGTCAATGCCCGCGGGCGGCGGCGCGGTATTTGAGCGGCGTCATGCCCGTCGTGCGGCGGAGCAGCGTGGCCAGGTATTCGCCCGTGCCGAACCCGCTCGCCTGGGCCACCTTCGGAATCGGGAGGTCGCTGGTGGCGAGGAGGTGCTTGGCCCGTTCGAGCCGCACGCGGCGGATCTCCTCGGCCGGCGAGCGGCCGAGCGACTCCTGAAAAAACCGCTCCAGGCTGCGGCGGGCGATCGGCACCACGCGGAGGATGTCGTCCACCTGGATCGGCTCGGTGGCATGCTCGCGGATGTAGCCGAGCGCCTGGAGCAGCGAGGGGTTTTGAATCATCAGGGCATCCGTGCTCTGGCGGGCGTTGATCCCGATCGGCGGCACGAGCACGGGCGTCTTCGGCACCGGCTTGCCCCGCATCAACTGCTGGAGCAGCTCCGCGGCCGTCTCTCCGATCCGCTCCGTGGCCACGGCGATCGCCGACAACTGTGGCAGGCAGCATTCACAGAGAAGCGGGTCGTCGTTGCCCGACAGCACGGCCACGTCCTCGGGCACGAGTAGGCCCGCGACTCGGCAGGCGTGGATCACCGCCCGGCCCTGCGAATTGTTCCAGGTGAGCACGGCCACCGGCTTCGGCAGCGCCTCGAGCCACTCGAGCAGCGGTCGGGGAATATCAGCCACCTCCGGTCGGTCGCCGAGCGCGAGCACGTGGCAGGCAAAGCCCTTCTCGCCGAGCAGGTTTGCAAACGCCTCGCGGTGCTCCCGCACGTATGACAGTTTCTGCAGGCCCACGTAGCCGAAATGCTTGAACCCGCGGTCGAGGAAGTGGCTGGCGGCGAGCGCCCCGCCCGCAGCGACGTCGCTGCACACCCGCGGCACGGCGGCCGCCCGCCCGGCGAGCGCGATGCTCGACACGTTCACGACGGGCACCCGCATGCGGAGCAGGGCTTCGGCCGTCTTCGGCGTGGAGAGCCTGGCGATCACGCCGTCGCCCCGCCACCCCGCGGGCAGCGCCTGCCGTTCACCTTCAGGCTCCACCTGCAACAGCCACGGCCCGTGTTGATTGGCAAACGCTGAAATCCCTTTGACGATTCCTCTCCCCCAGCCTGTGGCGGTGGACACGAGCACCGTCACGCGAGGAAACGAGCCGCCCCGGCCCTTCGTGGACTGCTTCTCCGATGCTCCCGGCGGATGCCCCATGCCTGCCTCGCGACGCTCTTCCTCAACCTTCGTGGCAACCGGCAGCATACCTCACCGGCCGGCCGCGAGGCGCATCCGGGAAGATTTGTTGCGCAGTCGCGCCACGCGGTAGATCGACGGCACATGGCGTAAAACACGCTGTTTTTTCGCGGCCCGCTGGCGTTTTTGGGAAGAAAAAGGACGCAACAAGCCCGTAGAAGACGGTGGTGTTGCGCACTAATGTTTCAGAGTCGGTGGGTGGATCCATTTTCCTTCGCTGGATGACGACGATGAAACGTTCGACCACGATCAAATCACGCGCGACCCCGCCGCGGCTGCGCCCCTCGGCGCTGGCGATCGTCGCCATGGTCTGCGGGCTGGCCGCGTTCGCACCGCGGGCTCACGGCCAGACCGCATACGAATGGCGGGGCACGACGAGCAGCGATCCAACGGTTTCGACCAACTGGCAAGGCACGGCGTTCACGCTCTTCAACCAGTCGTCGAACAGCCGGCTCAACATCCAAAACGGTGCGGCTTCGGCGCTCAACTACAGTGCCGCCCAGGGCACGACCACGCTGGCGAGTTCAGCACGCGCCTTGGTCATCGGCAACTCGAGTGGCACCGGCAGCATGCTGATCACCGGCGGCACCCTGTCGCTCGGCGGTGCATCAACTTCCATCATCGGCGCGAATGCCGCCACCGGCTCGCTCGAAATCAACGGCGGCCGCTTCGAAGTCACCTCCGGGGGCTTCGAGATCGGAGGGATCGGCTTGGGCAATCCTGGCACCGGCACGCTCACGCTCACCGCGGGCGTGGCGGTCCTGCCGACGCTCTCCCTCCAGGCAGCCAATGGCAACGCCACCATCAACCTAAACGGCGGCACGCTCACGCTCGGCACGCTCACGGTCGGCACTGCGGCGAACACGTCGTTTCGCTTCAACGGCGGCACGCTCCAGGCGAGCGCCTCTTCCACGACGTTTCTCCAAAACTTTGATGCGGCCGACGTTCGAAACGGCGGGGCGGTGATCGACTCGGGGGCATTCAATATCGGCCTGCCGCAGGTGCTGCGGAAGTCGCAGATCGGGGGCGATGCGGCGATCGACGGCGGCCTCCGCAAGCTCGGCAGCGGCACGCTCACGCTCTCCGCCGCCAACACGTTCAACGGCCCCACGGTGATCGAGGCCGGCACGCTCCTGCTCGCGGATGCGGCGGCCCTCCAGGCCAGCACGTTCGACACGGCGAGCAGCGGCACACTCTCCTTCGGCACGCTCACGTCGGCCACGTTCGGCGGGCTCACGAACTCGGGCACGCTCGCATTGCAAAACGCTTCCAGCGCGGCCCTCGCCCTCACCGTCGGCGGCGGCAACGCGTCGAGCACGTTCGCCGGCCGGCTGACGGGCTCAGGCAGCCTCACGAAGATCGGTAGCGGCACCCTCACGCTCACCGGGGCCACGAACGACTACGCGGGCACCACCACCGTCTCCGCGGGCACGCTCCTGCTCTCGAACACGGCCGCGATCCCCGGCATCGTCACGGCGGGGCGGTATTCGGTCGCCGCGAACGCCACGCTCGCCACGGGCACGGCGTTCACCGACGCCACGCTCCAGTCGATGATCGGCACCGGCAACTTCGCGGCGAACGCTGTGCTCGGCGTGAACACGGGTGCCGGCAGCCGCACGTTCGCGAATTCGCTGTCGGGCACGGTCGGCCTGGCGATCTCTGGCGGAAACGGCCTCACGCTCTCCAACTCCAACGCGCTCGGGGCGATCGCCCTCACCAGTTCCACCCTCACGCTCTCGAATGCCAATGCCCTCGGGGGCGCCGGCACCATCACGGTCAACGGCGGCACAATCGATTCGACGGTCGGAGCGAGCTACGGCTTCAATTCCCGCGCCATCGCGGTCACCGGGTCCGGGGCGACGTTCCGCAACAACGCCTCCACCGGCAGCTTACTGACGCTCTCCGGCCTCTCCGGAACAGGAGCGGTCACGCTCGCGGCGGGGTCGTCCGCGGGGGCGTTGTTCCTCTTCTCGGGTGCCAACTCCTACTCGGGCGGAACGATCCTCAAGCCGGGCGCATCTGTCGCCTACACCGTTGTCGGTAACGGCTTCGGCACGGGGCTTCTCACGATCGAGGGAGGCAGCCTCCGGTCGACCTCGGGTGGGGAACGGACGATCTCCAACACCGTGTCGCTCGCCGGCAACGTCGGCTTCATCGCGGTCGGGAGCGGCCAGACGGATCAGAGCCTCCTGTTCACGGGCTCGATGACGATCGTCGGGGCCACGCGGACGGTGGACGTGGTGCACGCGGTCCCGGCGTCGGGCACGACCGGAATCTACTTCAACGGCCCGATCGGCGACGGCGGCAATGGCTTCGGCCTCGTGAAGACGGGCACGAGCATGCTCGTGCTCGGCGGGGCCAACACGTATTCCGGCACCACGACGCTCGCCGACGGCACCCTGCGGCTCGCCAACGCGAGCGCCCTGGGCGGCGGCGGCAACCTCTCGTTCACCGGCGGCACGCTCCAATACACGGCGTCCAACACGGCCGACTACGCCAGCCGCATCAAGGGCAGCACGGCCGCGATCCGGATCGACCCCAACGGCCAGTCGATCACCTACGCCGGCTCGATCGACTCGACCAACTCCGGCGGCCTCCGCCTCGGCGGGTCGGGCACGCTCACGCTCTCGGCATCGAATTCCTACACCGGCGGCTCGACCGTCTCGGCGGGCACGCTCCGCCTCGGCAATGCCAACGCGCTTGGCGGCTCGACGGGGGCGCTGGCCGTCAACGGCGGCACGCTCGACCTGGGCGGGTTCTCCGTGAATGTGGGCGCCCTCACCGGCTCGGCCGGCGCGGTGATCACCACGTCCACCGCCGCCGGCACGGCCACGCTCACCTCGGCCGTGGCGTCCGGCACGTCGATCTTCGGCGGTGTCATCCAAGACAACGGCTCGGGCGTCGTGGCCCTCACGAAGTCGGGCGCGGGCGTGCTCGCCCTGCTCGGTGTCAACACCTACACGGGGGCCACGACCGTGGCCGCCGGCAGCCTGTTCGTGACCGGCCAGCTGGGCAACACGGCCGTAACGGTGGACTCGGGCGCCACGCTCGGCGGCTCGGGCTCGATCGCCGGGGCCGTGACGGTGAACGGGTTCTTCTCGCCGGGCACGAGCCCCGGCTTGCTTTCCGTGGCGGCGCTCACGCTCGGCGGCACGAGCACGTCGGTCTTCGAGATCGACGGCCTCACGCGGGCCACGCAGTACGACGGCACCGATGTGATCGGCCTCCTCACCTACGGCGGCTCGCTCGTGATCGACTTCGGCAGCGGGATCACGGCGGCGTTTGCCGACGACACGACGTTCAACCTCTTCGACTTCGCCTCGTATTCGGGCCTCTTCACGAGCATCACGACGGTGAACGACGGCTCGTTCTACGGCGGGCTGACGTTTGCATCCACCGGCGCTGGCGACACGTGGACGGCCACGAAAGACTCGCAGACGCTCGAGTTCACCCACTCCACGGCAACCTCGTGATCGTGCCCGAGCCGGGGGCGATCGCGCTGGCCGCCATCGGCATCGCCGCCGCCGCGTGGGTCCGCCGCCGCCGCACGTAACCACCATGCAGTTCATCATGCCCCGCCGCCGCGGCATGACGCTCGTGGAGGTGCTCGTTGTCATTGCCATCATCGGCTTGCTCGTGGCACTCCTCGTGCCGGCCGTGCAGAGCGCCCGGGAGTCGGCCCGCCGAAACACCTGCGCGAACAAGATCAAGCAGTTGGCGCTGGCGTGCCTTCACTACGACAGCCAACAGGGGGCGTTTCCGCCCGGCGGGGTCATGCGGCTCGATCCGGCATTGAACGCCACGCAGCGGTGCCAACTTGCGGCCACCTCCGGCACCGCCGGCGGCCCGCCGTGGGGCGTGTTGATCCTGCCGTTCATGGAGGGGCAGTCGCGATACGACGCCTACGACATGAACGGTGGCTTTGCCCGGGCGATGCAGGACGTGACCACCGCCTTGGCGGGCGTGCCGAACGGCGGGAGACAGTTCCGGTTCAATCCCGATTTCGTCTGCCCATCCGACCCGAACACGGCCTCGGGGCAGCACGGCAACACGAACTACCTCGCCTGCCAGGGGGGCGGCCCCGATCCCGACACCCCCACGCGCCGCGCATGCGCGTCGGTCGGTTTCGCCGACCGGTACTTTTTCCACAACGGCATCTTCCACGCCAATTCCCGGATCACGGCCGGCCACGTGCTCGACGGGCTGTCGAACGTGGTCCTCGTCGGCGAGTCGCGGTATATGCCGCTCATCCAGCGTGATCCCAGTCCACCCGGCATCGGCTGGGACTCGGCCCTGCGTTGGTGGGCAAGCGGTGACTTTTCGGTGCCGGTTGGCCTCTGCGCGACGAATCGCGGGATCAATTCGGAGTCGGGCGATTCGACGACCCTGTGGTACGGACCGTGGATGATCAGCACGTTCGGCAGCCGGCATCCCGGCGGCGCGGGCTTCGCCATGGCCGACGGCTCCACGCATTTTCTTTCAGACTCGATCGATCTGGCCGTCTACCGCCTGCTCGGGCAGCGAAACTCGCGGGCGCCCAAGCCTGCCTTCTCCCAATGACCGCCGCCGACATCCACGCTTCGTGCCGCGCGGCGGGCCTGCCGCTCACCGCCCTCGGGCTCGCCGGGCTGATCATGCTCGCCGGCTGCAGCCGGACGGCCGGCCCGACGCGGTATCCCGTCAGCGGCACCGTGACATTCGGCGGCCAGCCTCTCGCCGCGGGCCGGATCTCCTTCGAGCCCGACACCGGCCGCGGCAACAAGGGGCCGGGCGGCTATGGCGACATCGTGAATGGCCGCTACACGACCTACCGCGGCATGGGCGCCGTCGGCGGTCCGCACCGCGTCGTCATCGAGGGCTATAAGGGCGACACGCCCGAGAAACTGCTGAGGCGGCGGTTGCTGTTTCCCCCGTTCATCACGCAGGCAGACCTGCCGCTCGCGGCCGTGACGGTCGATTTCGACGTGCCGACCGCCTACACTCCACCGGAGTCCGCGGCAACCGCGGATACGCCGACACAACGAAGAGCCTCACCATGAAGCGATTCATTCTCGCGGCGGTCGCCTGCCTGTCCGTCGGACCGGCCTCCGCCGCCACCGTGCTCGTCGAGGCCGAGAGTTTTGCGTCGCCCGGCGGCTGGAGCCTCGACACGCAGTTCATCCGCGAGATGGGCTCGCCCTACCTGATCGCCCACGGCCTCGGCAAGCCGGTCGCCGATGCCGCCACGAAGGTGACGATCCCCGCCGCCGGCACCTACCGCGTGTTCGTGCGCACGAAAGACTGGGTGGCCCGGTGGAACGCCCCCGGCACGCCCGGGAAATTCCAGGTGGTCGTCAACGGCACGCCCCTCGCCGAGACGTTCGGCACGAAGGCCGCCGCCTGGGACTGGCACGACGGCGGCACCGTGACGCTCGCCGCGGGCGAGGCGACCGTCGCCCTCCACGACCTCACCGGCTTCGACGGCCGCTGCGACTGCATCGTGTTTACGACCGAAGCCGCGCCGCCCCCCAACGACTCGGCGATCCTGCCCGGCTGGCGGCGGGCCGCGCTCGGCCTGCCGGACAAGCCGCAGCAGGCAGGCCCCTACGACCTCGTCGTGGTCGGCGGCGGCTATTCCGGCATGGGCGCCGCCATCTCCGCGGCCCGCATGGGCCTGAAGGTGGCGCTCATCCAAGACCGCGGCGTGCTCGGCGGCAACGGCTCGAGCGAGGTGCGCGTGTGGGCGATGGGGCTCATCCGTCGCGGAAAATATCCGCGGATCGGCGAGATCGTCGAGGAGTTCTGCGACCACGCCAAGAAGAGCCCGGGCACGTTCGAGGAGTTCGAGGATGCCAAGAAGGAAAAAATCGTCCGCGACGAGCCGCACATCGACCTCTTTCTGCACACGCACGCCTTCGCCGTCAGGAAGGAAGGCAGCCGGATCAGGAGCGTCGCCTGCCTCGACGTGAAGACGGGCCGCGAGCTGGAGTGTGCCGGCACGTTCTTCTGCGATGCCACCGGCCACGCCACGATCGGCCACCTCGCCGGGGCCGAGACGGTGATGGAGCCCAAGGGCCGGATGGGGATGAGCAACATGTGGGCCTGGGGCGAACTCGACGGCCCGCAGGCGTTTCCCGAAACGCCCTGGGCCCTGCCGCTCACGATGGACGATTTTCCCTATCCGCGCAATTACCACGCCGAGTGGTTCTGGGAGAGCGGCTTCGACAAGGATCCGCTCGCCGATGCAGAGGGCATCCGCGACTGGAACCTGCGGGCGGCATTCGGGGCCTGGAACGCCATGAAGAACGGCGACGGTGCCGCCGACCACACGAACGCCGTCCTCACCTGGGTGGCCTACGTGGGCGGCCCGCGCGAGAGCCGGCGGATCCTCGGCGACGTGGTGCTCACGCAGGACGACATCATCTCCAAGCGGGAGTTTCCCGACGGCTGCGTGCCCTCGACCTGGTCGATCGACCTCCACTATCCGAAGCAGGAATACGCCAAGAAGTTTCCCGACAACCCCTTCATCTCGATCGCCGTGCATGACAATCGTGTCGACCGCACCTACGGCTATCCCGTGCCCTACCGCTGCTTCTACTCGAAGGACATCGAGAATCTCTTCATGGCCGGCCGCTGCATCTCCGTGACGCACGAGGCGCTCGGCACGGTGCGGGTGATGAAAACGTGCGGCATGATGGGCGAGGTGGTGGGCAAGGCGGCGAGCGTGGCCGTGAAGCACGGCGTGACGCCGCGGGGCGTGTATGAAAACCACTGGAGCGAGATGCACGAGCTGTTGCAGCTGCCGGGCAAGGCCCGGCGGGCGACGCTCCAGTCGGCCATCGAGATTCCGGCCGACGCCCTGCCGCTGGCCGGCCCGTATGGCCCGCCCACGGGCATCGACGCCAGAAAACTCGCGGTCTCGAAGGGGGCCGTCATCCGCGACGACACGGAGGCCGTGCGGGTCGGCGGCTGGCAGGGGAGCGACAGCCTCAAGGGCTACGTGGGCACCGGCTATCTCTTCGCGAGCCCCGACTCGGGCGCGACGGCGAAATACGAACTTCAGGCGCCGGTGGCCGGCACCTACGACGTGCTCGTCTCCTGGCAGCCGCACAAGAACCGCGGCTCCGCGGTGCCGGTGCTCGTGGAGACGGCCGAGGGCCGTACGAGCGTGCGGTTCGACATGCAGAAGCCGGCGCCGCTCGACGGCTTCGGCTCGGCCGGGAAGGTGCGGCTCGGCAGGGGCGACTCGTGCGTGGTCGTGATCTCGACCGACGGCGCCAAGGGCAACGCCCACGCCGACGCCGTGATGCTCGTGCCGGCGAAGTAACGTAGGACAGGCTTTAGCCTGTCTGCGATGATGACAGGCTGAAGCCTGTCCTACGTCAAGCACGACAGGCTGAAGCCTGTCCTACGTACACCATCCACCCATGACACTCCGTGCCTACGCCATCCACGCCGCGCGGCTCGCCGTCGTCGCGGCGCTCGCCTGGCTCGTCCACGCCGAGCACCGGGCGTTTCTCGCGCGGCAGTCGGGGGCCGACCTCGCGACGCTGCCCATGGATCGCATCCGCCGGCACCTGCCCGAGGCGGCGGCGATCGGCGGCGATGCCGATTCACTCGCCGGCGCCCGCGACCTCGTCGACGCCGCCGGCGAGCGCGTGGGCACGATCTTCAAGACGTCCCCCGCCGGCGACGCGGCGATCGGCTTTTCCGGCCCGACGGATCTGCTCGTCGTCTGCGACGGCGACCGCTGCGTGGCCGGCGTCGAGATCCTCTCCAGCCGCGACACCCGCGACCATGTGTCGGCGATCGAGCGCGACGAGCGGTTCCTGGCGTCGTTCCGCGGCACATCGCTCGCCGACCTCGCATCCCTGGCGACGGGCAAAATCGACGCCGTGGGCGGCTCCACGCTCACCTGCCTGGCGATCGCGGAGGCGCTCGCGCTTCGGCTCGGCGGCTCGGCGACAGGCAGCCGATTCGCCGCGGCCCCCACCCTTGACGATCTGAGGAAAATCTTCCCCGACGCCGTGGCGATCGAGCCCGACGCGGGCGATCCCGCCGTGATCCGCGTCCAGGCGGCCGACCGCATCCCGCTCGGCTGGGTGCTCCGCACGAGCCCCGCGGCCGACCGCGTGATCGGCTACCAGGGGCCAACCGACGCCGTGATCGGCTTCGACACGCAGGGAAAAGTCGCCGGCGTGGCGGTGCTCGCCACGTTCGACAACGAGCCCTACGTGGGCTACGTCCGCGACGACCGGGCGTTTCGCCGCGTCTACCGCGGGATGACGCTCGAGGGACTCGCGGGCCTCGACCCGGCGGCGACCGGCATCGAGGGCGTGAGCGGCGCCACGATGACGAGCCAGGCCGTCGCGGAGGGGATCGTGCGGGCCGTGCGGGCGCACGCGGCCCCGTCGGCCACGGGCCGCTCGTGGGTGGCCTCGCTGCGCCGCGACCTCGACGGGCCACGGCTCGGGGCCCTCGCGATCATCGCGACGGCGATCGCGACGGCGTTCACGCGGGCCCGGGGCACCTGGTTTGGCAGGCTCGCCCTGCCGCTGGCCGTGCTCGCATATCTCGGATTCGGGGCGGGCGCTCTCCTCTCGCAGGCGCAAGTTTGGGGCTGGGCCCAGGCGGGCGTGCCGCGCGGGGCCGTCGTGCTCGCGGCGCTCGCCGCCGCCGCGGTCGTGCTTCCGGCGACGACGCGGAAAAACGTCTATTGCTCGCACCTCTGCGCCCACGGGGCGGCGCAGCAATTGCTCGTGCGGTTCGCGAAGCCGAAGCGGAGCGTGCCCGTGTGGCTGCGGCCGTGGCTCGCGGCGCTCCCCTGGGCCCTGCTCGTGCTCGCGATCCTCGTCGCGGTCTTCCACCTGCCGCTCGCCCTCGTCGATCTCGAGCCGTTCGACGCCTATCTGCCCACGGTCGCCGGCACCGCCGCCCTCGCGATCTTCGCCGTGAGCCTGCTCGCGAGCGGCTTCTATCCGATGGCCTACTGCCGCCACGCCTGCCCCACGGGCGCCCTCCTCGACCACCTCCGGCTCAACGGCCGCTCCGACCGATTCACCTGGCGCGACGGCCTTTTGCTTTTCTGCCTCGCCGCCGCCATCCTCGCCCACTGGTGGCCCCGATGAAAAAAGGTGCCAGCCACCAAATCTGGGTAATTTGCCATCTTGCCTGGATTTGGTGGCTGGCACCTTTTTCTTTTTCTTCTGCCGCGGACCTTCTCACCGTCGCCGGGCCGGGGCTGGGCACCACGTACCGCGTGACGCTCGGCGGCGACATCCCCGGCCTGACGCGGGGCGAGGTGCATCGCGAGGTCGAAGACGTGCTCGCCAGGATTGATCGCGCGCTCAGCACCTGGCGCGACGATGCGGACGCCAGCCGGTTCAACCGGGCACCGGCGGGAGAGTGGGTGGCCGTGGCCCCCGACCTCCTGGCCGTCGTGGCCATCGCCCGGCGGGTGCACGCCGACACGGGCGGGGCCTTCGACATCACGACCGCCCCAGGGGCCGTGGCAGGGATGCACCTCGTCGAGAGTCGCGAGCAGCCCCCCGCGCTCCGCAAGGCCCGCGACCACGTCGCCCTCGACCTCGGCGGCATCGGCCCCGGCTACGCCGTGGATGCCATCGGCGCGCGGCTCGTCGCGATCGGCTCGGCCAATCATCTCGTGGAACTCGGCGGCGAGGTGCGGGCGTGGGGGGCGCCGCCCTCCGGCGGCCGCTGGCGGGTTGCGATCCGCGGCACCAGCGACGTGTGGCAACTCGCCCCGGGCGAGGCCGTGGCCACGAGCACCGCCCGCGCGGGCCGCTCGCCCGTCGATCCCCGCACCGGCAAGGTCGTCGCCCCGCGGTCGCCGACGGCGACGGTGCGGGCCGAGACCTGCGCCGAGGCCGACGCCCGCGCCGTGGCGCGGCTCGTTGGCGGGCCATGAGGCCCGACGTGTGCGCCAGATCTCGGAGGGGAACGAATACCGGCGGAGACCGGCCGCTTCAGTTGCGTTCCTGCTCGCGACGGGCGTGCCGCAGGCGGGCCTCGTGCCACTCGTCGTCCAGCGCCTCGCCGCGTGGTGGATGATCTGGCGGGCGGCATGACGCCGGAGGAGCGAAGGGGTATTCTTCATTGTTTCCCACCCCAGCAAGGCACCTCGCGCCCCATGGACCCTCGCACCACGCACGCCCGCAAGGAATACGAGCAGGGAGCGCTCGACGAGACGACGGTCGAACGCGACCCGCTCCGCCAGTTCGCAGTCTGGTATGACGCCGCCGTCGCGGCCGGCGTGCCGGAGCCGGAGGCGATGACGCTCTCCACCGCGTCGCCCGACGGCCGCCCGTCGGCGCGGATCGTGCTGCTGCGCGGCTTCGATGCCCGCGGCTTCTGCTTCTTCACCAACTACGAAAGCCGCAAGGGACGCGAGCTCACGGCCAACCCCCATGCGGCGCTCACGTTTCATTGGGCCGACCTCGAGCGGCAGATCCGGATCGAGGGCCGTGTGGAGCGGACGACCGCGGCCGAGTCGGACGACTACTTCCGGTCGCGGCCGAGCACGTCACGGATCGGCGCCTGGAGCTCGCCGCAGAGCGAGGTGATCGCCGGCCGGGCCGCGCTCGAAACCCTCTTCGCCCGGTTTCGCGAGGAGCATCCCGACGACACCGCGATCCCCCGGCCGCCACACTGGGGCGGCTTCCGGCTCGTGCCGGAGCGGATCGAATTCTGGCAGGGGCGACCGAGCCGGCTGCACGACCGCCTCGTCTTCCGCCGTGACACCTCCGGCGGATGGACGCTCGAGCGGCTCGCCCCCTGACGATGCGCCGCGGGCTGCTTCCGAAGAAAGGCTGACCCGGCTTCAATCCGTGGAGCCGTCTGATTCCGCGGGGCTCGCGTCATCCTCAGGCTGCTTCGGCTCCGCCGGCTTGATCGGCTCCGCCGGGGCCTGCCGCTCGGCGTCGAGCTGCTTTTGGAGCGCCGCGAACCGGTCATCGAGGCTGGTCTTGAGCTTCACCATCTCGGCATCGAGCTTCTGTAATTCGCCGTCGATCCGCTTGCCGGTCGCCGCCAGAAGTTTTTCCACGTCCGCGGCCGACTGCTGCTCGATGCGTCGCATCTCCGCCTCGATCTTCGCGAGCGTCTCCTTCCGGGTCGCATCGCCAGACTCGGTAAGCCTGCGCGCCTGGGCCTCGACCGCGTCGGCCAGTTGCTTCGACTGGGTGTCGGTGGCCGCCGCGAGCTTCTTCGCCTCGGCCGCAAGAGCCTGGTCGCGCTCCTGTTGCTCTTTCTCAAACCGCGCATCGAGCGCGGCGGTCTTTTCGTCGATCTTCTTGTCCACGCGGGAGTCGAGCTCTTCAAACTCCGCGTCGAAGAGATTTTCGAGATCTGCCTTGTCGGCCTTCGCCTGCTCCTGCAGCCTGGCAGACTCCGCGGCGGCCTCGGCCTTCAGCGTTTCCTCGAGCTCCTGCTTCGCAGTCTCGACGCGGGCGTTCACCTTCCTGGTGACATCCCGCGAAAGCTGCGAGTAGAGCTCGGCCTTGCGGCGCTCCCAGACCTGACGAAATGGCCAGGCGGCAACGGCATCGGCCGCCGCGGTGAAACCGAGAACGATGACGAGGCTGAGCGTGAGCACCGATCGCATCGGTGGTCTCCCTGATGCGTGAATCCAAGCTGCACAGAGGGCCGCAATTGCCCGAACACTGTTGCATTCGGCCAGCCAAGCGAGCGTGCGTCACCGCGGCCCGCCGGCCTGCGCCCAGATTGCCAGGAGCCCCGGGACGAGCCCGATCGATCCCCGTCGTCGGCAGTGTTGCGGCAGGGTGTTTTCCCAGCCCCGCTTCCGCCCGTTTTCCAAGCGATTGCCCAGGCCGCACAACCGTCAGCGTCACGCCATGGCCGGAGAGTTAACGACCGGCGGTCGCTCGCTCCTCAGCCCGCATCGCATCGAGCGGCGCGACGATCTCGTCGACCCGGTCGTTGAAGAGATCGCCGATCAACAGGTCGGTGACGTGCCCCTTGAGATGTGGATGCCGCTTCACGAACCGGCCGAAGTTGAAGCCCTCGTAAAACTCGCAGACAAGCCGCCGCATCCGCTCCATGCCGCGGATGTAGTCCGGCCCCCAGGTGCCGAGCCGCGCCGCGGAGGTGTCGCCAGCATCGAGCGCCGCCGTGATCGCGTCGGCCGCGAGTTCGCCGCTCTTGAGCGCGAGCAGAATGCCGGACGAATAGAGTGGGTCGAGAAAGCCGAAGGCGTCGCCCACGAGCACCCAGCCATCGCCGGCGACCTGCCGCGAGCGATAGGAATATTCCTTCGCCACGCGGACGGGCGCCGTCTTCTCGGCGTGGGCGATCCGCGGCTGGAGCCCCGGGCAGCGGGCCACCTCCTCGAAATAGATCGCTTCGGGATCCTTCGTGGGGCGGTCCTTGAAGAGGTAGTCATACCCCGCGACCACGCCCACGCTCACCGTGCCGTCGTGCAGCGGGATATACCAAAACCAACCCTGCTTGTCGTCGAGTTGCAGGACGATCGTCGCCCCCTCGTCGCGGCCCGTGCCGCGCTCGGCATCCTTCCAATAACTCCAGATCGCTGCTTTCTTGAGGACGGGATCCCAGTCGCGAAGGCCGAGCCGGCTCATGATCATCGAGCCCTGGCCGCTGGCATCGACGACGACGTCGGCCATCACCTCGCGGACGTCGCCGCGCTCATCCTGCACCCGCACGCCCTTCGCCCGGTCGCCCTCGAAGAGCACGTCGAGCACCCGCACGCCCTCGTGGACATCGACCCCCTGCTCCGTCGCATTTCGCAGCATCATCTCATCGAACTCGCTGCGGACCACCTGCCAGGTGCGGGAACTTTCTTGCGGCTTGTGGTCGTGAAAGTAGAAGGGCTCGGAGAGCAGGCCCTTCTCGCTCACGAACTGCACCGAATGCTTCTCGACGAAGCGGCTGCCCCGCATCCGGTCGAGCATGCCCAGCCGCTCGAGCACCCAGAAGGTCTCGGGGATCAGCGACTCGCCGACATGAAACCGCGGAAACCGCTCCCGCTCGAAGAGCGTCACGCGGCGGCCTCGCTGGGCCACGAGCGTGGCCACGGTCGCACCGGCCGGCCCGCCGCCGATGACGACCACCTCGCTTTGCGCCGGCCCGCCGCTCACCATTCGTTCTGCTCCCATCAACGCACGAAAAACCGCATGGCCCGGTAGGGTAGGCTTCAGCCTGCCTTGCCCTCACCGGCTCTATCCGCCGTACCTTTTTATAGAAGCCCCGCCCCCCGGCGGACAGCCTTCCCGCCGTCTTTACGGCACCCGCCGCCGCAAAACGACCAGCGAATCGGCCTCATCGCGCACATGGCCGTAGCTCATCGGTTTGGCCAGGATCATGCCGGCGATAAACCCGGCCACGTGGGCCGAATAGGCCACCCCGCCGCCGCCACCGCTGGAGTCAAACATGCCGCTGACCACCTGGAAGAGAAACCAGATGCCGACGGCCACATAGCCGGGCACGTCGACCATCATCCGCAGCAGGATCACGCTCACCCGCCGGTTGGGGTGGAGGACGAGGTAGGCCCCGAGGATGCCGGAGATGGCCCCCGAGGCTCCGAGGCAGGGCGTGAGGGCCGCCTCCCCGGTGCTATTCAGGGCGACGAACGCGAGCGACGCGATGACACCGGTCGCGATGTAGAAGAGCAGATACTTCACGTGGCCCATGTCGTCTTCGATGTTGTCGCCGAAGATCCAGAGAAACCACATGTTTCCGGCGAGGTGCATGATGCTGCCGTGCATGAAGATGGCCGTCAGCAGCGTGAGCCAAACCGGCACCGGCGTCGGCTTGAGGCCCGGTACGGTCACCTCCATCACCTGCCCCTGGCCCCCCGGCACCGGAATCTGCTGGACGGAGGGCTCCGTGACAAGGTCCCGCCCCGAGATGATCTCGGCCGGCACCTGGACATAGGCCATCGTGAAATCCTCGTTGGCCCCCATCCCTTGGAGGACCACGAACACGAAGACATTCGCGATCAAAAGCGCGATCGTGACATACGGAAACAGCCGCCGATCCGCGTTGTCGTCACCGACGGGAAAAACCATTGATTTGCAGTCCGCTC
>JBKDMX010000012.1:0-6970 GCA_046343855.1 Planctomycetia bacterium
ACCGACATACCCCAAGGACCAGGTTCCGAGCGATGCCGTCCCGCCGGCGTTGATCGTGAGCGGGCCGCGAATGCTGGCTCCGGTGTCTCCGAAGAAGAGCGTGCCGTTGTCGACCGTCGTCGTGCCGGTGTAGGTGTTGGCGGCGGTGAGCGAGAGCGTGCCCGAGCCAAGCTTTCTGAGGCCGATGCCTCCCGAGTATGCACCTCCCGTTTGCGCCTGGTTGCCGCTGGCAACGTCGATCGCCAACTGGCCGCTGGTCTTCGTGGCATTGGCAAAGATGGTGCCGACCTGGCCCATGGTCCACAGGGTGCCATCGACGGGAAGTTGGAGGATGCCGCCGCCAAACACGACGCGGCCGGAAGAGGCAAAACCAGGCAGTGCACTCGATGAGGAGGCGATCAGCACGCCGCCACTGATCGTCGTCGTGCCGGAGTAGGTGTTGACCCCGGTGAGCGTGAGCTGGCCGGCGCCGGTCTTCGTGAGGGCCACGACGCCCGAGCCGTTGTCTTGGATCGTGCCGGCGAACGTCGAGTTGGAGGCGGCGTTCGTCGTGAGCGTGGCCGTGCCCGCAGCGGTGCTCGTCGTGATCACCGCGCCGGCCGAGCCGGAGAGGGCGCCCACATTGACGGAGAAGCCACCCAGGTCGAGCGTGCCCGCGTTCACGGCCAGCGGGCCCGTCGACGCCCCAAGGGCGGCCGCATTGCCCACCGCCAGCCGGCCGGCCGAGATCGTCGAGCCGCCGGTGTAGGTGTTGGCGGCGGAGAGCGTGAGCGTGCCGCTGCCCACCTTCGTGAGGCTGCCCGCTCCGGAGAACGTGCCCGAAAACGCCGAGGCCGCGTTGTTCCAGCCCACGGCCAGCGTGATCGCGTTGTTCGACGTGTCGGAGAGGACGATGTTGCCCGTGCCATTGTCGCCGGCGTTGAGCCCGCCCAGGTTGAACGTGCCGATCCCCGAGGCGAACTGCACGGTGCGCGTGCCGGCGTTCGCGAGGGCACTGGTCGACGTGCGGAGCGTCGCGTTGCGGAGGGCGTCGGCATTTCCGAGTTGAAGCACCCTGCCTTCGCTCGCGGTTCCAGGGGTCCTGTTGAGATTCACCGTGCCGGTGAAGCCGGTATTCGCTCCATTCAGCGCGAGCGTGCCGGTGGTAGCGGCGACTAACGGAGTAGCCCCCCACATTTCCACGGTGCCAGCCCCGGACAGCGACCCGCTCAGGATCTGCAGCCCAGCCATGTTCATTCGGGCAGTTGCGCCGGTGCCGAGCGAGACGTTTCCGGCGAAGTCACCGGAGCCCAGGCGGCCGTTACCTTCCAGGTTGAAGAAAAAGTTTGCTCGCGCGTCGACCGTGAGGTTGCCGGTGAACGTGTTGACGCCGGTGAGCCAGACCTGGGCGGTATTGGTGCCCAAGCCGCCGACCTGCAGACCCTGCGTGCCCGAGATCGGAGCGGAGATCACGAGGTTTTGGTTTCCGCTGGAGCCCACGAACGATATCGTCGGCGTGCTGCCGGCGACCGTGGCCAAGTTGAGCGTGCCGCTCGTGCCCGGGGCGATGTTATACGGGACGACGGTACCACCGCTCGTGTCTTCCCAGCGGATCGTGCCCGTCGTCACGGTGCCGTTGAGGTTGATCGTCTGCGCGGCGGCGGGAAAAGTACTTGCAGCCGCGTCGACCACGAACGACGCCACGCTCCCCGCGCCACTGGCGGCAACTCCGCCGCTCCAGTTTGTGCCCGTGCCCCACGTGTAGGTGCCGGCCGCGGTCGGGAGCCACGAGGCGCTGGTCTGCGCGTGCGCGAGGCTGCCGCAGCAGGCGAGCGCTGCGATCGCGCACGCGAACGCGCCGCGGGCGATGCGGATGCTGTGCGAGCGCGACCGCCATTGCGCGGATGCCGATGTGCAAGCGCGAAGAGATGAAGTCATGTGTCGTGCGACATTCGTGAAGTTCATGGGTTGCCCCCACCTTCGATGGTCCAAAAAACCAATCCCAGTAGCACCAACTCTAGGTCAGACCTGCGACCGGCGAAATTGTCCGAAAGAACAATTGGAGGAAATTTTTCCCCCGCCTCCCCACCCCCGAAAAATCCCCCCAAAAAGCCCCGGGCGGGAGCCCGGGGACGTGGCGCATGGGATGCCACCCGCATTGACCCCGTCGCTGCCGCTCCGGGCTTGTTGGGCAACCGGGACGGTCGCCGGGATTCCTTTATTCCCCGGCCTTGAGGAGGCCGTGGTCGAAGCCCCGGGCCACCGCCTCGGCGCGATCGGCGGCGCCGAGTTTGCCGCACAACGCCTTCACGTGGGCCTTCACCGTGCGCTCCGTGATCCCCAGCCGCCGGCCGATCTCGGCGTTGGCGAAGCCGTTGCGCACGAACCGCAGCACCTCCAACTCGCGCATGGAAATCCCGAAGGGCAGCCCGTCGGCAGCCGTCAATGCCGCCGGCCGCTGCACGCCCTCCTGCACCCAGGCCGCGCCATGGCACACGGCGCGGATCGCCGCCACGATGTCCCCTTGGTCGACATGCTTCGAGAGGAAGCCCGTGGCTCCCGCCGCGCGGGCCCGATCGGCGTCGACGGGAGAATCGGACGATGTGACCACCACCACCTTCACGTCCGGCCGCCTGCGGTGGATCGTCTGCAGGGCCTCGAAGCCGTCTTGCCCGGGCATCCGCAGGTCGAGCAGCACCACCTGCGCCCGGGAGGCTCCGAGCTCGGCCACAGCCGCCTCACCCGACGCCACGGCCGCCACCACCTCGAGATCGCGCTCGGCCGCCAGCAGATTCGCCAGCCCCGTGCGAAACACGGGATGATCGTCGACGATCATGATTCGCAGGGAGCGAAGGCTGGTTTTGGCGGATGTCATGGCGGTGATGATGAGCGAAGGCCCCAGTTGTGACTGTAAGCAGAAGGCGTGCGCCGTGTCCATCGGGGGCGGGCGCCCCACGTTCCCCCAAAAAGCCCCGGGCGGGAGCCCGGGGATGCCCTTCGGGATGGCGGCAACCTCCCTCCCGCCAGTCACGATGCGATTATCATGGAGGCATGTGGCTGTTGAACGCGCAACGTGAACGACGGCGGCGGGATGATGCGGCGCTTGCCGACCGCACCCGCCATTTGCTGCGCGAATCCCTGGCGCGGCATGTGCCGGGCACGGCGGTGTGGGTCTACGGTTCGCTCGTCACGCCCGGTCGCTTTTCTACGTGGTCCGATGTCGATGTGGCACTCGAATCGCTGCCGCCCGGCATGACCCTCGAGTATCTCCAGAGCCTGCTCTCCGCGGATGTGGGTCGAGAGGTCGACGTGTGCCTCATCGACCGCACCCGTCTCAAACCTGTGATCGAACGGAGCGGCGAACGATGGATCGCATAGCACTGCAGATCCTGGAAGATGGCTGGGAGCAGGATGGCCGGGCCATGCGCCGAGCTATTGCCACCCTCAGGGAGCGTCTCTCTGAATCAACCGATGGCCGGTGGGCCGCCGCAGCCTTCGAGATCAACCGCATCTACAACATCCTCGAGAAATCCTTCGAGCGACTCTGTGAGACGTTCGAAAATCATCTCGAAAAGACGGGCCGCTACCACGACACGCTCATCGAGCGGGTCACGCTCGACCTGAAGGGAATTCGCCCGGCATTCCTGCCTCTGGATGCGGTGCGAGACGTGCGCGAACTCAAGGGGTTTCGGCATCTCTTTCGACATGCCTATGACCTCGACCTCGATCCCGTCCGAGTCGCTGCCGCCGCCGACAATGCGTCGCGCTGCGTCGCTGGTTTCGACGCGTGGTGTCGTGTTTTTCTAGACGAGGTCCGCCGGCGGTACGGTGACGAACTCGAGTGACCGATTCGCTCAGGCCAGCGAGGCGCCGCGTTCCCCCAAAAAGCCCCGGGCGGGAGCCCGGGGATGTATGCTGGAGACCGAGGTTCGGGGCACGCTGCGGAGCGATACCGGCATGTTCGACACACGACGGATGGCGATGGTGGTCGTCGCGGTCATGACCGCCGCGCGGGCGGCGGGGGCCGGTGAGCCGGCGGCACCGGCCGGCCCCGAGCCCGTAGCGCGGTCGATCGCCGAGCTCCACGCGATGCCCACAGAGCGGCTCGTGGCGGGCGTGGAGGCGCGGTTTCGCGGCGTCGTGACGACCGTCCAATACGCCGGTGGGTTGCTGACGGTCCAGGAGGATGGTGGCGCCACATGGGTGCAAGTGCCGCCCGACCTCGTGCAGCCCGGCCTCGTTCCCGGCGCGGAGATCGAGGTGGAGGGCACGGCGCAGCGACAAATGTTTGCACCGGTCGTCCGCCCCCATCGGATCGTCGTCGTGGGCCACGGGCCGCTCCCGGAGCCCACGCCGGCTGACTTCGCCCGGCTCTCGCGCGGCCTCGACAACGCCCGGCGGATGGCCGTGACGGGCATCGTGCAGCACGCGGCAGAGAACGCAGATGAAGCCCGGCTCGTGGTGAAGTGCGACGCGTGGGCCGTGCCGGTGCGGCTCATGTCCCGAGGCGGGCTCGACCTGCCGGGCCTGCTCGACGCCCGGGTGAAGGTGGTGGGCATCATCAGCGCGGTGCGCAACCCGCGCGGCGAGCTCCTGAGCGCCTCGGTCACCGTGATCAGTCCCGACGACGTGACGGTGGTCGAGCCGCGGCGGTCGGAGCCGTTCGTGGCCCCCGAAGTGCCGCTCGAAGCGATCGCCTGTTTCAACGCCCGGCCGCTCGATGGCCACCGGTTCGTCTCGCGGGGAACGGTGACGGCGATCGAGGCCGACGGATCGCTCTACCTGCAGCGCCACCGCACGGGCGTGCGCGTGGAAACCATCGCGCCTGCCGCGGCGGCGCCGGGCGACGAGGTGGAGGTGGCGGGCTTCCTCGACACCCGCCGCGGCTTGGCGGGCATCTGCGGGGCGCTCCTGAGGAAGACGGCCTCAGGGTCGCGGCCCGAGCCGACGGCCATCTCCGCCGACGAGATCCTCGACCTCTATCGGAACTGGAACGACCGAGGCAAGGCGCTCGGCCCCGACGATTACGCCGGCAGCCTCGTGCGGTTTCCGGCCACGCTCATCGACAGGATCGCCACCCGCGAGGGCGGCACGCTCGTGCTCGCGAGCGGCCGCTCGACCGTGACGGCGCTGATGCCGCGGGAGGCCTACGATGCGGTTCGCAACGTGGAGGCCGGCAGCCGCGTGGAGATCACCGGGATCGTTGACATCGCCTTTTCAGACGACACTTACGACCAGGGGTTCGGGCACCTGCACGACTGGCGGCCTGCGCAGGTCGATCGGTTTTCGCTGCTCGTGAGCCAGGCCGACGACGTGGTGGTGACGCAGCCGCCGCCGTGGTGGACGCCGCGCCGGCTGGCGATCGCGCTCGGCGCGGCCGGCGCGGCGAGCGGCGGAGCGCTTGCTTGGGTGGCGCTTCTGCGGCAGCAGGTGAAACTCAAGTCGGCGCAGTTGGCCGCCGAGGCGCAAGACCGCCAGGCCGCGGCGATCGAGTTTGACGCCACGCTCCGCGAGCGCAGCCGCCTCGCGGCCAACCTCCACGACACGCTCCTCCAGTCGCTGGCCGGGGCCGTGCTGCAGCTCGACGTGTGCCGCCGGTCGCTGGCGGGCAGCCGCGTGGCCGAGGCGGGCGACCAGCTCGACGTGGCCAAGCGCATGGTGAAGCACGCCGCGACCGACCTGCGGAGTTCCGTGTGGGCGCTGCGGACGGCGCCGGCGGCGGGGCGGAGCTTCACGCAGTCGCTCCGCGAACTCGTGGATCATCTCAACGTGGAACGCGGCAGCCAGGAGCAGCCGGGGCACGTTGGCCTGCAGTTTGCCGGGGAGGCGTTTCCGCTGCCGCGGTTCGTGGCCGGCAACCTGCTGCTCGTGGTGCAGGAGGCGGTGCGCAACGCGCTGCATCATGCCGAGGCGACGGCGATCGACCTGGCGGTGCGGTTCGACGCGGCGGGCCGCGAGGTGGAGGCGAGCGTGCGGGACGACGGCCGCGGCTTCGAGTGGGGCCGGCAGCGCGGGCCGGAGCAGGGCCACTTCGGCCTCCAGGGGATGAAGGAGCGGGTCGATGCGCTCCGCGGCAGGCTGGCGATCGACACGGCCCCGGGCCGGGGCACGACGGTGACGGTGCGGGTGACGGTGCCCCCGCACGACGCGATCGCGGAAGACCGAGAGGCCGCAGAAGATTTCCAGGCCGCGGCGTCGTAAGCGAGGAACCCCGTCGCTTCCGCTCCGGGCTTTTTGACGTACACCATCCCCAAGAAGCCCGGGTGCGGAGGCCCGTTTCGCACGGCTGCCGCGTCCGCCTCATGGGTGGCCAGGGAGGGCAAGCAGCATTACGACGCGACTTTCCACGAGCCCCAATAGCTCGTCCGGAAGATCGCCAAGCTTTCGCATCAGCTTCGCGGTTGGATACGTTCCGATGCCCTGCACATCAAACGCGCCATTCTTCATCCACCCAACACTCGTCGGAATCTCAAACCGCGTTCCTCGTACGCTTGTTGTATGAGGAATGACCGTTGTCAATGCACGTTCATCGTCGAGGACCGGACCGCTGAGAACTAAAGCCGGACGCACCTTCGCGGCGTACCCCATATCTACGAGCCAGACCTCACCCCTTTTGGGCTTCGCCATGACCGGCCTCCTCGGCGTCATACATGGCGAAGACTGACTCACCGGCCGCCGTAAGTTCCTCGTCCGAGAGCGGGCCGGCGTTTGCCTCGGAGATTCGAGCCAACTCGAGAAGAACTGCGTACTGGTCGCTACGTGACAGGGCGGAAAACGTCTGGATCAGTTCGACGGCGGCATCGCACATGGGTTGGTCCTCACGCGAGCAATTATACGGCACACAGTGACAGCACGCACACGGAATCAGCTTTCGCGCGGCTAACTTGTAATTCGCATGTGCAGTATAGTGCTCAAGGCGTCTGCGTAATGTGCGTGCGCCGGGGTGACGGTCCTGGAAAACACTGCGCCTCACGGAGAGTCGCTCGAGGGC
>JBKDMX010000013.1:0-38473 GCA_046343855.1 Planctomycetia bacterium
GCCCGCACGCCACCGGTCACGGCCGAGGGGGGCTGGCGAGTGGGCAAGGATTCGCGGGCTGCGTTCGCCGGCTGCCGAGATGCGGGCTGCTGCTGCTGGGCAGTGTTGGCCGGCTGCTGGACTGCGTTCGCCGGCGCGGGCTTGCCGTCGGGGCGGCCGGGAACGAGGAGGAGATCGTCGTCCTTCGGCTTGGCGGCCGGTGGCGCGACTTCGGCGGCCTGGATGCGCACCGGCTCTTTCGCAGGCTCGGGGGGCGGAGCGCCGCGCGGCCGGCCGGTGAGCGGGTCGATGCTCGACTGACGCATCACTTCGGCGCGATCGCGGCGCATCCGTGAGCGTGCCATCTCGGCTTCGGACTCGTCGATCCGCCCGTCGGCATTGAGATCGAACCGCCGCATGAGCTCCTCGCGTGAGACGGGCGCCACCGGCGAGGTCGGCGATGGAGGCGCGGTCGGCGCCCGCTGCGGCAAGAGCCCGCCTCGCCGCGCTTGTGCGGGCGCGGAACCGGCCGGAGTGGGCGACGGAACATTTTGCGCGAAAGCCGGGCCGGCAATCACTGCCGCGACGCCTGCTGCCAGAAGGATTCGCCGCTGGATCATCGTGGCCTCCTTTGCCGACGCATGAAGCGACCGCCAAAAAGCGGTCAGCCATTGCCGGCGGCAATTGTACCGGATGCAGACGAGCCGGCGGCAGCCATCTTCTCGGTGAGCCGGGCCGCGGCGACGGAAACATCGCCCCCCGTGGCCTCGAGTTCCCGGGCCGCCACGTGGCAATGCACCACGTGGCCGTCGAGCGGCGTCGCGGGCGGATCAACCTCGCGACAGACCGTCTCCGCGAGCGGGCAGCGGGGATGAAACCGGCAGCCGCGGGGCGGTCGCGAGGGGCTCGGCACGTCGCCCGACAGGATGATTCGCCGCCGCCGTCGGGCCGGCTCCACGCTCGGCACCGCGGAGAAGAGGGCCAGCGTGTAGGGATGCAAGGGCGCCCGGTAGAGATCGGCGGCGGCCGCCCGCTCGACGATCCGCCCGAGATACATGACGGCCACCTCGTCGGAGACGTATTCGACGACGGAAAGATCGTGCGAGATGAAGAGGTAGGTGAGGCCAAGCTCCTCGCGCAGCTCGACGAGCAGATTCACCACCTGCGCCTGGATCGAGACATCGAGCGCCGAGATCGGCTCGTCGAGCACGAGAAACTCGGGCTCGAGCACGAGCGCCCGTGCGATCGCGATCCGCTGCCGCTGCCCGCCGGAGAATTCGTGCGGATAGCGTTCGAGTGCGGCCGCCGGCATGCCGGTGCGTTCGAGCGCCCGCCGCATGCGGTCGAGCCGCTCGCGGGCATCGCCAAGCGCATGGATCACGAGGCCCTCTTCGAGGATCGACCGCACCGTCATCCGCGGGTTGAGCGACCCGTAGGGATCCTGGAAGACGATCTGCATCCGGCGGCGAAGCGCCCGCAATTCGGCCGCGCCCAGCGCAGGCACGCTCGCGCCGTCGAACACGACGTCGCCGCCGGTCGGCTCGACGAGCCGGAGGATGCTGCGGCCGACCGTCGTCTTGCCACAGCCGCTTTCGCCGACGAGTCCGAGCGTGCGCCGCTTGCCGATCGCGAAGCTCACGCCGTCCACCGCCTGCACATTGCCGACGACGCGGCGCAGGAGCCCCTTGCGGATCAGGAAATGCGTCTGCAGGTTGTTCACGGCGAGGAGCGGCTGCTGCGTCATGCCGGTGCTCCCCGTTGTTCGCCCAGGTCGTCTGATTCACTGAGTTCGTCGGCGTAGTGGCAGCGGGCCTCGTGGCCGGCGGCGACCGTCCGTAGCGACGGAGCCTCCTCGGCGCAGTGGGGCAGCCGGGCGAAAGCACACCGCGGGTGAAACCGGCAGCCCGTCGGGAAGTGTTGCGGCGGCGGCACCATGCCGGGGATCGTCTTGAGCGGACCATCGTGCCGGCCGCCGGGGCCGGGCCGCGCGGCCAGGAGGCCGATCGTGTACGGATGCCGCGGATGGGCGAAGAGCTCCGCGGCCGACGCCCGTTCGACGATCCTGCCGGCATACATCACGGCCACGTCGTCGCAGGTCTCGGCGACGACGCCGAGATCGTGCGTGATCAGGAGGATCGCCGTGCCGAGCCGCCGCCGCAGGTCGGCCAAGAGTTCGAGGATCTGCGCCTGGATCGTCACGTCGAGCGCCGTGGTGGGCTCGTCGGCGATCACGAGATCGGGGTCGCACGCAAGCGCCATCGCGATCATCACCCGTTGCCGCATGCCGCCGGAGAGCTGATGCGGATATTCGTCGAGCCGCAGTTCGGGATCGGCGAGCCGCACGAGCGCGAGCATCTCGAGCGCCTTCGTGCGGGCCTGCTCGCGCGAGACGGGCTTATGCAGCCTGACGGCCTCGACGATCTGGTCGCCGATCGTGAAGACGGGATTGAGGCTCGTCATCGGCTCCTGGAAGATCATGCCGATCCGCCCGCCGCGGATCTTGCGCAAGTCGGGCTCCGGCAGCTTCGTGAGGTCCACGCTGCCGCCGTCCTTGGCGAGCAGGATCTCCCCCGACTCGATCACGCCGGGCGACGCCACGAGCCTGAGAATCGACATCGCCGTCACGCTCTTGCCGCAGCCGCTCTCGCCCACGAGGCCGAGCGTCTTGCCGCGCTCGATCGCGAGCGACACGCCATCCACCGCCGGCACGCGGCCGGCCGGCGTGTGAAACGCGGTCACGAGGTTTTTGATGTCGAGGAGCGGCATGGGGGAGCGGGGCTGGGAAATAGTGGAGACAGGCACGGAGGCCTGTCTTACTTGCGGGCCTCGCGGAGGCGGGGGTCGGTGGCTTCCTGGAGGCCTTCGCCGATCAGGTTGTAGGCAAGCACGGTGAGGAAGATCGCGATGCCGGGAAACACCACGAGCCACCACATCGAGAGGTTGCTGCGCGCGTCGTTCAGGATCGAGCCCCAGCTCGCCGACGGCGGCGGCGGCCCGAACCCCAGAAACGAGAGCGAGCTTTCGGTCAGGATCGCCGACGCGATGCCAAACGTGATCGGCACGAGGATCGGGGCGAGGGCGTTTGGCAGGATGTGCCTGAGCATGATCCGCACCGGCCCCGCGCCGACCGACCGCGCGGCCGTCACGAATTCGCTCTGCCGGAGCCTGAGAAACTCGCCGCGGGTGAGCCGCGCGATGCCGGTCCAGCCGGTCGCGCCGATGATCGCCATCGTGTGCCAGATCGTCGGCTTCTCCAGGAGCGCCATGATCGCGAGGATGAGCACGAGCGTCGGGACACACATCACGATCTCGGTCACGCGGCTCGTCAGCATGTCGATCCAGCCGCCGAAGTAGCCGCCGAGCGCCCCGACCACGATGCCGATCGTGCCGGCGATCCCCATCGACACGAAGCCCACCAACAGCGCGATCGTCGTGCCGTGCACCATCTTCGCGAAGACGTCGACGCCGGCCTGGTCGGTGCCGAAGAGATTGATGCGGCTGGGCCGGCCCTCGTCGCGGGCGGGGTTCGCCGGCCGGCCCGGCCATTCGTCGTCGCGCACGCTGCGGTAGGGATCCTGGAACACGAGCGGCCAGATCGCCCAGCTCTCCGGATCCTTCTCGGCGAGGTTCTTCGGATAGGTGCCGCGAAACTTGTCCTTCGCGAAGATCGCCGGCTCGAGCCGGCGATCAAAGTAGGCAAGGCACGGCGCATAGAGCCGCCCCTTGTAGCGGCAGAGCACAGGCTTCGTGCCCGCGATCGCCGGCGCGAACATCGCCACGAGCAAAAGCAACGCCACGAACGCAAGCGCAGTTAGCGCCAACGGCTTCCGGCAATACCGCCGCCAGGCCTCCGCCCAAAACCCACGCGAATGATGTGAATCAGAGTGCTTCATCGAACAACGTTGGGCTGGGAAGCCGGGATCGGCGGAAGCTCGACGAGCGTTAGGAACTTTCGACCTTCTGGGGAAGGAAGCTCCGTAGGTCGTGGAAGGAGAAAGTTTCTTTGCGAGGAGACTTCTGCCGTCCCGGCTTCCCTTTCGCGAGTTGGGGTCGTCATTCCACGCTCACTCTCGGATCGACGACGCAATAGAGCAGGTCGGCGAGCAGTTGGCCGGCGAGCGTGAGCGCGCTGAACATGAGCGTGAGCCCCATGATCGTCGGGTAGTCGCGCTCGCGGATGCTCTCGAAGAAGAGCCGCCCCATGCCGGGCCAGGTGAAGATCTGCTCGATGATCACCGAGCCGCCGATCAGGGCCGGGAGCGAGAGGCCGAGGAGCGTGACGAGTGGGATCAGCGTGTTGCGGAAGGCGTGGCGGAAGAGCACCCGCCACGGGCCGGCTCCCTTCGCCCGCGCGGTGCGGATGTAGTCCTGCCGCACCGCCTCCTCGAGATTCGCCTTGATGAAGCGGCTGTCGTAGGCGAGGCCGACATACATCTGGCAGGTGACCGGCAGGATCGCGTGGCGGGCGATGTCGGCGATTCGGGAAACCAGCGGTGCGTCGGCGGGCAGGTCGGTCATGCCGAAGAGCGGCAGTTCCCAGCTCGTGCCGCGGAGCCAGACGGCGAAGATGATCTGCAGAAAGAGCGCCGCGACGAACGTGGGGAATGAATAGAGGATGTAGAGCAGCAGGCTCGAGATCCGCTCGTCCGGGCGGCCACTGCGTGCTGAAGCATAGAGCCCCAGCGGAATTGCCGTGAGCCAGGCGAGCACAAGCGCCGTGCCCGAAACGAGGAAGGTCGGCCCGATCCGCTCGGCGATCAGCGTGACCACCGGCTGCTTCCGCGAGATCGAGCGGCCGAGGTCGCCGCGGGCGACGTTGGCGACCCACTGCGCGTAGCCCACGGGCCACGGCTTGTCGAGCCCGTAGATCCGCTTCATCCGCTCGAGGTCTTCGGGGTTGAACTTGCGGCTCGGGTCGGTCTCGCCGAGCTGCACCGTCAAGGGCGTGCCCGGCATATTGCGGGCCAGCGCGTAGACGAAGCAGGTGATCACGAGCAGCGTGACGATCCCGAAGAGCAGCCGCCGGAGGAGATACGTGGTCATGCTTCGAACGGCACCTTCACGGCGTCAGTCGTCCATCCGCGGCATCCAGAGGCTGCCGAAGCCGGGAGAATAGTGGTAGGGGCCGCGGGGGCTGAAGACGTAGCCGCGCAGCTTTTTCGAGAAGCCGTAGAAGCTGTTGCGCCAGTAGAGCCAGGTGTAGGGCTGGTCTTCGTAGAGGATCTCCTGGATGCGGCCGTATTTCTCGGCCCGCTGGGCGCGGTCGAGCGTGCGGCGGCCTTCGAGGAAGAGCCGGTCGACTTCGGGATTCGAATAGCCGGTGAAGTTTCTGCCCGCGCCCGTCGCCCAGATGTTTTCCGACGAGTCGGGATCGGTGCCGGCGCCCCAGCCGCCGAGGTAGGCCTGGAATTTCTTCTCCTGCGTGAGCTGCTGCAGCACGGTCGATTCGGTCGGCCGCACGTTCATTCGCACGCCGATCTGGTCGAGGTTTTCCTTGAGCAGCGTGCAGATCGCCACCCGCAGCGGCTGCTGGTTGACGAGGATCGTGAATTCGAAGGGCACGAGCCGGCCGTTGATCTCCTTGTCGCGCACGCCGTCGTTGTCGTGGTCGGTCCAGCCGGCCTCATCGAGCAGCGCCTCGGCCTTGTCGAGATCCTGCTTGTAGGGCTCGAGCCTCTTCTTCGGGGCCATCCAGCTCGATTGGTGGAAGGTGCCCATCGCCGGCTCGTAGAGGCCGTAGCAGAGCTTCTCGAGCATCGCGTCGTGGTCGAAGGCATAGCTCATCGCCCGGCGGACGCGGCGGTCGGAGAAGAAGGGCGTGTCGATGTTCCAGCCGAAGTGGAAGCTCACCCACTCCGGCGCCGTCACCTTCGTGTTGCGGGAGTAAAACTCCTCGCCCTTGGTCTGGGTCGTCCACTGCTCCGGCAGCAGGATCATCTCGTCGATCTCGCCGGCCTTGAGGGCCAGGAGCGAGGTATTCGGGTCTTCGATGATGCGGAAGCGGATCTCCTTGAAGAAGGGCTCCTCGCGGACCTTCTTCCCGCGCACCGTCGCCCAGCTCGGCCGCCGCTTGAGCACGATCTGCTGGCCGCGCTTCCGCTCCACGATCTCATAGGGGCCGCCCGAGACCGGCGCCTGCTCGAGCTTCACGTGCTCCGGGCTGTCTTTGAGCGTCGGGTCCTGCTCCCACGTCTTGTCGTAGACGTGCTTCGGCAGCACCGGGAAGTTGATGTTCCACACATTGGTGGCCAGCGGCTCCTTGTGGAAGAAGACGATGGTGCGGTCGTCGTAGGCATGCACGGCCCGCATCTGGTCGGTGCCGCTGCGCACGGCCGGCACCGGCACCCGCGGATCCATGATCACCTTGTAGGTGAAGGCGATGTCGTGGGCCGTGATCGGCCGGCCGTCGCTCCAGACGAGATCGTCGCGGAGGACGACCTTGTCGAGCAGGCCGTCGGCGCTCGTCTGCCAGGAGGCGACGGTCTCGGCGGTGGCGAAGGGCTCCAAGGCGCGATCGAAGGAGAAGAGGCCGAAGCCCGTCAGCCCGAGGATGTCAAACTCGGCCGACGTGCTGATCATGATCGGATTCGTGCTGCCGAGGTCGCCCGTCACGTGGCGGTCGATCCGGGCGTCGAGGTCGGCCGCGCCGGACTCAGGCAGCCGCCCGAGGGCCGAGAGGATCTTCGCATTGGCCTCGGGGGAATCGTTTTCGAGCGCGAGCGCGTCGTCCACGCTCGCGAGCACGGTCTCCTGTTTCTGCGCCTCGCGCAGGAGCACGAGCCCGTCGCGCACCGGGCGGTCGATCCACCTCGCCTCGCTGTCGAGCGAGGCAAGTGCCGGCGGCGTGAAGGGCTCGGCCTCCGGGGCCACTTGTGGGGCCGCGGGCTCGGCGCGGGCGGCCTCGGCCGCGGTCGATTCCGGCCGGGCGGTTTCGAGCGCGGGCTCGGCCGTCACCTCGGGGCGGCGGCCGCAGCCGAAAGCGAGCGGCGCGGCAAGGAGCGCCGTGACGAACAGAAACCGACCGCCGGCAAAACGAGGCATCGTGCACTCCGCGAAAAGGTCTTCGGGCGGAAGCGATGCTACGGCGTGCGGCGCGCGGCGGTCAATCCGGGAAGCGATGGCCGAGCTTCTCGCGCTTCGTGGCGAGATAGCGCTCGTTGAACTCGTGCACCGGCGGCAGGATCGGCACCTGGTCGATCACCTCGAGATCGAAGCCACCGTAGATGAAGGCGTCGGTCTTCTTCGGGTTGTTGGTGAGCAGCCGCACCCGCCTGAGGCCGAGATCCTTGAGCAACTGGATGCCGATGCCGTAATCGCGGGAGTCGGCCTTGAAGCCGAGCGCGAGGTTGGCCTCGACGGTGTCGAGCCCCTGGTCTTGGAGTTGGTAGGCGCGGATCTTCTCGACCAGGCCGATGCCGCGGCCCTCCTGCGGCAAGTAGACGAGCACGCCTGCCTTTTCCCGGCCGATCATGTCGAGCGCCATATGCAGTTGATCGCCGCAATCGCAGCGGAGGCTGTCGAGCAGGTCGCCGGTGAAGCAGGAGGAATGAAGCCGCACGAGTGGCGCTGCTTGGTCCCATGGCTGGCCCATCACGAGGACGATCGGCTGCTGCGGCTCGTATTTCACGCCGTAGGCGATCACGCGGAAGCGGCCCCATTTCGTCGGCAGGTCGGCCTCGGTGATCCGCTCCACGAGCTTCTCGCGGGCGCGCCGGTGTCGGATCAATTCCTCGATCGAGATGATCTCGAGCTTGTGGTCGCGGGCAAGCGCGAAGAGGGCCTCGCGGTCGGCGCGGTTGCCCGAGTCGTCGAGGATCTCGCAGAGCACGCCGGCAGGCTGCAGCCCGGCCATCCGCGCGAGATCGACGGCGGCTTCGGTGTGGCCGGCGCGGCGGAGCACGCCCCCCTCCTTCGCCACGAGCGGGAAGAGGTGGCCCGGCCGCACGAAGTCGGTAGGCTTCGCTGCCGGGTCGAGGATGGCCGCGATCGTGGTCGCCCGCTCTGCAGCGGTGATGCCGGTCCGCGCGCTGACGTGATCGACGGGCACGGTAAACGCGGTGCCGAGCGGCGTGGAGTTGGCCTCCACCATCATCGGCAGCTCGAGCCGGCGGGCGAGGTCGGGCAGGATCGGCATGCAGACCTGTCCGCGGCCGTGCGTGATCATGAAGTTCACGATCCCGGTCGAGGCCTTGTCGGCGGCGCAGACGAAATCCCCCTCGTTCTCGCGATCCTCGGCATCGACCACGATCACCATCTCACCGCGGCGGATGGCGGCGATGGCGGCCTCGATCGACGAAAAACGGTGGGGCATGGAGTTTCTTCCGGCGGGCAACTGGGCTCGGGGGCTCGGGCGACGCGAGTCTGCCCAACTGATTATAGGATGGGGATCCGGGCGACGAGCCGCCGCCCCATCCGATTCCTGAGGAATTCGCCCCCACCATGCTCGACCGTGAGGAATACATCGAGCAGGCCTACCTGTTCAGGGTGTTTGCCGAGCGGATCGCGGCGGGGATCGCCGCGCAGGAGGCGCTCGTGGCGATCGGGCAGGAGGTGCTGGCGACCTCGAAGCTGCCGATGGCGATCGACTATCTCGCCGGCGAATTGAAGCTCGTGGGCACGCTCTCTACGGCGATGACCCGCCTGCCCCACTACTTCACGGCGTTTCAGTCGTTCGTGATGGAGAAGGCCGAGGCGGAAGGGGGGCGGTTCGACATGCGCACGGCGCTGGCGATGCTCGAGCGCGAGGCGAGCTACCGGGCCGAAGGCGCGACGCCGCAGGGGCTCTTCTTCTATCGCTTCGAATGCCTCTCGCGCAACCGCCTCGACTACGACCGCGGCCTCGCGGCCGTGGCCGACGACGACATCTTCGACGACGATTGGAAAGAATGGATCCGCACCGTCTCGCGGCAGGTGGGGCTGATCGACCTCGCTGATCTCGTCTTTGTGCGGAGCCCCGAGTATTGGCGGCTGGAGAAGCGCGAGGCGCTGCTCGCCGGCCGCGAGGATGCCGGGCCCGACCGCACGATCCTCTTCGGCGGCAAGGAGGGGCGGATCGCGCGGGCCAACCGCGGCAAGGATCCGCTCTTCCTCTTTGCGGCGCTGCAGCGGCAGCTCGGTTATCCGTCCATACCACGGCCAAAAAGCGTCAGCCCTTCTGCGGAGTCGCCGGCGCTCCTCGCCCGTCGGCTCGAACGGCTCGAGATGCGGGTCAAGCTGCTCGAAGAAGAAAACCGCGGCGGCATCGACCTCACCCGTTTCGATCCGAAGAACTTTCCCGAGACATGACCGACGCCGCACGAATCTGGTCGGCTGCGATCGCGGCCGTGCGGCCTGAGACGCTGCTTGCGGGTCTTACGCTGCCGCTCGACGACGTGGACCGCATCGTCGTGGTCGGCGGCGGCAAGGCGGCGGCGGGCATGGCTGCGGGGGTCGAGGCGCTCCTGGGCGGCGACGGGCTTGCGCGGCATCGCGTGACGGGGCTCGTGAGCGTGCCGGAGGGCTGTGGTCGGCGGCTCGACCGCATCGAAGTGCGCGAGACGCGGCCGCTCGCCGCCAATCTGCCGACGCCCGCGGTCGTCGAGGCCACGGAGGAGATGCTCGCGGCCATTGCACAGCTCGGGCCGCAGGATCTCGTGATCGCGGTGATCACCGGCGGCGGCTCGGCGCTCGTGGCCGCGCCGCGGCCCGGCATCACGCTCGAAGAAAAAATCGCGGTCACGAAGCAGCTCTCCGCTGCGGGCGCGTCGATCGCGCAGTTGAATGCGGCCCGTCGTGAGATGAGCCGCGTGAAGGGGGGCGGGCTCGCGCGGGCCTCGGGCGCGGGCCGGCTGATTGCGGTCGTGCTCTCCGACGTGATCGGTGACGATCTCGACGTGATCTCGTCGGGGCCATGCATGCCTCTCGAGCCCGGCACAGCCGGAAGCTGGACCACGCCTGCCGGCTGCCGCGTCGAGCATCGGATCGTGGGGAGCAATGCCACGGCCGTGGCGGCCGCGGCGGCGGCCGCGCGGTCGCTCGGCTATGAGATCGTGCCGACGCACGTGCCTCGTGAAGCCTCGGCGGAGGCGACGGGCCGGGCGCTTGCTGCGGAGGCGCTGCGGCTCGTCGCCGATGCGCAGCGTGATGGCACGCCGCGGGCGATTCTTTCGGGTGGCGAGGCGACGGTGGTCGTGCCCGCGGATCATGGCCGCGGCGGCCGCAACCAGCAGACGGTGCTCGCGGCGATCGACGGCGTGCTGCGTGGAAGCGGCAGCTGGCCCGAGGGCCTTGTGATCGCGAGCGTGGGCACCGACGGCGAAGACGGGCCGACCGACGCGGCCGGCGCGTGTGCCGATGCCCGCGTGGCCCGGGCGATCACGGTCTCGTCGCTCGACGTCGGCCGGGCGCTTGCCCGGTGCGATGCCTACCCGCTCCTCGACGCCACCGGCGGTCTCGTCCGCACCGGCGCCACCGGCACCAACGTCGCCGACCTCCGCCTCGTGCTTATCCGGTAGGACAGGCTTCAGCCTGTCAATAAAAGTGCTCGCCGCCGCTGCAGTGACAGGCTAAAGCCTGTCCTACGGGCTCATACATCGCAGGTGGTGACGGCTTCCTTCAGCCCGGCGAAGGCGTCGCGGGTGGGGATGAACTCGTGCCCCACCCAGCCCGAGTAGCCCATGTCAACGAGCTTCCGCATCGTGGCGGCGAAGTTGATCTCCTGATTTGCGTCGAGCTCGCAGCGGCCCGGATTGCCGGCGGTATGAATGTGGCCGAGCACGTCCTTGCACTCCTCGAGCCTGCGGATCAGGTCGCCATTCATGATCTGCACGTGGTAGAGGTCGAACAGCAGCTTCACGCGGGGCGAGCCGACCTTTCGCACGATAGTGGCAACGTAGTCAATGTCGTCGCCCTGGTAGCCGGGGTGGCCCTTCATGGGATGCGTGCCGTCGCGGGTGTTGAGGTGCTCGATGCAGACGGTGACGTTCTTCTTTTCGGCGAGCCGTGCCAGTTGCTTGAGACCCTTCACGCAGTGCTCTGCCCCTTCCTCACGGGAGATCTCGCCGCTTGTGGGATCGTCGGCATCGCGATACTTGAAGCCGGTGAAGGCGATCACGCTCGGCACACCGTGGCTTGCGCAGGCTTCGATCATCTCCGAGGTGCGGGCGATCACCTCCTCGTGATACCGCGGATTGTTGAGCCCCTTCATGAAGGGTGCGCCGGGCATGCCGTTGGGGGCGATGGCGCAGGTGAGGCCGTGTTTCTTCATCGTCGGCCAATCCTGGGGGCTGGTCAGTTCGATCGACCGGATGCCGAGCTGCTTGGCGACCTGGCAGCACTTTTCGAGGTCCCACTTGTCGCCGGTCATGTTGAAACACCAATACACCATCGAGTGATTGATGTTGCCCTTGAGGCCGGTCGTCGGCGCGGCGGCTTCGGCGGCGTGGATGAATCCGGCCTGCCCCACGGCGGAGGCCGTTCCGGCTGCGGCAACTGTCTTGATGGCGTCGCGACGGTTGAGATGGCGGTGCATGTGAGAGGTTCTCCAGTGGCGTTCCCGGGCCGCAGCCCGCGGCGTACAGGCCCCGTACCGTAGCAGGGTCCGAGGCCCGGGAGAAGTTGCGGCGTATTCCCCCTGGGTGGCCGATGCGGGCCGGCGGCCTTTCCGCTAGGATTTCCTGGCATGCCATCCATCAAACGCATCCTCGTCACCGGCGGTGCCGGGTTTCTCGGCAGCCATCTCTGTGAGCGGCTCGTCGGCCTCGGCCACGACGTCGTCTGCGTCGACAACTTCTTCACGAGCCAGAAGTCGAACGTCGCCCATCTGCTCGGCTGCGGCAATTTCGAGCTCGTGCGGCACGACGTGATCCACCCGCTCTGGCTCGAGGTCGACGAGATCTACAACCTCGCCTGCCCCGCCTCCCCCGGCCACTATCAATACAACCCGATCAAGACGATGAAGACGAGTGTCATCGGTGCGATCAACATGCTCGGCATGGCGAAGCGCTGCCGGGCGAAGGTGCTGCAGGCCTCGACGAGCGAGGTCTACGGTGATCCCGAGGTGCATCCGCAGCCGGAGACCTACCGCGGCGCAGTGAACCCGATCGGCCCGCGGGCCTGCTACGACGAAGGCAAGCGGGCCGCCGAGACGCTCTTCATGGACTACCACCGGGCCAACAAGGTCAACGTCCGCATCGTGCGGATCTTCAATACCTACGGCCCGCGCATGCACCCCTACGACGGCCGCGTGGTCTCAAACTTCATCCGTCAGGCGCTCGCCGGCGAGCCGATCACGATCTTCGGTTCGGGATCGCAGACGCGCAGCTTTTGTTATCGCGACGACCTCATCGACGGCATGATGAAGATGATGGACGGCCCCGACGATTTCGTCGGCCCGGTGAATATCGGCAATCCCGGCGAGTTCACGATCCGCCAGCTCGCGGAGCTCACGCTCGAGCTCACCGGCTCGACATCGCAGCTCGTGGAAAAGCCGCTGCCGGTGGATGATCCGGAGCGGCGCCGGCCCGACATCACACTCGCGAAGCAGAAGCTCGGCTGGGAGCCGAAGGTGCCCCTGCGCGAGGGGCTCGAAAAGACGATCGACTGGTTTCGCTCGGTCAGGCTGAGCGACTTCCGCGCGCCCACGCCCAACTACTGACGGCGACGACCGGCAGGATGCCGATCGCGAGCCCGATCACGTCGAAGACCCAATCGAGCGGCTCGGCAGCGCGGGAGAAGAGCGGCTGTGTCACTTCGTCCACGATCGCGGCCATGGCGAGGGCCACGAGCAGCCTGAAAGCGGTGCGCGGCGACAGGCGTCCGTAGGCCAGGAGCGTGGTGGCGGCGAGCAGGCCGAGGGTGCCGTAGGCCATGAAGTGGAGCAGCTTGTCGCTCGGGGCATTCGGCCCGAGAAATTCCTCCGGCTTCGGATAGTGGGTGGCGGCGACGAGCACGACCGAATAGACGGCCGTCGTGGCCGCGAGCAGGCGGGCCAGCCAGAGCGGAAAACCGCGAGAAATCGCCGCTGCTTTTGGGCTTCGCCCGTCGGTCGTCATTCGCTACCCTCTCGCCCTCGCAAGAGCCCCAAACCACCGGAGCCACCAGCTGCCATGAATCGCCAGGAACTGTCTGCCGTCGTGCTCGAACTGCTCGAAAAGGAGACGGGCGAGACCTACCCGGCCCTTGAGGATTCGACGTCGCTCCGCGAAGGGCTCAACCTCGATTCACTCGACATGGCCGGTCTCGTGCTCCATATCGAGAGCCGTTTCGGCATCCAGATTGAAACCGAGTTGCTCGAGGGGATCAACACCGTGGGCGACATGCTCACCGTCCTCGAGACGAAACTCGCGGCCAAGGCATCGAAGCAGGCGGCCTGATCGGGGCCGAAACGCCCCGCATGAGCAAGCCATCCGCCATCACGATTGCCGCCACGGCCAACTGTGCCGTGGCGAGTCATGCGCTCGTCGAAGCGCCGCTCTCCACGATCGCGGCCCTGCGCGACCAGCCGCCGCCGGCTGGTGCTCCATCGCTGCCATCGCGGTTCCTCAGGCACTGCGACGAACAGACGGTGGTGGGCATGCGGGCCGTCCTCGAGGCGATCGCCCGGCATCCCGAGCCGCGGCCGGCTTTCGATCGCTATGGCGTCATCGGCTCGTCCTGCGCCGCCGGCCGCATCTCGGCCGCGCAGACGCTCGCCCAGTTGAAGACCGGGGGCGCGGTCGTCGTCTCGCCCCACATCGTGCCGCAGTGCTCGCTGCACGCGCCCGCCAGCGCCGTGAGCGTGGCGCTCGGCATGCACGGGCCCACGATCGGCTCGAGCGGCGGTCCCCACGCGCTCTCGGAAGGTCTGTTCACGGCGTTTTCGTTTTTGCAAGACGCTGCCTGCGACGGCATCTGGCTCGTCGTCACCGAGTGGGACGAAGAGCCGCGGCTCGATGCGGCCGGTAAGCCGCTCGATGACCCGCTCTGTCGGGCGCTGGCGATCGCGCTTGTGCCGGCGGGCGACGCCACTGCCGCGCTCACGCTGCATCTGCATCGCCATGCCGAGATCGAGGCCCACGCCGGGCAGGAGGCGCAGTCGCTTGCGTCGTTCGCGCGGGCGATTGCGATGTGCGCCGCCGGTGGCGTGCTCGCCTCCTGGTCGCATGCCTGCCCGTGGGGCGCGGAGATCCGCGTGCTCTCACGCGAGGCCGCGCAGTCCGCTCAGCCCGCCTTCCGCCGGGAGGCCGCATGACGAACGCCACAAGCCAGTCCACGCGTGATGATGCCGTCGTGATCAGCGGCCTGGGCATCGTGTCGCCGCTGGGCCATTCGTTCGACGCCGTCGCCGATAATCTGCTCGCCGGCCGCTCCGGCGTGCAAGCCGTCGACCCCGGCGAGTTTTCGCGGGAGCGCCAGCAGTTTGCCGCGCCCGTTGATGCGCTGCCTGCGCCTCCGGCCGGGAGCTCGAGGCTTGGGGCCAACGACTTCGCCGCGCTTGGCCGGCTCGAGCAGTTCGTGGTGAGCCCGGTTGCGCATGCGATCGCCGATTCGGGGCTGGCCCGCGATCGCGCCGGTCTGCGGCTTGGGCTCGTGCTCGGCATGGGCGCCGAGCACCTCAAAGCGTGGGAGCTCGATTTTCTCGCCGGCGGCACGAGCGTGTTCGAGCCGCGGCGCGAGGCCACGCTCGTGGAGCGGGTCGCGCGGCTCGTAGAGATCGATGGTCCGGCCGTGACGGTCGCCGCAGCGTGTGCGTCGAGCGGCTATGCGATGGCTTTGGGGCGGCAGTGGATCCAGGCTGGCTGGGTCGATGCCTGCCTTGTCGGCGGCTGCGACATCCTGAGCCCGACGGCGATCGCCGCCTTCTACAACCTGCGGGCGCTCTCGCGCCGCAGCGACGATCCGGCGAAAGCGTCGCGGCCGTTCGACCGCGATCGCGACGGCTTCGTGATGGGCGAAGGGGGCGCATTTGTCGTGATCGAGCGGGCGGCCACCGCCCGCCGGCGCGGCGCGCGCATCCATGGCGAACTGGCCGGCATCGGCATGTCGAGCGATGCGGCCCACATGGTGACGCCCTGCACCGATCCCACCGAGGCGGCCCGTGCGATCACGATGGCGCTCGCCGATGCGGCCGTGGCGCCCGAGGAGATCGATTATGTGAACGCGCATGCCGCCGGCACGCCCGTCGGCGACGTGGCCGAGGCGGGGGCGATTCGGCTCGCGCTCGGCGCTGCAAGCGACCGCGTGCCCGTGAGCTCCACGAAGAGCATGTCGGGGCATTTGGTGAGCGGCGCCGCCGCGTTCGAGGCGGTGGCCTGCCTCGCGGCGATCCACCGGCAGGCGGTGCCACCGACGGTGAATCTCGATCATGTGGATGAAGCCTGTCCGCTCGACCATGTGCGCCACGTCGCCCGCGCGGCGAGTGTGCGGGTGGCGGCGAGCAATTCATTTGGATTTGGCGGCTCGAATCTCTGCCTGGTGATTCGCGCGGCCGCCTGAACGAACCGTTTCATTTTTTCCCTGGAGAAAGCAGACATGCCCACGACCCACGCCGCCCCGCTCACCGTCGCCGAAATCGGCGGGCTCCTCGAGCACCTCGTCGCCCACTGGCACGTGGTCGAGCCGGCCCACGCGGAAGAGGGCCTGCACGGGCGGATCTGCGATCTGCATCGGTTCAACTTTCTCCTCTGGCACGAGGAAGACATCGCCCGTTCCCCCGACGTCACCGACGCGCGGATCGCGCAGGTGAAGCGGGCGATCGACAAATACAACCAGGCCCGCAACGACTCGATCGAGAAGGTCGACGACTTCCTGATCGAGGAGCTGGCCCGCCGCGGCATCGTGGCCGGAGCCGACGCGCCGGCCGCCACCGAAACTCCCGGCGCCGCGATCGACCGGCTCTCGATCCTGGAGCTGCGTCGCTTTCACATGCGGGAGCAGATCGACCGCCGCGATGCCACGCCTGAGCACCGCGAGAAGGCGGCGTCGCGGATGGTGGTGCTCGACATGCAGCGGGCGCACCTGACGGAGGCGCTCGGCCGGCTCATGGGGGAGATCTTCGCGGGCCAGCGGCCGCTGCGGGTCTTCCGCCAGATGAAGATGTACAACGACCCGACGATGAACCCCTATCTCTACAAGGCGAAGGGCACGGCCGCCGCCGCCTGAGCCGCGGCGTAGGCCTCCAGCGTGGCGTAGGCCTCCGGCCTGCGATGCCCCGTCCCCCGGCCTGCTAACATGGTTGTTCGGCAACGCCGCCGTACGCCCCCGTAGCTCAGTGGATAGAGCGACGGTTTCCTAAACCGTAGGTCACAGGTTCGATCCCTGTCGGGGGTACTTTCTCTCCTCGCCGCCCATGCCCCGCCGATGCATGTCGAGACGCTAGCGGCGAGTCACTGACTGCACAGGAATCTGCACCGCGGCCCGACGATTCGCGTTTCTCCGGCTGCGTGAAGGCGTTTGTGCGATCACTACCCGGGATCCCTCGATTCTCCGCCAATCGGGTTAAACCGAGGCGCCGCCTTGCCTTCCACGATCACGGTCTCGGTGAACATCGCCGCCGGCCGCACCCAGAGGCCGCGGTCGCCGTATTCCTGCCGGTAGACGACGAGTTCCTCGAGTGTCTCACTGTGCCGGGCGACGCCGAGGACCGTGTATTCGTTGCCCTTGTAATGCCGGTAGCGGCCCGGCGTGATCTCGGCCATGCGTTGCCTCGCCCTCACAAGTGATCGGATACTGCAGGTAGCCCCGCACAGCAGCCTCGATCATGAAGAACATCCCGCGAACCGGAAAGCGCTACCGGCCGAAGACCGCGATCAAGGGCAAGCGGTACCGCTGCGCCGCCTGCCACAAGCGGAGCCCGCGGCCGGTGAAGACGCCCGCACCGTGGTACTGCCCGCGGTGCGCGGCGGAGAAGGAGGATCAGTTTCGGGGTATGGACGCGACCGTGGATGCGGCGAGCCCGGCCCGACTTGGCGACGTCGCTACTCCCGATTCATCCACGTGATCGAGAGCTGCAGCACCGTGGCGATCGAGACCCAGACGAAGTAGGGCACCTGGGCCGCGGCCACCCAGCGGTAGTGCGGCCAGACGGCCAGCATCATCCAGACGATCGTGCCCCAGACGACGAGGATGTCCACGGCCGCCAGCGGCAGGTTTCGCATGCCGAACTGGATCGGCGTGAAGATCAGGTTCGCCAAGAGATTGATGGCGAATGGCAGGGCAACGAGGAGCGGCAGCCGGCCCCGCCCCGCCTGCACGAACACGAAGCCAAAGGTCGCGATGATGACGGGATAGAGGATCTGCCAGATGAGGCCGATCGTCCGCGGCGCCGGGGTCCACGACGGCTTGGCCAGGCTCTGATACCACTCGATCCAGGGAACGTCGGGCATGGCGGCTCCTCGCGACTCCCGCTACGCGGCCAGGGGCAGCCGATCGTAGATCACTTGGGCGTGGCCTTCAGAAACGAAAACGGCTCCGCGGGCCGCAGGGAACCGCTCGCGTCGCCACTGTAGGTTTCGCCAGCCTTGAGCGGCAGCTTCTTCACAGGGGCCCCGGCCGTGAAGTCGAGCTTTTCCAGCGGCATCCAGAACACCGTCGGGCTGGTGGCCGAGTCGAAGTAGAGGGTCCGGGCCTTCTGGTCGTGCACCGTCCGCCAGATCGTGCTCGCGACGTTTGGTTCACCAGGGGTCGTGATGCCCAGCGGCGCCGAAGCGTTGCGGATCACGCTGAAGACCGATGCGATCGCCCGACTACCGGCGAGATTCTCCGGGATCGCATCGATGTAGAAGCTGGCCCGCACGAAGCGATCGCTGGCGCGGATCGTGCCCGGCAGCATCACGTCGCCGCCGATTTGCCGCCAGTAAGCATTCAGCGCGAGCTGCTCGTCGAAGGGAGGCGAGTTGGTCATCACGTTGTAGCGGCGACCGTGGTGCACCTTCAGGCGTCCGCCGAGATACTCGAAGATCGCCGAATCGCCCGACGGGTCGGAGATCGACAGGTGGCCGACGCCCGCCTCCCCATTCGGAAGCACCGGCGCCACGATCGTGAAGGGTTCCTTTTCCAGTGCCGCCACCGCCTCGGCAACCGTCGCGTAGTTGTCGAGCACATACTGGGCCCAACCGCCGATCGACAGGTGCGGTCGCCCGGCAACGCTCGTGCCGTAATCGCTCTCAGCGAGGTAAAGAATGTTGGCGACGAGCCCCTTCTCGTTCATGCCGTCGGCGGTCGCTATGCCGTAGAAACTCACGCCCACCGAACCAAACCGGCTCGTCCACTCGAGGCTGGCCGGCCCGGCATTGCCGTGCCGTTTCATCCCGCGCGGAAAGACCCACATCTCTGAACCAGGATCCTCGACCCAATCCATCGATCGCCCGACGACCACTGCGCCGTCGGCGAACGCTCGCATGCATCGGGTGCATGCGACAGCCGGCGTCGTGGCGAGGAGCGATCCGGCCAGTGCCGCGGTCGACGCCCATCGCATGAAGCTCGAGCCAGTCATCGGAAAAATCCTCCGGGTGTGAGAAATCATGCGGCGGGCGGCATCAGTTTCCGAGCCCCGCGCAGCCGCCCATGCCGCACTGCGGTCGGCCGCAGTTCTCGGCCGGAGCGGAGGTTCCACCGCCCCATCCTGCCACATGGCCGCTGACCACGCTCAAGAGCTTGGTGAGCTTGGTGCTCTGGCAGTGCGGGCACTCAGGCTTCTCGTTCCCACGAATCAGCAGCTCGACTTTCCGGCTGCACTTCGCACAGGAATATTCGTACAACGGCATCGGCTTCGGCTCCCTGACGCGAGAAAAGCATTTTACATGGACACGTTGGACGCGATCAATCAACGGGCCCTGCCGCCTCGTCACTCGCGCTACGCAAGGTCCTTCTTGAACGTTCCAACGAGCTCCGCCCGCGTCAAGACGTGCGTGTCCATGGCCCTCTCCAGTTTGGCCTTCGTCGGATGCTCCAAGTCTCCGAGCATGCAGTCGAGCGCGTAGAGCTTGAAGAAGTAACGGTGTCGGCCAATTGGTGGGCACGGCCCGCCATAGCCGACGTTCTTCCAGTCGTTCAAGCCTGCGAGCGTTCCCGGTGGCAGGTCCGCTCCGCCAATCCCCTCAAGGAGGCCCGTGACGTCAGGCGGAATGTCGTAGAGCACCCAGTGAACCCACACACGCTTTGGCGCCGCGGGGTCAGGAGCGTCGGGGTCATCCACGATCAACGCAAAGCTCTTCGTGCCCTTGGGAACCCCCGACCACTCCAAGGGCGGCGAAATGTCATCACCTTCGCACGCGTATCGGCGTGGTATGGGTTTACCGTGCTCGAAGGCCGGGGAAGTGACCCGGAGGGTCATGGCAAGACTCCTGCGCAGGAAACGAAGCAGTTCGAACTACGGCGAAATACTACGGATGCTGCTTTGCCCCGGGCCCATTGAGGGACGCTCCCGCCGTTTTCCAATAAGAAACCATCGCTATTCGCATCACTCCGAACCAGCCACAGCCAGCTCCGCTCACGCGTCACTGCGTAGGATTGCTCAAGTCACAGCCCTTTCGAAAGCCAGAGACTCGGGGAGGTAGCCATGGTCACACTCAGCACGCTTTCTCAGGCCGAACTTCTATCAAAGCTTGTGGCTGTCGCGACGGCTAACAGCGGCACTGCTTTAACAGCCACAGACGGCACCATCACGGGCACACTCACGGCAATCAAGGCGAAATGGATCCTCGGCGGCCGGAAGGTCACGAGCAATTTCAGATGCACGCTCGACCCGGCGAGCCATGAGGCGCACTTCCAGGAGTCGGCCATGGAGAGCTCGTGGGGCCTGCCGCCGCAAACCTGCCTGACCTGCATCGAGACGTGCCGGGCGTGCGTCGCGCTCCTGGAGTACGACTCAGCCATGGCAGAGGAGATGTGCGAGGTCTGCGAGGAGGCGTGTGAGCAGTGCGCCGCGGAATGCACGAAGTGCGGCGACGAGCCCTGCTGCAAGGCGTGCGCGGAAGCCTGCAGGAAGTGCCACGATGCCTGCAGGGCCATGCGGCGGTGAGCGGCGTTGGGCACGCGGCCGTCAAGACTCCCGAAACACGAAGTAGACGGCCGCGCAGATGCACAGGGCCGCCCACAGGTAGTTGAGCTTCAGCGGCTGCTTCATATAGAGCACCGCGAACGGCACGAACACCGAGAGCGCGATCACCTCCTGCAGGATCTTGAGCTGCCCGAGGTTCATCGTCGTGTAGCCGATCCTGTTCGCAGGCACCTGCAGCAGGTACTCGGCGAGCGCCACGCCCCAGCTCACCAAGGCCGCGATGAACCACGGCCGGCCGCTCATGTCCTTGAGGTGGGCGTACCACGCGAAGGTCATGAACACGTTCGAGCAGATCAGCAGGAGCGTCGTCTGGAGCAGGACGGGCATGTGTCAGGGTCCTTTCGTAATCCGTCTACAGAGTTCAAGTAATCTATTGGCTATGATCGCTAGCCCGCGAGATGGCTCGCCGCTTTAGCGAAGAGGTGCCAGTGACATGACGCTAGAACCCGAAGACCACGACACTACGATCTCGGACATTCACCAGACTCGGAGCCGCATTGCAGAGAAGTTTGGGCACGATCTCGTCGCTATCGTCGAGGACGCAAAGAACCGACAAGCAAGCTCCGGTCACACAATCTGGCGGCGGAGTCCAAAACCGTCGAGCGGCCCCGAATCGCCGGCATCATGATGGCCCGGGAAAGTTGCCGCCGACGGGTCAGCTGGAGGCTACTTGCCTCGGATATACTTTGGTCACTGGCCCGCCAACACGGCTAATGGAAGGAACATCATGGCGACCGTAAACATCGAGATGCCTCCAGAACTGCCATCTGCTCTGGGCAAGCGCCCTGCGGATGCGGCGAGGGAGATCCAGCTCATGGCGGCTCTCAAGATGTTCGAATGCGGCCGCATCTCGGGAGGCATGGCTGCGGAACTGGCTGGAGTACCACGAGCCGAGTTTCTTGCCCTTTGCGGACAGCACGGCGTCAGCGTTTTCCAACAGACCGCTGATGAGCTTGCCGAGGATGTGAAGGCAATCGCAGATGCGCGTCATCGTTGACACATCAGCCTTCATAGCGCTCGACCGCATTGGACAGCTCGACCTGCTACGCCGACTCTTCGGGTCGGTAGTGCGGCCCCAAGCTGTACTCGATGAACTCCTCGCCGGCGGAGATGCACATCCGCTCTCGACGTTCCTGACGGGAGCAGAGTGGATACAGACCGAGCCGAACCCGAAGAGCTCGTCGCTCCGCCCTGAACTCGGCCGCGGTGAGACTGCCGCGATTACCTTGGCATACGAATCGCACGCGGACTTGATCGTTCTGGACGATCTGCAGGCCAGACTCGTCGCTTCGGGCTTGGGGATTCGGGTCACCGGCACTATCGGCATATTGCTAGCGGCACAGAAAAACGGTTTTGGACCGCCGGTCGACGAAGCCCTGCGACTGCTCGACGCAGCCGGCTTTCGTATGTCGGCAGAGTTGGCTGCGGCATTCCGGCGACTCTAAAGACCGAGCGCTCACCAACGAGTGATTGGAATCGCCGTCCACAAGCGAATGGACAGGCAGGGGCGGCACCCGAAGGCACCGCCCCTGCCGTGATGAACATCGATGGGCCGGGTGGCTATGACGCCCGGCGGCGTTTGCCGCCGCCCTTGCGTTCGCCCGCCTTCAGCCAGTGCTTGCTGCACCACTGGGGAACATGGTCCGGTTTCTCCGTCAGTCGGTGGTAGGGCTCGGGAAGTCCTGCCTCCTCCATCAGCTTCGTGATCCGGGCGCAGTTCTGGATGTGATCCTTCGTGAGATCAAGTTCCTTGGCGATCTCCTTGTAGGTCTTCCCCTCCAGCCGTCGCTGCACGATCACGCAGGCGTGCTTCACCAACTGCGGCTCCGCGAACACATTCACCATGAGCGTTCGCCGAAGCATCGCCGCGGGCTCGCCAGCCGGCGGCTCGCCCTCCGCTGTGGCCGCCTGGCGGAGCGGGGCCGCAACGGCCGGCGGGAGCGCCGCCACGAGGTTGAGCGTGAACTCCAACCGCGACACCACCCGCTTGCCGTCGATCCGCATGAACGGCACCACGCGGATCGGCCCGTCGAGCAACTGCCGCAGGATCACGGCCGCACGGGCCTCGTCGCCGAGCAACTGCCCCTTCACGGCCTCGAGGTGCTGGAGAAGCTTCGCCGCAGACGGCAGGTTCTCCTTGCGGCCCGCCTGCTCCTCCACCTCCCGCCGCCGTGATCGCACGATCGCCAGATCCCGCTCCCGATCCGCCAGCCGCGACGTGAGCGACGACAGCGTTCCGTCGCCGCTCTCCACCGCCGCCGACAGCCGCTCGATGGCCGCTACCAGCTTCTTTTCCTCCTTGTCGAGTTTCTTGAGGTCGACGGCCAGCGAGCCGCCCTTCTCGTGCAGTTCCCGAACACGGGCCAGCACCGCGTCGCGGACGCCATCGAGAGACAGCACCTCGTTGACCACCGCTTCGATGATCACCGGCTTGGTGCGTTCCCGGAGGCAGTAGACCCGGTTCCAGCACTTTCCCTTCGCCGATGCGGAGCAGCGGTAGGAGCCGTTTGTCTTCCCGTAGGAATACATCGGGGCTCCGCAGATGCCGCAGGTGAAGACGCCGGAGAGGAGGCCACGCCGCTGGCGCGTCGTGCCGCGGAGCGGATGGCCCGCACCACGAACGGGCTTCTTGAACACTCGCCGCTTATCGACGATCTCGTTGGCCTGGTACCAGAGATGGTCTGACACGATCCGGAGATGAAGGCTCTCCCGCGACTGGATCTTGTCTTCGTCATTCCAGACGTGCTCCGACTTGCCCGTCCGCAGCTTCCGCTTCGACACCTTTACGCGATTGGTCTCGAATCCCCGGTATTTGGTTCGCCGGATGATCGCGTTGACGTTGCCTGCCGTCCACTTGGCCTGACGCGACCACTTCGCCTTTGCAAACTTGATCGAGTCGAGCCATTCGGCGACCTCGGCGGACGTCTCGCCTGCAGCGATCCTCTCAAAGACTTCCCGGATGATCGGCGCCTTCTCGGGATCGATCTCGTCGTAGAACGGACCTTTGGCCGGCTCCGTTTCCATCGCCGGCACCGTGGGCCGGCGCTTGTAGCCGATCACGGTGTTACCGACGGCGGCGCCACGGGCCCAGAGGCCGTCGTGGGCCCGCCGGATCCGCTGCCGGGTATAGAAGTTCGACCGCGAGTGCTGCATCTGGCACATGTGCAGCCGGTCGGGCCAGTCGTCGTCGGCCGTGTCGATGTAGTCCGACGGGCAGATCACCCGCACGCCGGCGTCCACCGCGGACTCGAAGAGCTCGCCGGCCTTCGTGTGGTGGCGGTAGAGGCGGCTCGACTCTTCGGCGATGATCAGGTCCCACCGCTTGGACTCGATGCCGGCCCAGACCTGATTGATGCCGGGGCGGTCGGCGATCTCACCGCTGATCTCGGGCTCCTTGATGACGTCGACCGTCACCTGCGAGGGCTTGGTGCCCTTGGGCAGGCTGGTATCGAGGAAAGCCCGGCAGGCGGTGATCTGATCGTCGATGCTCGACTGCCGCTGCTCCTCGGTCGAAAACCGGGCATGGATCAGGACGCGAAGCTCGCGGCCCTTCGGCAGCTGGAGGGGTTGGCGGAGGTGCATCATTTCGCACCTCCCTTCCGGCGGTTGGTCTTCTTGGCCTGCTTGGCGGCCGCGCGGCGACCGCCCTGTTTTGTGGTGCCGGATTTTGCGCCGGGTGGCCTCCTCTTTTTAGGTTTTCCTCGGGCTACACTCCGTTTGTTCGATCCCTGTCGGGAGTACTTTCAGACCTCGACTGAGGCCCGCGCAGCCGCCCATGCCACACTGCGGGCGGCCGCAGCCCTCGGCCGCCGCGGAGTTTCCGCCGTCGCCTGCCACGTGGCCGCTGACGACGCTCAAGAGCTTGGTGAGCTTGGTGCTATGGCAGTGCGGGCACTCAGGCTTCTCGTCCCCGCGGATGAGCAACTCGACCTTCCGGCTGCACTTCTCACAGGAATATTCGTACAACGGCATCGGCGATAGCTCCCAGACACGAAGAACGAATTTTACATGGACACGTTCGACGCGACCAATCAATGGGCCATGCCGAAGGGCGGCCAACTTGCCATGTCCCAGGTGATGGTTCAGGACCGTTTCGCGTGACGGCACGCTTCAAGGCGAAGCGATAGAGGTCGCGCGTCGTCGCCTGTTCAGAACTCTTTGGCGGCCTCTTGCAGGGCCTTTCGCACGTCCTCCCACGCTGCCTGTGCGCCCTTCTCCAAGTGCCCCCACGCCTCGCCAGTGGATGTGCGAACCTCATCCAACTTTTCGCTGGCGATCTTCTGCTTGGCCTCGAGGTCAGCCATCTTCTCTTTCCAGCGGGCCTTGGCCTCGTCTTTTAGGGCGTGTCCTTTTTCGTGCAGTCTTCCAATTTCCTCGTCCATTTCCGCGAGGTGGGCCTTGAGGCGAGTTTCGAAATCTTCCTTGGACTGCGCGGCAGCCCGAGTGGCAGTATCGACAGCCTTTTCCGTGTCGCGACGGACATCCTCGGTTGTGACTTTGCGTACCGTGTGCTCGACCGGGGCCTGCGTGCAGCCATTGCAGGACACAAGAACCGCTGCGCTGAGCAGCCACCAAGAGCGAGGCATGGGCTCACCTCATGTCAGACGATCAAGATGGTGTCCGTGCGGGTCCCGTTCGCGCGGACCCGCTGAAAGCAACTGGCATCATGCGAGGGAACGATAGCGCGGGCCTCGCTGGGATCGCGACGCGCACTCCTCGGTACGGTTTTGGGACGAGCGGCATGCAGGACACTTCCTGCACAGCGCCACGCCGCAAGGAAAGGCCGGTCGCAGGCGTAAGGCCCTGCACGCAGCGACAAAGCCGCGTATGCGGAGCCACGGGCAGTGTCTCCCTGCGAGGACACGCATTGCCCGCGGTTTTCTGTCGTGAGCAGTCGACACGCGGGGCTTCGCCGTAGCGTAGGGATGTGAGATCCGCCGGCGCACACCGGCGCACGCGTGGCGTCATGCTCACTCATTGGGATGACGTGTTTTCCGGCAACGGGACGCCTTCGCTGTAGGGAAGGAGGCGTTGCAATGTTGCGGTGGGCCATCTTGTTTCTGATCGTCGCCATCATTGCCGGGGTGTTCGGCTTCGGTGGCATTGCAGCAGCTGCGACCGATATTGCCCGGCTGCTCTTCGTGGTGTTTCTGGTGCTGTTTGTGATCGCGTTGTTCATGGGGCGTCGCGGCACATCGCCACCGCTCTGAGACTTCCCGGCCGCAACTGCCGTACAGCGGGGCGCGCCGTGATTCCAAAGCACCTTGTCGCCGGAGTGTGGCACGACCGACATCGTGTCCACATCTCAAAAGCCCTTGTCGATTCGGCAGCAGCGGATGTCGTGGGAGTCTGCCGGCGGCTGGAGACCCGTCCTGAGGGACTGACCGATGAGGAAGCCGCAAAGCGTCTTGGCGAGCACGGGCCGAACGTCCTCGCCAAAGACATGCGGGCGGGTGTCCTCACGCTGATCGGGCATGCCGTGCTCAACCCCCTCGTGATCCTGCTCGCCATCCTCGCGAGCATTTCCTTCGCTACCGGTGACATTCGCGCGGGAACGATGATGGCGGTCATGATCGGCCTGGGCGCAGGCCTGAAGTTGGTCCAGGAGGCGCGGGCCGACAGCGCGGCCGCCAAGCTCAAGGCAATGATCTCCGTCAGCGCGACCGTGATCCGCGACGGTCAGGCCAGGGACATCCCCATCTCGCACCTCGTGCCGGGCGACATCGTGGCGTTGGCGGCCGGCGACATGATCCCTGCCGATGTGCGCGTGCTCACGGCGAAGGATCTGTTCGTGAACCAGAGCACGCTGACTGGGGAGAGCTTTCCGGTCGAGAAGTTCGAGGCCGAGAAAAACCCGGCGGCCAGAGCACCGGTGGAATTCACAAGCGTGGCATTCCTGGGCACCAGCGTGGAGAGCGGTTCGGGCACCGCGGTCGTGGTCGCCACCGGCCAGGATACGTATCTGGGCGGCACGGCAAGATCCCTGACCGAGGAGGAACCGCCCACGTCGTTCGACAAGGGAATCGAACGCTTCACGTGGCTGATCCTGCGGTTTGTGGTGGTCATGGTCCCGCTGGTGTTTCTCATCAACGGTTTCACCAAGGGCAATTGGCACGAGGCGTTCTTTTTTGCCATCGCCGTCGCCGTCGGCCTGACGCCGGAGATGCTGCCCATGGTGGTGGCGGTCTGCCTGTCGAAAGGAGCGATCCGCATGAGCCGCGAGCGGGTCATCGTCAAGCGGCTCAATGCCATTCAAAACCTGGGTGCGATGGACGTCTTATGTACCGACAAGACGGGCACGTTGACGATGGACCGCGTGATCCTGGAACGGCATTGCGATGTGGCCTTGAAGGAGAGCGAAGAGGTCCTCGCGCTGGCGTACATGAACAGCCACTTTCAGACAGGCTTGAAAAACGTGCTGGACCGCGCGGTGCTCGCACATACCGAAACCCACTCGCACGCACAGATTCCCGAATACACCAAGGTGGACGAAGTCCCCTTCGACTTTCAGCGACGCATCATGTCGGTTGTCGTGAGGACGCCCGCTGGCAAGGATCTCATCATCAGCAAGGGGGCGCCGGAGGCGATCTTCCCGCGGTGCGTGTCGTTCACGCTCGGCGGCACGCTGTATCCGATGGATCACGCCCACATCGACACTCTCAGAACGGAGTACGAGCGGCTCTCCGCAGACGGTTTTCGGGTGCTCGCCATCGCCTCCAAGGAAATGGACCCTCACGGCATCGTCGCCGGTGATGCGACGCCGTATTCGCAGGCCGATGAGTCGGACCTGATTCTCAACGGATATGTCGCATTCCTGGATCCCCCCAAGGAGACGGCCGCCGCCGCCATCACGTCGCTGCATCGCCGCGGCGTGGAGGTCAAGGTGCTCACCGGTGACAACGACCTGGTGGCCCGCAAAATCTGCAAGGAAGTCGGCTTGTCCACGGAGCACGTGCTTCTCGGCGCCGACATCGAGGCCATGGATGACAAACACCTCGCCAACGTCGTGAAGAAGACGACTCTCTTTGCCCGGGTCTCCCCGTCGCACAAGCGACGAATCATTCGGGCGCTGCAGGCACAGGATCACACCGTGGGCTTCATGGGCGACGGCATCAACGACGCCGTCGCCCTCCGGGCGGCCGACGTCGGCATCAGCGTCGACACAGCGGTCGATATCACGAAAGCCTCGGCCGACATGATCCTTCTGGAGAAGTCGCTTCTCGTCCTGGAGGCCGGTGTCGTCGAGGGGCGGAGGGTTTTTGCCAATATCCTCAAGTACGTCAGGATGGGCGCGAGCAGTAACTTCGGGAATATGTTCAGCGTCTTGGGGGCGAGCGTATTCGTTCCCTACCTGCCCATGATGCCGATTCAGATTCTCACCAACAATCTGCTCTACGACATCAGCCAGACCGCCATTCCCACCGACGACGTCGATCCGGAGCAGGTCGAAAAGCCACGGCCCTGGGATATGGGCCAGCTCACACGGTTCATCGTCTTCATTGGCCCGTGTTCATCGCTGTTCGACTACACGACATACTTCATGATGCTGTACGTGTTCAACTGCTGGGACACCAGCACCCCGGAAATCGCACGGCAGAGTGCCAGCCTTTTTCAGACCGGCTGGTTCGTTGAGAGCCTACTCACGCAGACGCTGATCATTTACATCATTCGCACGAACAAAATCCCGTTCCTCCAGAGCCGCCCCTCGTGGCCATTGGTGGTCGTGTCATCGTTGGTCATGGCGGTCGGCGTGGCAATCCCGTTCTCGTCCGTGGGTGGCTACCTTGGGTTCACGCGGCTGCCCACGCTTTACTGGCCGTTGCTCCTGCTCTCGATCCTGAGCTATGCCCTGCTGACGCAGGGAGTCAAGACGTGGCTCCTGCGACGGAAATGGATCTGACTCGGGGCGCGGGCTGATCGGCCTGATCCTGGTGATCCTGCTGATCCTTGCGTTGTTAGGGCGAGTGCCGCTCTGAGCGTTCGCGGGGCCGCCCGCAGGTAGTTGAGCTTCAGCGGCTGCTTGATATAGAGCACGGCGAACGTCATGAACACGTGCGAGCAGATCAGCAGGAGCGTCGTCTGAAGCAACGGTGACATGAAACCCCTCTGTCGCTCGAGAGATAAAGTATCGTACCTTGATGCCACGGATCGTGGCACGCGTTGACTGGAACTCCAAAAAGCCCTGTCGTGGGTGTTCGTTGTCGCGGGCTTGTATCTGCTCGCGCTTGTGTCTGTTCTCTGCTCAAGGAGGAGTGACGGTGGAGTATTCGGGGTGCTGGATCGGAATTGCGATCGTCGTGAGCGGCATGGTGGCTGCTCTCGTGGCCGTGGCCATCGCCCGGTGGCTCTTTTCCGCCGATGCCTTGCGGAGGGGGCACGATGCCACCGGCAACGTCCTGGCAATCGTCGGCACCCTCTACGCCGTCCTCTTGGGGCTGATCGTCGTCGATGCGATGACGCATTTTGAGAAGGCGATGGACACCGTGCAGTCGGAAGCAAACTCTCTCGCCGATGCGTATCTGTTGGCCGATAGGCTCCCCGAGCCGCAGCGGGCTCGGGTGCAGGGCCTCTGCCGAGACTACGCCGATCAGGTGGTGAAATTCGAATGGCCCGCCATGGAGCGGGCGAAGATGAGCGTGGAGGCCCGGCGTACCGCACTGGCTTTGGCGCGGTCACTCCATGATTTCGAACCCAAGACCGAGGTGGACAAAACGGTCTACCCAAACATCCTCGAGAAAATCGAGGACCTCTGGGACAGGCGGCGCGAGCGGGCGGGCATGGCCGAGTATGGAATTCCCACGGTGGAGTGGGTGTCGCTCATCCTGGGCGGCATCGTAACAATGTTCTTCGCGGGCCTGTTCAGCGTTGGAAACATTCGTCTCCAGATCGTGATCACCACCTTGGCGGCCCTCGTCATCAGCCTCAATCTCTACATCGTCTGTCTCTTGGCCTACCCGTTCGCCGGCGAGCTGTCGGTGTCGAAGCGGCCGTTCGAAATCGACCTCGCCGTCTTCGATGGCGTCTATGACGACCGGCCCGCGCACGATGGTGAAGAGCAGGCGTCCCCGGCGATGACGCGGTGATTCAGAAGCTCACAAGCGCTCTCGCGCCGGCGATCAGCGCCGGCTCCGCCGACCGGAGTGTGGGCACGACATATTGCACGTCGGGCGTGATGCGGACGGCAGGCGTGAGCGCGTAGTTATAAAAACACTCGATGCCCTGGCCGTCGCCGACCGGGCCAAACTGCGATGTGATCAGCGTGCCGATCTGGGGGCTCGCCGACGCCCAATACCAGCCCACGCCAAACGTGTCGCTGCGCCGCATCCGGCCCAGCACGTTGCCTCCGACGCCGAAGCTCAAGAAGGCGTCGATGGGGCTCGTGTTTGGATCCGCGATGCCCGCGCGACCAAAGGGGCCCCAGCCCCGCGCATCGTCGGCCGGATCGACGAACACAACCTGATCGAAGTTCCAATACAGGCACCATGAGCCGCGCGTCGTTGGGAGAGGCACGTCTGGATAGGGAATGTAGGCCTCGGCGATCGAGGTGTAGGTGCGGCTGTTCCAGGTGCCGCCGAGCAGCTGGTGGCCCGGGCGGTCAAAGAGGTTCGTGGGCACCCGCACGGCCGCCGACAGGAGCAGCCCATCGCTGAACAGCGTGTCGAAGCCGCTCGTGGCCGTCGTGTCGGTCGAGTTGAGCACGGTCACCATCGCCATCGGCCCGTCGTCTGGATGGAAGACAAACCCGGCCCCCAGCGTGGAATAGGGCACCGTCGCGCCCACGATCGGGTTGAACACAAACCCCATGTTGGAAAACTGCGTCTTGCCGCGGCCGTGGGCGAAGGCGTTCATGTCGCCGTCGAGCGTGTCCATCTTGCCGGCGAACACAGAGAAGGCGTCGGAGAGTTCCTGCGTGAGCAGGACGTTTGTCAGATACAGCTCTTCGCTGTTGTAGATCGGCAGGTCGGCGATCAGTGTCGGCGAGATGAAGCAGCCCACGTTGCCGACGATCGTTTCGCCGTAGCGGTGCTCGGCGCGGAGCTTGAGATAGAGCCCCTCGTGCACGCCGAGCTTGCCGGCGTCGGCGATCACGCAATAGTCGCCGTGCCCGGCGTAATCGAAGGCCTGCGCAAAGCCGCCGTTGGTGTTGCCGATGTAGAAGCCGGTGTTGTCGGCGAGCACGGTCACGCCGGCATCGGCCAACCGCTCGCGAAACCCGTCCGGCGAGCCGAGGAGATGTGGAGCCATTTCATACTCTGGCTCTTCGAGATAGGGCTGCGGCGGATCGTCCGCAGCGACGGTGCCGATGAGGCAGCACCACAGCCCGGCGACCAGCCATCGCATCAACCGCCCAGTGGCATGATGCCGCCTTTCCACGTCGCCAGCCCCGCTCTTCGGATTTCTCGATACCATCGGCAGGGGCGTGCGGATGGATGTGGGGAATCTCCGGACTTTGCCCGGCCTGCGTTCAAGTGGCGAGGCCAGGCAAACCCTGCGGCCTGCCACCGGGCATCATTGGCCGGGGAGCTGTCGGCCCCAATAGAGCAACGACACGGCGACCACGATCGCGATGTCGAGGATCATCGCCTGCCGGGCGAATGTGCGGATCGGCTTCGTGCACACGTAGACGTCGCCCGACTCAGCCCTCACGCGGCTCGTCACGATGTGGTAGAGGCCCATCAAGGGAATCGCCGCCAGCACGGCGAAGAGCAGGTCCACCCGCAGGTCAAACGTCGGCGAGCTTCTGACATACGCGAGAAGGCCCACGGTCAACGTGACGAACAACGCCTGCAGCGACACGACCTCGCGAAACGAATTCGCCTGGGCGACACACGGGGGCACGTCGTCCGGCGGCGTTTTAAAAACCGCAGCAAGAAAATTGCGGATGCCGTTCATGATGCAGGCGGCGTTCCTTCTGGCGATCGGCAACTGGGTGTATCAAAAAAGCTGCCGCCCCACGAGGGGGCGGCAGCCGTAGGAACCATTTGGTGGGCTGCATCAGACGGCAGGCCCGTCGACTCGCCGCTATCGGCGCAGCCCTCCGGTACAGTCTTGCGTCACTAGACCACCTCCTTTCGCGAAAGGAATCCCAGCCGTCGCGATCACTGCGAGATCGCCGCCGGGCGGTTATCTCCCCAGCCGTCACCGGGGAACGACAACCGGATTATAGGCTGTCCACCAGATGCGGCCTGTGTCGGGAAAACTTTTCCGCGACGGCCCCGTTGAATGCGCTGTCCCCCCGGAGTTCAGCATGCAATTCCTCGCGATTCTCCTGATGCTTCTGGCGGGCGAGCCTGCGGCTTTGCGGCCCGGCGACCACTCGCGGTCAATCGAGGTGGAAGGCCGCGAGCGCACCTACCTCGTGCACGTGCCCCCGCAATACGACCCGGCCGCGCCGATGCCGGTGGTGCTGGCCTTTCACGGCGGCGGTGCAAATGCGGACAACATGGTCGCGTTCAGCGGGCTCAACGAGAAGGCGGATCAGGCCGGATTCATCGTGGTGTATCCGGAGGGAAGCGGCCGGCTCCCGCGGATGCTGACATTCAACGCGGGCAACTGCTGCGGAAAAGCAGCGGAGAGCAAGATCGACGACGTCGCCTTCACCCGCTTGGTGCTCGACGATCTCGAGCGCATCGCAAACGTCGATCGACGGCGGGTGTTTGCCACGGGCATGTCGAACGGCGCGATGATGAGCTACCGGCTCGCTGCGGAGCTTTCGGATCGCATCGCCGCGATCGCCCCGGTCGCCGGGCCGATGGGCACGAAAGACTGTCGGCCCGGGCGAGCCGTATCCGTGATGCACTTTCATGGGGATACCGACGAGTGTGCGCCATTCAAGGGCGGCCGAGGCCGCGGCCCTTCCGGCACCGACTTCTACTCGGTGCAGCACTCGATCGATGCGTGGGTCGCTGCGAATGGGTGTCGGCCCACTCCCCAGACGACGCGGCTTCCGGATCGGGCGGACGACGGCACGACCGTGAAGGAGGTCCGCTACGCGTCCGGCCGAGACGGCGCGGAGGTCGTGCTCGTGGTGATCGAAGGTGGAGGGCACACGTGGCCCGGGAGAGAGCCACGCATGCGGGCCTTGGGCGCCAGCACGCTAGATATCTCCTCCAACGACATGATTTGGGAGTTCTTCCAGCAGCACCCGATTAAGTGATGCTCAGCGGGACGTCATTGCGAGGCTCGCGAGGGCCACGGCGGGCATGACCCAGATCGTGGCTAACCGCCACCGCCGGGAAATGTTCGCGATCGACGCGAGCCAGACGAGCCCGATCGCCACGGTGACATCGAGCACCCACTGAAACGGCACCGGGCCTGAGACGCCGTTGATCCAGTCGACGAGTGGCGCCACCGCCAGCCGCACGGGATCGTCGGCCGGCACGCCGATGAAGCAGGCCCCGAACACCCGCAGACCGAAGGCGGCAAACGGGATCAGCCCGGCGACGAGTTCCACGCGGCGGGAGAGCTTCGGCAGCGGCGCCGCCCAGATGGCGGTCCAGAGCGTCGTGAAGAGGAGTAGACGGAAAGTCTCCATGAACGACGAGTGTAGCCCCGAGAAGGTGCCGGTTCGTCATACCTTCCCGTGCGGGCCTGCGGGCGATCAACCGCCCGCGGATCTGAGCGATCGCGTCTTCAGCGGACGAGCTCGAGCGTAAGGCCTAGGGCTCGGGCGACACGCTCCACGTTTGATAGCCGCACGTCCTTCCCCTGTTCTATCGCGCGGATCGTCGCCTGATTGGGAATACCCGCCATTTTCGCGAGTGCATACCAGGTCAGCTGCCGCGCCTCCCGTTCGGCCCGGATTTGCCCGGCAATCCCTCCCCGAGCGTCGGCGGGCATGCGCTTTGGTGGAATCTCTCGCACGATCGCGTCGCGCACCTTCGCGTGCCGGGCCCGCTCCCGGGCGGTCAGTCGTCGGTTTACATGCTGGAGCTTTGCCGGCATTGTCGATTGCAACCGTCAGGGTTCGGATATCTCGTACGCCGTCACTGGGACGACGATGTGCCCGTTCTCTTCGAATACGACGATGATGTATCGGCCATCCGGAACATGGCCGAATACGCACCCTCGGCCGCTACTTTTGCTGATTGCACGCCTATCGTGATGCTGCAGAACATAGTCGACCTCGTCGGTCGTTAGTCCGTGTTCCTCGATATGCGCGACGTTGCCGCCTGGCGTGGGGTCCCAGACAACCTGCGTCCATCGCATGACACCGACATCCTCGAAGCGTACTGCATTCTGTTGCAGCATTCAAGCAACGCGCCCAGGTAGTGTACTGGTGTATATTCTTGGCGACCAGGCCGGCGGTGCCAACGACGGGCTTAGGGCAGGCGATTCCTGGCTTCATCAGTTTCGCGTTGCTCGGCGAGATCGCGTTCTCGAGCATGTCGCTGGGCGTCTAGTTCCCGTATATGCCGAAGATAACCCTCGATCCCACCATGCTTCTCGAGCAACTGCCGGCGCATCGCCCGCACCTCCGCCACGATCGGGTCGTCGTCCTCTTCGTCGGATTTCGGATTTTCGGTCATGGACCCGTGCCTCGCCGCAAAATCAGCCCGTCTTCTTGCCTCGCTGCTTGGTCTTCTTAGGGAGCTTGGCGATCGGACAGCCCGACGCCTTCAGGCGTTCGGTCGCCTCGTCAAAATATCGCCGCAAATCGCCCCCCGCGTCGGCGAGCAGCTTCGCCCGAGCAGCGTGCAGTTCGTCGAGAATTTTATTTCGGGCCATTGTCGAGCTCTCCAAGAAAATCGGCCGGCGTGCAGATCAACAGCCGGCGAAAACCCATTCGCTCCAAAGCAGAATAAATCGCAGGAATCATCTTCGCATTGGCGATATGCGTGAAATTCTGCGTCGCCAAATAGTCTACGTTCGCGACAGCCGCCGAAGCCACATGAAATGCATCGAGCTTCGCATCGACGGGAATCAGCCGGCCGACGACGAGCATCTCCGCCAGTTCAAACACCGCCTCGGAGTTTGGCAGCACTTCCACGTCGGCGAGCATTTCCAGCCGGCGGGCCGCGGCGTCGGGATCGCCCATGTTGGCCTCGTCGATCACGAACTGCGACACCACCACGCGGTAGCAGGGCCGGCAGTCGACCCACCACTGCCGGGCCTCCTGCTGGAGCACCGCGATTCGCGGCACCCGGCTCAGGCGGGCGGCGGCATGGCTGATCACAGCAAGCCCCACTGGGACCAAGTTTGTCCCCCGCTCTGGAGCGGCGGCGGTATCTCAAGAACGCCTACCGCGTGTTGCTCACACGGGCCCGACAGGGGATGGTGATCTTCGTCCCGCCGGGGGCCAAACGCGACAAGACGCGGAACCCGAGGTTCTATCAAGGCGTGAGCGAGTACCTCACCGACCTGGGCGTGCCGCAGGTTTAGGCCGCTTCGGTTTCAACCGTGCCTGGCAGCTTGCTGAGCAACACCCGCTCAAGGTCGATCTTGTTCCCGGCGTTGTCGATATCGATCCCGACAACTCGGCCTTGGGCGTCATAGTCGACGACCACACCTTCCGAGATTTCACGGCTGTCTACGCTCGGCCGCTCGGAAAACTCGATGTACAGCGAGTCGGTGTCAGCGTGGTAGTTGAGTTTCATGGCCGCACAAGCCAGGCACATACTTCAACGTTTAGTAGAGGCGTGTTTTTCGTTGCCAGTCGAATTGGGGGACCTAGCACCAGCCGCAGAAGCGCCATTCGGCAAAATGTTGACAACTTTTCCGCTTTCGTCGTACTCGACTGTGATCCGCTCTTTTCCGCTTTGAGCCATTTCAATCGGCGTACCAACGACTTCCCATAATCCTAAACTGCTTAAGTCAAGAATTCCGTGGACAACTGCTCGCCAAGGAGCCGGCTGGGTCCCGCTCTTGTATTCATAGACTTCAACTCTCCCGCCGTCTGAATCAACCGATTCCTTGGGCGGGCCAAAGCTAGTGATCATTTTATTGCGATCCTCTCCGATGACCGTTCCGAGCGCAATTGGCTCCGGCCTTCCCTTCGCCGCCATATAGACAGCGCACCCAGAGAAAATGATCGGGCTGAGAGCCGATAGAAAACGAATAGCTAACAGAACAGAGCGGGACATTTGTCATCCTCCGCGAACCGGGTTCGTCATCTTTGTCAGGCCAGGGAGGTAGCCCACGCGGATTCCTCCTAACGGAGGGGGATAATCCCTGTAAGAACGATTTGATGCAAGATCTCTTAAGCTGCCCGCAGGCCACGTCTTGCCACTAGGTCGCGTCTTCGAAAGGTCTTCGAAAACAGCTGCACCCCGTTTCCCTGGCCTCGCTGCCAGTCCCGCGCGTCAGAAATTCTCGCGCAGCGTCCCGCCGATCACCAACCTTGCCGCCGTATCGATGTGCTCGGGCTCTGTCGTGTCGCTCTCCGCGAGATCGGCCGCCGTGCGGGCCACCTTCGCCAGCCGGTCCATCGATCGCGTCGAGAGCGTGTTGGCGTCGATCGTCGCCTTGTAGTGCTCAAGCGCGGCCGGCGACAGCTTGCAATAGTCCATCACCGCCCCGCCCGGGATCGCGGCATTCATCGCGATCTCCTTTCCCTGAAACCGCTCCGCCTGCCGCTGCCGCGCCGCCTCCACCTGGGCCCGCAGCTTCGGCGAGACGTCGTCCTCCGTCGGCGCGAAGCGTTCGTCGGTCGTGAGCGGCTTGAGCGTCACCTGCAGATCGATGCGGTCGGAGATCGGGCCGCTGATCTTCGACTGGCATTTCTTCACGTCGGCCGGCTTGCAGCGGCAACCTAAGCCATTCCGCTGATCTTAACGGCCTTGCGCCACGAGAGACCGTCTTCATCGACGTTCATCGTCCGGGCTGCGACATGCGAGACCTTCTCCCGGGGAAACGTCGCGGGGAAGCGCGCCCCGCGAGAGAGGGGATGTGTATTGGCTCGCCGTTGTTTCTCAAGGCTGCCCGCCTTGCGTGACAAATCAACTACCATCAGCCCGTCGCAGTCGGCGTTGGATCCAGTATGGGTCGCGGCGGCAGTCCAAGACGGCTGACACCCTGATGTGTTCGTTGGTCACCGTGTAGTAAATCGCAAACGGAAAACGCTTTGAGAGAAGCCGCTGGAAGCCATCCACCGTTTCGTGAATGCCTGCAAACTTTGCCAATGAGTCGATGTCGGCAAAGAGGCACTCAAGAAAGTATCGCCCCAGCTCGGGCGACTGTTCCTCGTAGAACCGAAATCCGAGTTGCAGGTCTTCGCGAGCCTGTTCACGAATCTCGATGATCATCGAGGCCATCGCCTTCCTGCCGTGCCATTTCCCGTAGCGACGCCTTGACCTGCTCCCAGTCGAGCCAAGTTGCTGGCGATTCCTGGCGTGCCTTCAGCACGTCGCGATGCCATTGCGGCACCGGGACATCGGCCGGCGTCCGCGAGAGGTCAGCCCAGAGAGCCTCCATGGCCTCGAGCTTTTCAGCGAGCGACATCTTGTCGAGCGGGATAGAGATCATGACTGCTCCTCGCGGTTTGCCTGTCACCCATCGTAACGGGCCTAGCCACGCACTGCCGAAAGAGTATACGCCCGTACATTCCGGCGTCAAGCCTTTGGCCCGGGATTCCCTGGCGTCAACCCGCCCCGGACCAAGGTTGTCCCCCCGCTCTGGTAGGCTCTCCGCCCATGTCGGGCCCCCGCCTCAATGCCGCCTACTACGCCGCGCCGGTCGCGGAGTTTCTCCGCGCGGCCGATAGCGAGGTCTACGCGCCGCTCGCGAGCCCTCATGGCTACACGCTCGCCCCCGAGCAGCTCTCCGCGTGGCGGCTGCAGCTGCCGGTGCTCCGCGAGGCCTTGAGCGAAAAGGGAGCTGGCTCTGCTTTAGCGGTGCCTGTCCCCGGTTCCCCCGCCCCCTGGATCCACCTCGAGTTCGACATCCCGCGGCTTGGCCGGCGGGTCGATGCGGTGCTCGTCACGAGTGCGTGCGTCATCCCGATCGAGTTCAAGGTGGGCGCGAAGAGGTTCGAGCGGCTCGACTACGAACAGGCCTGGGACTACGGCCTCGACCTGAAAAACTTCCACGCCCCGAGCCACGCCGCCCCGATCTTCCCGATCCTCTGTGCCACGGAAGCCCGCGACAGCGACCGCCGCTGGAAACCGCCCCACGCCGACGGCGTCCGCCCGCCGTTTTGCTGCAATGGCGAGTCGCTCGGCCGCGCGATCCGGCTCGCCCTCGAATCAGCCGCCGCCCCGCCCTCCCCCGGCGCAATCAATCCCGCTGAGTGGGGCACGGGCTCCTATTCCCCCACGCCCACGATCATCGAGGCGGCCCGGTCGCTCTACGCCCGCCACACGGTCCACGACATCACCCGCAGCGACGCGGGGGCCGTGAACCTCGCCGCCACGAGCGGGTGCATCGAGCGGATCATCGCCGCGGCGAAGGCCGGGCGGCGGAAGGCGATCGTGTTTGTCACCGGCGTTCCCGGAGCGGGCAAGACGCTCGTGGGCTTGAACGTGGCCACGCGGCACGGCGAGCGGTCCGACGCGGCCCACGCGGTGTTCCTCTCGGGCAACGGCCCGCTGGTGGCGGTGCTGCGGGAGGCCCTGGCCCGCGACGACCTCGACCGCGCGAGGCGCACCGACCCGAAGGCCCGCATCGGCACCTCCCGAAGCGCCGTCCGGGCCTTCATTCAAAACGTCCACCACTTCCGCGACGACACGCTCCGCGACCCCGCTCCGCCCGACGACCATGTCGTGGTGTTCGACGAGGCCCAGCGGGCGTGGGATGCCCGGCAGCTCGCGAGCTTCATGAAGCGGAAGAAGGGGCGGCCGGGGTTCACGCAGTCGGAGTCGGAGCTGTTGCTGTCGGCGCTGGAACGGCATGACGACTGGGCCGTGGTGGTCTGTCTCGTGGGGGGCGGCCAGGAGATCAACACGGGCGAGGCGGGGATCGGGGCGTGGCTCGAGAGCGTCCGCACGGCGTTCCCCGGCTGGGACGTCTTCATTTCGCCGCATCTGACCGACTCCGAGTATGCGGCCACCGGTGCCCTCGCTCGGATCACGGAATCGCGGGCCGGTGCGGCGGCCGCCACGTTCGAGCCGGCCTTGCACCTGGCCACATCGATGCGTTCCTTCCGCGCCGAATCGCTCTCCCGCTTCGTGAAGGCGTTGCTCGACGGCGAGGTGGACTCGTGCCGCGAGCTCCTGGCCGCCTTTCGCGAGCAGTATCCGATCGTGCTCACGCGGAGCATGCGGGCGGCCCGGCGGTGGATCCGCCAGCAGCGGCGGGGCACGGAGCGGGCGGGGCTGGTGGCCTCCTCGTCGGCCCAGCGGCTCAAGCCCCACGCCATCGACATTCGGGTGAACATCGACCCGGTGCACTGGTTTCTGAGCCCCGCGAAAGACACCCGCTCGTCGCTCTATCTCGAAGACGCGGCGACGGAGTTTCAGGTGCAGGGGCTGGAGCTCGACTGGACGATCGTCACGTGGGACGCCGACTTACGCTGGTCGGGCGACGACTGGAGCTATCACA
>JBKDMX010000014.1:0-15649 GCA_046343855.1 Planctomycetia bacterium
GCATACGCCGGCTCCTGGGTACAGGTCACCCGAAGCCTCCGTTCCCGTAGGACAGGCGTCTCCGCCTGTCTGGAGCAGGCACGGAGGCCTGTCCTACGAGAATGCGGGTAGGCCCGGGGCTGCCTGTACGCTCTCGCGGGCGGTGGGGGGGGGCGCCGCCCGCAGCCTCCGCGGGGCGGGCTGGGAGGCCGGTCGCGCGCTCCGGGCCCGCCGGGGTGCTGGTCCCCCGAAGCCGGTTTGGGCGAGTCCGCATACGACAGGCTTCAGCCTGTCCTATCGGGCTTCGATGAAGACTTCCATTTGCTGGCCGACGAAGAGGGGCGGCCGGTCGGCGGGGTCGCACTCGTAGATCACCTGCAGCACGCGCGTGTCCACCCGCTCGGTGTTGTCGCCGGTGAGCGATTTCTTCGGCACGACGAATGGCTCGACCCGCACGAACTCGAGCGGATACCGCTCCTGAAGGCTGCCGCGGGGCACGGCTGAGGCCTTGGCATCGCGGTTGAATCGCGGGATGTCGAATTCGTCGATGTCGACCCGCACGTGGAGCCGCTCGATGTTGCCGAGGATCACGAGCGGCTGGCCGGGCGGAGCGCCGACATATTCTCCGGGCCTCACGTTCACCTGAAGCACTTGGCCGGCCACCAGCGACCGCACGATGAGGCGATCGAGCTCCGTCTCGATCTTCGCCACTTCCGCTTCCGACTTCGAAATGCCGGCGCGGGAAACGTCGCGGTCGTATTCCCACGAGCCGGCCTTCAGCAGGGAGAGATCGGCCTGCGTCCGTTCGAGATTGGCCTGCGCCGCGGCAAGGGCCTCGCGCCGCGCGATGAGTTCCTGCTCGGTCGTCACCTTGCGGGCAAACGTATCTTCCGCACGCCGCAGGGCGTCGGTCTCGCGGGCCACATTCGCCTGCGCCTCGTTGACCTGCGCGATGAGCACTGGAATTTTTTCCTGGCGGGGCTCCGCCTCGAGCCGCACCAGTTCACTCTTCGCCTGTGCCACCGCGGCCCTCTTCACCGCCAGTTCGCCTTGCAACTGACGGTCATCGAGGCGGAAGAGCGGCGCGCCCGGCTGCACGTCGTCTCCCACCTTCACGAGCACCGCCGTCACGACGCCCGGCGTCGCCGAGCCGACGGCGATGTTTTCCGTCTGGGCCTCCACGACGCCGGCTGCCGCGAGCGTTGTGGCGAACGGGCTGCGGGCAGGCTCGATCGGCGGAGGCGGCGTCTGCACGACCACGCGGTTTCGCCACACATACCAGCCCGCAAAGCCCAGGAGCGAGAGGGCGACGAGCGGCAGGACGAACTGCGTCAGGACGTCGCCGACTGTGCGGCGCCGGTTGAGCCGCGGCTGGCCGCGAGCGGGCGGCGCGATGTCGTTGGGAGCGACCGCCATGCCGTCAGCCTCCGCGGGCCGGGGAAACCGTCAGCTCGGCGTGGGACCGCGCCCAGGCGTCGAGCATCGCCACCTGCTTCGAAAAATCCTGTTCCGCGACGTTGAGCGGGCTCTTGAAGAAGCAGGAAAGCCATTCGATCGCACCATACTCGCCGGCGCGGCGTGCCCGTTCGACGAGCCGCACGAGGTCGAGCACCAAGGGCGCCGCGAGGATCGAATCGCAGCCCTGCCAGGTGAATTGCAGCGTCATCGGCGTGCCGAGAAAGCCGCGGAAGTGGATGTGATCCCAGGCCGTCTTCCAGTCGCCCATGCTCTCGATGTATTCGATCGAGACGTGGGTCTGCGGCGGGTAGCCGAGGATGGCGGCGAGCAGGTGGTCCTTGCTCCGCACCTTCGCCGCTTTGTTGCGCGGATCGTCGAGCACCTTGCCATCCATGTTGCCGAAGATGTTGTGGCCGACCCAGCTCATCACCTCGAGGTTGCGGGCGGCGAACATCGGGGCGAGCACGCTCTTGAGGAGCGTTTCCCCGGTCTTCCCGTCGCAGCCCGCATGGGCGATCCGCCTTTCGATCGCCACCTGCTGCAGGCACGTCGGTGTCGAGCCGGTGGAGGGCGTGAAATTGATATACGAGGCTCCGGCTTCCGCGGCAGCGAGAAAGTAGAGGCTGCTTGCCGGCAGCGGGCACTGCTCGGCGCTCGAGAGCAGCGGCTCGACGGCGGCGAAGTCGTCCGGGATCGGCAGCGCCGGCGGCGGTTCGGTGGACGCGACGTTGACCACGACCACGTGCCCGAGCCCCTCGGCCTTCTGAAAGGCCTCGACATCGCCACGCACGCGGTCGACTGCCGCCCGCGGCGTCTCGACCACGGCCGCCGTGCGCGGGTCGGCGAGGCTGCGGATTTTGTCTCCCGCGGCGACGAGCGTGCCGGGCCGTAGCCGTGACTCGACCTCGGCAAAAAAACCGGCGGCGTCGGCGAGCAATTCCGGCGGGATGGCGCGGCTCTCGGCCCACATCCGCTGCGCCTCGTCGCCGAGGCGGCCGGCGCGGATGTCGTGGCCGCCGACGACGATGTCGGCGAAATCGACGAGCGACAGCCGCGTGAACGGATCCATCGCGGTGACCACGCCGACAGGGTCGATGGCTCCGCGGCGCAGGGCTGCCAGCCCCGTCATCAACGTGGTCGCCACACCCCCCTTCGCCCCGATGAGCCAGAGACCCACACGAGAGGCAGACAGCGGGCGAGAGCCAGGCAGCGGGCCCGAGGAAGAGGAAGATGGTGGCATGCCGTCATTCTTTGCCCGATGCGACCGGCGTCAAGGATGGTCGGGGGAATGCGGCGCCGGCGCGGCGAGATGGTGAGGGCCCGACGCGACCGACTCGATCCGGCCATCCTCCATCGCCGCGATGCGGTCGGCGAAGGAATAGGCCCGCGAGTCGTGCGTGACGACGATCACGGCCCGATCGGGCTGAACCGCGATCTTCTGGATGAGCTCCATCGTGATCCGGCCGTTCTCGGCGTCGAGCGCGCTCGTCGGTTCGTCGCAGACCAGGAGCCGCGGCTCGTGGACGAGCGCCCGTGCGATCGCCACCCGCTGCTGCTGGCCGCCGGAGAGCTCGCTCGGCAGGTTCGTGAGCCGGTCGCCGAGGCCGAGCCGGCCGAGCACGTCGGCGGCGGCCGCGACGGCGGCGGACCGTCGCCAGCCCGCGATCAGGAGTGGCACGGCGGCATTCTCGACGGCCGTGAGCGAGGGCAGCAGGTTGTAGGACTGGAAGATGAAGCCGACATTTTCGCGACGGAAACACACCTTGCGGCCGTTGGTCATCGTCACCAAATCCTTGCCGAGCACGGAGACATCGCCGGCCGACGGCTCGAGCGTGCCGGCGATGATCGAGACGAGCGTCGTCTTGCCGCAGCCGCTCGGGCCCACGAGCATGAGCAGTTCGCCGTAGGGCACGTCGAGATCCACGCCGCGGAGCGCCCGCGTCATCGAGTCGCCGCTGCCGAATTCCTTCGTCACCCCGCGCACGCGGATGGCCATCTCCTCGGCGCCGATGTCGTCGAACGTGGTCGGGGCGGGCATGGCGGGCTTCATCCGCGAAAGACGACGGCCGGGTCGAGCACGAGCACCTTGCGGATCGAGAGCACGCTCGCCACGAGCACGATCACGAACACCGCCGCCGCCGTGATTGCGAGCACCTGCCAGGGCATGAAGAACGAGAGCCGTGTCATGCTCCGCGACCACCAGCCAAACAGCGCCGCCAGCCCCACGCCCACGCCGTAGCCCACGAGCCCGACATGGAGTGCCTGCGAAAGCACCATCAGCAGGATCATCCAATTGCTCGTGCCCATCGCCTTGAGGGCGCCGAACTGGCGGATGTTTTCCACGGTGAAGAGATAGAATGTCTGCCCCGCGATCGCCGTGCCGACGAGGAACCCGAGAAACACGGTGATCCCGAAGTTGATCGGAATGCCGGTCTTCTGCAGGTAGTAGATGATCGTCTTGCGGAGGAACTGGTCGCGGGTGACCGCCTGCAGGCCTGTCTGCGCCTCGATGCGGTGGCAGACCTCCTCCGGCGCGAGCCCCGGCTGGGGATTGGCCAGCACGAACGACAGCACCTTGCGCTCCGGCGGCGCGAACGTCACCGCCTGGCTATAGCGTGTGTAGAGGATGGGAAAACTCTGGAACGTGCGACTGGCCTTCGTGATCCCCACCACCACGGCGCGGTGGTCGTTCATCTCGAAGACGCGGCCCAGCCGGAACGGCTCGCCTGGCCAGATCCGCTTGTAGCCGGCATCGTCGATGATCACCGCGTCGGGCTTGCGGAGGTCGGCGATCGAGCCCATGAAGACCCCCTCGGGCGCGCCCACGAGCGTGGCATCGTCGAGACCCAGCAGGATCATCTGCTCGTAGGAGCCCTCCTCGAGTCGGGCTCGTGCGATCCCCTTGTAGAACCGCACCGCCCAGTCCACTCCCTGCACACCCTTGACGCGAAAAAGCTCGGTGTCGGAGAGCGGCTTGATGTCGTCGACGAACTGGACGTTTTCGTCCATCACCCAGATGCTCGGCCCCTGCACGTCGCGAATCTGGCTGACCGTGAGCGACATGAGGCCGCAGAAGATCGAGGCCTGCTGCGCGATGAGGAGCGCGGCGAACACCACCCCGAAGACGATGCCGAGGTACTTCGCCCGGTTGCCGATCAGCATCTTCCACGCGATCCAAAACATGCCGGCAGTCTACCGTTACCGGGCAAAAAAGGTGTCAGGACTCTTTTCCGGCCTCAACGGTCCGATGCTCCAGGAACGGTCGGATAGACAAGAGTCCTGACACCTTTTTTGCACCGCTACTTCACGGGAATGACGCGTGGATCGAGCCAGACTGTCGGGGCGTGCGACGCTGCGCCATCGACAGGCTCGACCACGAGTTCAATCTGCGTGGCGCCCTCGAGATCAGTGCGGATGAAGAGCGGCGGGCCGTCCTTGTGAAGGACAGGAGATGCGAACGTTTCTTTCCGCACGCCGTCGGCAGCTATCGCGACGACCCGCACGATCGCTCGGATCCCCTGCTCTGCCGAGTCGTCGATCGCGACGGTCGATTCCAGTCGCCGAGCGGGGCGACTCACGTCGTACAGGATCCGCGTCGGGCCTCCGCTCGCGCCAATCGCCATGCCCTGGAACCCCGTCAGCCCGCGGATCGTCGGCCAGTCGCCCGCGAGCGTGCTGCCCATGGCAAACCGGCGGCCACCGATGGAGTCCTGCGGGGCGATCGCAGTCGGCCGGATACGAGCGAGGCTCGTCGCGGCCTGGCCTTCGACCGCCACCACGAGGCTGGGATCGGCCGCGATCACCGCCGCGGCCTCGCCGATACTGGAAAGCGAGAACCGCGAGCCGTCGTCGAGGGCCACGCTGATGGTTGCCGACGGCTGCGGGGCGGTGGGCGTGCTCGTCGTGATGCTCTGCACGCGTTCGATGGGCACGGCGACCGGGCGGCCCTGCCAATCGATGCTGAGGAGCCCGTCGTGGAGGCGGAGCGATCGGGCCGAGAGGCGGTCGCCGTTGCGCAGCCCGATGAACCAGCGGGCTTGTGTGTCGGCGTGCGCCGCCATGCCCTCCTCGATCTCGGTCTCGGCCGGCCGGCTCGCGGCCGTCGCGCGAAAGCCGACGAAGTCGGCGGCCGGGAGCGGGATGGTGCCAAGCGCGGCCGACCGCACCATGGCCGTCTTCCCGTCGAAGGCTGTGAGCGTGCCGGCGATCACTCCGCCGTCGGCAAGCACGATGTGCGGCCCGAGCGGCAGCGGCGGGCAGCGACCCCAGGCGACGAGGCTCGCCGCCGGCATATCGAGCGGGGCTGTCTCGGGCTGCGCGGGGGCGACCGCGTGGCAGGCGGCCACGACGAGCGCGACGGCGGTACGGAGCAGGGCGCGGCGGCGACACGGACGCATCATGGCGAGGGCCGATCCCGCTGGTAGAGGGGCGTGAGGTCTTTCGGCGTCTGCAGGACGGTCAACGCGGCGCTCGTGCCATACTCGGCGCAGGAGGGATCCTGCCATGAGCCGTCGTCGCGCTGCGCTGCGACGAGCGTCGCCGCCGTCGCGGGATACCAAGACTCCCAGTCGGCATCACCTCGCTGCCAGAGCGCGGCTGCCGTGGCGGCGAGCCCGTAGAGTGCATAGCCATCGCCCGATTCGAGCCGGATCGTCGTGCCGAGTTTCACGGGGTGGGCGTCGAGCCATTCGAACCCGCGGCGCACCGCCTCCTCCTTGCCGCCCCCGGCCGCCACCAACGCGAAGAGCGCCGCGGCCGTTCGCGGGCTCGCGCTTGGCCCGGCCGAGGATTGATAGCGGAAGCCGCCGTCGGCATTCTGCAGCCGCCGCAGGTAGGCGACGGCGCGATCGACCGCCTCCGCGGAGACGTCGAAGCCGGCGTTGCGCAGTGCCCGCAGCGCGTTGAGCATCGCGGCCGTCACGGAGATGTCGGCGTCGCGCGGGAGCGGCTGGTAGCGCCAGCCGCCCTCGTCGTTCTGCGTGCGCTCGATGAGCCGCCGCGCGGCTTCGAGCGCCGAGGCCACCGCGGCATCGTCGTCGGTCTCGCCGTAGAGTTCCGCCAGCGCGATCGTCGCGAACGCATGGCCATACATGGGGCCGTGCGCCGCCTGTTCACGGCCGGCGATGAGCCCGCTGCCTCCGGCCGATGCCAGCAGGAAGGAGACGGCCCGCGCGACGGCCCGCGCCCGTGGCCCCTCCGAGGGCGTGCTGCCCGAGCCAACCATCGCCATGGTGCAGGTGGCCGTCACCGCGGCACTGCCACGAAACGCCCCCGACCCCCAGGAGCCGTCGGGCTGCTGCGCTGCCTCGAGCCAATCGAGCCCGCGTTCGATTGAGTCGTCGATCCTGGAGTCGTTCGCCGCTGCCACACCGGCAAGCACGAGGGTGAGGCTCCAGGCCACCGTGCACACGAACCGACCCGACATTGGCAACAGTTGCATCGAAAGGTCGCCCATAGCAAAGACGGAGGCGAAGGGATCGGCGGAAGCTTGACGAGCGTGAGGAACTGTCGACCTTCTGGGGATCGAAGCGCCGCAGGTCGTACAAGGAGACAGTTTCTCCGCAAGGAAACTTCTGCCGTCCCTTCGCCGGCAACGTCGCTGAAAAAGGTTGTTCATGGCTTCGGTCGCTCCTGCTCGAGGAGCAGCCGATAGTAGGCGTCGATGGCCCGGCGATGCGAGGGAAATGTCGCGGCGTCGGCTGCGCGGGGCCGGAGCGGCAGCGACTGCTCGGGTACGAGCGACCAGACCCGCTCGATGCCGTCGGCGCCCGGGGGGACGATGCCCGGCTGTGGCGATTCGGCGGGGGCGCCGCCGCCGGGGCCGGCGGCCGACACAGTAGGAGCCGCTGACTGGGATGCCACAGCAGGCTCCGTGATCCCCACACCTTCGGTCGCAGAAGCCGACGCCACGGCGCGGTCGAGCCGCGTGAGCCTGTCGATGAGCGCGCGTGCATCACGATCGAGCGATCCTCGTTCATTGCCATCCATCGGCTGCCGCTCAACGATCACCCTCTGTCCGGGGTCTGCGATCGGGATGCCAAGGAGGCCGGCGGCCTCGGCGAGCCGATCCGCGAGATGGCTCGCGGCCTCGGCCGCGGCCGCGAGCCGATGATCGCGGATCGCAGCCGAGACGATCGCCAGCGCGGCATCGGTCTCTGCAGCAAGATCCGCCATCGACTTGCTCAGCGCGGCGGCATCGCCGGGAGCTTCGGCTGCCGCGGCTGCGGTGATCATGTTGGCAGCCGATGCTATGCCCGCCAGGCAATCGTCATGCAGCGTCGCCGCCTCGGCGATGGCGAGACGCCGTCGCGGTGGCACATCGACGGCGGCAAGGCCGGGAGCCTCGGCGAACCAGCCGGCGAGAGCATCGGCGAATTGGCGCTCGAATCCCGCCAGCGCGGCGATCCGTGCGGCCGCCTGCCCCGCCTCGGAGAGCCGATTGAATGCCGGTCGCACGTTCTCGGGCGACGCATCGGGTGCCGGAACCTCCCTCGTGGCAGTTGCCGGCGTGGTGGCCGTGTCGCGGCGCGAAGCGTCGATCGTGAGCAGCGCGAGAGCGAAGGCGGCGGCTGCCGCGAAGCCGATGTGCCGGGCAGCGCCCTCGGTTGGCGCGGCGATGATTCGGTCGGCGGCATCGGCCGCCTGCTCGAGCGCGATCGACTTGAGCGCGGTCGAGCCATCGCCGCAGGCGGCCGAGTCGAGGAAGTCGATCGCCCGCGAGATCTGCTCGCCGAGTTCCGGCTGCGCTCGCTCGGCCGCCAGCGCGATCGAAAGCCGCGTTGGCCACGAGACTAGCGCGCGGCGCGCAAAAAACCATGCTGCCATCGCGGCCGCCACCAGTACGGTGCCTGCGACGAGTCGGGCATCGACGTGGCCGCCGGCACAGCCGCCAACAAGCAGTGCGGCTGCCCAGGCGCACGCCGCCACGCAGCCGATCCGGCCGACGACGCCGAGGCCGTGGACGATGCGAGCCGTCACGACTCGGCGATCGATCGCCTGTCGCAGTCGTTCGGAGAGAGTCGCCGTGATGTTCGTCATGGCAGCCCCCGCCGGGCTCGTGCCGACCATTCGCCGGCGCATGCCGCCACGCATGCGAGCATGAGCAGACTCGTCGCGACCGGGCCGTGAAGCCACGCCCGGTTCGTCGCTTGCGATGCCGTGAGCCGATCAATCCGCTCAGGCAGCGAGCCGATCGAGTCGAGCGCGATGCGATCGCCGCCGGTCGCCACCGCGGCTGCCTCCAAGGCCGCGGGCATGGCAGGTGTCCCCGGCCGCTCCGACTCTGGCGCCCGCACCAGGAAATCCTGCGACACTGTCGCAGGGCTTGCGCCGCTGGCGGCGACGGAATCGGGCAGCCCGCGGAGGGTGATGCTGTGCCAGCCAGGTTCGAGATGGTCGAGCCAGACCGTTCCCGAGGCGGCGTTTATGCGATTCTGACTCCCATCGGGCCGCCTGTGCTCGAGGTCGCACTCACGGAGATCGACGACCGGCCGCGTCGGCTCGATGTCGATCCGCACTGCATCACGGGCGGCGGGCTGCGATGGCTCGAGGGTGAGCGTGGCCGGGGTGTGTCGCGCGAGGATGCGGCCTTCGGCGAGCCGAGCGAGTGAGTGTCGCCAGAACGCGGCGTGGTCCATGGATGGTGTGTCGGCGCCGACGGGCCCGCGCAGTCGCCAGGTCGTGAACAGTGTGCCGAGGATGGTGCCCGCGCCGCGTCGATCGAGGATGGCAGCGGCCGCTGGTATGGCGCGTTCGGAGGTCGTGACCGCCAGGACGCGGGCCGTCGGGGCGAGGTTGACACGATCGGCGATTGTCCCCACCTCGGCAGGCTTCGCGCTCGGTAGCGTTGGCGTCACGGCGGGCTGCCAGCCCGCCTGCGACGCGGCCGGTAGCCACTGGAATCGGCCGCCGCGGGAAGCGTGCGTCGCGATGCCATCCCTGCGAGACGCGGGCAACAGGCTGTCGAGCGGCGACACCGCTGCACCGCCGTCGCACCAGCGGCGGCCGGGCAGCCATGCCACGCCGACGCCATCGTGCTGCACCGCGTCGAGCAGGCTGGTCACGGAGTCGCTGGCGAGATCGTCGCCGCGAATGTCGCCCAGCACGACGACGTCGAACCTGCTCCAGTCGGCCGCGGTCTTCGGCAGTGGCGCCGCGAACCGCGACGGCTTTCCCTCGCCCCCTGTCCGAGTGCGGCCGTCGAGCAGGCAGGATTCGATGCGAAACCTGCGGTCGGACACGAGCAGGTGCTCGAGAAACCGAAACTCGAACCGCGGCGCGGCATCGACGAGGAGCACCGACACCGGCTCGTCGACGACGAGCGTCGTGCCCGCGATGCCTCCGTTGGCGTTCGCCGTGGTCTGGTCGCCATCGGGCCGAACGACGAGCGTCTGCATGCCGGTGTGTGTTGGCTTCCATACAAGAGCGCCCGAATATCGTTTCGGCATGCTCTCGCCGCCGACGCTCGCCGCGGGATCCGCCTGCAACACTGCGCGGGCCAGCGGACGGCCATCGCGGGCCGCCAGGCTGATCGGCAACCGCCCTGCGTTCCTTGGACCATCCGCCTCGACCGTCACTGGAACCGCTTCATCGCGCCATGCCACCCGCGGCATTCGGGCAGCGACGATCGTGATCGCTTCGCCCGCCGTCCCGGCGCCCGTGCCCGCGCCGCCCACGGGAATCGCGAACAGCGGGACGCCGCGGGCCGAGGCGATCCGCGCCGCATGCTGCCACGTCGCGCCCGACGTGATCATGCCGTCACTGGCGATCGCGATCGCGTTGTACTGAGCTGTTTCGCCGAGCAGCAGTTCCTCGACCGCGTCGCCGATCCGGCTGGCGTCGGGCCCCGCGGCCGCGGCCGTGAATGCGTCGGCTCCTCGACTGCGCAGTTCGAGCGGCACGAGGTCGCCCGCGGCCTTGAACCACGCGATCGACGCCGTGGCGAAGGCCCGGTTCGTCTCGCGGGCGCGATCGATCGCGGCGCCGATGGCCGCGAGCCGCGTTGTCCTCCCGCCCGGGGCACCCGGTGTCTCTACGTCTTCCGTCGCCATGCTCGGCGAGACATCGATCACCATCGCGATCGTCCGGCCATCGCGATCCCCGTCAGCCTGCGGTGTCTCCTCCGCGCCCACGAACATCGCGGCGAGTGCGGCCACGATGGCGGCGCGGGCCGGCCATCCGATCCACGCGAACGATCGGTCCGGTGCCGCGTGGAGCCGACGGCGGGCGAGCAGCCACGCGAGCAGTGGATCGAGGGCCGCGAGCAAGAGCGCGGCCCCGAGGAGCAGCTGCGCTGGCGGCAGTTGTCGGCGCGGGGGATCGGCCGCGACTGCGCGTTGGGCTCCCCCTGTCGCGTCGCCGGCGTCGAGATGCCGCGAAACGAGCCGGTCCATGAGCGGCACGAACACCGGCCAGGCCGCAAGGTCGCTCCACGCATCTGCCGCCTGTGGGCCCATGCCGAGCGACAGCGGCAGAGCCGACACGCAGAGGCGGCCTCTGCCGATGCGGGCTTCGACGATGAGAGGCCTTCCTTCCGGCACGGTCCGTGCGAGCACCGTCACCGGAGCGACGTTGCGCGGATTGATCGCGAGTTCGGCAAACGAAGAAACGCTCGGACCGGGGAGCGTGACGAATGCGTCGCCCTCGGGCTCGACGCCCGGAAAATCGGCGAGCGGAGGAGCGACGGCGATGCATTGGCCGGCCCCAGCGGCGACGCCGGCGATCCTCATGCCGGCAAGCCCGTCGAGCCAGTCGGAGAGCCGCTGTCGCGCCGGCCCTTCGGCCGTGTCTGGGCCCACGAGGATGAGCACCGTGGCACCGCGATCGAGCGCCTGCGAGAGCCCCTCGGCCGTGTCGCCCGTCGGCGCGATTCCATCGGCGAGGATCATGACCGAGCCGGCCGTGGCGGAAGAACCGACGGCGAGCTGCGACGCGGGAATCGCTTCGACTGCCGGTGTCGATGCGCCGCCCGCGGTCCGAATGGCCTCGAGCGCGAGCCGTAGCGGCGCGACACTCGACGCGCTCGCCGCACCGCCCGGCTCGACGAACAGGATTCGCCGCGAGCCTGCCGCCGAAATGGCCGCTGCGGCCGACGGCTTCGCCGTGGCCGACGCCCCCAGGAACGGCCGCGCCGCGGCGGCGATGGCAAGCAGGAGCATCGCTGACCGCAGCACGAGGAGCGGCGTCGAAAAACCCTCGCGTGACAGGCCGGCCCGCCTGGCCGCGCGGGCCACGATGTCGATCGGCGCCCAGCGCACCGGCCGCGCCCGGGCGACGGCGAGGCGGCCGATGATGAACGGCAAGGCCACTGCCGGTAGCCACCAAAGCATCCACGGCCAATCCAAGCCCAGGGCGATCACGATGCCCGAGGTCGCCATGGTCATCCGCCCCGCGGCGTTGATTCGAGCAGCCGCGCGATGATCGCGTCGCGCGTGACACCGTCGCTTTCTGCCTCGAACGTCGTCACGAGCCGGTGCCGCAAGACGGCGGGGGCCGCCCGCTCCACGTCGCGAATCTCGGCGCAGGGGCGGCCGTCGAGCGCCGCGTGCGCCTTCGCCGCCAGCACGAGAAACTGGCTGGCCCGCGGACCGGCGCCATACCGCACGAGCGATTCGAGCCAGGCTGGGGCTTCCGAGGCGCTGGGCCGCGTGGCCCGCGCGAGCCCCACGGCTCGGCGCATCACATGCTCGGCGACCGGCATGCTCCGCACGAGCCGCGCCGCCTCGGCCAGCGCCGCGCGGTCGATCACCGGCGCGACCGGGGCGACCGCGGGGCCGGTGGTGCGGCGAACGATCTCGAGCTCGTCGTCACGGTCGGGATAATCGACGTGGATGAGGAACATGAACCGGTCGAGCTGCCCCTCCGGCAGCGGATAGGTGCCCTCCTGCTCGATCGGATTGCGGGTGGCGAGCACGAAGAAGGGATCGGGCAGCGGATGGCAGACGCCGCCGACCGTCACCTGCCCCTCCTGCATCGCTTCGAGCACCGCCGACTGCGTCTTCGGAGGCGCGCGGTTGATCTCGTCGGCGAGGAGCACGTTCCTGAAGATCGGCCCGGGCAGGAATCGTGGCCGTCGGCCGCCGGCGGCATCCTCTTCGAGCACGTCGGTCCCGATGATGTCGGCCGGCATGAGATCGGGCGTGAACTGGATCCGGCCGAAGTCGAGCGCGAGTGACTGGGCGAGTGACTTCACGATCAGGGTCTTGGCGAGTCCGGGCACGCCTTCGAGGAGACAGTGCCCGCCGCAGACGAGCGCGGCGAGCAGGTCGCCGATCACGTCAGCCTGCCCCACGATCACCGGCTCGAGCGCCGCAAGGAACCGCTCCTTGAGTTTTTTTGTGGACGCGAGGGCCGCGGCGTCGTCGGTGCGTTCTGCCGGGACGGTGCGTTGTATCGAGGTGCTCACGGTCGGGCTCCCGTCGGCGTGTCGTTGATCTGGCGGCCGTCGCGGTCGAACGTCACGACGTTCCCGGCGCGGGTGTCGATGCCGACACGCCCGCCATCGAGTCGGACGGTGCGTCGGCGCGGCGCGTGGTCGATGCCGTCGGCCGCGATGGCCGATCCCAGCGGCCTCGTCCAGATCACGCGACCGTCGCGCAGGTCGTAGGCCGCGAGGTGAAGCCAGTCGGCCGGCTCGCGGCTGCGGACGACGCAATACACCTGCCCGGCATCGGCCGCGGGCGGTCCGTCGAACACGGTCGGCCGGGGCGGGCCGCCGTCGTGCACCACGGGCGGAGGCGGCGCGATCCATGCGAGCCGTCCCTCGGCGGCGGGCGAGCAATCGAGACAGAAGAGCGCCGCCGCATTGTCGTCATCGGTGGCGGAGACATGATCGAGGATGGCGATCGCGCGGGCGCCGCTCGAGCAGGCGGGGAGCGGCGGTAGGTTGGTGGTCACGGCTTTGCGGAGGTGGACCGCGGAAACGCCTCGCGGGAAAAGCAGACTGTCTTTCGGGTGCGCCGACGCGCTCCACGGGATGCTGCCGTCGTCGAACCGCACGGCATGCAGTGCTCGGCCCGTGTTCCACACGACGAGCTCGCCGCAGCGAATCCGCTCGAAACCCTCGTCCACCGCGGGGACTGCGGCCAGCGACGAGGCCACGCTCACGCAGGCCGCCAGGATGCTTCCCGGGAGACGGCATGGTCCGATTGGAGGATTTGTGCGGGAACGGTTGGCCGATCGCGGCATGAATGAACCCGCCAGGGAGGCCGGAATTCCGGCAGGAAGAACACTTTTGAAGTATAAGTCGGGGAGGAATTCCGCGGAAACCGCCCGAGCATTTCCCATGGCCCGAACGCAGGACGAAGACCTCTTTCAAAGCTCGACGATGACATTCGGCGAGCACCTGGAGGAACTGCGCGTCTGCCTGATCCGCGGCGCGCTGGGCCTCGCCGTGGGGGTGTTGGCGGGCTTCTTCGTGGCACAGCCCGTCGTCCACCTGATCGAGCAGCCTCTCCGCCGGGCGCTGGGTGACTACTACACGAAGCGGTCGATCGAGACCTTCGACGCCTGGCAGCCGCGCACCGCGGGCGGCGCCCCCCTGCCCTACTCCCGTGAGGAGGTGATCGACGCCGTCGAGCGCCACGGCCTCTCGTTCGAACTGCGCGAGGTCCATCCCGACCGGCTGGCCCGCGTCCTGTCGCCGGCGACGCCGCCCGCCTCCGAGGAACAGACCACCTCCGCGGGTCACCCGGCCTTGTTCAACCCCGCCGCGCTCGAGCCCGTGTTGCTCTGGCAGCCGCTCGCGAAAGACTCGCGGGTGAGCATCACCACGCTCTCGGCCCAGGAGGCCTTCGGGATCTACGTGAAGGCGGCGCTCCTCGTCGGCGTCGTCCTCGCGAGCCCCTGGATCTTCTATCAGCTCTGGACCTTCGTGGCGGCGGGCCTCTACCCGCACGAGAAGCGGTGGGTGCGGCTCTTCCTGCCGGTCAGCATCGGCCTCTTTCTCGCCGGCGTGTCGCTCGCCTTCTTCTTCGTCTTCGACTTCGTGCTCGACTACCTGCTGCAGTTCAACCAGTGGCTGGGGCTCGATCCCGATCCTCGCATCAGCGAGTGGCTCTCGTTCGTGCTGATTCTGCCGATCGGCTTCGGCCTCGGCTTTCAATTGCCGCTGGTGATGCTCTTCCTCGAGCGGATCGGGATCTTCGACGTCGCCACCTACGCCGCGCAGTGGCGGATCGCGGTGCTCGTGATCTTCGTCGTGTCGGCCGTGCTCACGCCGGCCGATCCCTACAGCCTGCTGTTCCTGGCGATCCCGCTCTGCCTGCTCTACTTCGGCGGCCTCGCCATCTGCCGGTGGCTGCCCCCGACCGGCGGCTCACCCCGCCACGAACGCGAGCCAGTAAAACACTGACCCGGTGATCGCGGTGAGTACGAGATCGATCCCGGCGAGCCGCGCCATCGTCATGTGGCGCCGGCTGTGGGCGGATGGCACCGGCGGCGAGGGGAATCGCGCCGCTGCCTCCCAGAGGACCCAGACGAGCAGTACAAACGTCGAGACGGCGAAGATGAGATGAATGCCGAGCGCCGTGAGCACGCCCGCCGGCCACCACGGGCTCGCCGCCGCCCGAAGCTTCCAATCGCTCACGAGCCGCACGTCGATCTCGAAGACGATGATCGCCGCCAGGAGCGCCGCGGCGATGATCCACTGCAGCCGCTTGTGGGTCGCGAAGTTTCGGCGGTTGCGAACGAGGTGGATGCTCCAGGCAAAGAGCGGCAGTACCGCGAACAGGCCGACGAGGACCACGTCCATGCCGAGCGAGGCGCGGGTGCCGAGGAATCCGTCGATGCCGCCCGGTGCCGGGACGGTCGTGGAGGCGGCTTCAGAATTCAACGCAGTCCTTTCGATTCGATGCGGAGTCGGCAGTGTAACGTGCGGTCGGCCCAGGCTTCGTCCTCATCTCGGGTGGTGGCCGATTTGCAGCCGCCTCGGCCGCACTGCTACGATCGCGCCACTCGCGGCCGAGTGGCGAAACTGGCAGACGCACGGGACTTAAAATATTTCCATGGTCAGGAAGACAGCAGAATACGCCGCCGCAAACGCCTGGGACACAGGAACTTACGAGGCTGAGTGCTTAGGCTAAACTTGATCGGCAAACGGATCGGCAAGGTCGGTCGGGTGGCTCGGTCGCCGCTGTGATGGAAAGGCAGACATAGAGCGCTTAAAACGCTTTGGGGCGTAAGCCCCGTGTGGGTTCAAATCCCGCCAGCGGCA
>JBKDMX010000015.1:0-118097 GCA_046343855.1 Planctomycetia bacterium
GCAGGTGGATGACCTGGGCGCCGATCTCGCCAGTTTCTCGGCGCACAAGTTTCACGGGCCCAAGGGGGCGGGCTGCCTCTACGTCCGCCGGCGGGAACGCGTCGCGCGGGTCGACCCGCTCGTCTTCGGCGGCGGGCAGGAACGCGGCATGCGGAGCGGCACGCTCGACGTGCCGGGGATCGTGGGCCTGGCGGAAGCGGCGCGGCTGGCGTTGGAGAGCCTGCCAGAAGAGCCCGCGCGGCTGCGCGGGCTGCGCGACAGGCTATGGGCGCTTCTCGAGAAGGGCGTTCCCGCCATTGCGATCAATGGCCCGCCGCTCGACGACGGTGCAGGGCGGCTCGTCAACAATCTCAACGTGCGGATCCCCGGCGTCGATGGCCAGTCGCTTCTGGCCACGCTCGCCCGCGACGGCCTGGCCGTGAGCTCCGGCAGCGCCTGCTCGGCGGAGAACCCGCGGCCGAGCCACGTGCTCGAGGCGATCGGTCTCGACGACGACCAGGCCCGCGCGAGCCTGAGATTTGGGCTCTCGCGGTTCACGACCAGCGACGAGATCGACCGGGCCGCGGCGATCATCGCCGCCGGCGTCGACCGGCTGCGGGCCATCTAAGCAGCGTTCGGAAGGCTCGGGGAGGCTCGGGACTCCGCGGCGCCAGGGCTTGGCCGGTGAAAGGGAACGGGATAGAATTTACGCATCCCGGCTTGCGAGATTTCCAGTCTTGAGAGCCACCGAGTATTTCAGCAGGAGGAAAGCCCACCATGTCGGTCATGCTCACTGAAAAAGCCGCGCTCGAAGTGAAGAAGATCATCACCGATCAAAAGCTCGACCCGGCCACCGTGCTCCGCATCGGCGTCGCCGGCGGCGGCTGCAGCGGCTTCCAGTATTCGCTCGGCTTCGACACTGCGTTCGACCCGAAGATCGACACCAAGACCGAGCAGCACGGCATTCCGGTCGTCGTCGACAAGAAGAGCGATCTCTTCCTCGACGGCACCACGCTCGACTTCCACGAGGGGATCGACAAGCGCGGCTTCACGTTCAACAATCCGAACGCGAAGAAGAGCTGCGGCTGCGGCAGTTCGTTCCAGGCCTGAGCCACGGTCACGGCGCGGGTGTTCACGGTTCCCACGACAGGAGGGTTGGTGGCTGCGGGCAAGGTGCATATCGTCGGCATCGGCGATGACGGCGTCGACGGCATGACCGCGCAGGCCCGCAAGGTCCTCGAGGCGGCGGACGTGTTGCTGGGGCCGGAATCGTGCGGCCCGCTGCTTCCGGCGGCGCTGGCGAAGCGGCTCGACGCCACCGCGAGCCTCGAGGAGCTCTGCGAGAAGATCGAGGCGGCCAGCGACAGGCGGCTCGTCGTCCTCGCGTCGGGCGATCCGCTCTTCTATGGCACGGCCCGCTACGTGTGCGGCAAGCTTGGCAAGGACCGGTTCGAGGTGGTGCCGCACGTCAGCAGCATGCAGTTGGCGTTTGCCCGCGTGAAGGAATCGTGGGAGGAGGCGTTTCTCGCCAATCTCTCCGGGCAGTCGATCGAGCGGGTGATCGACAAGGTCCGCTCGAGCGAGACGGCAGGCCTCTTCACGAGCGAGCAGTGGCCGCCGGCCGCGGTGGCTCGGGCGCTCCTCGACGAGGGCATCGACTATTTCCAGGCCTATGTCTGCGAAAACCTCGGCTCGCCCGACGAGCGCGTGACGCAGGGCAGTCTCGCCGACATTGCGAAGGACTCGTTCGGGCCGCTCAACGTGATGATCCTCGTCAGGAAGGCCCGCGTGGCCGACAAGCCGGGGCATGTCGGCACGCGGCTCTTCGGCAATCCCGACGAGTGCTTCTTGCAGTCGCGGCCGAAGCGTGGCCTGCTCACGCCCGCCGAGGTGCGGTCGATGGCGCTGGCCGAACTGGGGCTGCATGCGAAGAGCGTGGTCTGGGACGTGGGCGCGGGGAGCGGATCCGTGGGCCTCGAGGCGGCGCGGATCGCCCGCGACGGCGTCGTGCACGCGATCGAGATGGATCCCGACGACCACCAGTTGATCACCGAAAATGCGAAGCGGTTTGGCGTGACGAACCTCCAGGCCGTGCTCGGCAAGGCGCCCGAGGCGTGGTCGGGCCTGCCCGACCCCGACGCGATCTACGTCGGCGGCAGCGGCCGCCACGTGACGATGCTCGTGGAGGAGGCCTGGAAGCGGCTGAAGCCTGGTGGCCGGCTCGTGACGGCCTGCAACAGCATCGAAAACCTCGCCGCCGTCCACGCCCTGCTGCGGTCGCGGTCGAGCGACGCCGCCTACTGGATGGTCAACATCGCCCGCGGCATCGAGCAGCTCGACCGGATCCGCTTCGAGGCGATCAACCCGAGCTTTTTGATCGCCGCGACGAAGCCGGGGTAATGCTTCCTCGCGCGATGAGCGGACGTTCTGCCATGCCTGACCTGCCAGAGCCACTCGATGTGATCGCGGTCGGGGCCCATCCCGACGACGTCGAGATCGGCTGTGGCGGCACGCTCGCGCTCCTCGCCTCGCAGGGGTATCGCGTGGGCATCGTCGATCTCACCGACGGCGAGCCGACGCCGCGTTCGAGCGGCCCCGACGAGCGGTTGGCCGAAGCGGCGGCCGCGGCCCGAGCGCTCGGCGTGGTGCACCGCGAGACGCTCGATTTTCCAAATCGCCGGCTCTTCGATTCCTTCGAGGTGCGGGTGGCGCTCGCGAAGGTGTTTCGTCGCTGGCGGCCCCGGCTCGTACTCGGCCTCGGCGACAGGACGCCGCTCGCCTCGCCCGATCACGCTCAGGCCGTCGCCATCACCGAGGCGGCGGTGTTTTATTCGCGGCTGACCAAGTGGGACGACACGTTCGACCACCTGCCCGTCCACACCGTTCCGCACTTCCTGACCTACTTCCTCTTCGCGGGCGTTCCCAGCGTGCCGCACGGCCACTTTTCCCTAGTCGTCGACATCGCCCGCCACCTCGAGACGAAGCTCGCGGCGATCGGCTGCTACACGTCGCAGTTTCCGCCGGAGAAGGCGCACGTCTTCCCGCGGGTGCGGGCGATGGCCGAGACGGCCGGGATCATGGCGGGCTGCGCCGCCGGCGAAGTGCTGGCCTCGAGCCGGATGCCCTGTGCGAGCGACCCGATGCGGCTGCTCTTTCCCGCGCCATGACCGCGCGTGTGCAACCCGTCGACGTGGCGATCGTGGGCGCCGGCATCGCCGGGCTCGTGGCGGCGCGCGAGCTTGGGCTGGCCGGCTGCAGTGTCGTGGTGCTCGAGAAATCGCGCGGCGTCGGCGGACGGATGGCCACGCGGCGGGTCGGGCAGGCCGTCTGCGATCACGGCGCGCAGTTTTTCACCGTCCGTGGCCGGGCCTTCGGCGGCATCGTGGCGGAGGCGCATGGCGCGAATGCCGTGCGGCAATGGTGCGACGGCTTCTCGCGGGCCACCGCCAATGGCAGCGGCATGCTGCCGCCGGGCGACGGCCACCCGCGCTGGCGCGGCACCGCCGGCATGACCGATCTGCCCAAGCATCTGGCGAGCGTGCTCGATGGCGGCCGCGCGAGCCTTCGCTGCAATGTGAAGGTGGCGTCGGTCGGCGCGCGGGATGGCCGCGTGCGGCTCGTGCTCGAGGAGGGCGGGGAGATCGACGCCGCCGGTGCGATCCTCACTTCGCCCGTGCCGCAGTCGCTCGACCTGATGGCGGCCGGCGGCATGATGGCGCCGGGGGCGCCCGCGATCGACCCCGACGCATTGCGGAAACTGGCTGCGATCGACTACGACCCCTGCTTCGCCCTCATGCTCGCGCTCGCGCGGCCGAGCCGCGTGCCGCCGCCGGGCGGCATCCAGTTCGAGGCGGAAGGGCCGGCAAACGGGCCGATCGCGTGGATAGCCGACAACCAGCAGAAGGGGATCTCGCCGGTGCCGTCGCTCTCGATCCATGCCACGGCGGCCTTCAGCCGGCAGCATTTCGACTCGCCCCCGGACGAAGTCACCGCGTTGCTCCTGGCCGCCGCCGCGCCCTGGCTCGACGGGCCTCCCGAGACCTCGATCGTCGAGCGGTCGCTGCAGCGATGGAAGTTTTCGCACCCGACCGTGATCGTTTCCGAGCCGCTCGTGGCGGCAAGCGCGAATCCCCCGATCGTCTGCTGTGGCGACGCCTTCGCGGGCCCGAAAGTTGAGGGGGCGGCCTCGAGCGGCATGGCCGCGGCGCGGTGGATCGAGCGGGTGCTCCGCGACGAATCGGTGTCATAGCCGCTTGCAGGAATCGGCTTGCGGACTCACACTACTGCTCGGGCAATTTTCCAGCACAGGAGTTTCAAGACATGGCCACTGCGACGTCCCCCCGATTGCTGCCCGAAGTGGAAAAGTTTTTGGCCACCTCCCCGCTCGCGGGTGTCGTCGGCGGCAAGGACGCGGTGAGCTCCACCGGCGAGACGATGGCCACGCTCGACCCGGGCAGCGGCGAGCCGATCGCCGAGTTTCACGTGCTCTCGGCCGAAGACGTCGATCGCGCCGTGAAGGCGGCCGCCCATGCCTTCGCCAAGTCGGGCTGGGCGACGATGCCGCCGAACGAGCGCGGCGCGCTGCTCCACCGCCTGGCCGACGCCGTCGAGAAGCACAAGCCGATCATCGGCCAGATCGAGGCGCTCGACGTGGGCAAGATCCAGGCCCAGGCGCTGGGTGACGTGCAGAACTTCGTCGACACGCTCCGCTACTTCACCGACATGGCCCAGCACGTGCAGCGGCGGAGCACGCTCGCCGTGAAGGGGCACGAGGCCTGGACGGTGCGGCATCCGTGGGGGCCCTGCGGCTTCATCTTCCCCTGGAACTTTCCGTTTCTCCTGATCGGCTGGGGCATCTCGCCGGCGCTCGCCGCGGGCAACACCGTGGTCATCAAGCCGGCGGAAGACACGCCGCTCTCGGCGATCTATCTCGCGCGGCTCGCGCGGGAGATCGGTTTTCCCGATGGCGTGATCAACGTGATCCCCGGCACCGGCCGCGTCACGGGCGCGGCGTTCACAGCGCATCCCGGCATCCGTCGGATGTCGTTCACCGGCTCACCCGAAGTAGGGCGGCTCGTGGGCGAGGCCTGTGGCCGGAACCTCGTGCCCGCGAAGCTGGAGCTCGGCGGCAAGGGGGCGGCGGTGGTCTTCCAGGATGTGGATGTGGCGCAGACGGCGCAGAAGCTCGTCAACGCGATCACGTTCAACGCCGGACAGGTCTGCTGCGACGCCACCCGCTGGCTCGTCCACAAGTCGATCTACAAGGACTTCGTCGACGAGTGCAAGTCGCGGATGCAGGCCGTGAAGGTCGGCTACCAGCTCGAGGCGGGCTCCGGCATGGGGCCGGTCGTGAACGCCAAGCAGCGTGAGCGCGTGCTCTCCTATCTCAAGAAGGGGCAGGAGCAGGGGGCCGAGGCCGTGCTGCCCGGCGGCCCGGCCGAGGTGTCCGGCCAGCACGGATTCTACGTGAAGCCCGCGCTGTTGGCCGGCTCACTCGATAACATCGCCGCCCGCGAGGAGATCTTCGGACCGGTCGCCTATCTCGCGAGCTTCTCGAGCGAGGAGGAGGCGGTCGCGATGGCCAATGACACCGACTACGGCCTGGCCAACAGCGTGTGGACGAGCGACCTCGGCCGCGCGGCGCGGGTGGCCGAATCGATGGTCGCCGGCAACAGCTGGATCAACGCCCACAACGTGTTTCCGCACGGCGTGCCCTACGGCGGCGTCAACAAGAGCGGCGTCGGCGGCGGCGTGCTCTCGATCGAGACGCTCTTCGACTATTGGCGGAGCCAGTCGGTCGTGCGGCCGCTCTGATGACCCCGGCCGAGACGATCGTCGTCGGCGCCGGGCTTGCGGGTCTGGCGTGCGCCCGCGAGCGTGCGCGGGCCGGCCGCAGCGTGGTCGTGCTCGAGGCGACCGACCGCGTCGGCGGCCGCGTGGCCACCGACACAGTCGACGGCTTCCGGATCGATCGCGGCTTCCAGGTCTACAACGACGCCTATCCCGAGGGGCGGCGGCAGCTCGATCTTGCGGCCCTCGAACTGGGCCGCTTCGAGCCGGGCGCGCTCGTCGCGGAGCGGGGCCGGCTCCGGCGGGTGAGCGATCCCTGGCGGCGGCCGCTGGCGGCGTTTGGCGCCGTGCTCGACGGGAGCGTGGGGATCGCCGACGCACTGCGGACGGCGGCCCTGCGGGGCGACGTGATCCGCCGGTTTCGCTCCGGCCGGCTCGACCCCGATGCGGCCGCCGGCGACGAGCGGACGACCCGCGAGGAACTGGCGGCCCGCGGCTTTTCCGACGCCTTCGTGCGCCGATTCTTCGTGCCCTTCTTCGGCGGCGTGTTTCTCGAGCGGTCGCTCGAGACGGCGGCGCCGGTGTTTCTCTTCGACTTCGCGATGTTCTCGGTCGGCAGTGCCTGCCTGCCGCGGGGCGGCATGGACGCAATTCCGCGGCAGCTGGCGGCGTCGTTGCCCGCCGACGCGATCCAGCTGAACTCGCGCGTGCGCCGCGTGGAGCCTGGCCGCGTCTGGCTCGAGGATGGCCGCGAGCTCTCGGCGCAGCGAGTCGTCGTCGCGACGGAGGGCCCTGCGGCCGCGGCGATCCTGCCCGAGGCGTTTCGCGGCGGGCTTGTGCCGCGGCGCGAAAAATCGACGCGGCTGGTGGCCTTTGCTGCCGAGCAATCGCCGCTCTCGAGCCCGACGCTCGTCGTCAGCGCGGAGGAGGGCGGGCCGATCGACAATCTCACGGTGCCTTCCGACGTGGTGTCGGGTTACGCGCCTGCGGGCCAAAGCCTCGTGACCGTCTCCGTGCGGCAGGGCTGGCAGGGGGAGGAGAGCCGGCTCGTGGACGCCGTCCGTGGGCAGGCGGCGGGCTGGTTTGGCGAGGCGGCCCGCTCCTGGCGGCACCTCTCGACCGTGCACGTGCGGCATGCCCTGCCGGATGAATCGCCGGCCGCCCGGCGGCTGCGGCCCGCGAGCCCCAAGCTCGCCGACGGCCTCTTTCTCTGCGGCGACCACTGCGGAAGCGCCTCGATCAACGGCGCCCTCGCCAGCGGCCGCCTTGTAGGGCAGGCTCGGTAGGACAGGCTTCAGCCTGTCGGATCGCACGCCGGAGGTCTACGCCACATGGGGGCAGGAGCGAGTCGGGGATCGGCGGAAGGTCGACGAGCATTTGGACCGAGTCTTCGAGGGCCACCGCGAGGCGACTTCTGCCGTCCCCGGCGAGCGGCGCAAACCATAGGCAGACAGGCTGAAGCCTGTCCTACCGGGGAGGCGCATGCGAAATCCCGGCAAAGCCCCGCTGTTAACCGCTCTGGGATTTTCCGGTTTGAGTTGTGTACAGTTGATTGAAACGCCCGTTTGAATCGCCTCGCTGACCCATGCCCGCCACACGCCACGCCGCCACCGGCCAATCCCCCAAGCCCACGGCTGATGATCCGCGCCACCGAGTCCTCTCGGCCGCTGGGCAGGAGTTTGCCGAACGCGGCTACGAGGCGGCGACGGTGCGCGACATCTGCCTCGCGGCCGGCGTCAACATCGCGGCCGTCAACTATTACTTCGGCGACAAGCGGCGGCTTTACATCGAGAGCGTGAAGCATGCCCACCAGCAGCGGGCGGCGGAGGTGCCGCTGCCCGAGGCCTCGGGCCGGCCGGCAGCGGAACGGCTTCACGACTTCATTGACACGACGCTGCAGCGAATGCTCGGCTTCAGCGAGCAGCCCTGGCAGGTGCGGCTCATGCTCCGCGAGGTGTTGCAGCCGACGGAGGCCTGCCGCGAGATGGTCGAGGCCTACGTCCGGCCGCATTTCGCAGTGTTGGTATCGATCCTCGACGAACTCTGCCAAGGACGGCTGCCGCAGTCGGAATTGCGTCGCGTCGCGATGAGCATCATCGGCCAGTGTTTTCTCTATCGCGCTGCCGGGGATGTCGTGGGGATGCTCGTGCCCCGTGCCGAGATCCATTCGCTGCATACGCCCAAGCAGCTCGCCGATCACATCACCCGGTTTTCGCTGGCCGCGCTCGGCGTGGTCGCGCCGCTCCCCGACGCATCACGGTTTGAAAGGGAATCCCCCGCATGAGCATCGTTCGCACCATTCTGGGATGGATCGTCCCGCTGGTGATCCTCGGAGCCGGCATCACTGCCTTTCTGTTGATGGGCAGTCAGCCCCCGCCGCAGCGCAAGCAGGCCGACGTGGCCGTGGCGACGCCGGTGCAGACCACGGCCGCCGCCGCGGAAACGGACGGCCTCACGATCGAGGCGGATGGGGTCGTCGTGCCGCTCCGCGAGGTGACGCTGGCTGCGGAGGTGGGGGGGCGGGTGCTGCAGAAATCGGCCGCCTGCAACGAGGGGCAGTTCGTGAAGGCGGGCACGCTCCTCTTCGAAATCGATCCGCGTGACTACGAGCTCGACGTCGCCCGTCTCGAGCGCGAACTCAAGCAGGCGGGCCTCGCGATCGAGGAGATCGACGAGGAGATCGCCCAATCCAAGACGACGACCGAGCTCGCCAGGCGGCAGGTGGAGCTGGCGCGGCGAGAGGTCGCGCGTCTCGACAATCTCAAAGCGGGCAGGATTGTGACCGAATCGGAGCACGACCGCGCACTCCGCGACGAACTGACGGCGTCCAACACGCTGGCCTCGCTCGAGGGGCAGTCGCGGGTGCTCGCCAAGCGCCGCAATCGGCTGCTCGAGGCACAGTCGCTGGCCTCGACCATGCTCGAGAAGGCCAAGCTCGACCTCTCGCGCACGCGGATCGTGGCGCCCATCGACGGCATCGTTGTGGAAGACAAGGTCGAGCAGGATTCGTTCGTGGCCAAGGGGAGCCCGCTCGTCACGATCGAAGACACGCGGTCGGCCGAGGTCCGCACGAACCTGCAGATGGACGAGGTGGCGCGGGTCTGGGGCGGCCGCAGGAATGGCGCCGCAGGCGACCGCGAAGCCCACGAGCAGCTCGACACGCCCGCGACCGTCGTCTTCACCGTCGGCGACGCGGCCTACGAATGGAAGGGCGTGCTTTCGCGGCAGGAGGGCCGCGGGCTCGACGAGAAGACGCGGACGCTGACCTGCCGCGTGCTCGTCGGCGAGCCGCGGGACGTGACGGCGCTCGATCGCTACGGTGCGCCGCTGCCGCAGTTGCCCGCCGGGGCGCCGCAGTCGCTCTTGCGCGGAATGTTCGTCGAGGTGCGGGTGCATGTCGATTCCCCCGAGCAGCTCGTCTCGATTCCCGAGGAGGCCCAGCGGCCCAGCGGCGATGTCTGGGTGATGCGCGACGGCAAGCTCGTGATTCTCTCGCCCCGGGCCATCCAGGTGACGGGGGGACGCGTGATCTTCGACGCGGCCGCGTCCGGCCTGCTGCCCGGCGACCGCGTCGTGACGAGCCAGCTTTCCCATCCCCGTGATGGCATGGCGATCGTCGAGGCCGCCGGATCGCGGTCGGAGCCCGCAGTGATGGCCGAGGCGCCCGACGGCAACGACGCCACGTGAGGATTCCCGCATGAGAACGATCGTCAGCTGGTGCGTTCGCAACATGCCGGCGATGAACACGCTGGTGCTGGCCGTTTTGCTCGTCGGGGCGATGAGTTTCGCGTCGATGCGGCGCGAGGTGTTTCCCGAGTTCGAACTCGAAATCGTGCTGGTCACGGTGCCCTATCCTGGGGCCACGCCCGAGGAGGTGGAGGAGGGAATCTGCCAGAAGGTGGAGGAGGCCTGCCGCAGCGTCGCCGGCATCAAGAAGCTCACGAGCGTGGCCCAGGAGGGGATGGGCTATTGCGTGTTCGAGCTGCGCGAATCGGTCAAGGACGTGCAGAAGACGCTGGGCGAGATTCGCTCCGAGGTGGAGCGGATTCCCAGCATGCCGGAGCTCGCCGAAGATCCGAAGGTGGAGCAAGTGACGCTGCGCACGCCGGCGATCAAGCTGGGCGTGCTCGCCCCGGAGCGATCGGCAGGCCAGGAGACTTCGGAGGGAGAGCTGCGCGACGTCGCCGAGGCCGTGCGCGACGACCTGCTCGCGCTGCCGGCCGTCTCGGCCGCCAACCTGCTCGGCGCCAAGGACTACCAGATCGACATCGAGATCTCGGAGGAAACCCTGCGCAAATACGGCCTCTCGCTGCAGAAGGTGGCAGAGATCGTGCGGCGCGAGAATCTCGAATTGCCGGGCGGCACGATCCGCAGCGAGGGGGGCGAGATTCTCCTGCGCGGCAAAAACAAGCGCTACGTCGGCGAGGAGATCGCCAAACTGCCGCTCGTGACGCTTCCCGACGGGCTCGTGCTCACCGTCGGCGATCTCGGCACGGTGCGCGACGAATTCGCCGACGTGGCGGCCACCAACCGGATCAACGGCCGGCAGGGCATGGTGGTTTCGATCGACCGCAGTTCCGGCGAGGACCTGCTGGCAATGGTGGCGGCCGTCAAGAGCTATGCCGCCTCGGCCAAACTGCCGGCAGGCTATGAACTGGCCGTCTGGGCCGACCAATCGATCGACGTCAAGGATCGGCTGCGGATGCTGATCGAGAACGGCCTGCAGGGGCTGGTGATCGTGTTCGTGATCCTCACGCTGTTTCTCGACATCAAGATCGCATTCTGGGTCGCGATGGGCATCCCGTTTTCGATGCTCGGCACGGGCATGCTGATGTATGGCACCGATCAGACGCTCAACATGCTCTCGATGTTCGCCTTCCTGATGGCGATCGGCATCGTCGTGGACGATGCGGTGGTGGTCAGCGACAACGTGGATCGGCATCGCCGGATGGGGAAGAGCCTCTTGGCGGCTGCGATCGACGGCACGGTGGAGGTGATCCCGAGCGTGATCTCCAGCGTGCTCACGACCGTGATCACGTTCCTGCCGCTCTGCTTCGTGTCGGGGGTGATGGGCAAGTTCATCGCGGTCATGCCCTTCGCCTTCATTTCGGCGCTGATGATGTCGCTGGTGGAATCGACGCTGGTGCTCCCGGGCCATCTGGCGCATGAGAAGAGTTTCGTGTTCACCGTGCTGGGCATCTTGCTCTATCCGCTGCGGCCCCTGCTGGCCGTGGTGGCAGCGCTGCAGCGAGGCTGCGACGCCGGCCTGAAGTGGTTCGTGAAGCGCGTCTATGCCCCCGTGCTCGACGTCGCCCTCGACAATCGGCTGTCCGTGCTCGCCGCGGCGCTCGGAATCCTGCTCGTGGCGTTCGGGATCGTCCGCAGCGGCATCACCCCGTTCCGGCTGTTTCCCAAGATCGACGCCAATCGGCTGACGGCGAAGATCGTCTTTCCCGACGGCACCCCGGCGAGCGTGACCGAAGACGCCACGCTCCGCCTCGAGGAGGCGGCCGTCGCCACCGCGCGCAAATTGGCCTCCCCGGACGCCCCGATTCTCGAGCTTGTCCATCGGGCAGTGGGGCAGGTGTCGGCGCCCGGCGAGGTCGGCCCCGATGCGCGGCAGAGCGGCAGCCATGTCGGTGCCGTGGCGCTCGAATTGGTCGAGGGGGAAAAACGCAGCGTCACCAGCGAGGAATTCATCAGCGAGTGGCGGCGGGCGGCCGGCGAGTTTGCGGGAACGGAGAGCCTCGTCTACGGCACGGAAAACCTCGGGCCAGGCGGCAAGGCGGTGGAGTTCAAGCTGCTCGCCAACTCCGATCCCGAGTCGGTGCGGCAACTCGAAGCGGCGGTCGAGCGGTGCAAGGAGTGGCTGGCGCAGTATCCGGGCGTGATCGACATCGACGACGACTCGCGGCCCGGCAAGTGGGAATACCAGATCAAGGTCAAGCCGCGGGCCGAGGCGATGGGCGTGTCGCTGGCCGATCTCGCGGGCACGATCCGCGCTAGTTACTACGGCGAGGAGGTGATGCGGCTGCAGCGGGGGCGGCACGAGGTGAAGCTCATGGTCCGCTACCCGCGGGAGGAGCGCCGCAGCTTCGCCACGCTCGATCGGCTGCGGGTGACCGGGCCCGACGGCATCAAGCGGCCGATCGGCGAGTTGGCCGACGTGGCAGTGGAACGGGGCTATTCCGAGATCAATCGCGTCGGGCAGAAGCGGTCCATCTCCGTGCTCGCCGACATCGACGTGGCGAAGAGTTCACTCACGAGCGCCCAGGTGGTGGCCGATTTGCAGAAGCGGCTGATGCCCGATCTGCTGGCCGACTATCCGGCCGTCCGCGTCCGCTGGGAGGGGGAGCAGGAGCAGACGAAGGAATCCCTCGAAAGCCTCGGCGTGGGCTTCGTCGTCGCCCTGTTCGCGATGTTCGTGCTCCTGACCATGGAGTTCAAGTCGTACTTCCAGCCGTTTTTGATCATCGCGATCATCCCGTTCGGCTGTGCGGGGGCGATTTTCGGCCATGCGGTGATGGGCATGCCGCTGACGATCTTCAGCATGTTCGGGTTGGTGGCGCTCGCCGGTGTCGTCGTGAACGACTCGATCGTGCTCATCGACTTCATCAACCATCGCGTGCGCGAGGGGCATCCGCTGCGGGTCGCGCTGCGTGAATCCGGTTGTCTGCGGTTTCGGCCCGTGCTCCTCACGAGCGTCACGACGATCGGCGGCCTCCTGCCGCTGCTCTTCGAGAAGAGCTTCCAGGCACAGTTTTTGATCCCGATGGCGACGGCCCTGGCCTTTGGGTTGGCGACGACCACGGTGCTGGTGTTGATTCTCGTGCCGGTGATGTATTCCTTCTTTGGCACGAGCGCCCGCGAGGAGCACGAGGAGGAATACGCCGAGGGCTTCGCACCGGGCGGCACGAGCAGCGTCGCCCCCGACGCCGCCGAAAACGAGTGGCTCCCCGACCACCTCCGCGAACCGGCACTCAAGTAGGACAGGCGTCTCTGCCTGTCTCAGGCAAACCGCTACGTCCCGAAGCGGTTCCCCCTCCTATGCGAAGTCAACTCGCCCAAGCCGGCTTCGGGTGACCCGTACCCCGTCGCCGGACGCTCGCTACGGACATCCTGTCCTTCGCTCGCTCGGATGCCGCCTACGCTTTGCCATCCTGGCTGCGCTTGGCGGCATACGCCGGCTCCCGGGGTACGGGTCACCCGAAGCCTCCTCGTTCTGGTAGGACAGGCTTCAGCCTGTCCTACGGTCAATCAGGTCTGGCAGTTTCGGCGGAGTCGGTCGGTGGGCACGCGCAGAAGAAGGGAGTCGTTGAGGACTAGTTCGATGGCTAGGCCCGGAGGGCCGGGTCATCACCAGCGGGCGGAGGCCCGCCAAGCAAAGATCGGCAGGATGCCGATGCTTTGCGTGATGACAGCTTCGAGCATGCCTCCCTTGGCTCCGAATGCGGGTGTTTCTCGAGAGCGCAGCAGTTCGGGGCACGGGTCACCCGAAGCCGGCTTGGGCGAGTTGATGCCTGCGGCGGGGAGACAGGCTGAAGCCTGTCCTCCCGGATGATCACCGATTCACGAGGAAGTGGCAGATGTCGCCGTCGCGCATCACGTAGTCCTTTCCCTCGACCCGCAGTTTGCCGTGGGCGCGGATGTCTTTCTCGGTGTGAAACTGCTCGAGGTCCTCGAGCGAGTAGATCTCGGCGCGGATGAAGCCCTTTTCGAAGTCGGTGTGGATCACGCCGGCCGCCTCCGGGGCGACCGCGCCGATCGGGATCGTCCAGGCCCGCACTTCCTTTTCGCCCGCCGTGAAGTAGCTCTGCAGGCCGAGCGTCTTGTAGGCCGCGCGGGCGAGGACGGCGAGCGCGGGCTCCTTGAGGCCCGCCCCGGAGAGCATCTCCGCCCGGTCGGCCTCGTCGAGTTCTGCGATCTCGGCCTCGAGCTTGGCACAAACGGGCACGACGTCGGCGCCGGCCTTCGTCGCCGCCTCGCGGACCCGCTGCACGAGCGTGCCCTTGCCGGCGAGATCGGTCTCGTCGACGTTGGCCACGTAGAGGATCGGCTTCGCCGTGAGCAGGCCGAACTCCTTCACGGCCTTCTTCTCGGCCTCGTCCAGCATGAGCGTCCGCAGCGGCTTCTGTTCGCCCAAGTGGGCGAGGCACTTCTTCATCACCTCGACCTTGAGCTTCGCCTCCTTGTCGGCGCTCTTGGCCGCCCGCTCCGCCTTCGGCAGCAGGTTGTCGAGGTGCTGGATGTCGGCGAGCATCAGTTCGATCTCGATCGTCTCCATGTCGGACACGGGATCGACCTTGCCCGCCACGTGGATCACGTCGGGATCCTCGAAGCACCGCACCACCTGCAGAATCGCGTCGACCTCGCGGATGTGGGAGAGAAACTTGTTGCCGAGGCCCTCGCCTTCGCTGGCGCCCTTCACGATGCCGGCGATGTCGACCAGCTTGAGCGCGGCGGGGATCACCTTCTGCGGCGGGATGTATTTCGTGATCCGCGCGAGTCGGCCGTCGGGCACGCTCACCATCCCCTCGTTGGGCTCGATCGTGCAGAAAGGGTAGTTGGCGCTCTGCGCCGCTTTCGACTGGGTGAGGGCGTTGAAGAGAGTGCTCTTGCCGACGTTCGGCAGTCCGACGATGCCTGCTTCCATGAGTTCAGCTCCGCGCGCGGGGTTTCGGGCGTGGCATCTTAAGAGATTGCAGCCACGCGCCCAAGCCGCCTGGGCGGACGGCGAAAGCCTCGGCTGCGGAGGCGAGGATACGCCAACTTGCCTCGACTTCCGCCGATCCGCCCGGGCTCCTCCAGCCGCAGGTCAATCCCGGAAATGAGTCGCTCCCGACGACCAAATCGCCTAGAAAGATTGCATGACATCTGCTTCGCTTCTGCCGCGCGACTTCTTCGACCGCCCGGCCGATCGCGTGGCTCGCGAGTTGCTCGGGGCGCGGCTCGTCGTGCGGGATAGAGACGGTGCGGTCTCGCGGCACGTCGTCTTCGAGACGGAGGCCTATCTCGGGGCCCACGACCTCGCCTGCCACGGCTCGAAGGGGATGACCAAGCGGAATGCCGTGATGTTCGGCCCCGCCGGCCGCTGGTATGTGTATCTCTGCTACGGGATGCACTGGATGCTGAATATCGTCACCGGGCCGAAGGGCGTGCCGGCGGCCGTGCTCATCCGCGGCGCCGGTGATTTCATCGGGCCGGGACGGGTGACGCGGGGGCTCGGCATCGACAAATCGTTCGACGGCCTGGCCGCCACCCGGCCGACCGGCCTCTGGTTCGAGCCCGGCACGCCGACCCCACCGCAGCGCATCAGGCGGACGCCCCGGATCGGCGTGGGGTATGCGGGCGAATGGGCACAGAAACCGCTGCGATTCGTCGTCGATTCGGCGGAAGCTCCTACAATACGACACCAGAGTCAAACGAGGAGGCGCGAGCCATGAAGCGACGAACGATCATCCTGGCAGGAGCATGCATCATGACGAGCTTTGGCATCGGTCAGGCAACGGCGGCGGACGGCGGCGCTCTCGTGAAGGCCACGTTTGCCGGCGGCTGCTTTTGGTGCACCGAGGCCGTCTATGCCCAGCTCAAGGGCGTGAAGAGCGTCGCGAGCGGCTACATCGGCGGCCAGGTGCCGAACCCGACCTACAAGCAGGTCTGCACCGGGCTCACCGGCCACGCCGAAGCGATCGAGATCGAATACGACCCGCAGCAGGTGTCGTTTGAAAAACTGCTCGAGGTCTTCTTCGCCACGCACGACCCGACCACGCTCAATCGCCAGGGCGCCGACGTGGGCACGCAGTATCGCTCGGGCGTCTTCTACCATGACGACGAGCAGAAGCGGATCGCCGAGGAGGTGATCGCGAAACTCGACGCGGCGAGAGTCTTTCCCGGCAAGATCGTGACGGAGGTGACGCCGGCCAGCAGGTTCTACCCGGCCGAGGACTACCATCAGGACTACTTCGCCAACAACCCCTTCCAGCCCTACTGCCAAGCCGTCGCCGCGCCGAAGGTCGAGAAGGTCCGCAAAGTCTTCAAAGACCTGGTCCGGTAGGACAGGCTTCAGCCTGTCATGCCTTGGCTCTGACGCTTGAAAACCACCCGCATTCGGAGCCGGCGGTAGGCATGCTCGAATCCGGTCGTGTTGAGAGTTTTAGTCTCGTGGGTTTTGATCAGGAGCCAATAGTCCTCAACGACTCCCTTCTTCTGCGCGTGCCCACCGACCGTCTCCGCCGAAAGTGCTGAGCGCCTACGAATCCCTGACTGAGCACCTCCAAATACGGGAGGCTTGGGGTGACCTGTGCCCCGGGAGCCGGCGTATGCCGCCAAGCGCAGCCAGGATGGCGAAGCGCAGGCGGCATCCGAGCGAGCGGAAGGCATGGATGCCTGTAGCGAGCGTCCGGCGACGGGGTACGGGTCACCCCAAGCCGGCTTGGGCGAGTTGATACCCCAACCAAGCGAAAACGCTACGCGTCCGCGTACCGCACGACGAGTTCGCCCGCCTCGACCGGCGTGCCGGGCGTGACGAGCACCTCTGCGATCTTGCCGTCGCGGTCGGCGTAGACCGTCGTCTCCATCTTCATCGCCTCGAGCGAGAGCAGTTTCTGCCCCTTCGTGATCGCGTCGCCCGGGCGGACGGCCACCGTCACGATCAATCCCGGCATCGGCGCGCCCACTTCGCGGGCGTCGCCGGCCACCGCCTTCGGGCGGCGCTGGACCTTCGCCTCGAGGCTCTTGTCGGCGATCGACACGCTGCGGGGCTGGCCGTTGAGTTCGAAGAACACGGTCCGGGTGCCGTCGGCGTGGGGCTCGCCCACGGTGAGCAGCCGGATCACGAGGGTCTTGCCCTCCTCGATGCTGACGGCCAGTTCCTCGCCGGGCTTCGGGCCCTCGAGGAAGGCGGGAGTCGGCAGCACGCTCACGTCGCCAAACCGGGACTGGTGCTGCGCGAAATCCTGGAAGACACGCGGGTAGAGGAGCCAGGAGAGCACCTCCTTCGGCGACGCCAAGCGGCCGAGGAGCTCCGACGTCTTCTTCTCGGCGGCCTTGAAATCGGCCGGCGGCATCGATTCGCCGGGGCGGCCACTGACCGTCTTGCCGTCGCGCACGATCCGCTTGACCACGTCGGCCGGGAAACCGCCGGGCGGCTGCCCCATCCGGCCCGCGACGAGATCGAGCACCGACTCGGGGAAGGCGAGCTCGCGGGAATCGGAGAGTAGATCGGAGGCGTGGAGCCCATTGGTCACGAGCATCAGCGCCAGATCGCCCACCGACTTGCTCGTGGGCGTCACCTTCACGATGTCGCCCAACAGCTGGTTGACGTCGGCATACGCGCGGCAGACCTCTTCCCAACGGTCGCCGAGGCCGAGCGCCTTCGCCTGCTCGAGCAGATTCGTGAACTGTCCGCCGGGCATCTCGTGGAGATAGAGATCCGCGTCGGGCGACTTCATGCCGCACTCGAACGCCGTGTAGTGGTCGCGGACCGCCGCCCAGTAGTGGGCCAGGTGCCGGAGCGGCTCCGGGTCGAGGCCGGTGTCGAGCGGCGTGTTGCGGGCCGCCTCGACGATGGCGTTGAGGTTGGGTTGGCTCGTGAGGCCGGAGAACGGCGCGAAGGCCGCATCGACCACGCTGGCGCCCGCCTCGGCGGCCGTAAGCGCGCTGGCGAGCGACGCGCCCGACGTGTCGTGGGTGTGGAAGTGGATCGGGATGCCGATTTCAGCACGCAGCGCCGCGACCAACTTCCCGGCCGCGAACGGCTTGCAGAGGCCGGCCATGTCCTTGATGGCGAGCATGTGCGCGCCAAGCTTCTCGAGCTCCTTCGCGAGCTTCACGTAATACTCGAGCGAGTATTTCGGCCGCTTCGGGTCGAGCACGTCGCCCGTGTAGCAGATCGCCGCCTCGCAGATCGCGCCGCTTTCGCGCACGGCGTCGATCGCCACCTTCATGTTCGGCACCCAGTTGAGCGGGTCGAACACGCGGAAGACGTCGATGCCGGCGTCGGCCGACTCCTTCACGAAGGCCTGCACCACGTTGTCGGGGTAGTTCGTATAGCCGACGGCGTTGCTCGCCCGCAGGAGCATCTGGAAGAGAACGTTCGGGATCCGCTCGCGCAGCAGGAGCAGCCGATCCCAGGGGCATTCCTTGAGGAACCGCATCGACGTGTCGAACGTCGCGCCCCCCCACATCTCGAGCGAGAAGAATCCCGCCGTCATCCGGGCATAGGCATCGGCCGCGGCGAGCATGTCGAAGGTGCGCATCCGCGTGGCGAGCAGCGACTGATGGGCGTCGCGCATCGTCGTGTCGGTGAGCATGAGCCGCTTCTGCTGCCGCACCCAGGCGGCGAACTTCTCGGGGCCGAGTTGCTTGAGCTTCGTGCGGGTGCCGGCCGGCGGCGGCGCGAAGGCGTCGAACTCGGGAAGCGGCGCGGTGGCCCGCCGCACCGCGGCCGGCCGGCCCTTCACGAGCGGGTTGCCGTTGACGATCACGTCGGCGAGAAACTCGAGCACCCGCGTGGCGCGGTCGCGCCGCACGGGGAAGTCGAAGAGCGCGGGGGTCTCGTCGATGAATCGCGTGGTGCAGCGGCCGGCAAGAAACTCGGGGTGGGTGACGAGGTTGATCAGGAAGGGAATGTTGGTCTTCACGCCGCGGACGCGGAATTCCTGCAGGCAGCGCTCGATGTGGCCGGCCGATTCGTCGAGGTTGAGGCCGCGGGCCGTCACCTTTACCAGCAGCGAGTCAAAATAGGGCGTGACGACGGCGCCCGAGAAGGCGGTGCCGGCGTCGAGCCGGATGCCCATGCCGCTCGCCGAACGGTAGGCCGTGATCCGGCCGTAGTCGGGCAGGAACCGGTTCTCCGGGTCTTCGGTCGTGACACGGCACTGGATCGCCGTGCCCATCGACTTGATCGCCGCCTGGTCGCCGAGCCCGATCTGCGGGTCGGAGAGCCGGTAGCCCTCGGCCACCCGCAGCTGGCGGCGGACGATGTCGATGCCGGTGATCTCCTCCGTGACGGTGTGCTCGACCTGGATCCGCGGATTGACCTCGATGAAGTAGAACTTGCCGGTGTCGGCGTCGACGAGAAACTCGACGGTGCCGGCGTTTTCGTATTTCGCCGTGCGGCCGATCGCTAGCGCCGCCTCGCAGATGTCGGCCCGCATGGTCGGGGAGAGGTTCGGGGCGGGGGCCACCTCCACCACCTTCTGGTGCCGCCGCTGCACCGAGCAATCCCGCTCGAAGAGGTGCACGAGGCCGCCGTGGAGGTCGCCGAGCAGCTGCACCTCGATGTGCCGCGCCCGCTGGATGAACTTCTCGACGAAGACGCTCGCGCTGCCGAAGGCCGTCTTGCTTTCGCGCTGGGCGCTTTCGAGCGCCACTGCCAGCTCGTCTTCGCCATGCACCACCCGCATGCCGCGGCCGCCGCCCCCGTGGGCCGCCTTGAGGATCACCGGCCAGCCGAGATCCTTGGCGATCTTGAGCGCGTCGCTGAAGCTCGCGACCGGCTTCGAGCTGCCGGCGAGGATCGGCACGCCGGCCTTGCTCGCCAGCTCCCGCGCGGCCGTCTTGTCGCCGAGCGTCTGGAGCAATTCCACTCGCGGCCCGACGAACGTGATGCCCGCCTTCTGGCAGGCGGCCGCGAAGTCGGGATTTTCGGAGAGGAAGCCGTAGCCGGGATGGATCGCATCGACGCCATGCGCCTTCGCGAGCGCCACGATCCCTTCGATATCGAGATAGGAGCGGATCGGCTCGCCCGGCCTGCCGACGAGATAGGCTTCGTCGGCCTTGAAGCGGTGGAGGGCAAACCGGTCTTCGTGGGCGTAGATCGCCACGGTGCGGATGCCGAGCTCGTGCGCCGAACGGAAAACGCGGATCGCGATCTCGCTGCGGTTGGCGACGAGCAGCTTCTTGATGGGGCGCATCACTTCCTCACCCTTCTCGGCCGGCCTGTTGTGACTTTTGGCGAAACCTCGGGCCCGAAAAAAGGCCCGGCAATGGCGACAATCGTAGCCGGTCATCAGGGCCAGAATAGAGGCCGTCGCGGCCTAGCCGAAAGACCGGACCGCCGTCTCGTGGGCATAGCTGGGCCGCAGGTAATCGGGCACGAGGGAATGCGGGTCGTCGGCCCGCCCCGCCGCCACGAGTTCGAGCGCCAGGGCTCCCGCTTCGGCCGCGGTCGGCAGCCGTGCCGCGATCGGCGCCACGACCAGATCGGATCGCGCCGCAAGCCCGCCGCCGACGATCGCGAGCCCGGGGCCCGAGACGACCGCACCGCGCGGGAGCGACGCGAGCCAGTCGCCCGCCGAAAGGAGCCGCGGCTCGCTCACCCGCCAGCCACCGGCGACCTCGGCCGCCGGCGCGACGACCGACGCGAAGACGTCACCGCGGCCGGCGTCATAGGCCACGTGCATGTCGCCGCCGGCGCGGCCTGTCTGCCGCGCAGACGCGCGGGCGACGAGTTCGAACCCCGACACGCCGATGAGCGTCGCCCCGGTCGCCCAGGCGATCGCCTTCGCCGTGGCGACCCCGACCCGCAGCCCCGTAAACGATCCCGGACCGCGAACCACGGCGACCAGTTCGGCATCGCGCGGCGACCAGCCCAATTCGGCCGCCATGGCATCGATCGCCGCCGCCAGCCGTCGCGCATGCTCACCAGCGGTGGGGAGCCGCTCCTCCACGACCCGGCCGTCGGAGAGTGCGGCCACAGAACCAGCGGCAAGGCTCGAGTCGATGGCGAGTGTTTTCATGGGGGCGGGAAGGGGGTGGGGCTGCTTGACCGTCATTCAGCCCGTTGCGTAGAGTCACATGCTTTCCGGTGCATTGCCAGGGCCCGCGAGCGGGATCGAGCACGAGTGAAGCGGGCCATCATCAGCGACGTCCACGGGAATCTCGAGGCGCTCCGCGCGGTACTCGAGGATATCGACCGTCAGGGGGTCGACGCCATCTACTGCCTCGGCGACATCGTCGGCTACGGCCCCAATCCGTGCGAATGTGCCGGAATCATCCGCGACCGCTGCAGCCTCGTGATCCTCGGCAACCACGACCAGGGGGCGCTCTTCGATCCCGACGGCTTCAATGTCGGGGCCGAGCGGGCGATCCGTTGGACTCGGCAGCAGCTCGAACATCACGACCGCATGCCGAAGCACTCGGCGGACCGGCTCACCGACTTTCTCGGCGAGCTGCCCCGGATGCACACCGACGGCGATCTGCTCTTCGTGCATGGCTCGGCCCGGCGGCCGCTCGACGAATACGTCTTCCCGGAAGACATTTATAACCCGCTGAAGATGGAGCACATCTTCGAGCTCGTCGGCCGGTACTGCTTCCAAGGGCATACGCACATTCCCGGCATCTTCACGCCCGCCCCCGAATTCATCTCGCCGAACATTCCCGCCGGCAGCGTCGAGTGCCGGCTGCCGTTGCCGGCCGGCAAGGCGATGGTGAACGTCGGCTCGGTGGGCCAGCCGCGCGACGGCGATCGCCGCGCCTGTTACGTCATCCTCGAAGACGACCAGGCCGTGCGGTACCGGCGGATCGAGTACCCCTTCGACGTCACCTGCCGGAAAATCCACGCGATCGGCGACCTCGACAATTTCCTCGGCGACCGGCTCTCACAGGGCCGCTAACGCCAAAGCTCCGTCCGTAGGACAGGCCTCCGTGCCTGTCGCCAGCAGGCCGCCTGCAAAGTAGACCGCTTGCTCCGCAAGCGGATCTCAACTGGCGTCGCGCCGGCGAGGGGGCGGCAGAAGTCTCGTCGCGGTGTCCCTCGCGGACTCGGGCCAAATGCTCCTCGAGCTTCCGCCGACCCCCTCGCCTCCCCCGTACGACAGGCCTCCGTGCCTGTCGAAAGCAGGCTGCTCGCGAAACATCCGGTCTCCCCGGCGGGAGAAGCGAATCAATTCTGTTTAACGCCTCCACGCTCTATACTGCCGTTTTCGCTTTTTTCTGGAATCATCCGTGGAACGCCGCTACATCCAGTTCGCCCTGATCTCGTTCGCGATCCTGCTCGGCAGCCAGGCGCTGCAGGCGTATCTCTTCCCGCGGCCTGCGCGTCAGCCTGCCAAGCAGCCGGCCGAGGAAAACAAGCCTGGGGCCGCTGCGGCGCCGGCCGCGGCTGCGGGCGAATCGGCCGCGGCCACGGTCGCCGCAGTGCCCGCCGCGACCAATGACGGCGAGCGGCCGGCCGCCGGTCCGCGTGCCCGCCATGTGCTCGGCTCCCTCGATCCGGCGTCGCCGGCGCGGATGCTCGTCACGCTCACCAGCCGCGGCGCCGCCGTCGAGCGGATCGAGCTCGCCGGCAAACGCTATCTCGATCAGGATGATTGGTCCGGCTATCTCGGCCACTTGGCCCCGGAGGAGACGCCCTCGGGGTGCCGAATCGGCATTGTCGGCGACGGCACTCCCGCGCAGGCCGCCGGTCTCGCCGCGGGCGACGTGATTGCCACGATCGACGGCACGGCCACGCCCGATCCGGAATCGCTTCACAAGACCCTCGCCGCCATGAAGCCCGGTCAACGGGTGGCCATCGAGGTGGTTCGCGACGGACGCACGGAAAGCCGCGAGGCGATCTTGGGCCGCCGGCCGCTCGAGGTCGTGAGGCCGGAATATCGCACCCTGCCGATCGACGATCCGGATGGCCGGCCCCACGATCCACTCTCGTTTCGTCTCTCGCTCGAGTCGCGCGACGGCGCGCGGCGAACAGAGCCCCTTGGCGAGATGCCGGGGCAGGAACTGGCCGACCGCGACTGGGTGGTGGAGAAGGCCGACGGCAACGGCGCGCGGTTCACGACCGAACTGCCGGGCGGCCTGCGGGTCACGAAGGAATACCGCTTGCTTGCCGACGGGCAGGATGGATACCGGCTCGACCTCGTCGTCGAATTCGGCGCTGGGCAGAGCGAATCCCGCGTGGTCTACGCGATCGATGGCCCCACGGGCCTGCCGACCGAGGGCTGGTGGTATACCGCCCGCGTGGCCCGCGACTGGGGCACGCTCGCGGTGCGCGACGTCGCGATGCGGTTCATCGGCGAGCAGAGCACGCTGGTGAGCGGCCTGAAATTGGCGGAGGCCGCCCTGGCGCCCGCCGGCGACGCCATGCCCGCCGCCACCGCCGTCCGCGAGGGGAAGCCGCTCTCCTTCGCCGGTGTCGATGCGCTCTACTTCGCGTCGGCCCTGATACCGGTGACGGAGGGACCGGAGGCGCCCGCGCTTGACGAGGTCAGGTCGCTCGTCGTCGGCGATGTGCCGGCCGCCGCCCGTCGCAAGCTCGTCGATGTCACCTGCCGGCTCGTGTCGCGAGAGATCGCGGTCGCTCCCGGCGGTACGGTGAAGCATCGCTATGGCATCTTCGCCGGGCCCAAGAAGCCCGAACTGCTCGCTGCGTTCGGCGCCGACACGGCGCGGATGGACGACCTCGTCTACTACGGCTGGTTCGGCTGGGTGGCCCGCCCGATGGTCGCGATCCTGCACGCCATCCATGCCCTCGTCGGCAACTACGGCCTGGCGATTCTCTTGCTCACCGTGATGGTCCGCGGGGCGATGTTCCCGGTCAGCCGCAAGCAGGCGATCTCGTCGCAGAAGATGCAAGTCTTGCAGCCGGAGATGAAGGCGATCGCCGAGAAATACAAAGACGAGCCCGAGAAGCGGACGAAGGCCACGCAGGAGCTCTGGCGGAAGCACGACTACAACCCGATGGGCGGCTGCCTGCTCGTCTTCATCCAGATCCCGATCTTCATGGGGCTCTACCGGTCGTTGGCGACCGACGTCGAATTGCGGCAGGCGCCGCTTTTCAGCTCGGCGATCCGCTGGTGCTCCAACCTCGCCGCGCCCGACATGTTTTACGACTGGTCGCGGCTGCTGCCCGACTTTCTCGTCGCGCCCGAGGGCTGGCTCGGCCCGTTCTTAAACCTTTTCCCGCTGGCCACGATCGGACTTTTCCTCTGGCAGCAGCACCTCTTCATGCCGCCCGCAGTGGACGAGCAGGCACGAGTGCAGCAGCAGGTGATGAAGTACATGATGTTTTTCATGGCGCTGATGTTCTTCAAGGTGCCGTGCGGCCTGTGCGTCTACTTCATCGCATCGAGCCTCTGGGGCATTGCCGAACGGCTGCTGCTGCCGACGGCGGCGCCGGCCGCCGCGGCGACGGGCGCGGTCTCCGGCGGCGGCCCAGCGCCGACTCGCACGTTCGACGTGCCGTTCGTGTCGGCAGGCAAGCCGAAGCCGCCGGCCGCCGATGCGGCCCGGCAGAAGCGCAAGGCCCGCAAGGGCCGGTAACCGGTGGGATAGGCTTCAGCCTGTCTTGGCCACACCCATGCGGAACGTGCACGACCTGATCATCGCTCCGGCCACTGCGGGCGGTTCGGGAGCCCGGGCGATCATCCGGATCGCCGGCGACGGGCTCGACTGTCTGCTCGATGCGCTCTTCACGCCCCAGGCCGGTCAAGGCTTCGCCGCAGCCGGCGAACGGCCGCGGCTTGTCGCGGCGAGGCTGGGACCGGCGCTCGCCGCCGAATGGGGCGCTCTCGCCGTGGAGATCCTGCACTGGCCGGGCCCTGCCGGCCCCACGGGCGGGCCGCTCGCGGAGGTTCAACTGCCGGCATCGACGCCGCTGGTCGATGCGGTGATCGCGGAGGCCTGTCGTCACGGGGCGCGGCTGGCCCGTGGTGGTGAATTTTCGCTGCGGAGTTTTCTCGCCGGTCGGCTCGATCTCCTCCAGGCGGAGGCTGTGCTCGCCGTTGTCGATGCTCGTTCACCTGCCGAGCTCTCCGCAGCGCTCGATCGGATGGCCGGTGGCGCCGGCCGCGAGCTCCAAGCGCTCCGCGAGTCGATTCTCGATCTGCTCGCCGACATCGAGGCGGTGATCGATTTCTCCGACGAGCACGCGCCCGACGCGATTCCCGTCGCCGCCCAATCATTCTGGGGCGGAGTCGAAGCGCGATTGCAGGCCACGGCAGCCGCGCTCGAGGCGATCGCCGGTCGGCTCGCCCAGCGTGATACGGGAGACGCGGGGCGGCTGCCGCGGGTCGTGATCGCAGGCCCGCCCAACATCGGCAAGAGTAGCCTCTTCAACGCGCTCGTCGGCCATGAAGCGGCGCTTGTGGCCGACGAGTCGGGCACGACCCGCGACTGGATCGCGGCCCGGCTCGAAGGAGATGGCGTGGCCTGCCTGCTCGTCGACGTGGCGGGCGTCGACGGAGCGGAGCGAGCGAGTGACGCGACGGCCGCGATCGGCCGCGAAGCGGCCGAGCGGGCGGTCGCGGAGGCGGAAGGCGCCGATCTGCTCGTGGTCTGCCGCGATGCGGCGGACGAGCCGGGGATAAATTCCACGCAGCGCCCGGGCGGCATGCGCCGGCTCGACGTCGTCACCCGCTGCGATCGTGTTTCTCAGCCGGTTCATCATGACGGCTCGGTCGCTGCCGCCACGTTCTTCACGAGCAGTCGGGAAAATGTCGGCATCGACGCCCTGCGGCGGGCGATCCTGCGGGAGGTGGCGGCGCTCCCCCCCTCGACCGGCGCGACCGTCCGCATGCGGGTGGGCATCGATGCCGCGCGGCAGAGCCTCGCCGCGGCTGCCGAGATCGCTGCTCTAGCGAGAAAGGGAGCGGCCTGCGACGAGGCGATCGTGGCCGCGCATCTCGGCCGCGCCGTCGCGGCGCTCGGCGAGGTGACCGGTGCTGAGCTTGGCAACGACCTCATCGACCGCATCTTCGCCCGCCACTGCATCGGCAAGTGAAGCGGGCTGCTTTCGACAGGCACGGAGGCCTGTCCTACGTGACAGGCTGAAGCCTGCTTGGCGACAGGCTGAAGCCCATCCTACCGGGAGGCGAGGGGGTCGGCGGAAGCGTGCGAGCTTTTGGACCGAGTCCGCGAGGGACAACGCGAGGAGCCTTCTGCCGCCCCCTCGCCGGCGCGTTGCCAGTTGGGATTTGCTTCAACGCCAAGCGTTTTATTCGCCGCGCAGGACCGCGAGCACGCGTTGCATGTCGGCGGGCAGCGGCGCCTCGAAGAGGAGCCGTGCGCCCGTGGCGGGATGATCGATCGCGAGGCTGGCGGCGTGGAGGGCCTGTCGCTCGATGAGCGGCGGGCCGGCCGGGCCGCCGAAGAACGAGCGATCGATGACCGTGCGGCCGCTGTAGAGGCCGTCGCAGAGCACCGGGCTGCCGATCGCCGCGAGGTGGACGCGGATCTGGTGCGTGCGTCCGGTCTTCGGCGTGACCCGCACGAGCGCCGCCCGGCCATACCGCTCGACCACCTCGAACCGGGTCACGGCCTCGCGGCTCGTCGAGTGGTCGCGGCGTACGGCCATCTTCTCCCGCTGATAGGGATGGATGCCGATCGGCAGGTTGATCTCGTCGCGGTCGAACTGCGGCTGCCCCTGCGTGATCGCGAGATAGGTTTTCTCCACCGAGCGCCGCTCGAACTGCTTGGCGAGCCGGTGATGGGCCTCTTCCGTGCGGGCCACCACGATCACGCCGCTGGTGTCGCGGTCGAGGCGATGCACGATGCCAGGCCGCGTGGGGCCGCCGGTCGTCGAGAGCCCGCCCGCGGCGCCTTCGGTATCGCGGCGCTCGAGGTGCCACTTGAGGGCCCCGGCCAGCGTGCCCTTCCAATTGCCCTTCGCCGGATGCACGACCATGCCCGCGGGCTTGTCGATGGCCGCCATCCATTCGTCGAGATGGAGGAAGTCGAGCGGGATCTCCTCGGCGTCGGGGCCGGCCCGTGGCGGCTCCGGCACCCGGAAGCACACGAGCGATCCCGGCCGCAGCTTCACCGAGGCGCGGGCCACGACGCCGTCCACCCGCACCGCGCCCTTGTCGATCGCGCGAGCGAGAAACGAGCGGCTCTGTCCGGGAAACTCGCGGGCCAGAAAGACATCGAGGCGAAGACCTGCAGCACCCTCGTCCACCGTCCACGTCACCTCTTCGCCGGCCTGCGGCTGACGGGGGAGCGGCGTGTCCAGGGGCTTACTCCTGCAGGAGCTCACTCCTGCTTGTCTTGAGGCTTGTCTTGAGCTTTTTCTTGCGGCTTGTCGGCCGACGGCTGCTGCGGCGGCACGATCTTCTGCGCCGCAAACCAATCATACCACTGTCGGGAGGACTCCCGGCCGAGTTCCGCAGCATGGTCGGTGGCCAGTCGGGCAAGCGCGCCGGTGGGGAATTCCGCCGCGACGGCGGCATAGCCCCGCCGCGCCTCGTCGAGTTGTCCCAGGCTCTCGCGGGCCTTCGCGAGCCCAAACGTGGCTCGCTCCGCCAGCATGCCGGAAGGCCTGGTGCCGAGGATCGCACTGTAGAGATCGACGGCGGCCTGGAGCCGCGGCGTCGCGCGGTCCTTGTCGGCAAAGAGGAGTTCGGTGCCTTCGGTGAGGGCCATGTCGGCGAGCACGAGCCGCGACCATTCGGCCGCCGGCGTGCCCGGATACCGGCGGAGCACCTCGTCGAACGACTGCACCTCGCCGCTGGAGAGGCCGGCGAGATAGGCATCCCAGCTCTGCGACCGCGTGGCGGCCGACTGCGACGACACGAGCACCCAGCCGACCGCGGCAAGCAGGAGCCCGGCCGCCGCGAGCAGGAGCGTGTTCATGTGGGGCCGCAGGCGGTCGATGAACTCGACCGTCTTCTCGGCCAGGTCGTTGTCGCGGATTTCTGGATCGGCCTGCAGATCGTCCAGGCCAATGCCGTGCTGGCGGTCATGATCGTGATCGTGCTCACGATCATGTTGGTGGTGCCGGTTGCCCGAATGCCTGCCGCGCGTCGCCATGAATGACTCCTTCCAAATGGAATCGGGCAAATAGAAACTTCCTCACCGAATGCGTCAAGGTGATCACCGTGCGGCGGCGCGAGGCTGCGTGTGGTACATTCCCGGTCTCCCGCTCTTCTTCGTGGAAAACCGCCCGATGCAACTGAATCCGGCCCAGTCGCAGGCCGTCAACGCCCCCGTCGGGCCGCTGCTCGTGCTGGCCGGCGCCGGCACCGGGAAGACCCGCGTCGTCATCGCCCGCATCGCCCATCTCGTGCGCCGGGGCGCCCGCCCCGCGCGGATTCTCGCCGTCACCTTTACGAACAAGGCTGCCCGCGAGATGATCGCCCGCGCCGGCAAGCTCCTCGGGAAGTCGGCGGATGAGCAGCCGGAGATTTCCACGATCCACTCGCTCTGCGTGCGGATCTTGCGGCGTCATGCGACGGTGCTCGGCTACCCCGCGCGGTTTGCGATCATCGACCGCGGCGAGCAGGAGTCGATCGCCCGCAAGGTGCTCAAGGAGCTCAAGGTGGCCGAGGCCGTGTTGCGGCCGGGCGACCTCATCGATCGGATCAGCCGCTGGAAGAGCGCGGCCGTCCGCCCCGACTCCGCGTTCGACACGATCGCCGCCGACGCCCCGGAAGCCTGGACGCTCGCCGCGGCGGGCTATCGGCGATACCAGCACGCCCTGCGGACGGCCGGTGCCGTCGACTTCGACGATCTCCTGCTCGTGGTCGAGGAGCTCTTCACCAACCACGAAGACGTCCGCCGCGCCGAGGCGGGCCGCTTCGACCACATCCTCGTCGACGAATACCAGGATACGAGCGGCATCCAGGAGCGGATCCTCTCGGCGCTCGCCCGCGACCACAAAAGCATCTGTGTCGTGGGGGACGACGACCAATCGATCTACGCCTGGCGCGGAGCGCAGATCTCCCACATCCTGGAGTTTCCGCAGCGCTGGCGCGGGGCGACGGTGGTGCGGCTCGAGGAGAACTACCGCTCGACGCCGGAGATCATCCAGGCCGCCAACCAGCTCATCTCCTGCAACACCCGCCGCCACGGCAAGACGCTCATCTCGAAGGCGGCCTCGGGGCTGCCCCCCGCGATCGTGCAGGCGCAGGACGAGCTCGACGAGGCCCGCCGCGTGGTGAGCGACGTCGAGGGGCGGCTGCGCGAGGGGGAGGTGGCGCCGAGCGAGGCCGTGATCCTCGTGCGCACCGGCGAGCAGACCCGCGTCTTCGAGCAGGAGCTGCGGCGCCGCAGCGTTCCGTATGAACTGATCGGCAGCCGCTCCTTCTTCGACCGCCGCGAGGTGAAGGACGTGATGTCGTTCCTGCGGCTCCTCGTGGATCCCGACGACGACATGGCGCTGGCGCGGATCGCCAACGTGCCGCCGCGCGGCCTCTCCACGCATGCGCTCGATCTGGCCCGCACCGCCGCGGCGGCCGCGGGCACGAGCGTCTGGCAGGAGCTGCTCGCCGCGCGTTCCGCCGGCCGGATTTCATCGGTGGCCGCGGGAGGCGTGACGGCCCTGGAGCGGCTCGTCGCGCTCGGGCGGCCCAGCCAGCCGCAGCCGGCGGCGGACATTGCGCGGGCGCTCCTGGCCGGGGTTGGGTACCAGCACTTCCTCGCCAAGGAATACGACGACCCGGCCGAGCAGGAATCGCGGTGGAACTACGTCGAAGAACTCGTCAACGCGCTGGCCGAGCACGAGCGCACGCACCGCGGCACACGGGACTTCGCCCACACGGTGCGGGAGTTTCTCGACGACCTCGTGCTCGACGTCCAGGAAGCGGAACGGTTTCAAGACGACAAGCCGCGGGGCAACGTGCTGCGGCTGATGACGCTGCACGCGGCGAAGGGGCTCGAGTTCGACCAGGTCTGGATGGTGGGCATGGAGGAGGGCCTTCTGCCCCATCATCGCTCGCTCGGCGACGGGCTCGAGGCGATCGCGGAGGAGCGGCGGCTTTGCTACGTGGGCGTGACCCGCGCGAAGAAGCGGCTCTCGCTCTCGCTGTGCCTGACGCGGATGAAGTGGGGCAAGAGCCGTCCCGGCCGCCCGAGCCGGTTTCTCTACGAACTCACCGGGCAGGCCGACAAGTTCACGGAACAGCCCGCCGAGCCCGCGAAGGCCCCGGCCGGCAAGAAACCGCCAGCCCGCGGCAAACGCGCCGCACGAAAGTAAACCGCTTGCAAAGTAGACCGCTTGCTCCGCAAGCGGTCTACTTTGCTCGAAGCGGTCTACGGGGGAGGCGAAGGGATCGGCGGAAGCTCGACGAGCGTTAGGAACTTTCGACCTTCTGAGGAAGGAATCGCCGTAGGTCGTCAGTGGAGAAAGTTTCTCCGCGAGGAGACTTCTGCCGTCCCTGAGCCGGCGCGCTACCCATCGACGCCATCATCCTCACCAAGCAGCAGCATCGCGCGCGGAAGCGTCGAATCGATGACCCGCGAGAGGGCGATCACGAAGCCATCCGGTCCGTCGCGCCAGCCGCCCTGCAGCAGATACGCCTTCGCGAAAGCCATCGCGCCGCGCCAGGGCATCGTCCAGCCGCTCGCGCGTTGCCCCTTGCCGCGCATGATGCCCGCCTTCAGCCGGGCATAGCGGATGGATCGCAGCAGCACCGCGGCGGTGTCGTCGAAACTGTAGTGCAGGATCGAGCCCGGCAGCGGCTGCGGCGGCCGCGAACTGCGCACCTCTTCGTGCACGGCATGCGTCGTGAATCCGGCGGTGGTGCGGTTGAACAGCCGCAAGACGCGCTCCCCCCCCCAGGGGCCATGCCGCACCTCGCGGCGGCCTATGAACGTGCAACGCGTGAGCGACCAGCAGCGGACCGGATCATCGTGCTTGCCACGCTCGCCGAGGTCGAGCCGGGCGATGGCGGCGGCCGCGGCGTCGTCGAGCACCTCGTCGGCGTCGAGCGAGAGAATCCAGTCGTGGGCGGCCAGTTCCACGGCCCGGCGCTTCTGCGGCCCGTAGCCGAGGAACGGCTGCTGCTCCACGCGGGCCCCGGCGGCCCGGGCGATCTCCAGCGTGGCGTCGGCCGAGCCGGAGTCGAGCACGAGCATTTCGGCGCAGAAGGAAACGCTCGCGAGCGCGGCGGCGAGCCCCTTGGCGGCGTCTCGCGTGATCACCACGGCCGAGATCGGCAGCCGGTCGGTGGCGGTCGCGTTCATGACGGCGGGCCGTCGTCAGGATCGCCTGCGGGGAACATGGTCTGCCCCGGCTCCGCGCCCTCGGCCGCCTCCTGCAGGGGAAATTCAAGCGTGAACGTACTGCCCTCGCCCGGCACGCTCGTCGCGACGATGTCGCCGCCGTGTTCGCGGAGGATCTTCCGGCTCACGGTGAGCCCGAGGCCGGTGCCGCGGGAGCCCTTCGTCGAGACGAAGAGATTGAAGACAGTGGCGAGCGTCTCGGCGTCCATGCCCTGGCCGTTGTCGGCGACGACGATCCGCACGAGCTTCGCCTCACGGTCTGCGGAAACCTCGATCGCAACCCGGGGGTCCGGCCGGTTTTCCACGGCGTCGAGCGCATTGCTCACGACGTTCAGCACCGCGCGGGAGATGCCGTCGGGGTCGAAGACCAGCCAGGGGAGGTCGTCGGGCGGGGTCCAGCGGATCGTCGTGCCGGCCTCGTCGGCCCGCTGCTGCACGGTCTCGACGATGTCGGTGACGAGCCCCGCCAGATCGGACGGCACGGGATCGGGCTCCCGCTCCTTGCTGAAGGAGAGCATGTCCATCACGAGCGACGAGATCTTGTTTTGATTGCGGGTGACGATGTCCCAGCCCTTGCGGAGCACCGCCAGGTCTTCGTTTTCCAGCCCCATTTCCACGAGATAGCTGCCGCCCCGGATGCCCTGCAGGATGTTCTTGATGTGGTGGGAGAGCGTGGCGATCGTCTGCCCCACGCCCGCCAGCCGCTCCGACTGCACCATCGCAGAGTAGTAGGTCGTGTCTTCGACGGCGAGCGCGGCCTGATGGCCGATCGCGATCATGAGCTTCAGGTGTTCGTCGGTGAACCGCCTCTGCCCCGTCTCGATCGACTCCGTCAGCGGCACCATCGTGTCGACGTAGATCACGCCCACGGTGCCGTAGCGGCCCTGCATCGGCACGCAGATCGCTTCGCGGATGCCCGACCGCAAGACGCTGTTGCCCGAACTGAAGCGGTCGTCGTCCTGGGCGTCGCTCGTGAGCACGCCCTCGCCGCGGTCGAGCACGTAGTCGAGGATGGTGCGGCTGATCGCCATCGAGGTGGTGTCGCCCACCGTGCGGTCGCGGCGGGCCTTCGTCCTGAGTTGCCGCGTTTCGGTGTCGAGCAGCATCACGCAGCCGCGGTCGGCGCCCACCCATTCAAAGACGAGCTGCAGGACTCGGCCGAGAAGTTCGTCGATGTCGAGCGTGTGGCTCACGGCCATGGCCGTGCGATACATCACCTGCACATTGCTGCGGGCCCGCGCGAGCCAGCGGTTTTGCGTGTCGTCGGGGGAGAAGAGGCCGATCTCGTCTTCGTCCTCGCGGATGGCCCGCACGATCCGCGACGCCTCGTGGGCGTCGGGGGGCACGATGTCCACCGTGCCGGCCGAAGGGACCGCGTCGTCCTTGGAATAGACGAGGATCGTGCGGCCGATCTGGATCTGGTCGCCGCTCGAGAGCTCCGCCCGCTCCACCTTCCGATTGTTGAGGTAGGTGCCGTTGGAGCTCTTCAGGTCGCCGACGACGAAGCCCGGGCCCACGCGGCGAATCTCCGCGTGGCGGCGGGAGACCTCGTTGTCGTCGAGCCGCACCAGGTTGCCCGCCTCGCGGCCGATGGTCACCGCCCCCTCGTGGGCGGCGAGGTCGTAACGCGTTCCCTTGTTGAAACCCTGGATGACGAACAGCGACGGCACGACGATACGCTCCTGCGAATTCCGGAAAACCGTTCGATTTTGTCACACGCGCCGCCCGGCGGGAAGCGGATAGAATTGGTTTTGACCGGCTTCCGCTCCATTTGCGAGGGTTCCATGAGTTTGGGTCGAGCGTTTCTCATCGCCGCCGCCTGTTCCGTCATGGTGCTGGCCACCGCCGCGGTTCGTGGACAGACCGCCGATGGCGGGGGCGACGATCCTGCCGCGCTCGTAGGCCGGCTGCGGTCGGCCGTCGAATGGCTCGCCGCGCCCGAGCGCGAAGGCCGCGGGCCGGGCACGAAGGGGATCGACCAGGCTGCTGATTGGGTCGCCGCAGAGCTGGCCGCGGCCGGCCTCGATACGACAGTGATCGGCGAAAGCCCCTACCAGCCGTTTGCCATGACGCTCGAGGCGAAGCTCGGTGCTGAGGAGGGCAACACCGCCGAACTCATCGGCCCGCCCGACGCGGATGGCCAGCCCGTGCGGCGAGCGCTCGAACTGGGCAAGGATTTCACGCCGCTGGCCGCCGGCGGATCGGGTCCCTTCGACCTGCCGCTCGTCTTCGCCGGTTTCGGCATCACGGCGCCGAAGGAGCACTACGACGACTACGCACCGCTCGGCCCCTCTGGCGCCAAGGGCGCCGCGGCGATCGTGCTCCGCCAGGAACCTCAGAAAGACAATCCGCACAGCGTCTTCGACGGCAATCAGGCCTCGCAATATGCGGCGCTGTCGCGGAAGGTGGCCAATGCCTCGGAGCACGAGGCCGGCGGACTGATCTTTTGCAACGACGCCTCGGCCACCGACGACGCCCTGATGGCGTTCACCCGCGCCGGCGACGGCTCGGATCGCCGCACCATGCCGGTGCTGCAGGTGAGGCGAGAGGTGATCGACGGGCTCGTGAAGGAATCGCTCGGCAAGGACCTGGCGACGATCGAGAAGACGATCGACGAGAAGCTCGAGCCCGAGACGGCGCCGCTCACCGGCTGGCGGATCCGCGGCCGGGTGACGATCGAGCGGACGGAGACGGAAACGAAAAACATTCTCGCCATCCTGGCCGGCAAGCCAGGGGCGACCGAGACGGTCGTGCTCGGCGCCCACTACGACCATCTCGGCTACGGCGGCGTCAACTCGGCGGCGCCGGGCGAGACGGCCGTGCATCACGGCGCCGACGACACCGCCAGCGGCACCGCGATGCTCGTCGAGGTGGCGCGTCGGCTCGCGGCCGAGGCGGCGGCGAAGGGCCCCTTTCCGCGCACCATTCTCTTCGCGTCGTTTTCCGGCGAGGAGCGGGGGCTGCTCGGCAGCGCCCACTACACGGCCAATGCCGCGGTGCCGCTCGCGGAGACCGTCGCCATGGTCAATCTCGACATGGTCGGCCGGCTCGACGGCAACAAGGTGATCGTCCACGGCACGGGCACCGGCACCGGCCTCGACGCGCTCGTGGACAAGCTCGTCGGCGCGCACGCCTTCGAGGTGGCGAAGGAGCCGGGCGGCTTCGGTCCGAGCGACCACTCGAGCTTTTATGCGCGGAAGATTCCGGTGCTCCATCTCTTTACGGGCTCGCATTCCGATTACCACCGGCCAACCGACACCGCCGAGAAGATCAACTACGACGGCATGGTGCGGATCACGGCGCTCGTCACCGACCTCGTGCGCGAGCTCGCCACGGCTCCCGAACGCCCCGCCTACATCGAGGTCGCCTCGAAGATGTTCGCCCGCGGTGGTGACCGGCCCTACTTTGGCAGCATCCCCGACTTCGGCAAGCCCGGGAAGGGCTACGCGATCACCGGCGTGACGAAGGATTCCCCTGCCGCCCGCGGCGGCCTCCAGGGGGGCGACATCATCGTGCGACTCGGCGACAGCGCCGTCACCGGCCTCGAAGACTTCGACAGCGCCCTGCGAAAGCACAAGGGCGGCGACACGGTGCCCGTCGTCGTGGTGCGAGACGGCGCCGAGGTCAAACTCGACGTGGTCCTCGACCCACCGAAGTAGCCGTAGACCGCTTCGTCCCGAAGCGGATCCCCTGCCTGTTATCCGTCGTCAACTCGCCCAACCCGGCCCGGGGCTGCCTGTACCCTCTCGGCGGACGTTCGCTGCGGACATCCTGTCCTCCGCTCACTGCATGTCCGCTCGCTTCGGCATCCTGCCTACGCTCGCTCCCATAGCCCGCGAGAAGGTACAGGCAGCCCGGGCCTTCCCGCTTTCCAGGTAGGGCAGGCTTCAGCCTGCCTGGAACAGGCTGAAGCCTGTCCTACTAGAGCGGGAGGCTTCGGGTGACCCGTGCCCCGGGAGCCGGCGTATGCCGCCAAGCGCAGCCAGGATGGCGAAGCGCAGGCGGCATCCGAGCGAGCGGAGGGCATGGATGCCCGAAGCGAGCGTCCGGCGACGGGGTACGGGTCACCCGAAGCCGGGTTGAACCAGTTGATGCCAGACAGCCAGCAAGCCCCCGGAAACACGCATTCTTCGCCGTGTTTTTTGCCCTTGAGCCAGCAAGGAGCGCCTGACATGATCCCGCCCGCTGCGGTCGCCCCGCATGCCCCTAACGTCAATCCAAGCAAGGAGTGCTTTCCGTGAAGTCGCAACTGGCAAGCGTCGTGTGTGTGGGCCTGATGGCCGTGGTCGAGGTCTCCGCGTTTGCCCAGGTGCCCGGCCAGATTCCGGCCGCGCAGGCTCCTGCCGCCCAGGCGCACTCCGCCGGCCCGGCGACCGCCGTTGCGGTGATCGACGTCGGCTACATCTTCAAGAACCATGCCGGATTCAAGGCCGCGATGGACAGGATGAAGGACGAGGTGATGGCCGCCGAGAATGGCCTCAAGTCGGAACGCGACCGGATCAACGGCCTCATGGAGCAGATCAAGGGCTTCAACGTGGGCACGCCGGAATACAAGAAGCTCGAGGCCGAGATCGCCAAGGCGCAAGGCGATTTCAACGTCAACGCCCAGCTGCAGAAAAAGGACTTCATGGACCGCGAGGCGAAGGTCTATCTGCAGGTGTACTCCCAGATCGAGAAGGCCGTGGAGCAGTTCGCCCGCGAGCACCGGATCGCCGTCGTGCACCGGTTCGACGGCGAGCCGGTCGACAACAGCGACCGCAATCAGATCCTGCGCGGCATCACCAAGCCGATCGTCTACCTGGAGCCCGGCATCGACATCACGCCGGACGTCCTCAAGATGCTCAACGGCCCGGCTGTCGCCGGCGCTCCGGCGCCCCGCACCCGCTAGTCGTCCGCATCCGGTTCAAGCCGCCCTGCGGGCTTCGTCATGCCTCACCATTCCCCCGCGCGGTCGCAACAAACCCTCCGTCGGCCGGCGCTCGTGGCCGGCCGCGGCTATTGGAGCGGCCGCGAGATCCGCGTCGAATTGCATCCCGCTCCGGCGGGCGCGGGCGTGGTGTTCGTTCGGGGCGATCTCGAGCCGGCGGTGCGGATTCCGGCGGCGCTCGGAAGCCGCGTGGATGCGGTGAATAGAACGAATCTCGTCGCGGACGGCGCGCGGCTCGAGATGGTGGAGCACCTGTTGAGCGCGCTTGCCGGCGTGCATGTCGATTGCTGTCTCGTGCGGGTGGATGCCGAGGAGATGCCCGGCCTCGATGGCTCTTCGCGGGCCTTCGTCGAGGCGATCGAGGGGGCGGGGTTCGAGGATCTCGGCGCGCCCGTCGATCCGATCGTGGTGCGGGAAACCGTGCGAGTGGGGGATGGCGACGCCTGGATCGAGGCCTCTCTGCCCCGGTTCCCCGGGCTCTCGGTCGACTATTGCCTCGACTACGGCGCCGGGCCGATCGGTCGCCAGGAGCTTTCGCTGCGGATCACGCCGGAGTCGTATCGCGCCGAACTGGCCGCCGCGCGGACGTTCATCTCGACCGCCGATGCCGAGCGGCTGCGGGCCGCGGGCCTCGGGCTCGCGGTCTCGACCAAGGATCTCGTCGTCTTCGGGCCCGATGGCCCGGTGGACAACCCGCTGCGCTGGCCCGATGAATGCGTGCGCCACAAGGTGCTCGATCTCGTCGGCGACCTCGCGCTCGCCGGCCGGCCGATTCATGCCCACGTGACCGCGAGCAAGAGCGGCCATCGCCTCAACGCCGAGCTGGCGGGGCGGCTCGTGGCGCTGGATGAGCGGCTGGGGGTTTCGGTCTGAGGAACGCGCGAGCCGCGAGACGCAAGGAATCGCCTGATGCCGGACATCCATCCCACCGCGATCGTCGAGCCCGGCGCGAGGATCGCGCCCGACGCGGTCGTTGGCCCGCATTGCCTGGTCTCCGGCCAGGCCGAGATCGGCCGTGAGACGGTGCTTGCGAATCACGTCACGATCCTCGGCGACACGCGAATCGGCGAGCGGAATCGGATCCATGCCAACTGCGTGATCGGTGGCGAGCCGCAGGATCTGAGCTATCAGGGCACGCGGACGCGCGTGGTGATCGGCGACGACAACATCATCCGTGAAAGTGTCACGATCAACCGCGCCACCGAAAAGGAGTTGGGCGAGACGACGATCGGCAACGCGAATTTTCTCATGGCCTGCTCCCACGTCGCCCACGATTGCCGTGTCGGCGACCACGTGATCCTCGCCAACGGGGTGCTCCTTGGCGGCCACGTGCGGGTGCATTCCCATGCGTCGCTCTCCGGCGCCGTGGCGGTGCATCATTGGGCCACGATCGGCAGTTGGTCGTTCGTGGCGGGGCTTTCGCGGGTGCTGCACGACGTGCCACCGTTCATGCTCTCCGAGGGCATGCCGGCGCGGCCGCGCTGCATCAACGTGGTGGCGCTGAAGCGCGGCGGCTTCGGGCCGGAGGCGGTCGATGCGATCACCGAGGCCTACCGGTTGCTCTACCGGGCGAAGGTCGGCCTCAAGAGCGCCGCCGAGATCCTGCAATCGCAGGGGATGCTCCTGCCGCCGGTGATGCAATTGATCGAATTCTTGACACGTCAACAGGAAGGGCGGCACGGGCGCGCCCGCGAACGAAGGAGGGCTGCATGACGAGGCTGAAGGTCGCGGTGGTGGGCTGCGGGCATCTGGGAACGATCCACGCGCGGCTCCTGGCCGGCCGCGACGACGTGGAACTCGTCGCCGTCGTCGATCCATCGCCCGAGGCCCGCGCTCGCGTGGCCGAGGCCAATGGCTGTGCGGCCTTGCCGGAGCCCGGCGATCTGGTCGGCAAGGCCGATGTCGCCGTCGTCGCCGCTCCGACCGGTCTGCACTCCCGGGTGTCGATCCCGCTCCTCGAGGCCGGGCTCGACCTGCTCATCGAGAAGCCGATCGCGGCGTCCGTCGAAGACGCGCGGGCGATCGTGACCACCGCCCGCCGCCACGGGCGAGTCGTCGCCGTGGGGCACGTGGAGCGATTCAATCCGGCCTGGAAACTCGCCGTCGAGAAGGTGGGCCGGCCCGTGGCGATCGAATCGGCCCGCCTCGCGCCGTTCACGTTTCGCTCGATGGACGTCGGCGTCGTGCACGACCTGATGATCCACGACATCGACCTCGTGCTCTCGCTTGAGCCCGGCCGGCTCGAGCATCTCGAGTCGCATGGCCTGTCGGCGACCGGCGGCCACGAGGATGCGGTGCGGGCACGGCTCGTCTTCTCGTCGGGGCTCGTGGCCGACCTCACGGCCTCGCGAATCAGTCCCACGCTGCGGCGGGCCGTCTCCATCTGGTCGGCCGACGGGATCGTGTCGGTCGATTTCAACGCCAAGACGGTCGAGGTGATCACGCCCTCCGCCGATATCCGCGCCGGCCGGTTCGTCGCCGCGGACGTGCCGCCGGGGGAGCGGGCCGCCCTCAAGGATGCGTTTTTCACGCAGGTGCTCCCGCGCGAGACGCTGCCGGTGCCCGACGCCAACGCGATCGCCTGCGAGCACGACGACTTTCTCGACGCTATCCGCACCGGCCGGGCACCCCTCGTGCCCGGGTCGGCCGGCGCCGCGGCGCTCGAGATCGCCAACCGCGTGATCGATACGCTCGTCCGCACCCAGTTCGGCGGCTCCGCCCCGTCGGTGCCGCTCACGCCCCGGTCGACGGTATTTCCCCCGCGCCGCAAGACAGCCTGAGGCCGCAGGGTTTGCCAAACCGGCAGCGGCGTCCTGCGCGGTTGCCGGCAATCACGGTCGACTGGCGTCGTCCGCTCACCGCAGCCGATAGACCTGTGGGAGGGGCGGACGAATGCTGCGCGCGACGATCATGCTCGTGGGCCTGCTCGTGCTCGTGCCGCCGGCGGCGGCGGACGAACTCGATTTCCGGCTCCATGATTTCGACGGTGTATCGTCGCTGGCTGCATCGCTGCGACAGAGCGACTTCGAAGTGAACGACGAGGCGGAGCGGCTCGGCCTGGTGGTGAAGGGGCCGACGTCCCCCGAGCAGTCGCAGCAACCGGTGATTGCGCAGATCAATCGCCGCATCGAGGGGATCAACGTGACGGCCGGCATGCAGGCCGACCGCAGCATGATGCGCGAGGGGCCGGCCCAGTGGATCGGCGGACTCGGCATGGCTTCGGAATGCGATCTCGGCCGCCGCTCGCTCGAACTCCGCACGTCGGTGGGACAGAACGACCAGTGGGGCGCGATCGGCCTGGAGGTGGGCCCGCGGCTCGAGCGCCGTCTGCCGGGCGGGATTCTCTTCGTGATCGACGGCAAGGCCGAGGCGCGCACGCTGCCGGCTGAGCCGGGCTTTGGCGGCCAGTCGCTCCCTGGGCAGGCCAACGAGAGCGGACTCGGCATGATCGGCCTCACCGGCCGCACGGGACTCGTGCGGTAAGGAGACCGCTTGCTCCAAAGTAGACCGCTTGCTCCGCAAGCGGCTCCCCGGAGATCCGCTTTGTTTCGAAGCGGTCTACGTTGCGCAACCGCTCGCCCGGGCGGCAGAAGTCTCGTCGCGGTGGCCCTCGAAGACTCGGTCCAAATGCTCCTCGAGCTTCCGCCGACCCGGGCTCGCTGGCCTACATGGCGGGTAGGCGAGGGGGTCGGCAAACGCTCGAGGAGCGTTGGGCGTATCCTCGCCCTTGCGACAATCCAAAGGAGTTGCGACGCAACCGACTTTTGCCGCCCCCGAGCCGGCGCTACACCGCGATGGAATAAGCCCTACGCCAGGTCGCGGTTCTGGAAGAGCACGAGGGCCACGAGCAGGGCCACGGCTGAATAGAGGCCGGCGTAGAGCGCGGCCCAGGCGAGGTAGCTCCACGGCACCGGCACGCCGCCGACGACGGCCGCCTCGATCGTGAAGTGCTCGAGCACCGGAAGGATCGTCGCGAACAATTGCCCCACGAACCGCACGATCGCGAATTTGCCCACGCTCGACTGCACGATGAGCGGCACGAGATGGCCGAGGGCGTAGACCGTGAAGCAGATGATGAGGTTCGGCACCATGCCCAGCCGCGTGGAGACCGCGAGGCTCACCGCCGCCAGCAGGATCGTCTCCAGGAGCGAAAGTACGAGGCCCGGCACGACCGTGATCATCTCGTCGGCGCAGTCGCGCCAGATCGGATCGACCTTTGCCCCCTCGCGGGCGTCGTAGACCACCTTCAGGCTCGTGGTCGCCATGAGCACGCTGCCGAGGATCAGGAAGACGAGCAGCGCCACGAGCACGAGCCCGGCGAACTTGCCGAGGATGAACTGCGGCCGCGTGAGCGGCTTCGAGAGCACCGTGAGCGCCGTGCGGCCTTCGATCTCGTCGGCCACGGCCACGCTCGCCGTCCAGACGACGACGAGCAGCGCCAGCACCTTGATGAGCGTGAGGCCGCTGTCCTTGAGCATCTTCACATCTTCGCCGAACGTGTTGTAGGGGATGACGATGAAGGCCAGGAGCAGGACCGCGCCGACGAAGAGCGCCACGGCGAAGACGGGCTGGCCGATCGCCTCCTTGCAGGTGGTGGATGCGACGGCGGCGATGCGACGGGGCACGAGCCGGAAGACGGCATAGGCCGCCGCGACGGCGAGGAGCACGCCCGTCGTCCAGGGGAGGATGCCGGCCTGCGGAAACTCCGCCGCGAGGCGGCTGCGCACCCGCAGTTGCACCGGCTTGTCCGACGGATTGGTGGCCTCGAGCTTCGCCCGCTGGCCGAGGAAGGGGCTCGTCGCGTTCGCGGCGCGGGTCCAGGTCCAGGGCGTCGTGGCCGAGAGATCGACGTCGGGCACCTTCACGAGCGCGAAGCCCTCGATCGGCTGCTGCGTGCGGACGGTGATCGGGCCATCGCTGTCGAGTGTGATCGACTCGATTTCCTGCGGCCGCAGGTCGAGCTGGATCTCCTGCAGATTCGCCCGCGGAAGCACCGTGATCGTGCGATCGAAGTCGTTGGCTGACACGAGCCGCTGGAGGGAGCGGCCGATCTGCCCGAGCGGCACGAGCGGCGTGAACGCGATGGCCAGTGCCGCAAGCCCAAGCAACAGCCAGGCGAGTGGCCCCGCGAATCCGTCGCCGAGGCTCAACCGCGCCTCCGCGGCGGCCCGCGGCCGCACTGCCGCCAGCAGGGTCCAGGCGAGCAGAATGCCGAGCATCGCGAGCAACGCACCCATGCCGACGAGCCAGATCGGCGGCAGGGCGATCAGCCAGCGGTTGGCAAAGAGAGGGGCCATCAGAAGACTATTGTGCCGCAAAACGTGCCGTTGCGGAAGCGTCGGCTGCGAGCGGCCCGGCCAAGACGGTGGCGCTCGGGCCGTGGGGGGGCCAGCGGTCGAGCACCCGGTGGACGTCGTCGAGCGAAAGCCGCTCGACGATCCGGAGGTCGTCGGCCACGCTCCGGTAGCTGCCGGTGTGGGCCCATTCGAGCCCCACGCCGAAGAGCCGCCGCCGCGGCCGCTCGCCGCCGAGCACGACGCGGCCGGCCAGCTTGTTGCGGGCCTGCTCGAGCTCGCTCCGCGGGATGCCGGCCCGGGAGGCCTCCCGGTAGACCTCGTCGATCCGGTCGAGGAGGGGCACGACATCATCGGCATCGCAGGAGAGTTGCGTGGCGAAAAAGCCGGCGTCGAGAAAATCGTGGTGGTGGCAGGAGGCGTGCTCCGCCGCGCCGGAATCGACGAGCGCCCAATAGAGGCGGCTTCCCGATTCGTCGCCCAGGAGCACCGCCAGCAGCTTGGCTGCGTAGCGGTCGTCGTCATCGCCGGTGGGGCCGGCCGACATTCGCACCGCGTATTCGAGCGTGGCGGCGGGCCGCGTGATGTGCTCGATCGTGGAGGCGAGCCGGGGCGGCCGCGTCTCCTGAGGCTGCCGGCGCTCGGTCACGGGCTGAGGCTCCCAATCGCCGCAGAGCCGCTTGGCCGATTCGACGAGCGCCGGAAAATCGACGGCACCGGTCGCGGCGAGCACGATGTTGCCCGGCGCGTAGCGGCGGCGGTGGTAGTCGCGCATCGCCTCGACGGGCAGCGCCTCGATCGATTCGACCGTCCCGAGTACGCTCCGCGCGAGCGGGTGGCGGCCGAAGAAGGCGGCGCGGCAGCGGTCGTCGGCGCCGAAGGGGGGCTGGTCGTCGTACATCCTGATCTCCTCCAGGATGACGAGCTTCTCCGTCGTGAAATCCTCCGCGCGCAGGGCCGGCCGCATCATCCGCGCCAGGAGCGACACGGCCTCCTGTTGCTGCTCGGGCAGCACCGCGGCGTGGTAGACGGTGTCTTCCTCGCTCGTGAAGGCGTTGGCGCTCGCGCCCATCCAGTCGAAGCGGCGGTTGATCTCGTCGCCGGAGAGATCGTGCGTTCCCTTGAACACCATGTGCTCGAGAAAGTGGCTCACACCCCAGAGGGCGTCGTTCTCGTCGCGGGCGCCCGTCTTCACGAAGAAGCCGATGCTCGAGGAGAGGGCGCCGTCGGTGACCTCGGCGATCACGTCGAGACCGTTGTCGAGCCGTTCATGCAGAAACTTCATGCGGCACCTCCAGCGGCTCCCGGCCGAGTGAGACGACGGACAGATCGCGGACCGGATTGGCGGCGAGCCAGGCCTCGATCGAGCCCACGCCGAGCCGGTCGTAGCGGGCGAGCTCTTCGCCGAGCGAACGCATGCTGCCGAGGTGATACCACTGCCGCGCGATGGCGCCGGCCCGTGCCGCGCTCGATTCCTGCTGCATCACGAGGCCGCTCTTGGCCCGGGCCTTCACGCGGTCGAGCTCGGCGGCCTCGATCGTGCCGGGCAGGCGGTGGATCTCGGCGAGCATCACGTCGAGCGTCTGCTGCGCGCGGGCCGCGCTCGTGCCCGAATAGCAGATGGCGGCGGCGCAGTCGCGCAGGGTCTGGTAGCCGGCCGACACGCTGTAGCAGAGCCCGCGCCGCTCGCGGACCTCCGAGAAGAGCCGCGAACTCGATCCGCCCCCGAGAATCGCCAGCGCCGCCGTCGCCTCGTAGGAATCGTCGCTGCGATAGGGCGGGGCGGACCAGGCCACCGCGATGTGGGTCTGCTGGGAATCGTGCGGCACGTGCCGGAACCGCGGGCCGCGGGTCCCCGCCGGCACCGGAGCGACGCCTCCGGTGTTCCAGTCGCCGAAGAGGTTCTCGGCCTGTTTGACGAAGTCGTCCCAGTCGATGCGGCCGGCGACGGCGATGATCGTGCCGGCCGGCCGCACGTGGTCCGCCACGAACGACCGCACGGTGTCGATGTCGATCTGCTCGACGTCGGCCGAGATGCCCTCGCTCGGCGTGCCCCAGGGGGCGGGATAATGGAGCTGGCGGAGGGCCGACATCGCCCGATGGGCCGGATCGTCTTCGGTGCCCGCGAGATTCTGCAGCACCATCTGGCGGGCGTTTTCGAGTTGCTCCTCCTCGAGCCGCGGCCGTCGCAGAATGTCGGCATAGATTGGCAGCGCCGCCGGGAGTTGTCGGGCGACCATCGCACCCGAAAAGCTCGCATGGCTCGTCGAGACCGACTGCGACCACTGCACGCCCGAGCCCTCGAGCGCCTCGACGATCTGCCGACTGCTGCGGTCGCCCGCGCCGCGGAGCATCATCTCGCCGGAAAGCGTCGCCAGCCCGCAGCGGCCCGGCCCGTCATGCACGGCGCCGGCCGGTGTGTGGAAAGCGACCGCGACCGATTCGAGGCCGGGGAGCTGCTCGCCGAGCAGCACAATCCCGTTGTCGAGCGTCGCGGAATGGAGGGATTGCTTCACGAGGGGGTCACGGGCAGGCAGGTTCGGCCAGACTCGCTCCCACGGCGGACGTGACGGATTCGCAGACCGAGACCTCGTCGGAGGCCTCCACCACCTTGTAGATGGTCTTGGTGCGCCGGAAGCCGAGACGTTGGTAGAGGCGAACGGCTCCTGAGTTCTCAGCCGTCACCTCGAGGAAGGCCCGCCGCAACCCTTTGCCCCGAAAGCCGGCGAGCGCCTGCTCGATCAGGCACGTGCCCAGACCGAAGCCGCGGTGGCTGGGAACGACGCCGATATTCTGGATCGAGCCGACGCCGAGTTTATCCACCACGCCTTGGATCGTGGCGCACCACTCGAGTTCGCCGAGGGCGTCGTTCCGCACCACGAGCCAGGTGGCCGCCGGCAGGAAGCCGGGCTTGTTGCGGATCTCCCGCATCAGCCGGCGGCAGCCCTCGATGTTGCCGAGGCAGGGGAATACCAGCGCGTCGATCTCGCCGCGGAAGGAGCGATGCTTCGTGCGGGCGTGGACGTCGAGCAGGGCCTCGTTCCACGAGACGAAGCGGTAGCCGGTGGGGAGGGGCAGGGGCCGCCTCGGAGCCGACAGGTCCGCGTCCATGCGAAACCGCTTGAAATAGGTCGACATCGCATCGCTCCCGGAAACCGCACGAATGCTCTGATGAAGGTAAGTATGCCCTCCGGGAAGGTCAACGCGCCGGTGAGTGCCACGCCGGCATCGGCCCGAAGATGCCGGTTTGCGGGGCTATGCGGGCCTGGAGTATGCTTTTTGGGGCTTCAAAAAATGCTTTTTGGCTTTTCAAAACTCGGTCTGCTTTCGCTGGCGTTCGTCGCCCTGGCGGCCCGCTCGGCGGCCGAGGCCGCGCCGCCGGACGACGGGAAGCCGGTGGTCGTCGCGACGACGACGGTCGTGGCCGACCTCGTGCGTGAGGTGGCCGGCGACCGCGTGGTGATCGATTCCCTGATGGCGGCGGGCATCGACCCGCACAGCTACAAGGCCACGCCGCGGGATGCCGATCGTCTCGCGCGGGCCGATCTTGTGGTGGCGTCGGGGCTGCATCTCGAGGGCAAGCTCGCCGAACTGCTCGCGCGGCTCGCGAAGCGGGTGCCGGTGGTCGCGGTGGCCGACACGCTGCCGGCCGACCGACTGCTCGAGGCCGATGCGGGGCTGCATGATCCGCACGTCTGGTTCGATGCCAAGCTCTGGAGCCTCTGCTCGGCCGTCGTGGCGAAGGCGCTCGCCGGGATCGACGCGGATCACGCCGCCGAGTACACGGCGCGGGCGGCCGGTTATGCCGCGCGGCTCGAGCGGCTCGACGACGAACTGCGGCACAGAATCGCGACCATTCCCGCCGATCGGCGAGTGCTCGTCACCGCGCATGATGCCTTCCGCTATTTCGGGCGTGCGTATGGGATCGAGGTGGTCGGCGTGCAGGGCACGAGCACCGAGAGCGAGGCAGGGCTCCGCGACATCAATCGGCTCGTCGATCTCGTCGTCGAGCGGCGGATCCCCGCCGTGTTTCTCGAGACGAGCGTCTCGGACAGGAGCGTCGCGGCGCTGCGCGAAGGCGCGAAAGCCCGCGGGCACGATGTGCGCCTCGGCGGCCGGCTCCACTCCGATTCGCTTGGCGAACCGGGCGCCCCGGCCGGATCGCTCGAAGGAGCGCTCCGCGAAAACGTCGAGACGATCGTCGCCGCGCTCGCCGGAGGCCGCTGATGGCGGCGCCATACGCGGTCGAGTTTCACGACCTGACGGTCGCCTATGGCGGGCGGCCGGTGCTCTGGAACATCGATCTCGCCATCGACTCGCCAGGCATCTTCGGCATCATCGGCCCGAACGGCGCCGGGAAGAGCACGCTCCTGAAGGCGGCGCTCGGCCTTGTGCCGTTGGCCGGCGGCAGCGTGAAGCTCTTTGGGCGACCGCTCGACGAGGTGCGGCGGCGGGTCGGATACGTGCCGCAGCGCGAGACGGTCGATTGGGATTTTCCCGTGAGCGTGATGGATGTCGTGCTCATGGGCACCTATCCGCGGCTGGGCTGGTTTCGCCGTCCGGGGCAGCGCGAGCGGGCGCTCGCCACCGCGTGCCTCGACCGCGTCGGGCTCGCCGACGTCGCCGGCCGGCAGATCGGCCGGCTTTCCGGCGGCCCGCAGCAGCGGGGGTTTCTCGCGCGGGCGCTCGCGCAGGAGGCCGATCTCTACTTTCTTGACGAGCCGCTGGCCGGCGTCGATGCCCGCTCGCAGGAGACGATCTTCCGCGTGCTCGCCGACCTGCGGTCGGAAGGGAGGCTCGTCGTCGTCGTGCATCATGACCTCCGCACCGCCGCGGAGTGGTTCGATGCGGTGGCGCTCGTCGACATGCGGCTCGTCGCCGCGGGGCCGACGGCTGCCGTGCTCACGCCCGACAACCTGCGCCGCACCTACGCCGGCCCGCTCGACGTGCTCGACGAGCTCGGCCGCGCCGTCGCTCAGGGGAGGCGAACCCCATGAGCCCGCTTGGGGGGATTCCCTACAACACGCTCGTCGTGGCCGCCGGCGTGGCGGCGGTGGGATTCGCCGCCGGCGTGATCGGCAGCCTGGGGCTGTTGCGGAAGCGAGCCCTGGCCGGCGACGCGGCAGCGCACGCCACGCTCATGGGCGTGGCGGCCGCGTTTCTCGCGACCGGCCGCCGCGATCTCCCCATGCTCCTCCTGGGCGCCCTCGTGGCGGCGGTCGCCAGCCTCGGCGTGCTCGTCTTGATCCGCCGTTGGACGCGCACCCGCGACGATGCGGCGACGGCCATCGTGCTCGGCGTCTCGTTCGGCCTCGGGATCACGCTCATCTCCGGCATCACCGCCCGCGGCATTCCCGGCGGCGGCGGGCTCGAGCAGTTTCTGCTCGGCCACACCGCCGCGCTCACGGCGGCGGATGCCGTGCTCCTCGCGGCGGTCTCTGTCGTGGCTGTGGCAACGCTCGTCGTGGGCTTCAAGGAGGCGGTGCTCGTCGCCTTCGATCCGGCGTTCGCCGCGGCCACGGGCTGGCCGGTCGCGGTCGTCGATTATCTGCTCGTCGCGCTCGTCGCAGTCATGGTCGTCGTGGGGCTGCCCGCGGCCGGGGCGGTGCTCGTGACGGCGCTCGTCGTGATCCCGCCGGCCGCCGCGCGGCAGTGGACCGATCGCGTCGGCACCATGCTCCCACTTGCCGGAATGATCGGCCTGGTCTCCGCCGTCGCGGGCGTCGCGGCGAGCGCCGTTTTTCCGCGGCTGCCGACCGGGCCGATGATCGTGCTGGTCGCGGCGGCGATGTTCGGCCTGTCGGTACTGGCGGCGGCGATCCGTGGCCGGCTCGCAGCGCGGAGGCCGCTCGCATGACGATCGCCGCTGGGTGGCTTTCGGAGCAGGCCGTGATGCACGGCTGGGCGATGGCCACGGCGGCCGTGGTGTCGGCGGGCTGCGCGCTCGTCGGCACGCTGCTGGTCGTGCGCCGCATGAGCCTGTTGGGCGACGCGATCAGCCATGCCGTCTTGCCTGGCATCGTCGTCGCGGTGCTTGCGGGCGGACGGATGGGCGGGCCAATCGTCCTGGCCGGTGCCACCGCGACGGCGCTTTTCACCGTCTGGCTCACGCGGTCGCTCGCGGGGCGGCCCGGCGTGTCCGAGGACGCAGCCGCGGGAATCGTGTTCACGACGCTCTTCGCGGTCGGGGTCGTGCTCGTCTCGGCGCTGGCCTCGCGGGTCGATCTCGACGCCTCGTGCGTGCTCCACGGCATCCTCGAGCTCGTGCCGTTCGACACGGTGCCGCTGGCGGGCTTCGAGATTCCGCGCGCGTTTCTCACCGGCGCGATCGTGCTCGCAGCCCTGTCCGTCGCGGCGATGGTGAGCTGGAAGGAACAGCTCTTCGTCGCCTTCGACAGCGACGCGGCGCAGGCCGCGGGCATGCCGGTGGGGCTGGCGACGACAGGCCTGCTCGCGGCGACGGCGCTGGCCACCGTGGCGAGCTTCGAGGCCGTGGGGGCGGTCCTCGTCGTGGCGATGCTCGTCGTGCCGGCCGCGACCGCCGAAGTGCTCGTGCATCGGCTGCACTGGATGGCATTCGTCGCCATGCTGATGGCGGTCGTTGCCTCCTGCGTCGGCTATCTCGCCGCCTGGCACTTCAACACGAGCGCCGCCGGGATGATCGCAGTCGTGCTCGGCCTGGGCTATCTCGCCGCTGCGCTCGTCGCGCCGGATGGCGTCGTGGCGCGGCTGGCCGCGCGGGCGTGGCTGGCGTGGCGAATCACGTGCGAAGACTGTCTCGCCGCGCTCTGGCGCGGAGAGGAGGCAGGGGCGGTCGCGGCGGTTCCCCCGGCGGTATTTCCGGCATCGCTCCGTCAGCATGCGGCCCTTCTCTGGCTGCGAGCCAGCGGGCGAATCGACGCGGTGGCCGATGGCGGCTGGCGGCTGTCGCCACGGGGCCGGGCCGAGGCGGAGACGGTCGTGCGGTCGCACCGCCTCTGGGAGGCCTGGCTCGGCCGCCACGCCGAATTGCCGCTCGACCATCTCCATCCGCCGGCGGAATGGATCGAGCATCATCTGGGCGCGGCCGTCCGCGAGCGGCTCGAGGCGGAAGTGGGCGTGGCGGCCAGCGACCCCCACGGCCGCACGATCCCGCCGGAACGAACGTAGCCCGCTCTGTGACGCACCGGCTCGGGGGCGGCAGACGTTCTTTGTCCGCCGTTCCAACGTCGGATTGGTGACTCGCGGTGGCCCTCGCGGACTCGGTCCAAATGCTCGTTACGCTTCCGCCGACCCCTCGCCTCCGTCGGCGGAAAGTAGACCGCTTGCGGAGCAAGCGGTCTACTACCGCTGCAGGCGGCGGAGGGTGGCGAGGTTGCCGCGGTCCTTCGCCGGCGACACCTTGCCGTCGGCGCCTTCCTTCGGCGTCTCGAGGATGAGCGGGATGTGGGCGAGCTTCGGGTGCCGCATGATCAGGCGGAAGGCCTCGCGGCCGATCTTGCCCTTGCCGATCGCCTCGTGCCGGTCGACCCGGGAGCCGAGCTCCCGCTTGGAGTCGTTGGCGTGGATCACGACGAGCCGTTTCAGCCCGATCGCGCGATCGAATTGCCGCAGCGTGGCGTCGAGGCTCTCCTGCGGCGAGAGCGGATAGCCGGCGGCGAACACGTGGCAGGTGTCGAGGCAGACGCCGACCCGCTTCGCCAGGCCGGGCTGCTTGTCGATCCGGGCGAGCATCGTGCCGATTTCCTCGAAGGCGGCGCCCAAGCAGGAGCCCTGGCCGGCGGTCGTTTCGATCAGGATGCCGGCTGCGAGCGTGCGGGTGGTCTCGAGCGCGGCGGCGATGCCGTCGGCCGCGCGGGCCACGGCTTCGTCGAGGGGCTGCTCGCCGGCCGCACCGGGATGCGCGACCACCCAGCGAATGCCGAGCGCCTCGGCCCGCTCGAGCTCCGTGACGAGGCCGGCGATCGACTTCCGCCGCAAGGCGTCGTCGGCGGAGGCGGGATTGATGAGATAGGAATCGTGGGCGACGACGAGGGCGAGGCCTGCATCCTTCACCGCCCGGCGGAAGGCAGAGGCTTCGCCGGGGTCGAGCGGCGAGACATCCCAACGATTGATGTTGCGGGTGAACACCTGCAGGCATTCGCAGCCCGTCTCGATGGCGCGCTCGACCGCCTTCGTGAATCCCCCCGCGATCGACTGATGGGCACCGAGCGGCCGCGGGCGCGGCATGGCTTTTGTGCGAGCGGTCTTTTTCATGACGGGCATCGTAACGGAGGTTCGGGTAAACCAGCCACGAACGCCTGTGGCCGAAAACGCGGGCTCGTCGCGGCCGGCCAAAGCGACGACTTTTGACGATTGTTTCCGCGGTCGTACACTTCATCCATTGGACATCGCACGCTCCTGGAGATGCCACCCGTGGGAAACGCCCTGTTTTTTCTGTCCGCGATCGCGATCGTGGTGGCGTCGGTCATGGTGTTGGCGGTGGCGCTGCGACCGATTCGCGCCGCGAGGCAGGCGGAGAAGTTGGCCCGGGCCCAGCGGGATTTCCACCGCCAGCGCGAGCAGCTCGAGGCGAAGTTCATCGAGCGGGCGAGCGTCAGCGGCAAGCCCCGCGGCCTGCGGTGGACCGACGTGCTCTTCGACGACGACGTGGTCTACGCCCGCGACCGCCATACCGGCGGACTCAAGGCGCTCGTGGCGATCGAGGTGAGCTTCGAGGCGATCGAAGGGGGTGGCATGGAAGAGGTGGAGGCCGTCTCCAACGTCCGTGCCGCCACGGCGGAGTTTCTCTACGAACCAAACGGCCGCTGGAAGACCGACGGCCGCGTCTTCTTCAACCTCGCCCCGACGGCCACGGTGAAGTACCTCAGCTCCGACCTGGAACTCGTTGCCGAAGAGCACGCCGCCCGCGCGTAACGGCTCAGAATGCATGCGTAGGACAGGCCTCCGTGCCTGTCTTGCTCCGCAGGTGCATCTCTCTGGCGTCGCGCCGGCTCGGGGGCGGCAGAAGGTTCCTCGCGGTGGCCCTCGCGGACTCGGTCCAAATGCTCGTCACGCTTCCGCCGACCCCCTCGCCTTCCCGGTAGGATAGGCTTCAGCCTGTCGCCATGCACGCTTCAGCCTGTCGAAAAGAGACCGCTTGCTCCGCACGCGGATCCCCGCGATCCGCGTGCGGAGCAAGCGGTCTACGAAGCCCTACCGGGTCTCGTTCAGGTGCTCGAGCAGGATGCGCTCGATTTCCATCACCGTCTGCGGGTGGTGGTGCACGCGGGTATGGGTGGCCGGCACTTCGAGCTCGCTCGTGACACCCGGCAGCCGCGCGCTCGATGCCGGCACGACGCAATCGTCGGGGCCGCTCACGAGCGATTGATGTGCGGTGCCGATGATGCTGTGCGTGGTCACCCAGCAGGGAGTGCGGAGCTCGCGGAGGGCCCGCAGGATGCTCGAGCTGGGCTCGAGGATGTCGATCGTCGTCGGCAGTGAGCGCTGATAATCGGAGTGGAAGGCATCGGGGTTCATGACGACGGCCTCGTCGTGGATCGCCTTCGACTGCGGGGGCTGCTGCACCGTGAGCGCCGCAATCCTGCCCACGCCGCGCGACGCCAGCGAGGAGCCGGCGTGGGGTGTGGCGACGAACACGACCCGCTTCACGAAGGGGAGCGGCTCGAAGAAATAGTTCTGCCGGACGCGTTCCTTGAGCTCCGGCCGCAGCACGATCTGCTCGAAGGGCACGTAGGAGATCGCGTCCCAGAGCTGCGTGCCGGGATCGACGACCTGCAGCTTCGCGTGCAGGCCGCCCATGCTGTGGCCGACGAGCACCATGTTTTGCAGCGCGCGATCGGTGCCCTGGGGATCGAGCCGCTGCACCGCTGTTTGCAATTCCCGGCGGAGCACGGCGGCGGAGTGGAGAAACGTCGCGCCGGTCGGGTAGCGATAGACCCAGGCTTCGTAGCGCCGGTGAAACGTCGGCCAGGTGCGGAGCTCGTTGATCAGGTCGAACCACGTGCCTTCGTCGCTCGCCAGGCCGTGGATGAACACGACCGGGATGCGGCCTGGCTGATGGGGCTCGAGAAACTCGAGTTTCGGCACCGTGTCGCCGCGGCCGTAGGGCTGCAGAAACCCGGTGATGCTCGACGTCTTCGGCATGCCCTCGAGCATGTCCAAGAGCGGCAGCGAGAGATCCGCCGCCAGGAGCGGCCGCGCCGGCCCCACGTGCACGGCGGCGATCTCGACGGGATTCGCGAGGTCGAGGATCGCCGGCGCATGATCCCGCGCGAGCGGACCGGAGAACTTCTGCAGGAAGTTCTCGTCGCCCGGCATCTTGAATCGCAGCACCGCCGTCGCCGCCAGGGATTGCCGCGGCGGCGCGAATTCCTCGCCCGTTCCGCCCACTCCCCGCGCGAGCCGCACGGCAACGGGCAGGCCGAAGCCGCCGCGGACGTGCTGCCGCGTGAGCCGGCGGTCGCCGGCCGGGGGCCGCGCCACCACGCGCTCGATGGCCGACGCCTCGACCGGCAGCGCCCGCGTCTCGATCGGCACGCAGATCGGCTTCCAGGCGGGGCCGACCACGAGGCCGTTGCCAGAGAGCCGGCCGTGCTGGTCGGCCGTCACGAGCAGCCCCTCGAGCGCGGCGGCATAGAGGCACGATGCCTCCTCGAGGATCGGCCGCGATCCGGGGCAGGTCCAGACGGCGTTCCAGGCGGCCTCGGCGGACGCATAGAAGCCGTCGACCGCCCGCACGTCTCCCTTCTCGGCCATCGTGGCCGATGCATTTCCGTAGTCGACGGCCTGCTTCAGAAAGCCGCGCGCCGTCTGTTCGGGATTCTCCCGCTCTGCGGCTGCGATCGGCGCGGCGCAGAGGCAGACGACGATCGCGGCACCGCGCAGCATCCACGCCAACGTCATGCCATCATCTCCCCACCCTGTCGCGGATCCCTCGCGCCATGGTGAACTATCGACGCGATTCGACCGCCAACGGAAGCGGCGGGGCGGTTCGTCGAGATCGCACCCCGAGATTCGCGAGACTGCCAGCAGCCGGGGAACCCTGGCAAAATGAAACGACGCGGTGACGAAGCCTCAAGGCCGCTCGATGCTCGAGCAGCGAACTATCGCGATTGCAGCGAAAAGTCGATCCGGTTGGTTCCGGGCTGAACCACAGCCTCGAGCACGGTGGCGGCGTGATACCGCGGCGGCAGGATTTCGCGGCCGCCGTTCTCCTCCGTCGCCGTCATGATCCGCACGGTGTGTCGGCCGAGATTCGCCCCTTCGATGTCGCGGAGATAGCGGAGGCGGTAGCCGCCGGCCGAGTCGGTGGAGCCGAGCGACGTGCGGCCGGGGCCGTCGGGCGTGAAGTGCACGGCGGCGGCGGCGAGCGGGCGTCCGTCGAGCGTGACGGTGCCCGTCACCGTGCCCAGCGGTGGGCGATTGTCAGGGGAGCAGCCCGCCAACGCCGCCAGCAGCAGGGCCGAGGCGAGCGTGTTCCGCGCAGCCAATGGGGAGGGCATGCAATCGCTCATGGCGCGAGGGCGAGCGATGCGGACTGGCCATCGCGCATCGAGCCGAGCAGTGGGAAGACGGCGTTGTTGTCTTTGGCATCGATGAATTCGTCGAGCCAGTGGACGGAGCCGTCGGCCATCGCAAACGACGCCCCGCCCGGATGGTCGCTGCCGGGCGACTCGAAGAAGAGGTTGTTCATGCCGCCGGGATTGGAGTGCGTCGGGTCGGTGGACGTGGTGAAGAGCGTCGCCACGCCGCCGGCGGCCCAGCCATCGTGGCTCGTGCGGTTGTGGGTGTCGGCGGCGCTCGTCGCGCCGGTGATCGGCCGCAGTCGCTGCATCTCCCCGAGCATGATCGTATTCGAGAGGCCGTCGCGAATCGCTCCGGTAGCCACGCCCAGATTCGGCAGAAACACACTCTCGCGCCGGCCCACGGAGCCGGGGATCGCGGTGCCACGGTGGGCGAAACGATGGTCTTCGGAGGTGGCATTGAGAAAGCCGTCGAGCCGGCCGTAGCAGCCGCCGTAGTCTGTGCCGCCGCCGCGCCAGGCAGTGGCGACGAGGTTGCGATGGTCGTCGCGTCCCGTGCGAATCCCCGACCGCCGGGTCGGGCAATAGAGCAGGCGGATGTCGGCCTGCGCGATCAAGGCATTGCCGAGCACGTTGGTCTGCCTGTCCCAGGAATTGAAGACCGCCGTTTCGTCGAGGAAGGGGAGTGTTTCGAGGATCCAGCTCGTGCCGTGCTTGCTGCCGGCGGGTGAGACGGAGGTGAGTTGCGCCTCTCCCCATGGGTTCCAGCAGCCGGCGCAGGTGGCGGTATTGAATCCTTCGCTGACGATCGCGGCCGGCGGGAAACGCGAGTTGGCATTCTCGTAGCCGAGGACGCCGAGCGCGACCTGCTTCAGGTTGTTTTGGCAGTGGCTCCGCCGGGCCGACTCCCGCGCCGACTGCACGGCCGGCAGCAAAAGGCCCACCAGCAGGCCGATGATGGCGATGGCGACGAGCAATTCCGTGAGCGTGAAGCCGCGGCGCGGGGCCGGCCGCGGACGCCGGCGCGCGAGGAGGATGACGGAGCAGGCCCCGCCGGCGATCGCGGATGCAAGGGCAGAGGGCTCCGGCACGAACGCGATCTGGAAATTGTCGATCGCGATCGTGTCGCGGGCGCCCGTGCTTGTGGACGCCGACAGGGCCGCGACACGGAACCAAACGCTCGGCTGGTTCGACATCGCCGTGAGCGCCGCGCTCGAGAACGTGATGGGCGTCGTGCCCCAGACGCCGGGGTCAGCCCAGGTGGCGATCGTGGTGAACGACGTGGGAGTCGTGCCGAGGCCGTATTGGAGGGACCAGGTGACCGACCGCGGCTCAACGTCGAGCAGCATCAGGTCGATCGAGCCGGCGGTGAGCGTCAGGCGGGTGGAGTCGAAGTTCAGATTGAACGCCGCACCGGGGTCGCCAAAGTCACTGGCAGTGCGCACACCGACGGCTCGGTTTGTCGAAGCGCGTTGCGATTCAGTGGAGGCGTTGCTCGAGAGGCCGGTGGCCGAGGCCGTGTTGATGAATCCCTTGGCGTTATCGCCCCACGTCTGCTTGATGACGCTCGGGCCGACCGTGCCGAGCGCAGTTCCGGTGGCTCCGGTGCGCACATCCCAGCCTGCCGGCAGCGTGGCCGAACCCGAGGCGGTCCCGAGGGAATCGAACGACTGGACGTAACTCGTGCCGCTCAGCGTGAGCAGGCCGGCTGCGGTAGGGCTGGCAGCAATCGCCACGCAGGCTGCTGCGAGCGCCAACAGAATCGCCTGAACCCATCCTTGCCCTGCGCGGACTCCCCTTCCTGTGGGAAGCCCCTGGCTGCCTGCCTTCAACGATCGTTCCGAAACCTAAGCGTGATGAATCCGGGAATGCCTCAGGGGGCACTACTGGTAATGCGAAAGAGGGGCATTCTATAGAGGGGGTGAAACAGTGCAAGGGGTGGTATGAAAAAAAGTAAACGGCAAGGCGTGCGGACAGGCACGGAGGCCTGTCGTACGAGCGAGCGGAGCTCGCCAAGCGAAAATCGGCAGGATGCTGATGTTTCGCGTGTCGCGAGACAGGCACGGAGGCCTGGCGTACGAGCGAGCGGAGCTCGCCAAGGACACATGAGCAGGATGCTCATGTGTCCGTGTAAAAAGAAAAGGGCCCGTGGTTGGGGAAACCACGGGCCCGAGTAGCGGCTATCGAGGTGTGGGTCTTTGGGGGGGGGGAACAGCCGCTGAAAAGATTGTTGTTGTATTGTTGAATCCGAGGTCTCCGCCACCTCGGACACCACAAACATACACGGCATCCGGCGCCGTGTCGAATCTGGAGCCGGGAATTTTTTGGACTGCGGATTTTCCGCGAAATAAAGCTGTTTCGGCGGGGCGAACGCCAGAGCGAATGGCCGCTGGACACGTGGGCGTGGCCGGTTGGGACGATTTCGGTAGGCTACCCCCATCCAACCCCCAAACCCTCGCACGTATCAGAAAGGCTTCGCACCACGATGGCCGCCGCCCCCCGTGACCCGTTTTCCGCCCGCGCCACGTTCGAAACCGGCTCCGGCCCCGCCACGCTCTACCGGCTGCGGGCCCTCGATGATGCGGGCGTGACCAACACGTCGCGGCTTCCCTATTCGATTCGCACCGTGCTCGAGGCGCTCCTGCGAACCTGCGACGGCTACGAGGTGACCGAGGCGGATGTCCGGAGCCTCGCCACCTGGAATGCCGCCAAGCCCGCCGAGACGGAGATTCCGTTCAAGCCCGCGCGCGTTGTCTTACAGGACTTCACCGGCGTGCCGTGCGTGGTGGACCTGGCCGCGATGCGGGCTGCGATGAAGCGGCTCGGTGGCGATCCGAAGAAGATCAATCCGCTCGTGCCGGTCGATCTCGTCATCGACCATTCCGTGCAGGTTGACTTTTTCGGTGCGGCCGATTCGCTCGAGAAGAACGTCGAGATCGAGTTTGAGCGGAATGCCGAGCGTTATGCGTTTCTGCGGTGGGGCCAGCAGGCCTTCCAGAACTTCCGGGTCGTCCCGCCGGCGATCGGCATCGTCCATCAGGTGAACCTCGAATTCCTCGCCGGCTGCGTGTTCCTCCGCGACGATCCCGCGGCAGGGAAGGGCGGGTTGAAGGTGGCGGTGCCCGACACGCTCGTCGGCACCGACAGCCACACGACCATGATCAACGGCCTCGGCGTGGTCGGCTGGGGCGTGGGCGGCATCGAGGCCGAGGCCGTGATGCTCGGCCAGGCGCTCTCGTTGTTGCTGCCGGAGGTCGTCGGCTTCGAGCTCACGGGCCGGCTGCCCGCGGGCGCGACGGCCACCGACCTCGTGCTCACCGTCACCGAGATCCTGCGGAAAGAGGGCGTCGTCGGGAAGTTCGTCGAGTTCTTCGGCCCCGGGCTCTCGGGCATGTCGCTCGCCGACCGGGCCACGATCGCCAACATGGCGCCCGAGTATGGCGCGACGATGGGCTTCTTCCCGATCGACGCCGAGACTCTCGCCTACCTGCGGCTCACCGGCCGCGACAAGGCGCAGGTCGAGCTTGTCGAGCGCTATATGAAGGAGCAGGGGCTCTTCCGCACCGATGCCGCGCCGATCCCCGAATTCACGAAGCGGCTCGCGCTCGACCTCGGCAGCGTCGTGCCGAGCCTCGCCGGCCCGAAGCGGCCGCAGGACCGCGTCGCGCTCACCGACGTGAAGAAGACGTTCGCCGAATCGCTCACCGCCCCCACGGCGAAGCGCGGCTTCGCGCTCGATGCGGCGGCGCTTGGTCGCAGCGGCACCGTGCAGGACAACGGCCATTCCTCCACGATCCATCATGGCTCCGTTGTAATCGCCGCGATCACGAGCTGCACCAACACGAGCAATCCAAGCGTGATGGTGGCGGCCGGTCTCGTGGCGCGGAAGGCGGTCGCGAAGGGGCTCACGACAAAGCCCTGGGTGAAGACGAGCCTCGCGCCCGGATCCCGCGTCGTGACCGACTACCTCGAGCGGTCGGGGCTCGACAAGGATCTCGATGCGCTCGGCTTCGAGACGGTGGGCTACGGCTGCACCACCTGCATCGGCAACTCGGGCCCGCTGCCCGACCCGGTCGCGAAGGCGGTCACCGAAGGGGATCTCGTCGCCGCCGCCGTGCTCTCGGGCAACCGCAACTTCGAGGGCCGCGTCAACCCGCTCGTGAAGGCCAACTGGCTGGCGAGCCCGCCGCTCGTGGTGGCCTACGCGCTGGCCGGCACGACCGACATCGATCTTTCGCGGGAGCCGATCGGCAAGGGCAAGGACGGGAAGGACGTGTTTCTCAAGGACATCTGGCCGACGGCCGACGAAGTGCGCAGTACCGTCGAGGCCAGCGTGCAGCCGGCGCAGTTTCAGGCCCGCTACGGCAACGTCTGGCAGTCGAACCCGCGCTGGAACGAGGTGCCGACGAGCAAGGGCGAGCTCTACGACTGGGACGCCACGAGCACCTACATCCAGGAGCCGCCGTTCCTCGCCGAGCTCACCCGCGAGCCCAAGGCCCCGGAGAGCGTCCGCGGCGCCCGCGTGCTGCTCGCCCTCGGCGACAGTGTCACGACGGACCACATCTCGCCCGCCGGCAGCATCGCGAAGGCGAGCCCCGCGGGTGCGTATCTGATCGAACACGGCGTGCCGCCGGCCGACTTCAACAGCTACGGCGCCCGCCGCGGCAACGACCGGGTGATGACCCGGGGCACCTTCGCCAACATCCGCATCCGCAACCTGCTCGTGCCCGGCACGGAAGGGGGCGTGACGCGGCTCCTCCCCGGCGCGGACGTGATGCCGGTCTACGACGCGGCCGTGCGGTACAAGGCCGCCGGCACGCCGCTGGTGGTGCTTGCCGGAGCGGAATACGGCACGGGCAGCTCCCGCGACTGGGCGGCGAAGGGCACGATGCTCCTGGGCGTGCGCGCGGTGCTGGCGACGAGCTTCGAGCGGATCCACCGTTCGAACCTCGTGGGCATGGGCGTGTTGCCGCTCGTGCTGCCGGAGCCGTGGCAGCAGCTCGGCCTCACGGGCGAGGAGACGTTCGATATTCCGTTCGACCATCTCGTGCCGCGATCGACCGTCGTCGTGAAGGCGCACCGGCCGGATGGGTCCGTCAAGGAGATTCCCTGCCTCGTGCGGATCGACACGCCGGTGGAGCTCGACCAGTTCCGCTCGGGCGGCATTCTGCCGTTCGTGCTGCGGAAACTGCTCGCAGGGTGACCGCGATCGGCGCCACCGCTTCCTCCGTCACGTCTTCGCGAGGCCGCACGGCTTTTCAGCGGGCGGTTTTTCGCGGGAAAACCGCGCGGGCGGAAACAGGGCTCGCGCCGGCGAAATCGCAGGGGTTCTGTTCGTCGCGGCTCTGATTTTTTACAGTGCGATTCGTCCGTCGAGCGGATCGACGGCCGATGTGGCCCCTGGAATGCGGGCCGATGTCACTCGAGTGTGCGGCTTCCGACGGGAGTCGCCCACGAGGGAGGGAGTTTTCGTGGGAAGCTCGACCGCTTTTTCATCTGGTTCGCCGGTTGCCGCCGCCGCCAGGAGCGAGCCGAAGGCATCGTCCCGTTCCGCGATCACGCGGGTCGTGTTCGAAGAGCTCGCGCGGGTGCAGGCGCCGGCGCAGCGCAGGCCGCTGACGCCGGGCATGACGCTCGCGGAGGCCGGAGTCGGCCCGATCCGCTTCCTCGACGCCGTCAACCGGATCGAGGGCCGCTACCAGATGCGGTTCGCCGACGAATGGCTCGATCGGATCCACACCTGCGGCGATCTCGTCGAGTGCATCGCCGAGCATATGTTCGACGACGTCGATCGTCAGCCGCCGGTGGCCCCGCGGCAGTCCAGCCCGCCGGCTGGCAGACCCGCTCCGGTCGCGACGGCCGACGAGGAGCAGCTGTTTCCGGAGTGCGTCGCGCTTGAGGAGCGGTTGCTCGGCCTCGAGCAGGCCGGCCTTGCCAATCCCTTTCTCGTGGCCAACGAGCGGGTGGACCAGCGCGTCGCCCGCATCGACGGCCGCGACGTGATCAGCTTCACGAGCTTCGATTACCTGGGACTCGCCGGCCATCCCGACGTGACGCGGGCCGCCAAGGCGGCGATCGACCGGTTCGGCTGCAGCGCCTCCGCCAGCCGCATGGTCGGCGGCAACAACACGATCCTTGACGCGCTCGACGACGAACTCGCGAGGTTTCTCGGCGCCGAGCGGGCGGTGGTCTTCCCGTGCGGCTATGGCACGAATGCCTCCGTCTTCAACCATCTCTTCGGCGAGGGCGATCTCATCCTCTACGACGAACTCGCCCACAACAGCATCATGCAGGGGGCGAATGCGTCGAAGGCTGGGAAGCGTTCGTTCCGCCACAACGACCACGAGCAGCTCGACGGCCTGCTGCGCGACCTGCGGTCGCAGTATCGCCGCGTAGTGGTGGCGATCGAGGGCGTCTATAGCATGGATGGCGACTATCCCGATCTGCCGAAATTCATCGCGGTGAAGAAGCGGCACGACGCCTTGCTCTACGTGGACGAGGCCCACTCGCTCGGCACGATGGGCCCCGGCGGCCGCGGCATCTGCGACTTCTTCGGCGTCGATCCTGCCGAGGGCGACCTTTGGATGGGCACGATCAGCAAGGCGCTCGGCGCCGGCGGCGGCTATCTTGCCGGCCGCGATCGGCTGATCCGCTACCTCGGCTACACGACACCGGCCTTCGTCTTTTCGACCGCCTGCTCGCCGCCGAACGCGGCCGCCGCGCTCGAGGGGCTGCGGGTGATCCAGCGCGAGCCCTGGCGTGTGACGCGGCTCCGCGAGCGGTCGGACTTGTTTTTGAAACTGGCTCACGACTGCAATCTCGACACCGGCACGAGCGCCGACACCCCCGTGATCCCGATCATCCTCGGCAGTTCGTCGCGGGCGATCCTCGTCTCGCAGATGCTGCTCGAGCGGGGCATCAACGCCCGGCCGATCCTCTATCCGGCCGTCCGCGAGTCGGCGGCCCGCGTGCGGTTTTTCCTCACGGCGGAGCACACGGAGGAGCAGATCGTGCGCACCGTCGAAACGCTCGCCGCCGTTGTCGCCGCCACTGCGCGGTAGCCTGCCTGTCACGCGACGTGGCGGGCCGGCTCGCCGGTGCGGTTGAGCGCGGGCGAGCCAAACGGCGCAGTGCCGAAGATGCCGTCGCGCCAGGATGCCTGATTTTGTCGGGCCCGCCACCGGGTGACGATCGCCTCGGTCACCACGAGCAAGGCCGGCAGGAGGATGAGCTCGGCGATCGTCGCGGCGGCCACCGCCGCGCAGGCCAGCCGCCCAAAGCCGGCGAGCGACGGCACGCTGCTGGCGAGCACGACGGCGAAGCCCACGGTGAGCACCAGTCCGCCGATCATGATCGGGTTGCCCGTTTCGGCGACGGCCCGCCGCACGGCCGTCGTGATCGACACCCCTTCGCGGCGCTGCCGCGACACCGCCGAGAGCACGTGCACGGTGTCGTCCACCGCGAGCCCCAGGCAGACGTTGAAGACGATCACGGTGGCCGGGTCGAGCGACCGGCCGCTCAGGACGACGAGCGAGGCGATCACGGCGAGCGGGAAGATGTTGGGGATCAGGCTCACGATGCCCGCCAGCGGCGAGCGGAAGGCCAGCGCGAGGATCGTGCCGATGACGGCGATCTCGAGCGTGAGGCTCGAGCCCAGGTCGCGGACGAGCTGCCGAATATTGCGGGCCGACACGACCGAGATGCCCGAGAGTTCGAACGTCCAGCCTGGGCGGGCGGTGGCGATCCCCGCGAGCCCCGTATCGATCCGGTCGTAGACCTTCTCGAGCGCCCGCGAGCCGGCGTCGGCCACGCGGGTTCGCACGATCGCCATGCGGGCTGCCGGGTCGATCATGTCCGGGAAGTGGTCGGCATCGAGCCGGCTGCGGGCGCGGTCGGGGAGCGACGCAGCCACCGTGGCGAGCGAGATCGGCCGCGTGAGCCCGCCATCCCGTTCGAGCACGCCATGCACCGCCTCGAGCGCGTCGAGCACCGCCGGATCGCGCCAGTCGATGCCTGCGGGCCACCGGACGACGACGTCGATGCCGGAGGTGCCGCCAAAATCGCGGTCCACTCCCATCAGCGCCCGCGAGGCCGGGGCGCCGCGCGGCAGCGCGTCGGCCACGCGGTTGTCGGCATCGAGCCCGAGGCTCACGAACCCCAGCACCGCCGTGGCGGCCACGCCGGCGATCGCGATCGGGCGGGCATGGCGGACCGAGAAGGCGGTGAGCAGGCCGGCGAGCCGGCCGGCCGGTCGCCACGATCGGCCGATGTGCATGCCACGGAAGAGGCTGGTCGAGGCGATGAGGGGCGTGAGGAGCGTGACGGCCAGGAAGCTGGCGATCGCGCCGGCGGCCGCCGCGATCCCGAACAGCCGCACCGTCTCGATCCGTGCGAAGGCCAGCGACGCGAAGCCGATCGCCGTGACGAGGCTCGTCAGGCCGCAGGCGGCGCCGATCCGCTGCATCGCGCTGCCCGAGGCGGAGAGGGCATCGACGCCGCGGCGGCGGCTGCGGCGCATGTCTTCGATGAAGTGGATCGAGTCGCAGGTGCCCACGACGAGCGCCAGCGACGGCACTACGCTCGTGAGGATGTTCACCGGCGCCCCGCAGAGACCGAGGATGCCCATCGCCCAGACCGCGCCGACGAAAGGCGGCACGCTCGCCACCACGGTCGAACGGAGGCTGCGGGCCGCGAGGGCCGAGAGCACGACCGCCAGCATGAGCCCCATCGAGTTGAAAACGATCATGTCGCGCCGCAGGGCCTGCGTGGCCTGGTGGCGGAGGGCCGGCAGGCCGGTGAGTTCGAGCGCGAGCGGCGTGCCCGATCGCCGCGCGTCGGCGAGCACCTGCTCGATGGCGGCGAGCGCCGGCCCCAGCCCGGCCGAGGCATTGGCCTCCGCGGTCAGCCGCACGAGCACGAGCGACGACGCGGCGTCGGGGGTGAGCAGGTGCCCGGCGGTCAGCGGATGGTCGAGGGCGCGGCCGCGGGCAGCGGCGAGCTGCTCCGCATCGAGCGGCTCCGACGAGCGGGGGATCACGGGCAGGAGGGCGCCCGCGGTCCCCTGACGGCGCACGTCGAAGATCGAACGCACCTGCGCCACGCCCTTCACCCGCCTCAGCTCGTCGCAGAGCCGACAAAGGTCGTCGAGAGGCCGGGCTGCGAAGAGGTCGCCGGCGGGGGCGGTCGCGCGGATGATGCAATCGCGGTCGGGGGCGCCGAAGCGGCCGGCGATCTCGTCGATGAGCGCGAACTCGGCGTCGTTGTCGCGCAGGAGCGAACGCAGGTCGTCGTCGAGCCGGAGCCGGGAGATGCCGAAGAGGGCCAGCGCCGTCAGGACGGCGGCGAGGACGAGGGCAGGGGCTCGCCAGCGGCCGGCAGCAGGTGGCGTTCCTCGGGGTCCACGATCCATCCCCGGCAGTTGAACGCCCCGCACCGGCAGGGGATCGCCGCGTCGGCCGGCCAGCAATAGTCGATCGAAAGCTCCTCGCCGGGCTCGATGGTTCGGATCGTTTGCAGCCACAACCGGTCTTCCTGGGCGGGAGCGTCTTCGTCGAACCAATAGAAAAGTTCGCAGTTGGGATCGCAACTGTGATTCACGAATCGCAGCGGGGCGGCCGGTTCGAGCACCCGGCCGCTCTGCAATTCCATGCAATAACTGGGGTCGGCGGGATGCTCGTCCAGCACCTGACCGAGAATTTCCCCGATCACGATGCCCGATTTGAGCCGCCGAGCCGCGAAGACGCCCTGGCCGACATGGGTGGAGCCCACGCGGATGAGCCGCCGCAGGCGGTCGCGATTGTTTTCGGCAACGGGGGTATGCTGAGAACTCATGGTGCGAAGGCCCGGGAGCGTGTTTCCGCCGGGCACATCGTCCAATTCGGGCCCTTGCAGCCAAGGAACTCTACCGATCATGCTCCGCACGAGTCAACGCATCGTCGTCATCGCCGCGTGGCTTGCGATCGGCGCGTCGGCCGTGGCCACGCGGGGCGACGAGTCGCCCGCCACGCCGCCCGCCCCCCGCACTCTGCGGATCGTCTGCTTCAATGCCGAAAATCTCGCGGCCCCCGGCGAAGACACCAAGCTGACTCGATTCCGGTTCGAGCCCGCCCGCCGCCGCCACCTCGAACGGGTGGCCGCGGTGGTCGAGACGCTCGCCCCCGACATCATCGTGATGCCGGAGGTGATATCGGCCGCCGGCGTGGAGGCCGTCGTCGGGCTCCTCCACGAGAAGGGGCTGGCCGACTACCAGGGTCACCACGTCAACGGCCGCGACAATTTCTCCGGATTCGACGTCGCGATCCTCTCGCGGCTCGAGCCCGATCTCGTGGACGGCCGTCGGATTCATTTTTTTGCGCCCGGCCGGCAGGCCGACGGCGGCCCCGACGAGGCCTGGATGCAGCAGGACTACTCCTTCGAGGGGGAGCACGGCCGCGAGCAAAAGAAGACGGCGGTGCTGCAGCGGCATGCGGTGGCCTATTTCACCATCGGCGGCCGGAAGATCGCCGTCTGCGGCGTGCACCTGAAGAGCAATCCCTCCGAAATCTCGAGCAACGCCCAGCGGACGGCGGAGACCAAGATCGTGCGCGAGATCGTGAAGCGTAAGATCGTCTCGCTCGGCTACCTGCCGATCGTGCTCGGCGACATCAACGACTACGATCCCGACGTGCCGATGGCCGACTCCTTCCGCACGACGCGGACGACGGTGCTGCGCGACCTCAAGGACTACGACGGCGCGACGTCGGGCGAAGAGCTTGTCAATGCGGCGACCTTCATGCCGCGGGTCGCCGATCGCTACACGTCGCACTGGGATTTCAACGAGAACGGCGCCGCCGACCGCGATGACGTCTTCACGATGATCGACCACATCCTCGTGCACCGTGACCTCGCCCCCGGGATCACGCGGGCCTTCATCTCCCACGCCATCGATCTCGACGTGTCGGACCACTTCCCGGTGGTCGTCGATATGCGGCTGCCGTAGGGCGGGGAGCCGGAGGCAAGACAGGCACGGAGGCCTGTCCTAGGCGGCCAGTTCGGCGCGGATTCGCTCGAGGAGTTTCTTCGTCGCGAGGATGCCCTCGGCCTCGGGCAGGGCCGTGCCCTCGTACTCGATGCCGATCCAGCCGCGATAGCCCGCGCCCACCACGAGCCGAAGCATTTTCTCGTAGTCGGTGCGAACCTCGTTGCCCGCGTCGTCGAACTCGTGGCTCTTGGCGCTCACGCCCTTCGCGAAGGGCATGAGCTCCTCGACGCCACGGTAGCGGTCGTAGTCGTGGAAGTTGCCGAAATCGGGCAGCGTGCCGCAGTTCGGCTTGCCGACCCGCTTCATCACGCCCGCCAGCCACTCGCCGTTGCTCGAGAGCCCGCCGTGGTTTTCCACGATCACGTTCATCTGCATCTGCGAGGCGTAGTCGGACAGCCGCGCGAGGCCGTCGGCGGCCAGTTTCTGCTGCTCGTCGAACGAGCCTTCACTCGCCGCGTTGACGCGAATCGAGTGGCAGCCCAGCCGCTTCGCGGCCTCGACCCAGGGGAAGTGGTTTTCGACCGCCTTCGTGCGGGCGGCGGAGTCGGGATCGCCGAGGTTGCCGAGGCCGTCGCACATGACGAGCACGTTCGTCACGCCCTCGTCGGAGGCCCGCTTGGCGAGCTCGGCGATGTAGTCGGTATCCCGCACCTTGTCCTTGAAGAACTGATTGACGTATTCCACGGCGTCGATGCCAAACGTCTGCTTCGCGGCGCGCGGGAAGTCGAGGTTGTCGAGCTTGCCGGCGAAGAGCGTCTTGTGGAGCGACCACTCGGCGAGCGAGATCTTGAAGAGCGGCGCATACGCGGGAGGGGTGGCGGTGGCGGGCGAAGACGCAAGCCGGGCGGCCGCGCCGGCTGTGGCGAGGGCCGCGAGAAATCCGCGGCGGGTCTGCAAACGCTTCGTCATGCCGATCGGGCCCTCATGCTCGTGTCTCGGAGGCCTGTTCTTCCGGTCGAATATACCGCTGCGTGGGCAGGAACACAGCCACCGGCAGGAAGCAGACGGCCGCCGCGGCCATGGCTCCGGCGAAGAGCAGGTAGTAGGTGGTGCCGGTCACCAGCGGCGTGCCGTCGGCCGCCGTCGTGAGCCAATTGACGCCGGCCGCGAGCAGGTTGCCGGCCGACACGCTCAAGAGATACAGGCCCATCACGATGCTTTTCAGGGCCAGCGGAGCCTGGGTGTAGGAAAACTCGAGGCAGGTGACGCTCACCATGATCTCGGCAACCGTGAGCACCGCGTAGGCGGCGATCTGCCAGCCGATCGTCGGTCGCCCGCCCGCCTCGATGAGCGCTTCGGCCCAGGCGATGATCCCGAACGACGCGGCGGCCAGGAACAGCCCCAGCGCGATCCGCGAGAGGGGCGGCATCGGCACGAACCGCTCGATGGTCGGCCAGACGACGTAGGAAAACAGCGGGATGAAGGCGAGCACGAGGAGCGGATTGACCGCCTGGATCTGCGAGGGGAGCCATTCGATGCCGGCGAACTGCCGATCGAGCTTCGCGGCCTGCAGCACCCACGACGATCCCGTCTGGTCGAAGAGCGCCCAGAAGACCGCCACGAAGAGATAGACGATTCCCAGGCGGCTGAGCGCCGATCTGCCCTCCGGCCCGAGCGCTTCCTTGAGCGCGGCCAAGCCCGCCGGCGGCACGTGCACGAAGGTGTGGCGGCCGAGCCAGAAGATCACCGTGGCCACGGCCATGAAGAGCCCAGGCACGCCGAAAGCCACCCACGGGCCATGCCGCTCGAGCAGCCACGGCGTGAGCAGGCTCGACACGAACGCGCCGAGGTTGATCGCGAAATAGAACCAGCTGAAGACGCGGGGCAGGAGGTGCTCGTTCGAGGGGCCGAATTGGTCGCCCACGTGCGCCGACACGCAGGGCTTGATGCCCCCCGAGCCGATCGCGATCAGCGCGAGCCCGATGGCCAGGCCGGTGCGGGTCTCGTCGAGCGCAAGCGCCGCGTGGCCGGCGCAGTAGACGAGCGAGAGCAGCATGATCGTCGGATACTTGCCGAGCAGGAAGTCGGCGAGGATTGCCCCCACGATCGGAAAGAAGTAGACGGCCGCCGAGAAGGCGTGATACCAGAACTTCGCCTCGCCTTCCCCCATCGGCTGCGGGGCGCCGTCCCGGCCCGCCAGCAGCGTGGTCATGAAGACCACGAGGATCGCCTTCATGCCGTAGTAGCTGAACCGCTCGGCGGCCTCGTTGCCGACGATGAAGGGCACGCCGGCGGGCATCCGCGTCGTCGCCTGCGGGCTCGTGCGGTAGGGCTGGCGTGCTGCCATGGGCGAGGGCCTTCCGGGAGGTGGCGTTCGTCGTCCGGGGAGCATGGAGGATCGTGCGGCGAAAGGCAATCCGGATGGCAACCGGCGCGGAATCTGCACAATGGACCGATCATGGACTCTCCCGCCAGCCACGCCACGCCGCCGGCCGCCCGCGGCCTGCTCGTCGTCACGATCGACCGCCTTCCCGCCTGGATGCTGCCCGCCTGGGGAGCCACCTGGGTGTCGACGCCGAATCTCGACGCGCTCGCGGGGCGGGGGCTCGTGTTCGACCGCCTGCTGGCCACGTCGCTCGATCCGCGTGCGACGCTCGGGGCGCTGGCTGCCGATGGTGGCCTCTGGCGGGAGGCCGCCGCGGCCGGCTGGTCGGCGGCGGTCGTCACCGACGAAGCCTCGCTGCCGGAGGTCACGCCGGGCGTGGAACGCATCGAGGTGCCTGCTGCGGCCGTGGCCGTCACCGCAGCCGGCGATGACGACACGAACGCGGCGCGGCTCTGCGCGCGTGCCCGCGACATGGTCGCCGCGGGCGGCCATCGACTCGTGTGGTGCCACATGAGCGGCCTCGCCGTGGCGTGGGATGCGCCCGATGCCTGTCGCGAGGGCTACGTGGATCCCGACGATCCACCGCCGCCGCCGGGCGCCCGCGTGCCGCATTTCACAGTCGGTGAAGACACCGATCCCGATCTCGTCGTCGGCATCCGGCAGGTCTTCGCGGGGCAGTTGACGCTCGTCGACCGTTGCCTGGGGACGTTGTTCGAGGCCGCCGCGGCCGCGGGCTGGGCGGTGCTCCTGGCCGGCGTGCGCGGGATGCCGCTGGGGCTGCATGGAGTGGTCGGCTGCGCGCAGGGCAATCCGCCGGGTGGCTTTGCCTACGGCGAATGGGCGCACCTGCCCGCGATCCTCGTCGATGCCGCGGGACGGATGGCGGGGCAGCGGTATTCCGGGCTCGTCGTGCCGGCGGAGATCGGCGCGACGCTCGTCGACATCGTCGCGGGCCGGCGGCCGTTGCCAAGCCCGCATCCGGCGAGTCTCATCGGGCTTTTCGACTCGTGGTCGGCACCCACCCGCGATCGCGTGATCATCGACGCCGGAGAGCAGGCGGCGATCGTGACTGATGGCTGGCACCTCGTCGCCTCGCGTCCGCATGGCGGCGATGAGCAGCCCGCACGACTGTTTGCCAAGCCGGACGATTCCTTCGAGTTTTCCGACGTGGCAAACCGCTGTGCCGCCGTGGCCGACGAACTCGGGCAGGCGATCGAGCCGGTCTGGCGCGGCGCCATCGCAGACGCCTACGCCCGACCGCTCTCGCTCGACGCCACAACACCCTCGTAGACCGCTTCCGGAGCAAGCGGTCTACGAGGGGCGGTCTCTCTGGGCCGTATTTCCCGGGGCTTCTCGACGGTCAACCTCCCTTTGCGGGGCCGGGCGGGGCCGCTATGCTCCCCGCCCCTTTGATCCCCCAGTGTGATCCCCCAGAGTGCCTCGCCCACCGATCACTTCATGGCCGATTCGCTTCCACCTCTTCGAACACGATTGCTGCGCCGCGTCGGCCTGGCCTGCGCCATCGTGATCGCGATGCTCTCCGGCCGGCCGGCGCGGGCTGTCGGCGGTGATCTGCCGGTGGCGATTCGCGTGACCTGGGGAGGCGGGAAGGCCGTCGCCTGGTCGGGCAGCATCCGGTTGATCGGCTTCCCCGACTCGAGTGGAGCGCAAACGACCGCGGCCACGGTGCCTGAGTGGCGAATCCTGTCTGACGATCCATCGGCGCCGGCGACGATGCACGCCGATTCGAGCGGCATCGTGATCCACGAGGAGCGTGGGCTCGACCTCAACGGTGTGGAATTGCAGGTGGCCGACTGGCGCCGGGCCCGATTGAGCGTGGAGCTTGTGCCCAAGAGCGGGCGTGACAAGCCGACGCGGGTCGACGTCGCGGTGGCGGATCTCGTCGTGTCGCCCGTGCAGCAATCGCTCGATGCCGACGGCAATCGGCTTGCAATCAGGCGGGCGCCCGGAGACGAACTGCGGGTCGTCTTCGACGAAGCCGCCACGTCGATCCGCAGGTCCGGTGAAACGATCCGGTTTACGGTGCATCCGCTGTTGTCTCGCATGGCGACGGCGACGGCGCCCGAGCTGCGGCTGCGGCTGAAGCGTTCGGCCGGGGGCGCCGAAATCCAAGCACAGTCGAAGGTTCTCGAAGTTCTTTCGGACGAGGCGCCGCGCGCCGCGGGGCCCGCGCCGCAGCAATGTGCCCCGGTGCCGCTCGCGGTCACCTTGCCGGAGCAGGAAGGCGGCTACGACATCGAGATGGAGCTCGTCGAGCGCGGCGGGCTGCGTTGGTCGCGATCGCTTGCCACACGAACGCTGCAGGTGGTCGCCGTCGCCGATGCCGCGCCGAAAGAACCCGCCGGTGACGATTGGCGAGTGGTCTATGAGCTCGACCCGGGAAGCCCGAAGCTGCTCGAACGGCTGCGGCGTCTGCCGGGCGTCTCCATGCCGTCGATGGGGATGCCGTCGGTTCCCATGCCGAAAATGCCGCTGCCATCGTTCTCGCTGCCGAAGGTGCCGCTTCCCACGCCGTCGTTGCCGAACGTGCCGCTGCCCAATGTGCCGGTGCCCAAGATGCCGGTCCCCAAGATGCCCTCGGTCAATTCGATGGTGCCAGGTCTTTCGGGCCTGCTTTCGGTGGGGCATTCGACGCTCGACACCCATCCATTGGGGGCGATGCTGAAGCTGCCTGCGGCGGGCGCGGAGCCAGCGTGGGAGGGGATCGCGCTGGTGTCGGCGGAGACCGGCAGGCCGCATCTGGTGGAGATCGAGTATCCGCTCGACCAAGACACGCTCGTCGGCGTGCGAGTGCTCGAGCAGTCGGGGGCCGTCGTGCGGGCCACCGGAGGCAGCGGCTTCGAGGTGCGCCGGCCGCTCGTTTCCGGCGGAGCAACGCCGAAGCTGGGCGTGCATCGCTTCGTCTTTTGGCCGCACACGCGAACGCCGCTCCTGCTCGTCGCGAACCTCTCGCCGCGATCGACCGCGAGCTTCGGCCGCGTGCGCATCCTCGCCGGCCCGTCCCGTCTCGCCGCCGCCGCCAGCCTGGCGCAGCAGGGCAGCTCGCGGCGAGTGCTCATGCACCTGCCCACGGCCGACTTCTCGTCGTTCGGAGCCGTCGATGGGTCGCGGGACTGGGATGCCTTGCTCGGGGGCGTGCGGCGATCGGCTGAATGGGCCTTGGCCCAGGGCGTCGCGGGCGCGGTGCTCGGCGTCTATGCCGATGGCGCCGCCATCTGGCCGACGGCGCTCACGCACGGCGCGCCGCGGTGGGGCAGCGGGGGATCGTTCGACGGCGCGGTTGAGACGATCCCAAAAGACGTGCTCGAACTTGCCTGTCAGATCTATGAGCGGGAGCGGCTGCGGCTCGTGCCGGCGGTCGTCTGCAATGGCGCCGTGCCGGCGCTCGAGGCGCTGGCCGCACGCGACGGAGAGCCCGCGGGCATTCTCTGCGTCGGTCGCGACGGGCGAACCGACTCGGGCGGCGACGGCACGCGGGCGATCCGCTACAACATTCTCGACCCACGGGTGCAAGACGTGGTGGAGCGGCTCGTCTCGGAGTTGGCCGACCGCATCAGTGCATCGTCCGCCGTCGATGGGATCGCGATCGTCCTTCCGCACGACGGTTGGCTCCACGCACCCGGTGTGGCATGGGGCCTCGATGACACGACGTTCGGCCGCTTCATTGCGGCGGCAGGGCAGGAGGCGGCGGTGCTCGCCGGCCCCGTGCTCCCCGGTGTCGATCCGAATAGCCGCCGATTCGAGGGGCGGGCGGCGCTCGTCGAGGGTCCGCTGCGCGAGCAATGGCTGGCCTGGAGGGAAACGGAGGTGGCCGCCTTCTACGGACGCCTGGCCGATACGATCGTGGCCCGCAAGGGTTCCTGGAACCTGTATGTCGCGCCGACGACGCTCTTCGTGGCTGGGCCGCTGGCCGCCCGGTTTCGGCCGACGCTCGCGGCGAATCCGCCGGACGCCGACGTCATGCGGTCGATCGCGCTCGACCCGGGCCGCATCACGGCGCACGACCGTATCGTCTACGTCTCGCCGCACGTGCACGCGGCGACCGACGACGTGGTCGAGCGCGGGCTCGTGCACCAGGCCAACCACTCGTTGCCGCTCCTGCGGGCCGCGGCGCAGGCGGCGCGTCGTGGGGCCGCCTTCGTGGAGCAGCCCGCCACGCTCGACGTGAGGCCCGTGCTGTCGCATGGCCCCTTCGCCACCACCACCGCGGCGCCTGTGGCCGTGCCGGCGGTGTCGACCGGCGTCGAGGTGCGACGGCCGCTGGCCGAGGCGCTCGTGGCATCGGACATCGAAGTGGTCTTCGACATGGGGCTCGCGCACCGAAGGATCGACGACGATGACCGACGGCGCCAGCGGGCGATCGAGTTGCTGCCGGCCGAACGCCTCGAATTGGTCGAACAAGCCCCCGCGCCGCTCGTCGTGCGTACCAAGACGGGCGAGTCGGGCACGTGGGTGACCGTCGTCAATGCGAGCGCCGCGGCCTGCCGGGCGGCGGTGTCGTGCGACCACGCGCCGCCGGCCGCCGTCGATGCGGCCACGCGGGCGGCGCTGCCCGTCGCGCCCGCGGGCGAGGTCGCCATCGATCTCGACGCCTGGGAGACGAAGACGATCGTCTTCGAAGGAGAGCGGCGGGTCGTGTCGGCCCGGCCGGCATTCGCGCCGGAGATGCAGGAGCAGATCGCCCGGCTGATCGCCGACCTCGGACAACGTCGTGCCGCGCTCGAGGCCGCCGTGCCGATGGCGGTGCTCGACAATCCGGGCTTCGAACTGCCGCAGTTGGGCGGGCTGGTGCCGGGTTGGGAATTGCTCGAGCCGAAGCGCGGCTCGCTTGCGCTCGTGGCCGGCCGGCCGGCGGATGGCGGGCGCGGTGCGCGGTTCGCCTCGGTCAACGGGCTCGCGACGCTCCGCTCCAATCCGTTTCCGCCGCCGACGACCGGCCGCATCAGCGTCGCCGTGTGGGTGCGGATCGCGGCGGGCGACCAGCAGCCCCCGTTGCGGATCGCCATCGAGGGCGTCGAGGACGATCGCGAGTTCTACCGATTCGCTCCGGTGGGCCGCGGTTCGGGCGCAATGCCGGTATCCGGCGAATGGTCGCAATTCGTGCTGCAGATCGACGACCTCCCGACGCGGGGCATCGAATCGCTGCGGGTGCGGCTCGACCTGCTCGGGCCGGGCACGATCGAGCTCGACGACGTGCGGGTGTTCGATCTGGCGTTCGACGAATCGCAGCGGGTGCAGCTCACGAGGCTGCTGGCCGTCGCAGAGGAACGGCTCGTTGCCGGCGACCTCGGCGGCTGTTTGATCCAGCTCGAGGGCTACTGGCCGCGGTTTCTCGCCGAGCGGGTTCCTGCGGAAGGGCCGCTGTCGGTCGCGGAGCCGGCCGTCGGCCCGAAGGCATCTCAGCCGAGTCGCACGAGCGTAATGGATCGCGTTCGCCGCTGGTGGCAGTAAGCGGGCTATTCAGCCGGATTGACGTCGGAGGGCTGGGCGGGCTTGCGGCTCCGGCGACGGGGCGTTCGCGGCAACGCCCATTCTTTCGTCAGTTCCTCGAACACCTCCGGCGTCTCGTAGCGGATGACGCCCGTGCCCTCGGGCATCGGTCCGATGAGCGACCGGAAGACCGGCGCCCCGCGCAGCTCCAGATCGGTGCTGCAGTCGTCCACGCCCATCTGCAGATGCGTCCGCAGGATCGCCTCGGGTGAATCGAAATCGTGGATCACGAGCTCCCCGTCGGGGCCGCGGGTCACGATCCGCCAGGTGTTTTTCTTCGCCATGATTCTCCCTCGTTGAGGGAGTCATCGGCCGGCGACAGGCGGGTTCGCGAATCGGGGCCGGCGGAGTGTCATCGCCGTCACCAGCGGTCCAACCGGAACGGCCTCCAGGTCAGGCGGTGCAGCCCGACGCCAGGGCTTCGGGTGTGGCGGGCCGCCGGCCGAAGTCGGTCTCGATCGCATGCTTCGACATTCTCAAGAGCGTCGCGTCGTCGAGCGTGGGGCAGGGGATGTGACCGGCAATCGCGTCGGTGTTGCTTCTGTCGAAGGAGGGATCATTGCGGAAGTAGCTCTGGTAGACGTCGAGTTGCGTCCGCAGGTTGTCGGCGAACCAGTGTTCGTCACAGAGATCCGGATCGTCCGGCGACGCGGCCTGCGAATACCGCTCGACCGCCTCCTGGATGACTCGGCCCACCGCGAGCATCGGCAACGGGTCCGAGTGGGTGACGTGCAGCGTGCGGCCCCGCACGTCGGGTGTCTGCACGGCATGGGCGATGACCTGCGCGACCCAATCCACCGGAACGAAGTTTTTGCGATCCGCAGGATCGACGCCGAGCAGACCGAGCATCGCCGGGCCGCTCGTCGAGCCGATGGCTACTCGCGTGAGGAGCGTGTGGCCGAGCCGCAGCCCCGCGAAGAAGCCGTGGTAGGTGGACGTGAAGCCGGTGCGGGAATCGCCGACGATGATCGACGGGCGATAGACCGTCGCCGAGGCCAGGTGGTCGGCGGTGCGCACCATCTTTTCGGCCTCGACCTTGCTCATCTCGTAGTCGTTGCCGAACGCCTGCCCCACGTCGAGATCGTCCTCGAGCACCACGCCGCTGCGGAGGCCGCAGACGTAGGCGGTGGAGACGTGGTGAAAGTGCTCGATGCCCGTGGCGCGAGCCAGATCGAGCACGTTGCGGGTGCCCGTCACGTTCGTCAGCCAGGGCTCGGCGCCGCGGTCGGTGCCGCGGAAGCTGAGCGAGGCGGCGTTGTGCAACACGTCGCCGCAGTTCCAGTGGATCCAGTGGCGGTCTTCCTCGCCGAGGCCGCAGAGCGGCTCGTTCAGATCGCCCTCGAAGACCACCGGCCGGGGGAGGCTCATGCCAAGCGCGTCTTCCCACTGTTGCACGACCGCGTCGACGCGGCTGGCGGCCGATCGCTTGCGATCTCGCCGCACGATGAGCGCGAGGCGGCGGCCCGCGAGGAGCAGATCGCGGACGAGGTATGAGCCGAGCAGGCCGGTGCTGCCGGTCAGGAGCAGGTGATCGGGGGCGGAAAGGGTCAACGCTGCCTTCGTGCGGCGAAGAGAGGTCTGGATGGGATGCGACGCAAGGTACCCCTCGTTTCGCGGCCCGACAAGGGTGATGAACTTGAGCCGCGAAGGCATCGCGATTTATATTGACGATGTCGATTCGGAGGGTAAGCGAATTGGCCAGCGGTCTGACTCGAAATCAGATGTCCCGAAAGGGATTGTGGGTTCGAATCCCATGCCCACCGCTTCCGTAGGCCGCTTGCGACGCAAGCGGCCTCCTTACACGGCGACGACGGTGCCGGCCCGCATGAAGACGAGGTTGGCGGTAATGCAGCGGGGCGCGAGGCCGAAAAGCTGCCCGACCGCGCGGCGGTAGTCGGTGAGTTGCGGCGTGTAGAAGGCCGTCTTCTCGGCGATGAGCCTGGCCTGCTCGGCCGCGCCCGCGTCGCCCCCCACGCCGTCGAACTTGAAGTCGATCACCTCCGCGGCGATCGGCTTGCCATCGCGCGACCAGACCACGAGCCGGTCGATCACGCCCTGCATGATGCCCTGCTCGTCGCGGAGCACGAACGCATGCTCGCGCAAGAGCCGCGGCTCGGCCGGGCCGGCGACGATGCCGCGGGCGACGAATGTCTGCGGGAGCATCGCCGGTGGCTCCGCGAGCACCGCGGCGACGGCGGGGCGGCCGACCATCGTGCGGAAGTCGGCCAGAAGCGTGTGGTGCTGCGCGGCAATCGCCGGATGCTGGGTTGCAAGCGCCGGATGCTGCGTTGCGATCGCCAGCAGTCGTTCGTCGGAGGGAATGATCGCCGGCCAGCCGAGTTCCTCGGCCCAGGCGTGGAGGAGCGTGCCGACGTCCTTGGCCTGTTGGGAGCCCGCGTCGAGGAGCGCCGCCGCGGTCATGATGCGGCCGCCCTCGGCCGACGACGGTGTTCGCAGGGGCGCGCCGCGGCGGCGCACGCCGTCGGCGAGCGGCGCGAGGAAGATCGGTCCGGCGATCGCCGTCACCGTAGCCGGCGCTGCCGTCGCGGCGCCCGCCATGAGCCTGTCGTTGCCTGCATCGGCATGGTGCGCATGCGTGAAGAGCACCGTGTCCGGCGGCGCATCCGGCGTGTCGGGCAGCGTGGCCCGCAGGGTGCCCGCCAGCGTCGTCGGCAGTTTCTTTTCGTTGTCTTTCGCCGGCGCGATCACGATCTCGAGGCCCTGGATCGCGCGGGTGAGCCCCACGTAGAGCGTCGCGATCGCCTCGCGGACGATCGGCTGCGGAGCCGCATCGCACCGCGCTTTCCACTCGGCGGGAAGGAGCGGCTGCAGTTCCTTCGGCACGGCGGCAAGCACCCGCCGGATCGGCGCGAGCGGGCCCGCCCGGTCGATCACCACCCGCGGCGCACGGGGCATGAGTTTGCGGTCGAGGTCGGTGAGCACGACGAGGTCGAACTCGAGCCCCTTCGCCTTGTGGATCGTCATCACCCGAATCGGCGAAGGCACCGGATCGGCCACGCTCGTGCGACGGCATTGAGCGATGAAGTTGGCGGTGCGAGCGAGGCCCACGCGCGGTCCACCGGCCGCCAGATCCCAGGCCCGCGCCGATTCGACGAATTGCTCGAGCCGCCGCGCATCCCGCTGAGAACCGCTCGGCGCCACGATGGCTGCGAGCCGGCCGAGCACGGGGCCGTAGCCCTCGTCGATGAGCTCGCGCCGCAGCCGGTCGATCGCCGCGATGCACCCCGGGGGCGGGGCCGCTGCGGCGGCCGTCGCGTCGTCGAGCCCGAGGGCGGCCGCGAGCGGCGACCGGCCGACATGAAAGCGGGCGATCGAATCGGAGGGATGGTCGACGAGCGTGAGCACCGAGAGGAGCAGCTCCACGGCGGGCGAATCGTCGAGCGGATTGCCCCCCTCGGCACTGGCCACGATGTTTTCGCAGCCCTTGAGTCGGGCGATCACCTGCTCGGCGGCGCGATTGGTCCGCACGAGCACGCCGATCCGCGCGGCGGGATTTGCCCGCGCGAGCGCCGCGGCCCGCGCAGCCGCGTGCGCGAGGACCACGTCAGGCTGCTTCTCGTCGTCGCCCGCGGCCGGCGCCGTCCGCAGCCGAACCCAGCCGGGCAGGGACCGGTTCCGCGCCGCCGCGGCGTGCGGCACGAATGATTCGGCCCACCGCGCCGCCACCTCGGCATGCTCGGCCAGCGGCTCGCAGCCGGCGAGATGCTCGAACACCTTGTTCACGACGTCGAGCACGGCTGGGCTCGAGCGGTAGCTCTCCGAAAGCTGCAGCATCGCCAGTGGCGTCGCGGCCTGGTCGAAGAAGTCGGCGAGCGAATCGATCAATTCGGCCTTGCCGCCGCGCCAGCCGTAGATCGCCTGCTTGTCGTCGCCCACGGCGAAGAAACTGCCGCCGCTGGTGGCCGTGTGCTCGGCGAGCCGTTCGAGCACCCGCCACTGCGCGAGCGACGTGTCTTGGAATTCGTCGAGCAAGAGGTGCTTCGCGAACGAGATGCCCCGCCACCGCGCGGCGTCGAGCGTCCCGTCGCTCGCGGCCAGGCCGACCAGGCGCGTGACGTCGTCGAACGACACGATCCCCTCCGCCGCGGCGAGGCGGTCGGTCGTCTCGACATACCGGTCGAGCACGTCGCGCATGCCACGGGTCTGCGCCTTGATCCTGGCGAGCACCATCGTCTGTGCCAGATCGAGCAGTGTACGATAGGCCGCCTCCACCTCGGGCTCGATCGGCTTGTTGGAATAGGTCGCTTCGCCGGCGAGCACCTTGCCCGCGATGCCCTTGCCCGCGAACGTCTTCCAGTCGGCGGCGCGAAACGCGACGAGATCCTTGTCGCGGGCCTGCGCGAGCCGCTTGTCGGTGAAAGCCGTCGCCTCGATCGCGGCCATGGCGGCGTTGATCGCGTCTTCGGCAGGGGGGCGGGGCACCGTGAGCCAGTCCCAGGCGGAGTGCTCGGCCTCGCGATGCACGGCCGCCAGATCGGCGACGACACCCTCGAGCAGTGATTCGAGGCCGGTGGTCGTCGCTCCGCCCGACACGCGGACGAGGAGGGCGGCCATCGTGGCCGCCGGGGAGCGGCCGTCGTCGTCACCGACGGCCTGTTCGATCGTGCCGTGGATCGCCCGCCGCCGCTGCGATGCGAGCTCGGCCTCCGTGCCGATCGTCCAATTGGCGGGCAACCCGAGTTCGAACCGCGTGGCATCGGCGCAATGGACGAAGAAGCTGTCGAGCGTGCCCACCGCCAGCCGGTCGAGCGACGCCATCACCTTCAGGAGCAGTTCGCGAAAGAAATCGGCATCGGCTGCGGGCCGCTCGATCGCCGCGGCCAACTCGGACGTCGCGGCCGACGACGCCGGCCCGGACGTCGCGGCCGCCGGCCCCGCCGCCGATGCCAGCCGATGGAGCACGCGGGCGAGGATCTCGCCGGCGGCCTTGCGGGCAAACGTCGCTGCGAAGAGATCCCCCACCTCCGCGCCGTCGGCGAGCAGTCGGATCATCCGCGTCGTGAGCGCGTGCGTCTTGCCGGTGCCGGCGCTGGCTCGCACGCTGACGAATGGCTCCGGGCTCATGGCTCCTCCTCACCGTCATCCTCGACGATCGCGGCGGTCTGGCAGATCGCGTCGAATTCGGGAAACGCCCTCGCCGCCGCGTCGTTGGCCGGCCAGAAGATGCCCGCCCGCACCCGCCGCACGACCTCGCGGGCCGTCTCGTCGGCGGCCGCGTAATCGGCCTCGGTCCATGTCGGCGTCTTGATGCCGATCTCCTCCACGCGGGCCGGCACGTTGAAGTAGCCGACATCCACGAGCGCGGCATCACCGATGCCCGGCACCTCGCCGAGCAGGTGGCGGTAGAGCGGCAGTTGCAAATCCACCCACGCGCCCGCGCGGCGATGGCTCTCCTCGGGAGTCCTGCCCCGCGCCGAGGTCTTGTAGTCGAGCACCTGCCAGCGGCCCGTCTCGGGATGATGGTCGACGCGGTCGATGCGGGCCGAGAGCTTGATCGGCGTGCCATCCACGTCGAGCGTGGCATCCTTGACGTGGTGCTCCGTGAGCTGGATCGTCCAGCCCGCCGCCGCCCGGCTGGCCTGCGCATGCGCAAAACATTCGAGCCGGCGCCGCGCCAGCTCGGCCTGCACGGCCACCGCCGGCGCCGCCTGCGATCCGTAGCGGAAGTGGACGAATGTGTCGAGGATGCGCGAGAGTTCGGTCGCCAGCAGGTCGCCGTCGGTGCACGAGGCGAGATCGTCGCGCTTCGCGAAGCGATCGAGGCATTCGTGGATCAGCGTGCCGAAGTCGGCGGCCCCGAGCTCGAGCGCGTCGTCGGAGACGCGTGCGAGCCGGAGCCTGTGCCGCAGCCAGTAGCGGTAGGGACAGGCAAGGTAGTCCTTGAACTCCGTTACCCGCATCGAGGCCAGCGCGACAGGGCCCTCCGGAGGCCTGGGCACCACGAGCCGCGACGACGCCACCGGCACGAGCGCCGCGGCAGCCTCCGGCTCTTCCGCCGCGAAAAATGTCCGCGCGGCCGTCACCATCTCGGCGGGCTCACGCCGGAAGAGAAGCCGGCTCGGAACCGTCGGCGATCCATCGGCGCCACGGCGCGGCACGAGCACGAGCAGGTCGCGGCGGCAGCAGGCCGCAAGCGAGAGAATCCAGGCATCGCGGGCCGCGATCCGCGAGGCATCCTCGAGCGCCAGCGGCGTGCGCAGCGTTTCCGGGAGGAGCGGATCGCGGATGTGCCCGGAGGGCAGGCAGCCCTCGACGGCCGACGTGATCACGACCGCCGCGGCATCGTCGAGCGGCACCTCGAGCCAGCCGACGATGTCGATCGCGTTGGCGATCGGCAGGGGTGGCACCAGTTCCGCCGACCAGTTCGCGAGCAGGAGCCGCGCGAGACCATCGGAGCCGGCGGCCGCCACGAGCGGATCGGGAATCGTGGCGAGCGACGAGAGCAATTCGCCAAGCGACCCAAGCGCACGGGCGACGACGCGGTTGTCGGGGGCATCGCGGTCGATCGACACGCCTTCAAGCGCTACCGCCACGGCCTGCCGCACCGCGTCGGTCCACGTGGCGGCGAGCGAGCAGCCCTGGGGCGCTGGCTTGGACTTTGCTTTGGATTTCTTCGTGGTCGGCGGGCGATCGACTGCGGCGGACGCTTGGCGGACCGCCGCGAGCCAGACATCGATGCAATTCATCAAGGCCAGGAACCGCGCATTCGATTCCTGGTGCTCCGGTCGCTCGGCGGCCTTGGCCAGGTGCTCGCGGTCGATCGCAAGCGGTAGATGGCGGGCGGCGACATCGTCGGCGAGCGCCGCCGGCAGCGCGATGCCGGTCTGTCGTTTGATCAAATCGACGACGGCCGGCGCTCGTACGAGCGCGGCGAGCGTCGCGAAGTCGCCGCGGGCCAGCCAGTCGAAGACGGCCGAGAGCATCTGCCAGGGAGTCGAACGCCTCACGGTGCGGCCGGTGCCGTAGCGGCCTGTCGCGCCGGCGGCAGCGAGTTTCTGCTCGATCGCGGGCGCGACCTTGTCGTCGGGCACCGCGATCGTGATTTCGTCGGCGGCGAAGCGGCCGCCGAGGCTTCGCAGCCAATCCACGATCGCGTCGGCCTGCGCGTCGGTGTCGCCCACGAGCCGGATCGAGGCGAGCGGCAGGGGTATCGCGCGGGTCGTCCAGGCGTCGGGCACGATGCAACCGAAGGCGTCGAAGCAATGTGAAAACTCCTCCGCGGTCATGTCGGGGGGCGTCGCGACGAGCGCGTCGATCGTTGTGGCGGTCGCGGCCAGCATCTGCCGCTGCAGCGGGTCGATGTCGACCGTGGCCAGGAGGACGATTCGTTTGTCGCAGCGGACCTCGTGCCGCTTGATGGCTTCGCGGCGGGCGGTCTGGCGATCCCAGCGGCCGGCGGCGTCGATCCGGTCGAGGTAATCCCGCTCGATGCGGGCGAGGGCATCCCACCGCGCATGGTCGCCGAATCCCGGCAGGACGTGGTCGGCCTGTTTGGCGAATTCATGGAAGCCGAGGCCGATCGACGCCAGTTCGCGATGTGCGGCCACGAGCGACCGCGCCACCTCGACGAGCCGGCCCTGCGCGACGCCGATGCCGGGGGCGATCCGTTCCCGGTCGGCATCGCTCGCGCCGGCGATCGCGGCGACCCAGGCGAGCGTTTCGACGGCGTCGTCGGCGAGCGGCCGGGCAGGCGCATAAAGAAGCTCGGGGAGTTTGCCGAGCGTGACCGTCTGCGGCGGCACGAGATCGAGCGACCGCGATGCCGCGAGGTCGAGCAGAATTTCGAGCAGGCGATGCCCGGCCCGTCGGCCCGGCACGACGACCATCACGTTCGAGAGATCGGCCGCGGCATCGCCCCCCGCGGGATCGCGGGCATGCTCGAGCAGCCATGCGGCGGCCGCCGGCAAGACGCCCCGCGCGGCGTCGAGCCGATGCAGCGTGCAGCGGGCGGCGGGTGTCGATGCGGTGGCCAAGGCTCCTTCCTCCGGCGGGGGAGGAGCAGTATACGGATTGCACCGCGACGCCGGCACAGCGGACAGGCGTTTCTGCCTGTCTTCCGCGATGAGACAGGCACGGAGGCCTGTCCTACGGAGGACGCACGGCGCAGCAAGCGTTCTCCTTGAGGCGCCAGGCCCGGAGGGCCGGGTAAGCACCAGCGAGCGGAGCTCGCCAAGGAAATCACGGCAGGATGCCGTGGATTTCCGGGAAGCAAACCGGCCGGGTGAGCACCAGCCGGCGGATGCCGGCCAAGGAAAGTTTGGCAGGATGCCAAGACTTTCCGTGTTTACAGCCGCTCGATCACGAGCGGGTCGTGGGCGCGCACGTCGCCGATGCGGAGGGCGGCCTTGCCGGAGAGCAGGTCGTCCACGAGCGGCCCGACCATCTGCGCCCGCCAGCCGGATGCGAGCAGCGGCTGACGTTCCTCGTCGTGGTAGCCGAGCTTGAAGGCCAGCAGGTCGCGCATGTCGGAGGCGGTGCCCACGAGCGCCGGTGCGATCTGTTCCTTGCGGCAGACGCCGGCGATGGCGGTCGCCAAAAATTGCCCGAGCACCGTCAGCTGCGGCGGCGGGGCGCGGTGGCGTTCGCCGCCGGGGAGCTCTTCCTCGGGCAACGCGAGGCCCCGTTCGATCGCCTCTGAAATCCCGTTCATGATGTGCTTGAGATCCGACCGCTGCATGCCGCGGATCGCGGAGATCTGTCGGGGGTCCGCGCTCTTTCGCTTGCAGAGCTCGATGAGCAGATCGTCGCGGAGCACGCGCTTCGGCGGCATGTCGCGAGATTCAGCGACGGAGTCGCGCCAGTGCCAGAGCTCGCGGGCGATCGCGAGCTCACGACGGGGCAGCCCGCTCAGGCCCGAGATCCGGCGCCAGCGCTTCCGCACGAACGATTCCTCCACGTCGTCCTGCCACATCGCCATCTCTTCCTGCATCCAGGCGGTGCGGCCGAGCGATTCGAGTTTCCCCTGGAGTTTCTGCCAGAGCTCCTCGAGGTGCCGCACGTCGTCGATGGCGTATTCCATCTGGGCGGGGGAGAGGGGCCGCTGCCGCCAGTCGGTGCGGGTTTCGCCCTTGTTGGTCTGGATGTGGAGAAATCGGCGGACGATCGACGCATAGCCGGAAGGATAGTCGTGATCGACGAGTCCGGCCGCCACCTGCACGTCGAAGAGCGACGATGGCCGGGCTTGAATCGCGTGGAGGATGAAGCCCATCTCCTCGCGGCCGGCGTGGACGACCGTGATGCGTCCGGGCTCCGTCAAGAGACGCCAGAAGGGCTCCAGTTCGCGGACCTTCAGCGTGTCGATCACGGCGAGCGTGTCGGGGGCGGCTACCTGGATCAGGCAGAGCTGGCTGCGGTAGGTGTGCTCGGAGACGAATTCCGTGTCGAAAGCCACGTGGGGATGGTCGGCGAGCCGCTTCACCAGATCCGCGAGCTGCGAGTCGGTGGTGACGTGGTCGAAGGAGCCGGGGGAAGTTCGCGGACGTGACACGCGGGGCTCGCTTGGGGGGAGGAGAAAAAGAGCAACCGACTTCAGAAGCCTACCGGAACCAGCCTACAGGAACAGGAGCGCCATGATGGCGAACACGGGCAGGAGCACACTGAGGCTGTAGAGCACGTAGCCGAAGAAGCTCGGCATCCTCACGCCCGACTGCTCCGCAATCGCCTTCACCATGAAGTTCGGGCCATTGCCGATGTAGGTCATCGCTCCCAAGAATACGGCGCCGAGGCTCACGCCGGTCAGTCGGCCCACGTCCACGCCCGCCATCGTGGTCCCGTCGGTGGCCAGCGTCTGAGCGGTCTTGAAGAAGACGAGATAGGTCGGCGCGTTGTCGAGCACGGCCGAGAGCGAGCCCGTGGCCCAGAAGAAGGCCTGCGGCGACTGGATGCCGAGGCTCGCGCCGTGCTCGTGCAACAGCGCGAGCGCCGGCTGCATGCAGATGAAGATACCCAGGAAAAGCGCGGCCACCTCGAGGATCGCCCCGTACGTGAAGCCGTTTTTCTCGCGGATCGCCCGCGAGCCGAAGAAGAGCGATGCGGCGACGAGCGCCGCCAGCACCGCCTCGCGGAGGAAGACCCACGGGTGCCAGTCGGTTCCGGGCACTGCCTTCGCCGGGTCGAGCAGGCCGACCGCCGCGATCACGCCTGCCATCAGCAGGGCATTGGGCCAGAGGCCGCTGATGCGGAGCCGCGAGGTCTGCCGCTCGTCGCGGGCGATGTCGCTGAGCCGTTCCTTCGGGTGCGCGAAAAACGTGTCCCAGGCCCAGTAGATCGCGAGGATCACCCCGTTGGTGAAGAGCCACTCCTTCCAGAGCGACATCGTCCAAAGGAAATCAACACCCTGGAGATAGCCGAGAAAGAGCGGCGGGTCGCCGATCGGCAGCAGGCAGCCGCCGCAGTTGCAGACCAGGAAGATGAAGAAGACCACGGTGTGCGCCACGAGCCGCCGCTCCTTATTGGTTTCGAGCAGCGGTCGGATGAGGAGCATCGCGGCGCCCGTCGTGCCGATGAAGCTTGCCGCCAACGCCCCGATGCCGAGGAAGGCCGTGTTGACGTTGGGCGTGGCCACGAGATCTCCCTCGATCCGCACGCCGCCGGTGATCACGTAGAGCGCGAAGAGCAGGGCGATGAAGGGTACGTATTCCGAGAGCATCGCGTTGGCGAGCACGGCGCCGGCCACTCCCCAGTTCGGCCCTGACGCCGCCGGCGAAACGGTGGCGTGTGCCGGAAAATGGAGATCGACCGGGTGGCGGTGGAAGAGCGTGTAGTAGGAGAGCGTGACCAGTGCGAGCAGCGAGCCCACGAGCAGCTTGCTCGAGTTGTGCTCCCACCAATGCGAGAGCCGCGGCGTGAGCGGCAGGATCGCGACCCCGGCCAGCAGGAGCACGAACGGGAGCACGGTGAGCGGCGGAGGCGCCGCGCCGGCATGCGCGTGCTCGTCTTCGACATGGGCGTGCTCGGTGGCGGGATGGCCGGCGTCGGCATGCGCCTTTTCGTGGGCCGCTTGTGCCTGCACGATCAAATCACGACCATGTTGGGGCCAGCCGGCGACCGCCGCGGCCGCATAGGCGGCAAGCAGCGCGGCGAGAGCGATGAGCGTGAGGCGGGTTGAGTCGCCGGCCGGAGCGCTGTGAGAGTCGTGCATGGCGTGAACATCCTGCTCGTGGGAATCCGATTGCGAATCGTGTGAAGATCGTAAGCCTTGCTGCCCGTCAATAAAAGCATGATGCCCAGTCCTGCCACAGCGTCGTCGCTCCCGGTCGCCGATGTCTGGTTGCGCGGCAACGTGCGGCCCGTGCTCGGGCTGGCGGCGGTCGCGGCGCTCGTCGGCGCAGGGCTCACGGCCGCGGTCTTCCTCGCCGGCGCGCAGGCGCCGGGAAAGTGGTTCGTCTCCGCCTATTGGCTCGTGGCCGCCGGCTTCGTGGCTGCGCTGGCCGCGGCCGCCATGCGACCGCGGTTGGTCCATCGCGTCGATTCGAAATCAGACAACGTCCTCGAGGTGCGGCTCGCGCCGGGAGCCGCCCATGCCGTGCCGCTCGAGGTGATCGAATGCTTCTTCATGGGTTCTCAGCGGCTCGAGCCCGCCGAAGCCGTCGCCGACGACCAGCCGACCCATCGCGTCGGCACGCTCGTGATGCGGGTGGCTGAGCGGGCCGAGGACTGGCAGGCCCGGCCGACGTTTGCGCCCTGGGGCACCTGGCAGGACGGGGCGATCGTGTTCGACGGCCGGTGGTGCGAGCCCCTTTCCGTCGAACTAGCCCGTCGGCTGAGCGCGAGGCTCGTCGATGCGAAGCGGGCGGTGGCAGGCAGCCCGCCGACGGCGGAACACGGACGATGAACTGGCGCGGCCTGCTCGTGAGCGTGCGCAGCAGAGCGGAGGCGACCGAGGCGCTCGCGGGCGGCGCCGCGATCATCGACGTGAAGGAGCCGCTCGCGGGCCCGCTCGGCGCCGCGAGCCCGGGCGTGATCGGCGAGATCGCGCGGGAGGTTGGCCGCCAGAGGCCGTGGACGATCGCCTGCGGTGAATTGAACGACGGCATCGAGGGAATCGCGGCGCGGATCGACGGCGCGGTCGCTGCGATCGCGATGGTCGTGGGCGACGCCGCGTTGCCGGCGGCCTTCAAGGTCGGGCTCGCCGGGATGGCGGAGAGGCCGTGGCGCGAGTGGCTTGCCGCCGTTCGCGGCCGGGTGCCGGCGGAGATCGCGCAAGTGGCCGTGGCCTATGCCGATTGGCAGCGGGCCGCCGCGCCGCCGCCGCTGGAGGTGATCGAAGCGGCGCGGTCGCTCGGCTACGGCATTCTCCTGATCGACACGTTCGACAAGGATGCCGCCGGCTTGCTGGGAACCGCGCCGTCGGCGGAGATCGCCGGCTGGGTGGGCCGCGCCCGCAGCCATGGCCTCGCGGTGGCGCTCGCGGGCAGGGTGACGATCGCCGAGATTCCAGCGGTGCAGTCGCTCGGCCCCGACGTGGTCGCACTCCGCTCGGCAGTATGCTCAAATGGCCGAACCGGTCTGGTCGAGCGCCGTCTCGTGCGCGACGCCCTGGCCGCCGCATCGCAAGGAGAATCGCCGCCGTGAAATCGCTCGAGGTCCGCGTGGCTCATGGCCTGAGCCAGGAAGAGGTCCGCCGCCGGCTCGACGATGCGCTCGTGCGGGCGCGGACGGAATTTGCCGACACGGTCGGGCCGATCGAGGCGCGGTGGGAGACCGAAGACCGCATGGCGATCCAGCTGGCCGTGATGGGGATGCAGTTCGATGGCAGCGTCGAGGTGCTCCTCAACGAGCTGCTCGTGACGCTTCAGCTGCCGGGCATGGCCCAGCTCTTCGCGGGTCGGATCAGCGCGGGGATCGAGGAACGGTTGGGAGGATTGTTGGGGTCGCAGCAGGTGTAGCGACGGGGCAGTTGATCAGACCGTCGCCGAGCCGAAGAAGAAGATGATGTTCAGATCGTCTCGCACCACAGCCGCCGGCAATCGCACCCCCCTCTGCGGCTGCGCCGCCGCGGCGATCGTGGCCGCCGCGCTGCTTTCGACCGCGGGGCTTCCGCCACGTCTGGCCAGCGCGCAGGATTCGCAGACGCCCGGCATCCCGGAAGACGATCCGTTTGCCGATGAGCTCAACCCCTTCGGCTCCGGGAAGGCAGCCGCCCCCGCGCCGCCTCCGGTTTTGCCGCGGCCTCCCGCCGCCGAACCGAGGGTGCAACTGCCGATGCCGTTTCCGGAGCGGACGCTGCCGGGCGAGCCCGCAGAGCGTCGGCCGTCGGCGGCCACGCCGCGGCAGCAGTCTGCGCGGCCAGCCCAGCCCTCGATCCGCGGGCTGACGCCCTTTCCGGAAGCGGAGGAGGAAGCGGCGGAGGAGGGCGACATTTCGCCCGCCGACAAGCTGCTCGCCGAAGCTGAGCAGCTTGGCAAGGAAGGTAAGCTCGAGGCGGAGCGCGACACACTGCGCCGCGCGGTGGCGGCCGATCCGCAACTCGTCGTCGCCCACCTCGCGCTCGGCGTGGTCTGTCGGCGGCTTGGCGACTTCGAGGGCTCGGTCGAGGCGCTCTCGAAGGGCTTGGCCATCGATCCGGAAAACCCGGAGCTGTATCTACGGCGCGGGATCGCCTGGTTCCACCAGGGGCTCTATGGCGTCGCTCTCGAAGACTTCGAGGATGCTGCAGGCATCGCCTATGACGATCCGCGGCCCGAGCTCTGGCGCGGGCTCACATTGATCGAGCTCAGGCGGCCGCTCGAGGCGATCAATGCCTATGCATCGGCGATCCGCCGCGACCGCTCGTTCATGATCGCCTATCTCAACCGCGGCCTCGCCTACCTCTCGACGGACGAGCCGCGGAAGGCGGAGTTTGATTTCGATCTCGCGATCCGCCACGACCCGCGCGACGTGCGGGCCTGGTTCAATCGCGGCGTAGCGCAGTCGCGGCAGGGGAAGCATGCCGAGGCCGTCGAGTCATACACGGCAGCGCTGCGGATCAAGCCGGACCACGCCCCTTCACTCCAAAACCGCGCGGCCGCCGAACGGATGCTCAGGGTGAGATAGCGGCGCTGGTGCCCACGCGGAGCATCTTCCCCTCGATCCGCCAGCCGAGCCCGAGCGGATCGAGCACCGCGTCGAGCAGCGCCTCGCGCGACGCATCCTTCACGTCGAGGCGGACGATTTCCCGGGGTGCGATTCCGCGCTGCTCGAGCGCCGCGCGGTCGAGCTCCAGCGTGAGCGCGAATCGCTTCGCGAGCGTCGCCAGCAGGTCGTCGAGCGGCGCGGCCACCCTGAGCGAATAGGTGTGGGCGACGTCGGGGGGGGGCTGCGCCTGCGTGGCACGCGGGCTCCAGGGCGCTGTGCGGGGCGCCGCGGAGGCTGTCGCGGCGATGGGCACGATCCGAAACACCGGCTGCTGCCCGGCGAAGGCAGCCCTCTTTTTCCATTCGACGCGGTGATCGAAGTGCGCGAGGACCAGATCGAGCCGCTCCGCGAGCGGGAGCGGCGGCATGTCGGCGGAGGGAAAATGGTCGTGCGGCACCGTGCCAAGCCCCTCGAGCGCGATGCCCGCCTCGGCGGCGGCCGCGGCGAGAAGTGCGCGAGGCTGCGCGCCCTCGGGCCATGACCATGCCCGCCGCCCCTGTGCGAGCCGCTGAAGCCTCGGCTCGAGCCGGCGGATTTCCTGCTCGCGGGCCGCTTCACCGGCTCGGGCCCGGGCTGCGGCATCCGCCGGTGCAATGCGGGCATGCCCGTCGAGCAAGGCTACTTCCGCGTCTGCCTGGGTGGCGACCGCTGCCAGAACCTCGTCGAGCCGCTCGGCGGAGACGGCCAGCGTGATGGCCATAGACGGATCAAGCCGCCGGTCGACGACGATCGCCACGCCGCCGAGTGTCGTGAGCCGCGCGGCGACCTCGCGGAGCGGCACGCCGGTCCAATCGGCATCGATCGTGCGGGCCGCAGGAGCAGGGGCCATCCAGACCGCTGCGACGATCGCGGTGGCTGCGATGAGAAGAGTCCGCGGTCGCAGCATGGCGTTCATGGATTCCGGCGGGCCGAGCATGGCGATGGCATCCAGTATAGTTGCCGTCGTGGAAAGACCGAGATCGAAGGCATCGGTCCCGGTGACCTCTGTGGAGATGCGGTCGGTGGGCGGACGCACTCAAACCATCGCCGCGACGGATCGCCCGACGGTCGTCGTGCTCGGCGGCGGCATCAACGGCGCGGCGCTGGCCCGCGAATTGCTGCTCTCGGGCGTGTCGGTCGTCGTCGTCGAGGCGGAAGACATCGCCTGCGGGGCCACCGCCTGGTCCACGCGGCTCGTGCACGGCGGTCTGCGATACCTCGAGTATGGCGAGATCGGACTCGTGCGCGAGAGCCTCGCCGAACGCAATCGGCTCGTGCGGCTCGCGGCGCATCTGGTGAAGCCGCTCGAATTCTACCTACCGGTGGAGTCGCGGTTCGGCGGGCTCCGCGCCGCGGCCGCGCGGATCTGCGGGCTCGAGTCGCTCGCCCGCCGCTGGCACGCGCGCCGCGGCAGCTGGACCGTCGGCATGGGGCTCGCGCTCTACGATCTGCTGTCGATGGGCTCGCCGTGGCCGTGGCATCGCATGGCGCGGGCCGGCGGCGAGGGGCTGCCGCAGGTCGACGCCGGGCGATTTCCACTCGCCGCCATCTATGTGGATGCCCAGATGCTCTTCCCCGAGCGGTTCACGGCGGAACTCTTCGTCGATGCGCGGCGGATCGCCGCGGAGACGGGGGCCGAGTTTTCACTCTTCACGCGGCATGCTGCGCGGCTTGACGCGAAGGGCCGGCTGTCGATCGAGCCCGGGCACTCGCAGCACGCGGGCGGTGCGTTGCGCATGATCGAGCCCGCGGCAATCGTCAATGCGACCGGCGCCTGGGTCGATCGCACGCTCGCGGGGCTTCTGCCCGAGCCCCCGCGGCGGCTCATCGGCGGCACGAAGGGAAGCCACATCATGCTCGCCACAAGGCGGCTGCGGTCGGCGCTCGGGCGTCGCGGCGTCTATGCGGAAGCGGCCGACGGCCGGCCGGTGTTCGTCTTGCCCTTCGGCCCGCGGCTCGTGCTGGTGGGCACGACCGATATCCCGTTTGCCGGCGATCCGGCGGTTGCCCGGGCCGACGAAGGCGAGATCGCCTACCTGCTCGCCGCCGTGGCGCGGCTCTTTCCGGCGACCGCTCCCGATCGGGCTGCGGTCGTGCAGCATTACTGCGGCGTGCGGCCGCTGCCAGGCGTTGGTCCAGGAACTGGCGCTCCGGCATCGATCACGCGGCGGCACATGCTCGTCCGCCAGCCGGAGGCGCCCGTGCCATGCTGGTCGATCGTCGGCGGCAAGCTCACGACATGCCGCAGCCTCGCCGAGTCGGCCGCTCGCGAGATTCTTTCGACGCTTCGCATTCCCGTCCGCGGCACGTCGCGGGATCGGCCGCTACCGGGAAACGTCAGCGACGCCGATCACTTCCGCGCGGTAGACGCGGCGGCGGCCCATGCCCAAGCCGCCGGGATGTCGAGCGACCGAGCCCGCCGCGCGGCGAGTCGCGCGGTGGATCTTTTCGGCAGCCGCGGTGTGGATGTCTGCGCCGCGATCCACTCCCGCCAAGCGGCTGCAGCGGAGACCTTCGACGGCAGCGACCTGCCGGTGGCCGCGGCCCGGTTTTGCATCCGCGAGGAATGGGCCACCGCGCTCGAGGATCTCGTCGAACGGCGACTCATGCTGTCGTTCGAACCGCAGCTTTCGCGCCGCGCGATCGAGCAGGCGGCCGATGCGCTCGTGGAGGAGGGGCTCTTGGGCCGCGATGCGGTTTCCGCCGCGGTGGAGCAGTGCGTGGCAGGGCTGCGCGAGCGGTATGGAAAGATCGTTGCACCCAACAAGGAGACACAGGCATGACGACGGGCCCGACCACCAAGACCGCCGTACTCGCGCTCGACCAGGGCACGACATCGAGCCGCGCGATCCTCTTCGACCGCCGTGGCATGCCGCTGGCCGTCGCGCAGGAAGAGTTTCCGCAGCATGTGCGCACGGGAGGCAGCGGCGCCGGCGACGACGATGCCGGCGACATGGGGATCGTCGAGCACGATCCCGAAGACATCTGGCGCACGCAGCTCTCCTGCGCCCGCCGGGCGCTCGAGCAGGCTGGGCTGTCGGCGGCGGACGTGGCGGCGATCGGCATCACGAACCAGCGCGAGACGACGATCCTCTGGGATCGGGCCACCGGGAGAGCCGTGGCGCCCGCGATCGTCTGGCAGAGCCGCGTCTCAACGCCGATCTGCCGGCGGCTCGCGGAGCGCGGGCTCGAAGAGGATGTCCGTCGTCGGACCGGCCTCCGGCTCGATCCCTATTTCTCGGCCACGAAGGTCATGCACCTCTTGGAGACGATTCCCGGCCTTCGCAGCCGCTGCGAAGCGGGGGAGATTCTCTTTGGCACGGTCGATACGTTTCTCATCTGGCGGCTCACCGGCGGCCGCGTGCATGCGACCGACGTCACGAATGCCAGCCGTACGCTGCTCTTCGACATCGACCGGCTCGCCTGGAGCGACGAGCTCTGCCGGCTCTTCGAGATCCCGCGGGCGATCCTGCCGGAGGTGCGGCCGTCGAGCGGCCCGTATGGCGAAACGGGTCCATCGCTTTTCGGCGCGGCGATCCCGATCACGGGCTCCGCGGGCGACCAGCAGGCGAGCGGTTTTGCCCACGGCTGCACGACCGCCGGCAGCGCGAAAAACACCTACGGCACCGGCGCCTTCCTGCTCTTCTCGACCGGCGGCCAGCGGGTGACCGGTCAGTCCGGCCTGCTCACGACGCTCGGCTGCGCCGTCGGCGCCCAGGCGCCTGCCACGTATCTGCTCGAGGGCTCGGTGTTCGTGGCCGGTGCGATCGTCGGCTGGCTGCGCGACGGCCTGGGCATCATCGAGAAGGCCGCCGACGTCGAGCCGCTCGCTCGAAGCGTTGCCGACAATGGCGGCCTGGTGCTCGTGCCCGCGCTCACCGGGCTCGGCTCGCCCCACTGGGACCCGTTCGCACGCGGGCTGATCGTGGGCATTTCGCGGGCGACCAACCGCGGCCACATCGCCCGCGCGGCGCTCGAATCGATCGCCCTGTCGGTGGCCGACGTGGTCGCGGCGATGGAGCGGGATGCCGGCGTGCCGCTCGCGCGGCTGCGGGTGGACGGCGGCGCGACCGCAAACGACCTGCTCATGCAGCTGCAGGCCGACGTGCTCAGCCTGCCGGTGGAGCGGCCCGCGGTGCTCGAGACGACGGCGCTCGGTGCGGCGCTCCTGGCTGGCATCGAGGCGGGCTTTTTCTCGGATGCCTCCGCCATCGAAGGCGCCCGTCGCGTGGAACGGGTGTTCGAGCCGACGATGCCGGCGGCCGCCCGCCGTCGCCTGCTCGACCGCTGGCACGACGGCGTCGAGCGATCGAAGCGCTGGGCTACTTGACGATCGTGCCCGTCGGCGGCACGGCTTCGGCGAGTTTGACTCGCGTCGTGTAGCGCTGCGGGTTGGCGGCGAAGGCGGTGCGGGTTTCGGGCGAAGAGAAGAGGTAGGTGCGCGCCTGGTAGGTCACGCCATACCGCCGCTGGCCGGCGATCTGCTTGCCCGTGTCGCAGGCGAGCACCGGATCGTCGCCGGACAGGGCCGGGGCATAGCGATCGGGATTGGTGAGGAAGGCCTGCTGCTGCTCAGGGCCGGCAAAGAGATAGGTGCGGCCGCGATGCCGCGCGCCCCACTGGGCTCGCCCCTCGATCCACTGGCCTTTCTCGGCAAGGCTGACCGCGCAATACCCTTCGAGACCCAGCGGCATCGAGCCATAGGGATCGGGCGTGGTGGCGGCGACAACGCCCTCCGGCTTTCCGGTTGCCGCGGTCGCCTTCGGATCGGTGGCGTCTTTCGGCTTCGAGAACATCGTGAACGGTTTCTTCAGTGCCGCGAAGAACGAGTCGGTGGCCGACTTCTTATCCGGCTTCGGCTGGGCAGCGGTGGCGCTCGAGGTGGTCGCGGGCGGGGCCGCGGCCTGCGGAGCGGCCGTAGCGGAGGCCGTCTGCGGCGCCGCGCCATTGAGCCACGGCGCTGCGCCGGTGGATGGGGCGGGATCGAGCAGTTTGCGCTGGGCATCGCCGGCCGGCGCCGCGGCCGTGTCGTATGCCGAGGGCTTGGCCGGTTCCGCCTGCCATGCCGGCGGGGCCGGAGGCAGCGACGGCTCTGCGGCAACGGTCGTGTCGGATTCCGCGGTCGCGAAGGCCGTCGGTGCCGGCGCGACGGGCGGTTGTGCGATGCCGGCCGGCGTGGGAGCCACGCTGGCGGTCGGCCCGACTGCCGCGGCGCTCCGGCTGAAGTCGGATTGCTCGCGGGGCATCGCGGCCAGGGCGGTCTCGACGGGGCGGGCCTGGGTTGCCTCCTGCATCGCGCGGGCCGCCGCGGCCACGAATGCGGCGGGCTCAGCGGGGCACTCGAACCGGGTGATCAATTTTCCGTCGGCGTCGACGACGCAGGCCGCCGGAATGTTGGATACGCCGAGGCTCCGCGTGAGCACCGGGTCGGCATCGACATCGACGTTGACCGGTTCGTAGCAGGCGGTGATCAGGGCGGCAGCCTCCGGGGCGGCGAGCGTCGTGCGCTGGACGGCCTTGCTCGCTTCGCTCCAGGATGCCGTGAAGATGATCAGGACCGGCCGCTTGCTCATGAGCGACGCAGCCTGCGCCTGCGCGATGTCGCGGTGCCAGGGCACGCTGGTCGCCGTCTGGATGGCACCGCCAGACTCTGCTGCAGAGGCCAGAGCGGGCAACGATCCAAGCCCCACACAGAGGGCCAGGCATACGGGCGCCCCGGCGATCAGCAGTGGCCGGCGGGCCGGTTGGTTGTGATCATGCAGCGTGAAAAACATGGCAACATCCCTCTCGAAACATCGACGTCTGGCCCCGTCCCGCAGGCGGACATCCGAAAGATGTATCGGTCGAAACGGTTGCAGGAATCGCCTGAAAGTTGCCGACAAAGCACCCCCTTGTGGATCAGGCGGCGCCCCATTTCCCCTCGCCTGCCCAGGTTGTCGCTGCCCCCCTTGTTTTTGCGCCGCTTGACATCCCCGCGCCGCTGCCGGATACTTTCTAGGTCCTTTGGAGAGGCGGCCCCGACGTGGGGCCGCAGGTTGAGCCTCGGCTCCCTCAGAAGGTTTTTCACGGCCGCCGTCGCCTCGGTTTTTCAGGCGTACGCGATGTCTCCCTTGGAGGGAGAGGTCGAAGGCCACCTGGATGCAGGTCTTCTGAGTTTCACCGAAATCGGTTTCGGGAGCCTCGGTCACGGTTCATTCCGGCCCATGCCGGCTTTCGTTCCCCGCTCGTCCACCGTGGGTGGATGCGAGGGACGGATTCCTTTTGTGAGAGTGTGTTGATCCATGTCGAAGCGGAGGCGTTCGAGGGGGCGAGGGGGGTTCGGCGGTCAGGGCCCGGGCCAAGGCCAGGGCGGCGGTTTTGCCGGCGGGCAGGGGCAGGGCCAGGGGCAGGGTGGCTACGGTGGCCGTCGTCGGCGGTTTCGCCGTGGCGGTGGCGGCGGGCCCACAATGGCCGGCGCCGGTGCGGTGGGCATGGACAGCGAAGGCATGCGTCCGCCTGAGATGGAGCCCGAAGTTACCGAAAACGGAGAGCCGATTCCGCTCGAGCCATGCCAGGGCGTGCTCGAGATGCACCCCAACGGCTATGGCTTCCTTCGCAGCCCGGAAACCAACTACGTCCGCGAGCGCACCGATCCCTTCGTGCCCGGCACGATGATCGAGCGCTACAAGCTCCGCGAAGGCGTCTCCATCAAGGGGCTCGTGCTGCCCGGCCGTCGGCAGCAGGGGCCGCGGGTGAAGGAGATCCAGGAAGTCGAAGGGATGAATCCCGACGACTACACCAACGTCAAGTCGTTCGACCAGCTCACGCCGATCAATCCCGAGACCTGGCTGCGGCTGGAGACGGGGCAGCAGCCGCTCACGACCCGCGTCATGGATCTGCTCACGCCGCTTGGCAAGGGGCAGCGGGCGCTCATCGTGGCTCCGCCGCGCACCGGCAAGACGGTGCTCCTGCAGCAGGTCTCACAGGCGATCTCGACCAACCACCCGGAACTCTCGCTCGTGATGCTCCTCATCGACGAGCGGCCGGAGGAAGTCACCGACATGCGGCGGACGGTCAAGGGCGAGGTGCTCGCCAGCAGCCTCGATTGCGACGTCGAAAGCCACGTGCGGCTCTCGCAGCTCGTGATCGAGCGTTGCAAGCGGATGGCCGAAACGGGCAAGGACGTCTTCCTGCTGATGGACTCGATCACCCGCATGGCACGGGCCTTCAATAAGTGGGTGGGCAACACCGGCCGGACGATGTCGGGCGGCGTCGACATCAAGGCGCTCGACATCCCAAAGAAGCTCTTCGCCACGGCGCGGGTCTTCGAGGAGGGCGGGTCGCTGACAATCGTGGCCACGGCCCTGATCGATACCGGCAGTCGCATGGACGAGCTGATTTTTCAGGAGTTCAAGGGCACCGGCAACATGGAACTCGTGCTCGATCGGAAGCTCGCCGACCGCCGCGTCTGGCCGGCGATCGACATCTCGCAGTCTGGCACCCGCCGCGAGGAGAAGCTGCTCGATCCCGACACGTTGCATGCCTGCAACATGCTGCGGCGGACGCTCTCGAGCATGCATCACGTCGATGCGATGGAGCAACTCACGAAGCAGCTCGCGAAATTCAAGAGCAATCGCGAGTTCATCTCGCTGATCGCAAGTTCCCGCGAGTGACAGGAGGTCGTCAGGCCTGCTTCTGCAGTCGCCGCAGCCAGTAGTCGTATTGCGGATCGCCACAGCGGAACGAGAAGACGGCGTCGGGCAGGCGGTTGTGATCGTCGCCCGCCGACTGGATCCGAACGACGATCGAGCCGTCGCTGCGCTTCTGCACCGAGATGCGGTCGTCCGGGATGCCGGAGATGTCCGTCGAGGAAGGCATGGAGTAGGGGCTCGTTTCGAGAGAGCCGGTCGTTGAGGTCGGCGGAGCAGGCTCACCTACGTGATCTCAGTATGTCGCCGGGTCGCGATTGTTTCCAGAGGCGGCAAGGCTTTTCAGAGCACCCCTCAGTCTGGTGGGCGACGAAACGGCGGTCTCTTTGACACCCCGGAAAAATGCCGCCTATACTCGAAGCTCTCGCGTGTAGCCCCCTCGGAGTGCCCGTGCATGACGCCCTATGCGTCTTTCGCCGACGATTTCTACATCAACATGAATCTGGCCACGGAGATGGATCTCCCCGGCCAGCGCGAGACAATCCTCCACTTCTTCGAGTGCGTGCAGAAGAAGTATCCGTCGATGCGGAAGTTTTACTGCCGCGACAAGCGGGATTTCGTGCTCGAGGAAGACAAGGATCAGGGGCGCTACCGCTGGGCGGCGGTCGAGTCCAAGCGGCTCTGCTCCGGACAGGTCAATCCGCCTTCGCTGGAGGCCGCCCTCGATCAGCATCGGCTGGTGCTCGATCTGGCTCCGGCGCTGCTGTCGATTAGCCCGCTCGATTGCGAGGCGCTCGACCTGCTTTTCGGCTTCGATTTCGCCTATCGTGGCAACCACAACGCGCTCCTGGCGGAGGCCCTCGGCGTGGGCTCGGCGCTCGATCGCGTCACGGAATTGCCCGGGGGGCGGGTCATCAACTACGAGCCGTCGCTGACGGTGTCGCTCGACGAGGATTGCCGGGTGCAGGTGCGCGTCAGCACTGAGACCCGCACCAATGCCTTCCAGGTGCGGACGGGCGATTTCGCGGAGGAGCAGTTGAGCGTCTATGTGACGGCCCGACAATACGGCAGCCTCGATCCGCAGACCACGTATGTCGAGGCGATCGACCGGCTGGCCCAGATCGCCCGCGAGGTGGTCGATACGTGTGTCGTCGAGCAGATTCTCAAGCCGCTCGCCCGCACGATATCGTTGAAGTAGGACAGGCACAGAGGCCTGTCCTACGTTACCGGCGGCGGCTGCGGTCTTCTTCGGAGCGGTCCGACTTCGGGCGGCTGCGGGCGTCGAGGTTCGAGGCGATCACGATGCCGATCGCTTCCACCCAACTCGGCACGTCGAGCACGGAGCTGAGGCCGCTCTCGGCGAGCACGTCGTCTTCATCGCCGCGGCGCGGCTCGCGACGCGGGCCGGCCTCGCGGCTGGCCTCTTCGACGCCGAGGAACTCGAGGCCCTCGTCGTCTTCGTCGTAGCCACGCGACACGGGCACGAAATCATCCCGTCGCCCGCGAGAGAGACTCGAACTCGAGCTCGAGCGTTCGTCGCCGGAGCGACGTCGCTGGCTGCGCCGTCCGCGCCGCCGCGACGACTCGCCGCCCGATTCGCCGGTTGCAGGCCGTGAGCCTTCGCGCGATCCGTCGCCAGAGCCACTGCCACCGCGCCGGCCGCGTCGGCGCCGGCCACGGGATTCGCTTCCTTGTCCCTGGCCGCTGCGGGGCTCTGCGGGCCGCGAGGCGGCGGGCCGCACGCCATAGCCGGCAGGCAATGGCTCGTCATCGCCGCCGTCGTCGCCGTCAGCCGAGCGGCGGGGTTCGTCGCGGATGTCTGCCAGCCGATCGGCCGGTGCCGCGGACGGATCGACTGCGTCGCTCGGCTGGCCCTCACGCGATCCGCGGCCGCGACCGCCACGGCGTCCACGGCGACGGCGACGGCGCGGCCGCCCCGCTTCGTCGCGGTCTCCTGCCTGCTCGCGGTCAGACGCTTCGGCGGACCGCACGGGCTCGGCGATCAGGTCGTCGCTGGCGCGATCGAATGAATCGTCCCGGTCGGGGAATTCATCGCGCTCGTCGCGCGGGCCGCGATTGAGCGGCTCGCTGCGGTCGGCTGCGGCCAGGCCCTCGCGGCCCTCCTCGCGGCCTTCAGCGCGGCCCTCTTCGCGACGATCCCTGCCGCCACGGCCGCGGCCACCGCGGCGGCCCCGACGGCGCCGGCCACGCGGACGGTCCTCGACTTCGCCGTTGCCCTCACTGCGGCGTTCTTCCGAGTCGCTGCGCGGCAGGGCACCGAATGCCGAGGGTTCGTCATCCCGGTCGCGGCGGGGCTCAGCACGTCGCGGTTCCTCGTCGCGTCGGCCCTCGACCGGGCGACGGTCGCGTGGCGCCACGGGGCGATCCTCGAAGGATCGTTGCTCGCGGGGGGGCGCCGGGCGGCTTTCCGCGGCGCGGGGGTCGGGGGGCCGCGGGGCGGGCCGCGCTGGGGCAGGGGCTGCCTCGCGCGAAGGCGGTAAACCGAGCGTTGATTCGATGTCACCCCAGCCGGCGGCTGGAGCCTGGGCGGCGGGGCGTTTGGCTTCAGGTGCCCTGGTTTCCGGGCGGGGCTTGGGCTGTTGCCGTGGCGGCTGGCTCGCGGGCTCCGGCGCCGAACCGGCGCCAAGGGAATCGGCCAGGGAAGCCCACGGATCTTTTTCTTCGGGCATTTGTTTCTCGTCTGCAGTCAGCGGGAAATGGGCCGCTCGTCGATCGGCCCCTCGAGGCCGTCAGGATAGCAGAAACGGCCCCCGCCTGCCCACGGTCTGCGAGCCCTACCGCGTGACCGCCCGGATCATGCTGCCGTTGTCGGCCACGTCGAAGAGCGGGCGATAGGGGCTCGCCAGGCTGCGACGCGACCGGCAGGCCGGGTAGTAGACGAGGTTCACCGACACGTTCCAGGCCGCGGGGGAGAACGTGGAGATCGAGCCAATGTTGTCGAGCGGAATCGTCTGGCTCGCCTCGGGCACGAGGTAGGTGAACATGCCCTCGATCGCGAAGCTCTTCGTCATCGGCGCCCGCACCTGCGAGCCGAAGATGCCCTCGCCATTGGCCGTGGCACCACCCCAGATCCGCCATTCGTTGGCGTCGCCGAAGTGCAGCCGGTAGAAGGCACTGTAGAAGTCGACGGTCGTCCCGGTGGCCGTGGCGGTCGGGCGGGGCAGGAAGAAGCTGTTTTGGTTCAGGATGTTGTGGGCGCCCCAGTAGCCGATCTCGTGATAGCCCCAGACATAACTCAGCTCGCTGCGGATCTGGGCCACGTCGACGGTGTCGTAATATTGATCGCTGAGATAGTCGTAGACGGCTCCACCCTGGAGGCCACGGCCCTCGAAGGCCCGCGTGAAGAAGCCGGTCGTCACGAACACCTGATCGCGGGCGGGCCGCGTGAACGACGTGCCGGCCACGTTCACGGTGGTCGGCTGATAGCCGGTCTGCACGGCGCGGGCGCCGAGTTGCCAGCCGATGCCAAACGCGTTCCAGAACGGCATCGACCAGTTGATGTATTCGTTCGCGCCGTAGTTGCCGTTGATGCCCAGGTCGGTGCCATTGGTGAAGCTCGTCACGCCGGCACCCACGGTGAGGTCGCGATACCACCGCCAGCCGTAGTAGGGACGACCGAACCGCCGCAGCCAGGCGCAAATGCGGCCATCATGGTGCTGCCACATCGGCAGGCAGCCGCACTCCTCGCCGTCTTCGCAGGCGTAGGGATCGTCGTAGAACGATTCGACGTGGATCTGGTTCGGATACTGGCCCATCCACATGGCCTGCCCGCCCTGGTCGGCCCCCATCATGGGATCGCCTTCCATGATCATCTGCCCGTCGTAGCCGCCCGACGGCATGCCTGATTCGAGGGGAAAGTTGTCCATCGGCAGCGTCTCGATCGTCGTCGATGATGACGCCGCGGGAGGCGCAGGGAGCGCACCAGGCTTGCCGGCATCGCCGATCGCCGCGGCCTGCGGGGCACTGGTCATCACCGAGGGCAGTCCATCGACGTTCATCGCGAGACGGTCGGCGCGGGTCCGCGGGAACGCGGCCTGCGGACGGGCGGGCTGAGTGGTTTGGGCGGTCCGCGGATCGAAGCGGGGCGCCTCGCCGCCGCCGACGGGGAAGGCCGGGCGGCCGGTCGCCGGGCGGGGCCGGGTCGCCCCTTCCATGCCGAGGATCGGGCGGCCGCGGTCGCCCGTCGGCGTCCGCATCACGTCGACGCCGAGGATCTTGTCGTCGGTGGCCGGGTCACGCGGCGCCTGCAACGTGCCTGCGAGCCGGTTGGGGCTCGTCCATTCGCCGAGCGTGGCGTCGATCGCGCCGCGGAGGGGAGCGTAGTCGCCGGTCGTGCTCCGCCGCGGTTGTGACTGGTTCGGCACGTTGAACGCACGGACGAATCGCTCGCCGACGCTGAGCCGTGCATCGTTCGCGGGATTCCGCGGATCGTAGCCGGGCACGGTCGGGCCGTTCACCGGCGGCACGCCTTCGGGCAGCGTGACCGATGCCGGCGGCAATGCGGCCTGCTGCGCAGACGATCCGGCCGGCTTCCAGGTGGGCTGATCGTTCGTGTTGGCCGGCGTGGTCGCGGCCGGAGCGGCAGCGGCAGCGGTGGGCGCCGTCGTCGCCACGCGGTGGGGCGTCCACCGCAATTGGCTCGGCTGGGCCGTCGCGTCGGCCTGCTCCGCAACGGCGAAACGATCCGCCGCCACCAGGCCAATCAGCGACAAACCCATCACCATCCGGAAGCCGTAAGACACTCGCATGAACTCATCCTCCCGGAAAACCGCAGCCCGAGGCGTCCGTCGCCCGGCAGCGGTTCTCCAATCGGAAGGGTTATCGGCAACGGCACGACCAAAACTTCCGCCAAAATCGACGCGATCGGCAGGGCTTGCCCAGATTGCCCGTCTGCTGGAGTGCGCCGGCTCAGGGACGGCAGAAGTCTCCTCGCAAAGAACTCCCGGCCTCGGGCCGGCCAGTCCAGTCTCCGCTGACGACCTACGGCGGTTCATTCCCCAGAAGGTCGAAAGTTCCTAACGCTCGTCGAGCTTCAGCCGATCCCTGAGCCTCCCTCGTAATGCGGTTTCGGGCGAAACTGCCCACCATGGACGAAGGCTCGCGGGTCGGCGGAAGCTCGACGAGCATTTGGACCGAGTCTTCGAGGGCCACCGCGAGTCGACTTCTGCCGCCCGCGAGCCGGCGACGCACCGGACAGGCCCTAGCCGAGGGCGGAGGCCAGGTCGTCGCGGAGGTCTGGGAAGGCTTCGAGACCGACGGAGAGCCGGATGAGGCCGTCGGCGATGCCCACGGCCCGACGGGCGGCCGGTTCGTAGGAGCCGTGCGACATCACGGCCGGCAGTTCGATGAGCGATTCGACCGCGCCGAGGCTCACCGCCAGTTGGAAGAGTTTCGTCGATTCGACGACCCGCCGGGCCGCGGCCACGTCGCCATCTCCTCCGGTGCCCGCGAGCTCGAAGCTCAGGAGGCCGCCGAAGCCTCCTTCCATCTGCCGCGCGGCGAGCGCGTGGGCCGGATGGGAGGCGAGGCCCGGATAGTGCACCTTCGCGACGCGGGGATGCGCCTCGAGCCAGTGGGCGAGCTCGATTGCCGTCGCCGATTGGGCCCTGACCCGCAGTTCGAGCGTCTTCACGCCGCGGGCGCAGAGGAATGATTCGAGCGGGCCCATCACGGCGCCCGTCGCGTTTTGCATCCAGTGGAGCTTCTTCCCGAGTTCGGCGTCGCGCACGACGAGGGCCCCGCCGAGCAGGTCGCTGTGGCCGCCGAGATACTTCGTCGCCGAGTGCATCACGATGTCGGCGCCGAGGTCGAGCGGCCGTGAGAGCGCGGGGGTGGCGAGCGTGTTGTCGCAGGCGAGCAGGGCGCCGTGGCGGTGGGCGATCTCCGCGCAGGCGGCGATGTCGGTGATCGAGAGGAGCGGGTTGCCGGGCGACTCGATCCAGATGAGCTTCGTGGCGGGCGTGACGGCCCGGGCCACGGCAGCGATGTCGGAGGTGTCGACGGCCGTCACGGTGATGCCGTGGCCGGTGAGCACCTTGTTGAAGAGCCGCCAGGTGCCACCGTAGATGTCGGTGCCGGTGACGATCTGGTCGCCCGGCGCGAGCAGCTGCGTGACACAGTGCGTGGCGGCCATGCCGGAGGCGAAGGCCAGCGCCCGCGTGCCGTTGTCGAGCCCGGCGAGCGTCGTCTCGAAATTCCGCCGCGTGGGGCTTGCCGTCCGCGCGTAGTCATATTCCGCCGTCATCGACGCATCGGGCTGCACGAACGTGCTGGCGACGTGGATCGGCGGCACGATCGCGCCGGTGGCGGCATCACGGTCCTGGCCGACGTGGATCGCGCGGGTGCGAAACTGCATGACGAGCCTGCGGGTCGAAAGGCTACGAATCGAGTGCTTGGGCGAGGTCGGCGATCAGGTCGGCCGAGTCTTCGATGCCGCAGGCGAGGCGGATCATGTTGTCTGGAATGCGAAACACCGCCCGCTCGGCGGGCGTGTAGTTCCAGTAGCTCATCACCATCGGCTGCTCGATGAGCGATTCGACGCCGCCGAGGCTCGGCCCGATCCGCGGAATCCGCACGGAGTCGACCACCTTCGCGGTCTCCCGCCAGTCGGCTCCCTTGATGAGAAAGGTGACGAGGCCGCCGTAGCCGCGCATCGTGCGGGCGGCGACGGCGTGGTAGGGATGGCTCTCGAGACCGGGATAGAAGACCTGCTCCACCCGCGGGTGCCGCTCGAGGAACCGGGCCACCGCGAGGCCGTTGGCATTGTGTCGCTCCATCCGCAGGGCGAATGTCTTCAGGCCGCGCTCGAGCAGGTAGGCGTTGTGGGGTGAATTGACTCCCCCCATGATCCCGCGGAGGTTGCGGACGGGCTCGAGTTTCTCCTTCGAGCCGACGACCACGCCCGCCAGCAGGTCGTTGTGGCCGCCGAGGTATTTCGTCGCCGAGTGCAGGACGAAATCGACGCCGGCCTCCAGCGGCCGGAGGTTGTAGGGCGTGCAGAGCGTGGCGTCGATGAGCGTGAGCACGCCGTGGCGGCGGCCGATCTCGGCGAAGCGGGAGATGTCGACCACGCTCAAATGCGGATTGGTGGGCGACTCGCTGACGATGAACTTCGTCCGGGGCGTGATCGCCGCCTCCATCGCGTCGTAATCGCACGAGGCCACTTCGCGGAAGCCCACGCCGAATCGCGTCAGGTGCTTGCGGCAAAACTCGCGGCTGCGGTGATAACACTCATCGAAGAAGATGATCTCCTCGCCGGCGTTGAGGTGGGCCATCAGGAGGCCCACGAGCGCGCCCATGCCGCTGGCGAAGAGGACGGCCATCTCGCCCCCGTCGAGCGCCGCGAGCTTTCGCTCCACGACCCGCTCGCCGGGATTGCCGTAACGGCCATACTCCTCGCGCGGATGCTCCTCCTCGATGAAGTCGACGATCGCTTGCGTGTCGGAGAAGGTGTAGGTGGACGACGCGAAGATCGGATCGGCGATCGCGTGGCCCGGCTTCTGTCGCGCCTCGCCCGCATGCACGGCCGCGGTGGAAGGGCCGAGGCCGGCGGTGGCAAGAGGTTCATCCTGCCCATCAGCCTCGTCGTGCGGTTTCGTCGTGAGCATGCGGTGGGCCTGAAGGATAAAAGCCGACTTTTTCGCGAGTGTAGTCGAGCCCCCGAGGGCGGACAAGGAACGGCACACCGGGATCGCGTCGGGGTTGGACGCCTGCGCCGCACGACCGCTACACTCCTCTTCTTCCATTCTTCTTTCACGTTTTCGGAAAGTGTGTCATGCGCCGCGCCGCCATTGCCGCGTCGAAGCCCCGCTCGCTCTGGCCCCCCCGTCGGGTGCTCGTCTCGATCGCATCCCTGGCGACGGCCACGGTGCTCGTTCGGGCCGGCCTGCTCGAGCCGGTCGTCGGCCCGATCGTCGATCAGGCGGTGCGCAACATCATCACGCTGATCCTCTGCTTCTCGGCGCTCGTGTCGGTGCTTCTCTGGTTCCTCCGCGAAAGCGGCCATCCGACCTGGCTCAAGCAAATGCTCGCCGGTGCGATCCTGGGCATCGTCGTGGTGGCGGCCGGGATGCTGCGGATCGAACGCGTGTCGGGGGACCTCGTGCCCGAATTTGCCTGGCGCTGGGCGCCCTCGCGCGACCGGCAGCTCGCGCCGGCGGCCCTGCCGGCGAAGGCGGCGGAAGCGGCGCCGGCCTGGCAGGCGACGCCCCACGATTTTCCGCGGTTTCTCGGGCCCGCAGGCTCGCTCGGCATCGACCGGATCGAACTCGACGCCGATTGGGAGGCGCGGCCGCCCCGGCGGCTTTGGAAGCGGCCACTCGGCGCCGGCTGGAGCGGCTTCACCACCTGCGGCGACCACGCCGTCACGCTCGAGCAGCGCGGCGACGAGGAGATCGTCTCCTGCTACGCACTCCCCACGGGTGAGCCGGAGTGGAGCGTGGCGGTGCCGGCGCGGCATGAGACGGTGCTCGGTGGCGTCGGGCCACGGTCGACGCCGACGATCAAAGACGGCGTCGTCTACTCGACGGGCGCGACCGGCTGGCTGCATGCGATCGATGGCGCCAGTGGCCGCGTGCTCTGGAAGAAAGACGTGCTCGCCGATCTCGGCATCGATCCGGCGGCGCACGCGGCGGCGGTGGCCTGGGGCCGCGCCGGTTCGCCGCTCGTGCTCGACGACGTGGTGGTGGTGCCCGGCGGCGGGCCGCGATCGGCGAACGAGAAGCCGGTGGCGCTTGCGGCCTACGATCGCACCACGGGCGAACGAAGCTGGACGGCTGGCGACGAGCAGATCAGCTACGTCACGCCCGAGCTCGCCCGGCTCGGCGGTCGCGACGTGATCGTGAGCGTGAATGAATCGCGGGTCGTCGGCTACGATCCCGCCACCCGCGAGGCAGTCTGGCAATTCGACTGGGCAGGGCATTCGAATTCCGACGCCAGTTGCTCGCAGGCATTCGTGATCGGCGACCGGCAGGTCTTCGTCTCGAAGGGCTACGGGATCGGCGCGGCCGTCTTCGAGATCGCGAGCGACGCGGCCATGCCCTGGACGATGCGCGAGGTCTGGCACGAAACCGGCAGCCTGAAGACCAAGTTCACGAATGTCGCCATCCACGACGGGCATGCCTACGGCCTCTCCGACGGCATCCTCGAATGCGTGCGGCTCGCCGACGGCAAGCGGATGTGGAAGGCGGGCCGCTACGGCCAGGGGCAGGTGCTGCGGGTCGGCGGGCTCCTGCTCGTGCAGGAGGAATCGGGCGACGTGACGCTCGTCGATGCGTCGACGGACAAGCATCGCGTGCGGGCGCGGTGCGATGCGATCGACGGGCAGACGTGGAACAATCTCTGCCTGTCCGGAAACCGGCTGCTCGTGCGCAACGCCGAGGAAGCGGCCTGCTACGAACTGCCCGTCAAGGAGGCGGCCGTGGCGCTGCATTCGAGCCGATGAGCGATCTCGCGGGGCGCACGGCGCTCGTCACCGGCTCGACGCACGGCATCGGCCGCGCGGTGGCGCTCGAGCTTGCGAATGCGGGCGCCCGCGTGGCCATCCACGGCCGCTCGGCGAAAGCGGCCGACGAGCTGGCAACGCTGCTCGCCCGCCAAGACCGCCACGCCGGCACGTTCCTCGCCGATCTCGCCGATGCCGACGCCGTGGCGCACCTGCTCCGCGAGGTGGAGGTGCGGCTGCCCGCGATCGATAGCTTCGTCGCGGTGGCCGGGGCCGACGTCCTCACTGGCGAGCCGGCGAAGTGGCCGTTCGAGCGAAAGCTCGAAGAGCTCTTGAAGGTGGACGTCGTCGCCACGATGACGCTCTGCCGCGGCATCGGCCGCTGGATGCAGGCTCGCGAGGGCGGTGCGATCGTGACGATCGGCTGGGATCAGGCCGACACCGGCATGGAAGGGGACAGCGGCGAGCTCTTCGCCGCGACCAAGGGGGCCGTGATGGCGTTCAGCCGCAGCCTCGGCAAATCGCTCGCGCCGAAGGTGCGGGTGAATTGCGTCGCCCCCGGCTGGATCAAGACGGCCTGGGGCGAGGGGGCGAGCGACGCCTGGCAGAGCCGCGCGGTTCGCGAGAGCATGCTCGGCCGCTGGGGCACGCCGGAAGACATCGCCGCGGCCGTCCACTGGCTCGTCTCGCCGCACGCCGCCTTCGTGACGGGGCAGACCGTCAACGTCAACGGCGGGTTTCGCCGGTCGTAAACCGCTTCGTCCGTCCGTATATTGCCGGCTCGGGGGCGGCAGAAGTTCTTCGTCCGCCGCTCCGACGGCGGAATGGCTCCTCGCGGTGGCCCTCGCGGACTCGGTCCAAATGCTCCTCGAGCTTCCGCCGACCCGGGCTCGCTGGCCGTTTCGAGATCCGCTTGCGGAGCAAGCGGTCTACTTTGGACAGGCACGGAGGCCTGTCGTACGGGCTAAAACGTCACGATGCGTTCGGGTTGTGTGTCGGCCGGCTGGGCGGCGCGGTGCGTTTCCACGTCCGGGATGCGGCCGCTCCGCGGAATGCCGGCGATGTCGAGGAAGTTGGCGAGCAGGCGGAAGCCGTGCTCGGTGAGGATCGATTCGGGATGAAACTGCACGCCGTAGAGACGATCGGCGGCGTGCTCGATCGCCATGATCGTGCCCTCGTCGTCGCGGGCCGTCACGGCGAGCCCCGGCGCAAGCGCGGTCGGATCGACGACGAGCGAATGGTAGCGGCAGGCGGTCATGGGGCTCTCGATGCCGGCGAAGAGGTTCACGGCGTCGTGATGCACCGGGCTCGTGCGGCCGTGCACGGGCTCTCGAGCGCGGATGATCCGCCCGCCGAGCGCGGCGGCGATCGCCTGGTGGCCGAGGCAGACGCCGAGGATCGGCACGCGGCCGCGGAAGGCCTCGACCGCGGCGACCGAGCAGCCGGCCTCGGCGGGCGTGCACGGCCCCGGCGAGATCACGATCGCCCGTGGCGCGAGCCGACGCAGCGCGGCAACGTCCACCGCGTGGCTCGGGAGCACGAGCGTCTCCGCGCCGAGCAACTGAAAATACCGCGCGAGGTTGAAGACGAAACTGTCGCGGTTGTCGAGGACGACGATCATGCGGGCGGCTCCCCGTCGGCCCGTGCGAATGACTCGAGCACCCGCAGCATCCCCTCCGCCTTGTGGAGCGATTCGGCGTGCTCGGCCGCCGGGTCGCTCGCGGCGGTGATGCCGCCGCCGGCTGCGAACGTGATCGTGCCGCCGGAGGCCACGAACGTGCGGATCAGCAGGTTGAAGTCGGCCGTGCCGTCGAAGCCCACGTAGCCGAGCGAGCCGCAGTAAGCGCCGCGGGCCACGCCCTCGAGCGCCGTGATGATCTCGCAGGCGCGGTGCTTGGGCGCGCCCGTCACGCTGCCGCCGGGCATCGCCGCGTCGAGCGCGTCGATCGCGGTGAGCCCGGCCCGCAGCCGGCCCGCCACGATCGAGACAAGATGCTGCACGTAGCGATACCGCTCGAGCCGGCAGAGTGCCTCGACTCGCACGCTCTCGGGGGTGCAGACCCGCGCGAGGTCGTTGCGCACGAGGTCGACGATCATCACATTTTCGGCCCGGTCCTTCGCGCTCGCGCCGAGGTCGTCGCCGGCGTAGAGATCGGCCTCCGGGTTGGCGATCACGCGGCGGGTGCCCTTGATCGGATGCATCCGCACGGTGCCGCGGGCCACCTGCAGAAACCGCTCGGGCGACATGCTCGCGATCTGCGCCGCGCCCGTGTCGAGGTAGCCGGCGAAGGGCGCGGGGTTGATCGCGCGGGCCCGCAGGTGGAGCTCCACCGGATCGATCGCCGCGGCGACGGCCAGCCGCTGCGCGAGGTTCACCTGGAAGATGTCGCCCGCCCTCACGAACTCGACGCCCGCGCGGACCATCTCTCGGTAGGAGTCGGGCGTGTGGGTCGAGAAGACGTTTGGATGGCCGGGCAGTGGGTGAACGCTGCCGGGCGGGAGCGGGGCTTGTGAAGTCGACGCGGCGGCCGCGGGCTTCGGGCCGCCGCGGCCGAGTTGCGCGAGCACCGCGTCGAGCCGCTCTGTCGCGCGGGCCTGCCGTGCGGCGGGGCCCTTCGCCGGCACGCCCTGCGAGATCACCCAGCCGCGGCCGGCGTCGTGGTCGAACGCGAAGACGACGTCGTAGACCGCAAGCGCGACGAGCGGCACGCCGGCCGCCGGCGGCGACGCCGGTGCGACGCCGAGCCGCGCGAGGCCGCATTCATACGAGACGAGCCCCGCCAGGCCTCCCTGGAAGGGCGGCAGGCCGGGGACGGTGGCCGTGGCGAGATCGGCGAGCAGGCCGCGCACGGCGTCGAGCGCCGCGGCGATCCGCGACGCGGCATCGGGGCTCGGCTCGACCACGATCGCATGGATCGGGTCGGCGGCGACGAACGAATGGCGTCCGAGCCGCGGGGCCGCCGTCGGCTCCGCGGCCGCCTGGTCGACGAGGGCGCTGTCGAAGAAGACGAGCCGCGGCGCGCCGGCGAGTCGCGCGAAGATCTGCGGGGCGTCGATGCCCGGCGCGAGTTCGGCCACGATCGCGCCCGACGGCGTGAACCAGCGCCGGGCCACGAGCGACGATTCCTGTTTCGGCGCCGCCATGCTCATGATGGGCTGATTGCCTCCGCTTGCGGGAGCGCCTCCGCTTGCGGGAGCGCCTCCGCTTTCTTTGCGGCGTCGGCCGCCGATTGCGAGGGTCCGTGGCCGATCTCGGGCTGCGTGAGGTGGCCCCAGTCGAGGGCGCGGTCCTGGTGGTAGTCCTTGCCGAGCGTGAGTGCCGTCACGGCTTTGGCCATCTCGTAGCCCAGGTAGAAGGCGTGGCTCGGATCGACGTCGTCGCGGCCGGCCGCCTGCAGCTCCTTGAAGAGCGCGAAGGGATCGCGGGATTCGAGGTGCAGCCCAGCGCCGACGACATGGATCTTTCCGCGCTCGGCGAAGATGCGGAAGTTTGGGTCGCGGATCGCCCGCGCGAGGTTGTCGAGCACCTCCTGGCCGTGGACCTGCGGCTTGCCCGACCGCAGCGTGACGAGCCGCGGCTCGACGTGCTTGGGGAGCGTGCGGTGCGCGACGGCGTGGTGGACGAGCGCCCGGCCGAGGCTGCATTCACGCACGCTGCTTCGCGCCCAGTGGATCACCTCCGTCGTGAGCACCGAGCGGATGCCCGCCTCCTCGCAGAAGCCGAGCAGCATCACGTTGACGCCCGCGGAATCGACGTCGGTGAGCTCGGTGAGGTTGCCGATGCCCATCATCATCTCGGCCTCGGGGAACCGGCGGCGGACGTCGAGATAGCGGCCGAGGCTCGCGGCGAACCCGAAGCCGATCGGCTCCAGCACCGGATCGATGCGGAGCCTGACGCCCTCGTTCGCGAGCCGCTCGACGGTGTCGAAGAGCCCCGCCATCGTGGCCGGCACGTCGGGCACGACGACCACTTCGCAGCCCCAGTCGGCGGCGGCGGCGACGTTCGTCGAGTTGACGGAGAGCACGAGGCTCGCCCCCGCCCGCACGGCCGTCGCGATCTCGCGCGGCTCGAAGCTGTCGATCGAGACCGGCAGCCCCTCGTCGACGAGCATCCTGACGGCATCGGCCGCGCCCGCCCAGATGCTCCCCGGATCGCAGCCGAGGTCGATCCTGTCGGCGCCGTCGGCCGCGAGCCGGCGGGCCTCGGCGAGGATCTCGTCGCGGGTCATCCGCGGCGCATGGTTGATCTCGGCGATGATCTCGATGTCGTAGCCGCCGTAGCCGGCGAGGTCCGACGACTGCTGGCCGAAGAATTCGTCGAGCCGCCGAAGGTCTTCCGGGCCGCGGGCCACCGGAATGCTCGTCACGTCGCGGAAGGCCTCGAGCGACCCGCTGCACGATCCCGGGATGATCACCCGCGACGTGCCCTCCGGCACGGCGAGCTTGCGGGCGATCCAGGGGGTGGTCATCAGCGCCGCGACGGTGATGTTCATCACCTGCACGGTGTAGTCGAAGCCGACCCTGGGCGCGAGCCGTTCGAGCACCTGCCGCAGCGAGTGCTCCGCGAGCTTGCCGGTCACGAAGTGGATGCGCTCGCGGGATTCGGTCACGGGATTCGGGCGGGTGCAGGGGAAGGGGACGCACGGGGAGCGTTTCGTCGCTATTGTAGACCAGAATCAGCAGGTCCGATCCCCCCGTGACGCGAGCCCCATGCCCACCGGTTCCATGATCCTCGAAGGCGTCGTCGCCACCTGCGATGCAACCGGCGGCGTGCACCTCGCGGCGATGGGGCCGGAGGTGGCGGAAGCCGCCTGCCTGGGCGGTGCGATCGAGTCGCTCGTGCTCAAGCCGTTCGAGACGAGCCAGACGGCGGCCAATCTCGCGCGACTTCCCGAAGGGGTGTTTCATCTTACGGACGACGTCTTGCTCATCGCCCGGCTCGTGACGGGCAGGCTCGACGCGCCGCCGGCCTGCCGGCCCGCCGCGGTGGTGCGGGGCTGGGTGCTCGAGGAGATGTGCCGCGCGTATGAATTTCGCGTGGAGGCGGCCGACCGATCGCGGGAGCGGGGCCGGCTCGAGGCGCGGGTGGTGAAGGTGCACGAGGGGCGGCCGTTCGTGGGGTTCAACCGGGCCCGGCACGCGATCGTGGAGGGGGCGATCCTCGTCACGAGGCTGCATCTGCTCGGGGCGGAGGAGGTGGCGCGGCAGCTTCGTGACCTGCGAGTGCTCGTGGAGAAGACCGGCGGCGCGCGGGAGCACGAGGCGTTTCGGCTGCTCGAGGAGCGGGTGTTGACCGCTTCGAAGTAGACCGCTTGCTCCGCAAGCGGATCCCTCCGCCGCAGCCGCTCGCCCGGGCGGCAGAAGTCGCGTCGCGGTGGCCCTCGAGGACTCGGTCCAAATGCTCCGCGAGCTTCAGCCGACCCGTGAGCGCTCGCCTGCTGGAGATCCGATTGCGGAGCAAGCGGTCTACTTTGCCACCCCTTTTCCGTCGCGGCGAAGGGCTGTCTACTGCTCCTTATATGGCAGCTGAGCGAGACGCGACGAATTGGACTCCAACCGCGGTCGAGGTGCGGACGCCGGCGCGGCTGCACCTGGGCATGCTCTCGTTCAGCGCGCCCGCAATGCGGTCGTTCGGCGGTATCGGCGTGATGGTCGATCGGCCGGCCGTGCACGTGCGGCTGCGGCGGAGCGACGCCTTCAAGGCCCGCGGCCCGCTCGCCGAGCGGACGCTCGAATTCGCGCAGGCCTGCATGCAGTCATGGAGCCTGCCGGCGCAGTCGGCCTGCGAGATCGAGGTGCTCGCGACGCCGCGATCCCACGTGGGCCTCGGCAGCGGCACGCAACTGGCCCTCGCGGTGGCCGCAGGGATGCGGCATCTCTTTCGCGAGCAGACTGCGGAAACGGCCCATGAATTCGAGACGCACCCCACCGAGAGCGAGTGGCTCTTCGACACGCCCGACGTGCTCGAATTGGCGAAGGCCGTGGGCCGCGGCCGGCGGTCGTGCGTGGGCGTCTACGGCTTCAGCCGCGGCGGGCTGATCGTCGAGGCGGGCCGACAGATTCCCGTCGGTGGCGATCCGCCCGGGGAACGGTCCTTCTCGCCGATGGTGGCCCGCGTGCGGCTGCCTTCCGTATGGCGCTGCCTGGTCATCGTGCAACGCGATTCGATCGGACTGCACGGCGATCCGGAGAAGGCGGCGTTTGCGGCCCTGCCGCCGGTGCCGCAGGAGATTGCGGCGGAGCTCGCGCGGCTGGCGCTCATGGAACTTCTGCCCGCGGCGGTCGAGGCCGACTTTGCGGCGTTTTCCGAGGCCATCTATCGGTATGGCCGGCTGGCCGGCAAGCCATTCGAGCCGGCATCGGCAAAGCTGCCGCATGCCGCCTCGACGGAGCAGCTCATCGAACTGCTTCGCGAACTCGGCGTGCCGGGCGTGGCCCAGAGCAGCTGGGGCCCCGCCGTGATGGCCTGCTGCGAGTCGCTCGACGCGGCGGGCGAGCTGGTCGAAAAACTCGACACGCTCGGGCTGTCGAAACAGTATGAGGCGATCATCGCGAGATTTGATTCGCAGGGCGCGGTGCTGCGCGTGATCGAGTAGTGGCAGGCTGAAGCCTACCCTACCGGACCGGCAGGCCGTAGGCGCGGAGCACGCCGCGGAGCTTGTCGGCGAGCGGCTTTTCCAGACTTACCAACGGGAGGCGCACGTCGCCCGTGTCGCGGCCCAGCATCGCCATCGCGGCCTTGATCGGGATCGGGTTGCTCGCCAGGCCGAGGAGGTCGCGACAGAGCGTGAAGAGCCGGTAATGCAGCGACTGCGCCTCGGCGAGATTGCCCGCGTTGAAGGCGGCGATCAGGGCCTTCATGTCGGCCGGCACGAGATTGCCGACGACGGAGATCACGCCGCGGCCGCCGATCGCCAGGAGCGGCAGCGTCATGCTGTCGTCGCCCGAAAGCACCGTCAGATCGGTGGCGGCGAGGACCTGCGAGGCCTGGTCCATCGAGCCGGTCGCCTCCTTCACCATCGCGATGCCGGGAATCTCGGCGAGCCGCAGGATTGTCTCGGGCTCGATGTTGCGGCCGGTCCGCGTCGGAATGTTGTAGACGCAGATCGGGATGTCGACGCTCTCGGCGATCGCCTTGAAGTGCTCGTAGATTCCCTGTTGCGTGGGGCGGTTGTAGTAGGGGCCGACGACGAGCGCCGCATCGGCGCCCGCCTTGGCGGCATGCTTCGTGAGGCGGATCGCCTCGGCGGTCGAGTTGCTGCCGGTGCCGGGCATCACGAGCAGCCGGCCGGCCGCGGCGGAGATGCTCTCCGAGATCACCCGCTCGTGCTCCTCGTGCGTGAGCGTGGGGGATTCGCCGGTCGTGCCCACCGGGCAGATGCAGGTCACGCCCGACTGCGCCTGAAAGTCGACCTGCTCCCGTAGACGGGCGTCATCGACCTCGCCGTTGCGAAACGGGGTGACGATGGCGACGGACAGACCGGCGAATTTTTCGGCGCGGGTGGGCATCGGAAGGAATGATTCCAAGGTTCGAGGGAGTGGAGTGTGGAGGCGTTGTTAGCCCGCCTGTGACTGCGGAGAATAAGATGTCGGTGGTGCAGCGGCAAAGGGTGCCCCCGCCGCGGGCAGGAAACCGATCCCTTTTTTGGAAGCCGGTGGAAACCGGAACAGCGATGGTTGCGAGCCTGGACGCTCGGCCGCACGAAACCTGCCGCCCGCGGCCGGACGCCCGAGCCGCCGCCGCGCGGCTGCTCGCTTCCGGTGGCGAGCGTGCAGCGCTCGGCGTCGTGCTCGGCACCGGGCTCGGCGGCCTCGCGGACCGGCTTGATCGACCGCGGTCGATCGATTCTGCGGCGACGGGCTGGCTCGCCAACTCCACGGCTACCGGCCATGCGGGCCGCATCGTCTTTGGCGCGATCGCGGGCCTGCCCATCGTGGCGCTGCAGGGCCGCGTGCATGCCTACGAGGGAGTGGCGAACGAGACGCTCTCGCGCGGCGTCGAGCTGCTCGCGGCGCTCGGCGCGACCACGCTGCTGGTCACGAATGCCGCCGGCGGCCTGCGGCCCGACATGCGCGGCGGCGAACTCGTGGTCGTCAACGATCACCTCGACTTCGTGGCGCGGCCGTGGGCCGCCGAGCTCGAATGCGCAGGCCACGCGACCGTGGCGCCGCGGCGGAGCCATGCCGGCCCCTGGTATGACACCGCGCTCGTCGAACGCGCGCTACGTGCGACCCGCGGCGCTCGAGTGCCTGCCCGCGCCGGCGTGTATGCCTATCTGCTCGGCCCCAGCTACGAGACCCGCGCCGAGTATCGGATGCTGCAGCGGCTCGGCGCCGATGCGGTCGGCATGTCCACCGTGCCGGAGGTGGTGGCGGCCCGCCGGATGGGGCTTGCCGTGTCGGCGGTTTCGGTGGTGACGAACGTCGCCCGACCCGACGCGCTCGAGGCGACCGACGCCGAAGAGGTCTGCCGGGTCGCGGGGACCGCGGCCGAGGGCGTGTGGGCCATTCTCGAGTCGCTCGCGGGAAGCATCCGCGAAGGAACCAGTCCATGAACATCGTGCTCACCAACGACGACGGCATCGACGCTCCGGGGCTCGCCGCGCTCGAGGCGGCCTGTCGACGGGCGCTGCCGGATGCCTGCCGCCTGGTGGTCGTCGCGCCGAAGGAGCCCCACTCGGGCTGTGGTCACCGCGTGACGACCGATCGGCCGCTCGTGCTCGAGCGGGTGGGGCCCGATCGGTTTCACGTGGATGGCACGCCGGCCGACTGCGTGCGGCTCGCGCTGCATGCGCTCTTTTCGGGAGACGAGCCGCCGCTCGACTGGGTCTTCTCCGGGATCAATGCCGGCGGAAACCTCGGCGTCGATATCCACCATTCGGGCACGGTCGCCGCGGCCCGCGAGGCGACGCTGCACGGGGTGAGGTCGCTCGCCGCATCGCATTACCATCGTCGCGAATCGCCGATCGACTGGGAGCGGGCGTCGCGTTGGATGGCCGAGATTCTCGCGGCCGTCGTCGGCCGCGAGGGGGCCGCAGGGGAGCCGCTCAACGGAGCCCAGCCGCTGGGGGCGGGCGAATTCTGGAACGTGAATTTCCCCCATCCGCTCGAGCCGGTGGAGTTTCCGGCGATCATCGAGTGCGCGATCGATCCATCGCCGCTGCCGATCGGCTACGACCAGGCCGACGAGGGCTGGCGGTATCGGTCGCGCTACCACGAGCGGCCGCGGCTGCCGGGAGGCGACGTCGATACCTGCTTCAGCGGTCGGATCGCCGTCTCGCGCGGCCGGGTGGTCTAGTACGACAGGCCTCCGTGCCTGTCACTCACTACTTGACGTCCACGTCGAAGACGCGGACCTTTGCCCAGGTCGTCGCGTTTTCGGCGATGAACTGGTTGTGCCGCTCGGCCGTCTGGTAGGTGTCGTGGGCGGCGTGCGACTCGAACACGATCTCGAGCGCCACGTCGAAGTCGCGGTCGTTCACCTGACGGTCGTAGGAGGCGCAGGTGCCCACCGAGAAATGCACCGTGCCCGGATGGTCGGTGAGGTGCTTCTTGCAGGACGCCACGAGCGCGGCGATCGCAGCCGGCGAGCGGTCCTTGAGCGTGAAATACACGGCGTGGGAGAGCATGGCGATTTCCTTCGCGTGTGGCGGGGTCAGCCGGCCTGCGGGGCCCGCGCGGCCTGGGAGGGGGCTGCAGGGGCGGCGCCCGCCTCGCCGGGCCGGCGGGGCACGGCCGGGCCGATGATCTCGACCACCTCGTTGTCGTCGAGCATCTCGCGCTGCTCGAGGGCGTTGGCGAGCGCGTCGAGTTTGTCGCGGTTGTCGGTCAGCAGCTTCGTCGATTTCTCGGCAGCCTCGTTGAGGATTCGCGCCACCTCGTCGTCGATCACCCGCGCGGTGTGGTCGCTGAACTCCCGCTGCTCGTAGACGTCGCGGCCAAGGAAGGGATGGTCGTTCGTGACGTGGCAGGCCACGGGGCCCACCTTTTCGCTCATGCCCCAGTGGGCCACCATCCGCCGCGCGAGCCGAGTGGCCTGCTGGAGATCGTTTTCCGCGCCGGCGGAATATTCGCCGAAGACGAGCTTCTCGGCGGCCCGGCCGCCCAGGATGAAGACGAGCCGGTTGTTGAGATCCGATTCGCCGATGTTCATCCGGTCTTCTTCCGGCACGAGCTGCGTCACGCCGAGGGCCCGTCCGCGAGGGATGATCGTCACCTTGTGCAGCTTGTCGACACCGGGTAGAAGCCAGGCGCCGAGCGCGTGGCCCGCCTCGTGGTAGGCCGTCATCTTCTTCTCACGGCCGACGAGCACTTCCTCGCGCTTCGGGCCCATCAGCACCTTGTCGCGGGCGTAGTCGAAGTCGGAGGAATCGACGGCGTCCTTGTTTTGCCGCGTCGCCCAGAGGGCGGCCTCGTTGACGAGGTTACGGATGTCGGCGCCGGTGAGGCCCACGGTGCCGCTGGCGAGCCGGTCGAGATCCACGTCGGCTGCGAGCGGCACGTTGCGCGTGTGCACCTTGAAGAGCGCGAGCCGCGCCTTCTGGTTGGGGCGATCGACCGTCACGTGCCGATCGAAGCGGCCGGGCCGCAGGAGGGCGGGGTCGAGCACGTCGGGGCGGTTCGTCGCCGCCAAGACGATCACCGATTCCGACGGGCTGAAGCCGTCCATCTCGGAGAGGATCTGGTTGAGCGTCTGCTCGCGCTCGTCGTGGCCGCCGCCGAGGCCCGTGCCGCGGTGCCGGCCCACGGCGTCGATCTCGTCGATGAAGAGGATCGAGGGGGAGGCATCTTTCGCGGTCTTGAAGAGATCGCGCACCCGCGAGGCGCCCACGCCGACAAACATCTGGATGAACTCGCTGCCCGAGATCGAGAAGAAGGGCACTCCCGCCTCGCCGGCGACGGCCCGCGCGAGGAGCGTCTTGCCGGTGCCCGGCGGGCCCATCAGGAGCACGCCCTTCGGCACGCGTCCGCCGAGCCGCTGAAACTTCTTCGGGTCCTTCAGAAACTCGACGATCTCCTTGAGGTCTTCCTTCACGCCCTCGAGCCCGGCCACGTCGGCAAACGTCACCTGCTTGTCGCTGGCGGCGTAGCGCTTCGCGGGAGACTTTGAGAAGCTGCCGAGGAAGCCGCCGCCGCCGAGCGGGTCGCGGGCGCGGCGGAGCGTCATCCAGAAGCCGGCCATGAGCAACAGCGGCACGAGCATGTAGAGGCCGAGTAGGAAGCCGGTGCCGTCGCTCGGCTGCCGCACCGTGGTCTTCACGGAGTGGTCGAGCAGGAGCTTGTTGAGGCCGTCGCCGAGGTAGCTCGAAAGCTCGAGTTGGAAGGTCTTGCCGGGGCCCGTCTCCTGGCCGCGGTCCGTCGCCGGCGGTGTGCGGAATTCGCCGCGCAGCGTGTTGCCCACGATCTCGACGGCGGCCACGTTGCCCGACTGCACCTGCCGCACAAATTCGTCGTAGCTGATCGAGGCCGGCATCGCAGCCTGCTCGCGGGCCACGATCGTGACGAGCGCGAGCGCCCCGAGGATCAGCATGATGACGAAGGGCATGCCCAGCGGCTTGCCGAGCATCGAGTTGAGATTGGGCGGGCCCTTGGGGGGAGGAACGGCGTCCATCGACGATTCTGCTCGCAGGGGGGCTTGGCGGGGTTGGCCGAACGGGGGGCGAATGCGACAGTGTAGTGTATGAGCGACCCTGAAAAACGTCTTCCCCCGGTCGTGAAGCGGGGCGTGGTGGCGATTGCCAAGCGACGCGGACTCTTTCTCGCCATCCGCCGCGGCCCCACGGTGGCGGCCGGCGGGCGTGTCTGCTTTCCCGGCGGCCACATCGAGCCGGGCGAGGCGGAGCACGAGGCCGTCGTCCGCGAGTGCCAGGAAGAGTTGGCGATGGCCGTCACGGCGCAGGAATGCGTCTGGCGGAGCGTCACGGCCTGGGGCACGTCGCTGGCCTGGTGGACCGTGTCGCTCGAAGACGAGGCGGAGCCGGTGCCCCATCCGGTTGAAGTGGCCGAGATCTTCTGGCTCACGGCCGACGAATTGCTCGCCGAGCCGGCGCTGCTCGACGGCAACCGCGAGTTTCTGCTGGCCGCCCGCGAGGGTGTCATCCGCTTGTGAAACTGCACTGGCTGGGAACCGCGCGGACCGCTAATTACACTGCCTCAAAACACCCAATCACCGCACAACGCCACTCACACGAGGAGCCCTCCATGGAACGAACGTTCGTGATGTTCAAGCCCGACTGCCTCGAGCGCGGATTGCTCGGCACGATCCTCGCGCGGTTCGAGCAGAAGGGGCTGCGGCTGGTGGCGATGAAGATGCTCCGCGTCACGCCCGACCTCGCCAAGCAGCACTACGCCGAGCACGTGTCGAAGCCCTTCTATCCCGGCCTCGAGGAATTCATCACGGCGTCGCCGGTCGTGGCGACCGTGTTCGAGGGGCCGGAGGTGATCCGCGTGGTCCGCGAGATGCTCGGTGCGACCAGCGGCCTCAAGGCCGCCGCCGGCACGATCCGCGGCGATTACAGCGCGAGCCGCCAGATGAATCTCGTCCACGCGTCCGATTCGCCGGAATCGGCCACCCGCGAGATCGGCATCTATTTCAAGAAGGACGACCTTCTCGAGTGGGATCCGTCGCTCGCCTGCTGGCTGCAGGCGCCGGGCGAGGCTTGAGCCATTCATGAGTGTCCTCGTCTTCGGGCACCGCAATCCCGATACCGATGCCATCTGCTCGGCGATCGCCTACGCCGACCTATTGCAGCAGACGACGCGGCCGGATGCCGTGGCGGCCTGCTGCGGCCCGCCGAACCAGCGCACAGAATACGTGCTCGCCCGGGCCGGGCTTCCCGCACCGAAGCTCGTGATGGACGTCCGCCCGCAGGTGGAAGACGTTTGCCGGCGCGGCATCGTGACGGCGTCGTTTGGCGATTCTTTCCACGAGGCCTACGAGCGGATGCGGAAGGGCGACCTGCGGGCGATTCCCGTGGTCGATGGCGACCAGCGCGTGGTGGGCGTGCTCTCCATCCTCACGATGATGGAGCTTTTCTTTACCGACGCCGCCGACACGACGAAGGCCCGCGCGGTGACGACGAGCCTGCAGAAGATCTGTGAGGTGCTTGGCGGCGCGTTCCGCAATGCCGTTGAGCCCGACCGTTCCGACGAGTTGCTCGTGATGGTGGGCGCGATGAGCGCCGAGGGCTTCACGGAGCGGATGCAACGCTATCCGAGCGAGCGGCTGGTGGTGGTCTGCGGCGACCGGCCGTCGATCCAGTTGCCGGCGATCGACAGTCGCGTGCGGGCGATCGTGATCACGGGCGGGTTTCCGCTGGCGAGCGAGGTGGTGGAGATTGCCAAGTCGAAGGGCGTGTCGGTGATCTCGAGCCCGTTCGATACGGTCAACACGACGCTCCGCATCAAGTCGTCGCAGTTCATCGATCCGGTGGTCGAGCGCAACGTGTTTTCGGTACCCGGCAAGCTTTCGGTGACGGAGGCCCGCGAGCTCGTGGAGCGGTCGCCGCAGCCGGTGTTTCCGGTGGTGGGCGACGACGGCCGGCTCGTCGGCATGGCGTTCAAGACGGATCTCATCAGCCCGCCGAAGCCGCAGCTCGTGCTCGTGGATCACAACGAGCTCGGCCAGGCGGTGAATGGCGCCGAGGAGGCGGAGATCATCGAGGTGCTCGATCACCATCGGCTCGGCGGCGGCCTGAAGAGCACGCAGCCGATCCGGTTCGTGAACGAGCCGGTGGGGTCCACCTGCACGCTCGTCGCGCGGCAGTTTCGCCAGGCCCGCATCGTGCCGAAGCCGCCGATCGCCCTCTGCATGGCGTCGGGAATCATTTCCGACACGCTCTTCCTGCGGTCGCCGACGACGACCGACGTCGATCGCGATCTGCTGGGCTGGCTCAAGGGGCAGTGCGGCGTCGATCTCGATCACTACGCGCGGGAGTTTTTCGAGATCGGCTCGGCCCTGCGTTCGCGGGCCCCGGCCGACGTGATCCGCGAAGACTGCAAGGAGTTTTCGGAGCATGGCGTGCGGTTTTCGATCTCGCAGATCGAGGAGACCGGCTTCGATCTCTTCTGGGAGCGGAAGGATGAGCTGCGGGCCGCGCTCGAGGCCTTCGCCGAGAAGCAGAGGCTCGATTTTTCGGCGCTCCTGGTGACCGATGTCGTGAGCAACGGGTCGCTGCTGCTCCTTTCGAAGGAGTCGGCGGCGTTTGAAGACATCAACTATCCCCGTCTCGACCGCAGCCTCTACCAGCTTGAGAACGTAGTGAGCCGCAAGAAGCAACTCCTGCCGCTGATCTCGCAACTCCTCGGCTAGCCGCTATCCGAGCCCCCCCGCCGGCGTGTCCGCCGCGAGCCGTTCGATCATGTCGCGGCAGGCTCGGTCGACGGCCGTCTGCCACTGGCTTTCCGCGAGGCCAGCGTTCATCTCCGGCCGCGAGTGGGCGAAGATCACGTCGCGGGCGCTGACGACGATCGCCCCGAGCCCCTTCGCATCGAAGGCGCCGCGGACATCGGCGGCGCGGCCGCCCTGTTTGCCGAAGCCGGGCACGAGGATCCAGGTGTGCGGCATGGCGGCGCGGAGCTCGTCGAGCTGCCGCGGCCAGGTGGCGCCCACAACAGCCCCGACGGCGCCATAGGGTTCGCCGGCCGCGGTGCGCAGGGCGAGTTGCTCCACGCCGGCGGCCACGTGTTCGTAGATCGTGCGGCCATCGGTCTTCAGATCCTGAAAATCCTTGCTGCCGGGATTGGAAGTCTTCACGAGGATGAAGATGCCGGCGCCGCGTTCCGTCGCGACCTTCACGAAGGGCTCGATCGAGTCGAGGCCGAGGTAGGGGTTCACGGTGAGTGCGTCGGCCGCCCAGGGGCCGGCAAGCCAGCCGTCGGCGTAGGCCTCGGCAGTGGAGCCGATGTCGCCGCGCTTGCCGTCGGCGAGCACGAGCAGTTGCTTGGAGCGGGCGTAGGCGATCACGTCGGCGAGCGACGCCATGCCGTGGGGCCCGAGGGCCTCGAAGCAGGCGAGCTGCGGCTTCACGATCGGCACGAGCGGCGCAACGACGTCGATCACGTCGCGGCAGAACCGCGTGAAGATCGGCGCGAGTGTCGCTGGGTCGGACGCGGCGGCCGCGAGGGCAGGGGGGAGCGACTCGCGGCGGGGGTCGAGGCCGATGCAGGCGGGCGTGCGGCGGGCCTTGATGGCGGCGGTGAGGCGTGCGGAGAACGAGTGGGGGGCTGTGGCCATGGGGTTTGGTCTCGTCGCGAGAAGCCGTGTTGAAGTGGTGTGGCGATTCTGCGATAGTGTGTCGGCCGAGCGGCGGTGATGCGAGAGCCTCGCCTGCCGAGCGGTGGTTTCGGGGCGTGGCGCAGTCTGGCTAGCGCGCTTGACTGGGGGTCAAGAGGTCGCAGGTTCAAGTCCTGTCGCCCCGACTGGTTGGAAACGGCTTTGTTTCTAGTGGATTCGATACCGGCTGACGGTCAGCCGAGCCTGCGGGAATCGGAGAGAAATCGGCGAAATAAATCGGCGATCGCCGATTTCGCCGTTTCGACTCGCAGGAGGGTATCGAAATGGGCAGACGAGCCAGCGGCGAAATGCCGCGCGTGTGTGTAGACC
>JBKDMX010000016.1:0-33137 GCA_046343855.1 Planctomycetia bacterium
CTATGGGAGCGAGCGCAGGCAGGATGCCGAAGCGAGCGGACATGCAGTGAGCGAAGGACAGGATGTCCGTAGCGAACGTCCGCCGAGAGGGTACAGGCAGCCCCGTGCCGGGTTGGGCGCGTTGATGACGGATGGCAGGGAGATCCGCTTCGGGACGAAGGTGTCTACTACGGGTGTTGTGCCAGCCGCACGCGGCGCAGCAGCGGGATCGTGGCCAGCCGCAGCAGGCTCGAGGCGGCGAAGACGGCGAAGTAGGCCGTCCTGTCTTCTCCGAGGGTTCGCAGCAGCAGGCCACCAAAGCCCGCGCCGGCCACGGTCGCGACCGCCAGGCCGAGATTGTAGGCCGTGACCACGCCCGTCCGCTCCTCGTGGGACACCGCGTCAAAGAAGAGGATCGCCACTGCCAGTTCGTAGGCCGCCCAGCAGCCGCCGGCGACAATCTGCACGCCGATGAGGTATGGCACGCTCGACGAGGGGAGCCAGAGCAGCGCGAGCGGCATGATCGCCAGGCTGCCGACCCAGAGCAGGCCGAGCGATCCGATCCGCGAGCCGAGCCGGCCGAGCGCCGGCAGCGCCAGTGCCTTGCCGAGGAAGTTGGTGCCGATCACGATCACGAAAGCGCCATAGGAGAAACCCAGCTCGCGCAGCATGTACGGCGTGAAGTAAGGGCCCGAGCATTGGCAGGCGAAGGCGAAGCTGCAGACAAACGCCACGAGCGCCCCCGAGGGTGCGGCGGCCATCGCGGCCACGGCGGCGCGGAGCCGCGCGAGCGGGCCGGCGACCGGTGCGCCGGCGCTGGCTGTGGCAGGCAGCGGCCGCTTCGGCTCCCGACAGACCGCGAGCAGCGAGGTCGACACAAGCCGGCAGATGCCGGCCGCGGCGAAGAGCACCGCAAACGCGACGAGCGTCGCTCCGCGTTGCTCGCCATATTGCAGGATCGCGCCACCGGCCATGAAGCCGATGAAGACGCCGAACTGCCCGAGCCTGTTGCGCTGTGCGAAATAGGCAGTCCGCATCTTCTCGGGAACGAGCGTTCCCATCCAACTGTTCCAGGCCGGCGCGCCCGCCATGCCGGCCGCCCAGTAGACGCTCGCCGCCACGAGCAGCTCCCAGAGCCGCGCGTGGCCGCGGATGCAAAAGAAGATGAAGGGCAAGAAACTGAGCGCCTGCACCGCTGTGCAGGCGATCACCCAACTGCGATTGCTGCCAAGCCGGGCCACGCCGAGCGGTGTGACGAGCTGCATGACCGCACCCGCGAGCACCGGCACGCTCGCGACGAGGCCGGCCGCCACCGGCCCCATCCCCAGCGCCAGGGCAAACGCCGGAAGATAGGTTTCGCCGCAGCCCACCATGACGCTGAAGGCGGCCGCGTCGGCCGTCGAGACCCAGAGATCGCGACGCAGTCCACCTCGCGGCAGAACGCTGAACAAGTGGCGGGGCGTGCCTGGCCGACGGGAATACAAGGTGGGGAGTCGAGGAGCGGAGGGAAAGAAGCCGGAATCGATTCACCTGTTTATACTTCCGGGTCTTCACCAGCCATATCGAAAGGGAGCGACGATGAAGGTCTTGGTTACCGGCGCGACGGGTTTCGTAGGTCCGCGGCTGCTCAGGCTGCTCGATCAGCCGGTGGCGCTCTCGCGCGATCCCGACCGGGCCCGCGGCCGAATCGGCCATCTCGCCGGCCGCATCATCCGCTGGGATCCAATGCAGGGCCCGCCCCCGCCGGAGGCGTTCGTCGGCGTGGATGCCGTGTTTCACCTGGCTGGCGAATCGGTCGCCGAAGGACGGTGGACGGCAGCGCAGAAGGCGCGGATCCGCGACAGCCGCGTCATCGGCACCCGCCACCTCGTGCAGGGCATCGCGCAGGCCGCCGTGAAGCCGAAGGTGCTCGTCTCCGCCTCGGCCGTCGGCTACTACGGCAACCGCGGCGACGAGGAACTGACCGAGGCCGCGCCGCCGGCGAACGATTTCCTCGCGCAGGTCTGCATCGACTGGGAGCGGGAGGCACTCGCCGCCGAGCAGCTGGGTGTGCGGGTCGTCACGGCCCGCACGGGCATCGTGCTCGGCGCCGGTGGCGGCGCGCTCGGCAAGATGCTCCTCCCGTTCAAACTCGGTGCCGGCGGCCCGCTCGGCAGCGGCAAGCAATGGATGCCGTGGATCCACGTCGCGGACCTTGCGCGGCTCTACGTGCACGCCGCCGAACATTCCTCGCTCAGCGGCGCGATGAATGCGGTCGCGCCCAATCCGGTTCGCAACAGCGAATTCACGAAGGCGCTCGGCCGTCAGCTCCATCGGCCCGCTTTCATGCCGGCGCCTTACCTCGGCCTGCGGCTCGCCTTCGGCGAATTCGCGCAGGTGCTCTTCGCCTCGCAGCGGGTGATCCCGAAGGCGGCGCTCGACACGGGCTTCGTGTTTCAGTATCCCGAGCTCACCGGCGCCCTCAGGGAGATCCTCGCGCCGGCGGCGTGACGCAAGCGGTTTACTTTGTGGCGGCACGGGTGAGGCGGTCGCGGACGGCACGCCAGGCGTCGCCGGGGGGAGGCTCGTCGACGACGATCGTGGCGAGCTCCCGTTTATCCAGTGCGTGCAGCGTGGCATAGAGCCGTGCGGCGAAGGCGTCGGGGTCGTCGGGCATCGGAATCACGAGCAGATCCTTTGAGGCCGCGAGCCGACGGGTTTCCGGGATTTCCGCGGCGCGCGTGAGCCAGCCCACCCGCTTGCCGGAGGCGAGCAGCTCGGCGACTCGCGCCGCGGCATCACTCGCCAAGACCAGCGGCGTCTTCGGCGCGTAGTGGCGGGCCATCATGCCGGGAGACCGGGCGACGCTCGCCGATGCGTCGCCCGATGGTTCGGTCGCGATGGCCGGTGGCGCGCCGAGAATGGCCTCGAGCTGCTCGTGGCCGACGGGGCCGGGCCGCAGGATCCGCGGCGGGGATGCCGAGCAGTCGACGACCGTCGATTCGATGCCGCGGCTGCAGGGGCCGCCGTCTAAAATAAGATCGATGCGGTTGCCGAGGCTCTCGAGCACGTGGGCGGCGGTGGTGGGCGAGACCGCGAGCGAACGATTGGCGCTCGGCGCCGCCAGCGGCACGCCCGCCTTCTCGATCAGCCGTCGAGTGAGCGGGTGCTCGGGGCAACGAAGCGCCACGGTGTCGCCGCCGGCCGTCACCTCGTCGGGGATGGTTTCCCCGCGCGGCACGACGACGGTCACGGGGCCGGGCCAGAGCTGCGCGGTGATCCGGGCCGCCGTGTCGGGCCAGGCGGAAGCGAGGCGGCGGGCCATTGCCTCGTCGGCCACGTGCACGATCAGCGGGTTCGTCTGCGGACGCCCCTTCGCCGCGAAGATCCGCCCGACCGCCTCGGGAGCGTCGGCGCGGGCCGCGAGGCCGTAGACCGTCTCCGTCGGGATCGCGACGAGCCCGCCCTCGACGAGGAGCCGGGCCGCCCGGTCGAGCGCCGCCTCGGTGTCGGGGGGCGGGGCGGCCGTCCCGGCGGGCCAGCGGATCGGCAGAATGTCGGGGAGCGGGCGTGGCATGGCACAAGGTTGCAACGCCGCAGGGTCGAGAGCAAGATGGCAGCTTCCCCTTCCGGCACCAGCGAAAGGCGCGTCGTGGCGAAAGCGAATCCCCCGCAGGTTGGCATCATCATGGGGAGCCGCTCCGACTGGGCCACGCTCGCCCGCGCGGCGGAGATCCTCGAGCAATTCGGCGTCGCGCACGAGTGCGAGGTCGTTTCGGCGCATCGCACGCCCGGCAAGCTCGCCGACTACGCCCGCACCGCCGTCGACCGCGGCCTGAAGGTGATCATCGCGGGCGCCGGCGGCGCCGCCCACCTCCCCGGCATGGTCGCCGCGCAGACCCACCTGCCGGTGTTCGGCGTGCCCGTGGAAAGCTCGATGCTCCGGGGCGTCGACTCGCTCCTCTCGATCGTGCAGATGCCGGCGGGAGTGCCGGTCGGCACGCTCGCGATCGGCCCTGCCGGCGCAGCCAATGCCGCGCTCCTCGCGGTGGCCGTGCTCGCGCTTGAAGATGCGGCGCTGCGCGGCAAACTGCTCGCCTACCGCGTGGCCCAGACCGAGCGGGTGCTGAAGGAACGGCTGGAAACGGAAGGCCCCGAATGGTCCGATCGCCCGTCGGAAAAGTGACGCCGCAGGCTGCGGCGGCCACTCCCCTGCCATCCGGCGCGATCCTCCCCGGCGCCGTGCTCGGCGTGATGGGGGGCGGCCAGCTGGGTGCGATGTTTGCGATGGCCGCGAAGCGGATGGGCTACCGGGTCGAGGCGATCTCCGACACCGAGGATTGCCCGGCGGCGCATCATGCCGACCGCGTCCACGTGGGCGGCTTCGACGATGCGCGGACGCTCGAGCGGATCGCGCGGTCGCTCGACGCGCTCACGTTCGAATTCGAAAACGTGCCGGTGGAGGCCGCCCGCGCGATGCAGCGTGTCGTGCCCGTACGGCCCACGCCCGAGGTGCTCTGGACGACGCAGGACCGGGCCCGCGAGAAGGCGTTTCTCACCGACCATGGCTTCGCATGCGCGCCGCACAGGATCGTGCGGTCGCGTGAGGATCTGCATGCGGCGGTCGCCGCCCTCGGCCTGCCGGCCGTGCTCAAGACCGCGGCCTTCGGATACGACGGCAAGGGGCAGCGGAAGATCGAACGAGCCGACGGCATCGACGCCGCCTGGGATGCACTCGGCCCCGAGGTCTGCGTGCTCGAAGGCTGGATCGACTACGACTGCGAGATCTCCGTCGTCGCTGCCCGCGGCCTCGACGGTGCGACGGCCGTCTACGAGCCCTCCCGCAACGCCCACGCAAACCACATCCTCGACGTCTCCTCGACGCCCGCCGGGTTGCCCGCCACGGTGATTGCGTCGGCCCGTGACATCGCCTCGCGGATCCTCGAGCAGCTGGAAGTCGTCGGCGTGGCCTGCGTCGAGTTTTTCGTCACCCGCGACGGCCGCGTGCTCGTCAACGAGATCGCCCCCCGCCCCCACAACTCGGGCCACCTCACGATCGAGGCCTGCGAAACCTCGCAGTTCGAACAGCAGGTCCGCGCCGTCTGCGGCCTGCCGCTCGGCTCGACCAGGCAGCACTCGCCGGCCGCGATGGCAAACCTGCTCGGCGATTGCTGGGCCAACGGCGAGCCCGACTGGCATGCCGCGCTCACGGTGCCCGGCGTGAGCCTGCTGCTCTACGGCAAATCGGATCCACGGTCCGGCCGCAAGATGGGCCATCTGACGGCGCTGGCGCCGACGGTCGAGCAGGCAATCGCCAACGTCACCCGCGCCCGCGACCTCGCCTGCCGACGGCCGTAGCCGCTACTGCGGTGCGAGGGACCGGCCGCGCCACGAGGTTTTCAGGCCGAGCAGCCGGCGTGCGAGCGCGAACCACTGGATCGCGAGAAAGGCGAGGATGCCGAGCGGGTGGAAGACCGCGCTCGAGAGGCTCTGGCCGAAGCGGGCGGCGGCGAGAACCCTCGGCAGCCAGGCGAGCAGAACCGCCACGCAGACGGCGGCGACCGCCCATGCAGTCCAGCCCCGCCACCCGCTGGCGAGCCCGAGGCCGACGAGCGCGAAGGGCAGGATCTGCCCACCGGCGAGCAGGAGCGTGAAGGGCACGATCGTGGCCGGCGCGCCGATCCCCTCGGTGGCGTTCTTCGCCAGCCCCTTCCAGACGTCGAGGCTGCGGGTATACATCCGGCAGGTGGCGAGATCGGTGGCGTCGAAGATGTCGGTGCGGAGGCCGGCGCGGCGATAGGTCCTCGGCAGCTTCACGCCGTCGTGGAGCGAGCCGCGGATCGCGGCGTGGCCGCCGGCGCGGACGTAATCGGCCTTGCGCGTGATGAAGAGCTGGCCGCAGCCGGCCGCCATGCCGGGTGAGTTGTCGGTGCGGCTGCGGGCCAGCGGCAGGAAGCCGAGCAGCACGAAATGGATCAGCGGCAGGAGCAGCCATTCGAGGAAGCTGCCCGTCTTCTGGAGCGGAAAACCGCTCACGAGCGCCGCCCCCGATTGCTCCAGGAACGCGACGCTCCTGGCAAGAGCATCGGCGGCAAGCGAGACGTCGGTGTCGAGGAAGACGAGGATCTCGCGCCGCGCCGCCGCGGCGAGCTGCCAGCAAGCGTGCTGCTTGCCGCACCAGCCGGCGGGCAGGGTCTTCCCGGCGACGAGCCGAACCCGCGGATCCTCGCGGGCGAGCCGCTCGACGATCGCCCCGGTGCCGTCGGTCGAATCGTCGTCGAGGATCACGAGCTCGAGATCGATGCCTTCGCTCGCAAGCACGTCGCGGATGAGCCGCTCGATCGAGGCCGCCTCGTTGCGGGCGGGCACGAGAACGGAAACACGCGGGCGGTGCTCTTCTCGGTGGAGTGCCGGCTCGGGGTCGGCAGAAGTCTCGTCGCGTGGGCCGCGGCGGCCCAATGCTCCTCGAGCGTCCGCCGACCCCCTCGCCTCACGCGGCTCGGGGGCCCGGCCAAAGACCCGCAGGTTGGCGATCGTGAGCAGGGCCGGCAACGCGGCGAGCGCCGCCGACGCGGCCGCGAGCGTGCCGATCAAGAGCGGCGTCACGTGGATTCACGACCTCCGTGCGAGACATCGAAGGATTCGCCGCGCAGGGCGCCGCCCACGCGGCGGATGAGATCGTAGACGCCGCCGACGCCCACTCGGCCCCGCAAGAGCGTGCGAAACGCCGCCGGTTTCCGGGCGAGCACCGCGGCCGCCAGCCGGTCCTGCGTCTCCTCGAGCGCCTGGGACAGCAGCGCCGTCCATTCGTCGGCGGTGCGATCCGGCGCCTCGGCGATGCGGAAGGCGGGGCCGAAGGCCGCGAGCGCCTCGGGCAAGCGCTCGTTCCAAAATGGATACTCGACGGCCATCGGCACGATGAGGCCGCGCGTGGCGCCGGCCACCGCGTGGCCGATGCCCGGTCGAATCTGCACCGGCCGCTGCCGCGGATCGGCGAACTCGCCCTGCGAGGTGACCCAGAAGATCACGTCGGCCCGCCTGCCGGCGGCGCGGGCCATCCGTAGGAATCGGGCCGCCCCGCGCCACGTGCCCATCTCGATGCCGATGAACCCGATCCGCTCCATGAACTTGTATTTGCCGAGCGCCCGCGAATCGATCGGTCCATAGCTGAGCCGGTCGGGATAGAGGATCTCGCCGATCGAGAGCAGTGTCAGCGGATCCCACCAGCTGGGATGGTTCGTGTAGATGATCACCGGCTCCCGGCCGAGGTCGGGATGGTCGGGGCGCGGCGGCTCGGTCGCGAGAAGCCGCAGGGCGTGGAAGTGCCGGCGGAGATACCGCCGCACGTAGAACATGAACCAGCCGTTCAGCCGGCGCGAGAACGGCGGCAGGTCGTGCTCGTGCGGGATGTCCGGCATGGAGTGGTCACACGGCGCAGGCGGCCGGCCGGGCATCGCACGGCTCGACGAGCTTGTCCTGATCGACGCAATCGGCCGCGATCCAGCCCGACATCAGCACCATCGGCATCCCGGGCCCCGGGTGCGCCGAGCCGCCGGCGAGGTAGAGGCCCTCGATGTCGGGCGACCGGTTGGCCGGCTTGAAGGCGCCGAGGAAGCGGCCGTGGCTCGCCAGGCCGTAGATCGCTCCGTCGAGCACGTGGTAGCGGTCGTTGATGTCCTGCGGCGTGAGCGCCCGCTCGAAGACGATGTGCTTCTCGAGGTCCTTCATGCCCGCCGTCCGCTCGAGCTTCTCGATGATCCGGCGACGGTAAGGGGCGAACATCTTCGACCAGTCGTGGTGGGGCCGCAGGTAGGGCGTGTGCACCAACACGTAGAGCGCCTCGCCGCCAGGGGGCGCCACCTCGGGCTCCGTGACGGCCGGGGCGCACACATAGCAGGTGGGATCGTGAGCCGGCTCGCCGCGACGGTAGATCGCTTCGAACTCCTCGTGCGGATCCTCCGAGAAGACGAAGTTGTGGTGGATGAGCTGCTCGTAGCGCTTGTCGAGGCCGAGGTAGAGCACGACGCCCGAGCAGGCGGGCTCGTATTTCCGTCGGGCCAGAAATTTCCCGCGCGGCGTGCCATCGACCAGCTCGCGGTGGGTGCGGACGCTGTCGGAGTTGCTCACTACCGCGGCTGCCGGGATGAAGGCCCCCTGCTCCGTCTCGATGCCCCGCACCCGGCCCCCCTCGACGACGATCCGCCGTACTGCCGTCCGCGTGCGGATGTCGACGCCGAGGTCGATCGCCAGGCTCGACAGCGCCCGCGGCACGGCGCCGGTGCCGCCCCGCGGATACCAGACGCCGTCGTTCGACTGCATGTGGGCGATGCCGCAGAGCACCGCCGGCGAGGCGTCGGGGGCGCTGCCGACATACTGCGTGAAGTGGTCGAGCATCTGCGCCGCCCGCTCGTCGGGCACGAACGACCGCACGGTGCCGGCCACGGTATGGCCGGGACGCATCCCCATCACTTCCTTGACGACCGAGAGCGTCATGCTGCGGCGCGGGTCGAACATGTCTTTCATGCCCCCCACGCTCCGCCAGAAGAAAAACTCGTCGGAGAGGCGATGGAGCCGCTTGGCAAGCGACATGAACCGCGCGTAGCCGTCGCCGGATCCGGTGCCGGGGGCGTAGGCATCCAGCGAGGCCCGCATCGTGGCCACGTCGGCGACGAGGTCGAGCGTCGTGCCGTCGGTGAAGAAGTTGCGCCACTGGGGGTCGAGCGGGACGAGATCGAGTGCGGTCTCGAGTTCGCGGCCCGCCTCGGCGTAGATCCGCTTGAGCACGCCGGGGATCGTGAGGATCGTCGGCCCCATGTCGAAGCGGAAGCCCTGCTCCGCGAGGACGGCCGCCTTGCCTCCCACCCATGCATTCCGCTCGCAGAGCGTCACGGCATAGCCACGGGCCGCGAGCGTGCAGGCCGCGGCCAAGCCGCCGAGTCCTCCGCCGATCACGACCACCCTGTTCTCTTCACGTGCCTTGATCATGATTGCGTTCCTGCGACGGTTGGTGCGGTTTCGGGGCGTTGATTGCGGGGGGCTCTGCGGGCGCGATCGGCCGCCGGTTCATCGCGGGGCGGGCTGCCGGGAGCGGCGATGCCGAGGTCTTCGAGCAGCAGGTCGGAGGTGATCCTGGCCGACGAATAGATGACCGGCAGTCCGCTGCCAGGATGCGTGCCGCCGCCCACGAGGTAGACGCCGTCGAGATCCTCGAAGCGATTGTGCGGCCGCAGGTGGAGCATCTGGCCGAGGTCGTGCGAGAGGTTGAACGTGGCGCCGCGGTAGATCTCGTACTCGTCCTGCCAGTCGTCGGGCGTGATCATCTTTTCGTAGCGGATGCGGCTGCGGATGCCATGGATGCCGATCCGTTCGACCTGGTCGAGCGCCACGTCGCGGTAGCGGGCCGCCTCGCGGCGCCAGTCGACATTCGGGTGGCGGTGCGTGACCGGGATCAGCAGGTAGAGCGTGCTCATGCCGGGCGGCGCGAGCGTCGGATCGGTCACGGAGGCGTTTTGCACGTACATCGACGGATCGCGGCCGAGCACGTGCCGCGTCTCGATGTCGGCCAGGTTTTCGCGGTAGTTCTCGGAGAGGTAGATCGTGTGGTGCGAGACGTCGTCATACCGGCCCTCGATGCCCAGGTAGAGCATGAACGTGGAGCAGGAGAATCGCTTCGAGGCGATCTTCCGATCGCTCCACCGCCGCCGCAGGTGGTCCGGCACCAGCCGCGTCATGCTGCGGGCGAAGTCGGCGTTGAAGACGGTCGCGTCCGACTCGTATTCGCGGGCCGTCGTGCGAACCGCCGCCACCCGCCGCCCGTCGAACCGCAGTGACTCGACCGGCTCGCCGTAATGGATCTCGACGCCCATCTCCTCGGCGATCCTGGCCATCGCCGTGGAGACCGCGCCGCACCCGCCGATCGGATGGTAGACGCCGTGTTCGTATTCGAGGAACGAAAGGATCGAAAACAGGCTCGGGCAGCGAAACGGCGACATGCCGAGATACTTTGACTGAAACGTGAACGCCAGGCGGATCCGCTCGTCTTGGAAGTAGCTGCCCAGTTCCGTGCCGAGGCTCTTCCAGGGCTTCAAGAGCGGCAGCAATTTGAGGAGGTCGGGGTTGGCCAGGTCGCGCCAGCTGTCGAAGGGCTGCTCCAAGAACGGCGCGAACCGGGCGAACTTCTCCCGGTTGTCGTGCATGAACCGGGTGAAGGCGCCGCGGTCGGCCGGCGAGAGCTTCGAGACCTCGGCCTCCATCCGCGCGACGTCGGGTGTGGCAAGCAGTTCGCCGCCGGCGCCGAAGACGAGCCGGTATTGCGGGTCGAGCCGCGCCATCTCCACTTCGCGCCGCAGGTCAAAGCCGCAGGCCGAGAAGATGTCATCGAGCACCCGCGGATAGAGGAAGAACGTCGGTCCGAGATCGAACCGGAATCCCTCCGGCGTCTCGATCGTGCTCGTGCGGCCGCCCGGCACGGGGAGCCGCTCAAGCACGCGGACTCTCAAGCCGGCCTTGGCGAGGAGCATCGCGGAGGCCAGTCCGCCAGGACCGGCGCCGATTATGTTGACCGTCCGCGTCATCCGCGCCCTTCGTTGGACCGATCACCGCGCTGATCGCCGGAATCGCTTTGAATTCCGGTACTATAGGGGGTGGCGCGAGGGGGTCAAGAAATGACCGCCGTCCACGGGCGTGGCGCAGAATCGATCGGCGCGAGCGATCAATAGTAGGGGTAGTACGCCGCCCGCACGGGCCTCAGGCCGCCGAAGAGTCCGCGGCGATAGAGCGGCACAGCGACGGCCGCGGGAGCGTAGTACGTGGTGACCGGCGTCGCGACGACGGCGGGCTCCACGACGGCCGCGCTGACCGGGGCGGGCGCATAGGAGGCGGTGGTGGCGACCGCCGTCGGCGCGTAGTAGGAGGTCATTGCTGCCGGCGCGGCGTAGGTGGGCTCGATGTAGGTCGGGGCGGCGACGGCCGGTGCATAATAACTGGTCACGGGGACCGAGCTCACCGGCACCGACGCCACGACCGGCCCGGCGACTACCGGCATGGCCACGGTCTGGACGACTGCGGGCGTGAAGGCCGTCACGGCGGCGTAGTTGCCGGCGGGAGTGTAGTTGGCGACATACGGGCCCGCGGCCGGCGCGAACATCGGCACCACCGGGCGATAGACGACGACCTGCGCCTCGGCGACCTGCGCCGAGACGCAGCAGACGGCGGTGAGCGACGCAGCGGCAAAAACCCGGCCGAGACGGCCGCAGAGACTGAAAGGAGGCATGGCTTCCATTCGCTTGAAAAAGGATCGGACCGAAACGGACTTGTTCCCACGCGTGTGATCCATGGAGAATACGCTCGAAAAAATGGGCCTGCAAACGGGCGTCAAAGTCGACCAGGCCACCCCGGAAGCTGGGTGGGTCGCGTCGTCTTGGCGGGCATGTGCGGCCGTTTTTCGTGGTTTCCACGAACGTGGCTGATCGGGACTGCGAGGCGACACTTTGGAACAAATCTCCGGCGGATTCCTGCCGCTCGTCGTGCTGCGTGTGCTGACGGTCGTCAATGACAATGTCTTGCGGTGGCTGGCGATCGGCCTCGGCAAGAAGGCGGTCGCCGAGTCGCAGGTCTGGCTCGTGCTGACGATCGGCACGGCGGGGTTCGTGCTGCCCTTCGTGGCGCTGGCCTGGCTGGCGGGCTATCTCGCCGACCGCCATCCGAAGCGGTCGGTGATCGTGTGGTGCAAGTTCGCCGAGATCGTCATCGCGGCGGCGGCCGCTACGGCGGTCGCGTGGGGTGTGCGCTCGGGGGGAACATACCTCGGTCTGCCCGGCGGACTCTGGCTCTTGTTGGCGAGCGTGGTGGTGATCGGCTGCCAGGCGGCGCTCCTCGCACCGAGCGTGATCGGCACGATCCCCGAGAGCGTGCCGGCCAACCGGCTCTCGAACGCCAACGGGCTCTTCGCGATGGCCACGCTCGCCGCCACGCTCGTCGGCATGGCGGGGGGCAACTGGCTGGCGGACGGCACGCCCGTGCCCGGCCCCGACGACCTTCACTCCGCCCCGCTCTGGGCCCACGCCGTGCCGGCGGCCGTCGTGCTCGTCGGCCTCGCGGCGGCCGGGTGGCTGGCAGCGCTCTGGCTCGTGCCGCGGCCCGCGGCCGACCCCGCGGCGCCCGCCCCGTGGAATGCGCTCGCCCGCACGAAGGACGATCTCGTCGAGCTGTTTCAGTCGCGCGAGCTCGCGGCGGCGGCCGCGGGCATCGTGTTCTTCTGGGCGCTCGGGGCCGTCGCCCAGCTCAATGTCGATCAGTATGCGACCGAGGCCGGGGCCACGTCGCAGGGGCAGATCGTGCCGCTCCTGCTCGCGCTGGTGAGCGGCATCGGCCTCGGCAGCCTGCTGGCCGGAAAACTTTCGGGCCGCGGCGTGAACCTCGGGCTCGTGCCGGCCGGCGGCGGTCTGATGGCGGCCGCCTCGTTCTTCCTCGCCCTCGCTTCGCCGACGATCTTCGGCGAAGGCACCGCCTTCGCCTGGTGGTCGGCGGCGGCGGCCTTGCTCGTGCTCGGTGTCGGTGCCGGCATGTTCGACGTGCCGCTCGAGGCCGCGTTTCAGGAACGGAGCCCGGCGGCCCGCCGCGGCGCCCTCCTGGCCGCGACGAACCTGCTCACGTTTGCCGGCATGTTCGCCGCCTCGACGCTCTACGGCGCGATCCGCAGCCCCATCGGCGAGGCGGCCAGACCGCTTCTCTCCGCCCGAGGCATCTTCGGCATTTTCGGCCTGCTCTCGCTCGGGGCGGCGGCCGTCGCCATCTACGCGGCTCCGAGGGCTTCGCTGCGGACGCTCGTCTCCGCGATCGTGCACACGCTCTACCGCTTCCGGGTGCGCGGCGAGGAATGCCTCCCCGCCACCGGCCCGGCCGTCATCGTGGCCAATCACCTCTCGTGGCTCGATGGATTCATCGTCGTGCTGGCCAGCCCGCGGCCGGTGCGGATGGTCGTCTACGGCCCCAACATCCGCGGCGCATTCCTGCGGATGCTCGCCGACCAATGGCGATTCATCCTGTTCGACCCGCGGCCCAAATCGATCGGCCAGGCGCTCAAGACGATTCAGTCGGGGCTCGCCGACGGCGACGTCATCGGGATCTTCTGCGAAGGAGGCATCTCGCGGACTGGCCAGATCCTGGGCTTCAAACGGGGGCTCGAGTGGCTGCTCGACCGGGTCGAGGCGCCAATCGTGCCGTTGCACATCGACGGCATGTGGGGCAGCCTGCTTTCGTTTTCCGAGGGCCGCTATTTCACGAAGTGGCCGCGGCTCCTTTTCGGCGGCGGCCTGGCGGGCTTCCGACGTCCGCTGACGCTCCGCTTCGGCCCCGCCCTGCCGGTTGGTGCGCATCCCAACGACGCGCGGCTCGCCCTGCAGGAGCTGACGGCGACGAGCGTGCGCAACCGGATGCGAGCGGCATGGCGCGACGGCCCGACCGACGGTGACTGGGCAGCGTTTGCCGCCACGGCCGAGGCCTTCGACGGCGCCTGCCTCGTGCGGCGCGGCGATCGGATGCTCGCATCGCTCGCGTCCGGCGACCCGCTCCACGATTCGCTCGGCACCCACGCGGGCCGATTGCTGGGGATCGAGGCGCGGCTCGTCGACGGGCGGCACGTCTCCTCGCGCGAGCTCGGCGGCATGCTCGCGCGGGAGAAGATCTCGATCTGGCTCGCGCGGATCGACCAGGTCGCCGCGGTGGCGATGCTGCCGGCAAGCGACGACGATCCCCTGCCCCCGCTGCGAGGTGCGCTCGACGCGGTCGTCATGCCGATCGACGACCTGGCGGATCTGCCGCGGGCGACGCAGGCCGCGGCGGCGTTTCTCGAGCGGCACGGCGTGGAGCCGGTCGTCGCGTTCGCGCCGTGCGAGGCCCGCGGTCTGGTGGCGATGAACACGCCGCCGGCTCGTTCCGCCGCCGATCACGAGACCACACTCAAGCGAGATACGGTCGGCCGCGTGCTCAACGGTGTCGTCGTCTGGCCGCGGGCCGGCGACCGCGACCGGCTCGGGCGGGAGCCCCTCCCGGGCCTCGGCCTCGGGGCCGATGAGCCCCGCACGCTCGTGATCGGCGCCACGCTGCCGCAGAGTCCTGCGTCCGACGCCCCGGCGGCGGTGCTGCTCGCCGACGCATTCGACGTGGATGGTGACGGCTTCCTCGTGCCACGCGAGGCGTAGCGAGTGCGGTGGAAACCCCGACGCAGTTCGGGTATTCTTCCGACACAAGACGCACCCCTAGCTCAATTGGATAGAGCATCGGTCTACGGAACCGAAGGTTGCTGGTTCGAGCCCAGCGGGGTGTATTGAAAAGTTTCACGGCACGAAGCCGTGCTCTCCTCCGGCGTGGCCTCGACCCGCCTGGCAACCCGGCTTCGGGTGACCCGCACCCCGTCGCCGGACGCTCGCTACGGACATCCTGTCCTTCGCTCGCTCGGATGCCGCCTGCGCTTCGCCATCCTGGCTGCGCTTGGCGGCATACGCCGGCTCCCGGGGTACGGGTCACCCGAAGCCTCCCGTTAGCGTACGACAGGCGTCTCTGCCTGTCTGGAACAGGCACGGAGGCCTGTCCTACGCTCAATCGAGTCCAGTAGTTTCGGCGGAGACGGTCGGTGGGCACGCGCAGAAGAAGGGAGTCGTTGAGGACTATTGGCACCTGATCAAAACCCACGAGACTGAAACTCTCAACACGACCGGATTCGAGCATGCCTACCGCCGGCTCCGAATGCGGGTCGTTTGCACCTGCGCACCGGCCAGCGCCAGGCCATGACAGGCTGAAGCCCTCGGTGAAAAACGCGATCTGGACTGGACTTGGGGCATTTCCGGCGCGGCCGCTAGGCTTTTGGCATGGAAAGCCTCGCGGACATGCAGCGCGTCGTCGGGTTCGATCCCGGTCTCAACGTCACCGGATACGGGGTCGTCGAATGCCACGGGGCGTCGGTGCGGCTCGTGGAGGCGGGCACCGTGCGGTCGAAGGGGGAAACGCTCGAGGACCGGCTGCAGACGATCCATGCCGGCGTGCGGGAGGTGATCGACGCCTTCAAGCCCTCCGCGATGGCGATCGAGCAGGTCTTCGCGCACGCCCGGTTTCCGAAGGCGGCGATTCTCCTGGCCCATGCCCGCGGCGTGATCTGCCTGGCGGGGGCGCAGGCGGGGCTGGCCGTCCATCATTATCTTCCTAATCGCGTGAAGAGCACGCTCGCGGGCAGCGGCCATGCGGGCAAGGAGCAGATCCAGGCGGCGGTGCAGCGGGAACTCGGCCTGGCGTCCCGGCCCGAGCCGGCCGACGCCGCCGATGCCCTCGCCGTGGCCTTGACCGACTACCACCTGCGGCTGCGTCCGCTGCTCTTCGGCACCTCCATCGTGAGGATCAGGAGTTCCCGCGCATGATCACGAAGATGTCCGGCACGCTCGAGCGGATCGACACCGGGGCCAACAGCGTCGAAGTGGCCGTCGGCCCGATCGTCCACGAGGTGCTCGTGCCGGAGCTCGTCCGCCGCGGCCTGCAGTCGAAGCTCGGCCAGCCGGTCGCGCTGTACACCCTCCAGTTCCTCGAGGGCACGCCCGGCCGCGGCAATCTCGTGCCCCGGCTCGTCGGCTTTCTCTCGGAGGTCGAGCGGGAGTTTTTCGATCTCATCTGCGAGGTCGACGGCGTGGGGGTGCGAAAGGCGCTTCGCGCGATGGTGCGGCCGGTCGGCGAGATCGCCACGGCGATCGACGAGCAGGATGCCAAGCTCCTCGCCACGCTGCCGGGCATCGGCGCGGCCACGGCCGAGCGGATGATCGCCAAGCTGCGCCGCCGAATGCCGAAATTCGCGCTCCTGGTGGCCCGCGAGGCTCCGGGCGAGCCAGGCGCCGGCGACGTGCTTGCCGAAACCTTCGAGGTGCTGCGGTCGCTCGGCCATTCCGACAGCGACGCCCGCCGGCTCGTCGACGCCCTCCGCGAGCAGAAAAAGAAGTTCAAGGACGTGCAGGAGGCGCTCGAGGCGATCTACCGGCAGATGCACAAGCCCAGATGACCGACTCACCCGTCAAAGCCGCCAGTCGGGGGCACGTGCTCGCCGCCGGCGGATGCACGAGCCGCGCTGAGCCGCACCTTACTTGCATATCTTTCTCGCGCATGTTGCACACGTGAGTTCCTTCAGTCGAGACAAGCTAGTTTTGTGAGGGGCTGCCCATGCCCCGAGAGCCGGCGTTGCTGACCAGCGGAGCCATGGATGGCGGAGCGCAGGCAGCATCGAGTGAGCGAAGGACAGAATGTCCGTAGCGAACGTCCGGCGACGGGGTGTGGGCAGCCCCGAACCGAGGTGAAGCCCATGGAATCATTTCGCGAACCGAGCATCCAGGCAGCCGAGGAGCAGCCGCCGGAGGACCGTGCGCTGCGGCCGCAGCGGATGGCGGAGATGGTCGGCCAGCGGGCCGTGTACGAGCGGCTCGAAATCGCGATCGACGCCTCGCGGAAGCGCGGCGAGACGCTCGGCCACATCCTGCTCGACGGGCCGCCGGGGCTCGGCAAGACGACGTTCGCCACCTGCATCCCGCGGGAACTCGGCACCACGCTGCAGATCGCCAGCGGCGCGGCGCTGGCGGCGCCAAAGGATCTGCTGCCGTATCTCACGAATGCGTCGGAGGGCTCGGTGCTCTTCATCGACGAGATTCACCGGCTGCCGATTGCGGTCGAGGAGTTTCTCTATCCCGCGATGGAGGATTTTCGGATCGACATCACGCTCGGCGACGGCGTGGCCGCCCGCACGATCAACATGCCGCTGCGGCCGTTCACGCTCGTCGGGGCGACGACGCGGGCCGGCCTGATCTCGGCGCCGCTCCGCGACCGGTTCGTGATCCGCGAGCACCTCGACTATTACTCCCCCGAGGAGCTCGCGGAGATCGTGCGGCGGTCGGCAGTGAAGTTGCAGATGCCGATGGACGACGCCTCGGCCGACGAGATCGCCCGCCGCAGCCGCGGCACGCCCCGGCTGGCCAACAACCGGCTGCGATGGATCCGCGACTATTCCACGAGCCGCGCCGATGGGCGGATCGACATCGAGATCGCCCGCTCGGCCCTCGAGATGCAGGGGATCGACGAGCTCGGTCTCGACGGCTTCGACCGCAAGTATCTCGACACGATCCAGCGAGTCTTCGGCGGCGGTCCGGTGGGCATCGAGGCGATCGCCCACACGATGAGTTCGGCCGCCGACACGATCGAGGATGACGTCGAGCCCTTCCTGCTGCGGTGCGAATTGGTGGTGCGCACGCCCCGCGGCCGCCGGATCACGCCCCGCGGCGAGGAGCACCTCGGCACGCCGCCGCAGGCCGGCGGGCAGGCGAGGCTCTTCTGAAGCCCTCGTTTTTCAGGCCCGATTGACCTCACGGTGTGTCGGCGGCTAGAGTCTCGGGCTCGAAACACAGTATTTCCAGGTGACCCCATGGCCGTTCCCAAGCGACGTCAATCGAATCAAAAGACCCGTTCCCGCCGCGCCCACGATTTCCTCACCCCGCGGCAGCTGACGTTCTGCTCCAACTGCGGCAAGGCGGTCCCCACGCATCGCGTCTGCGGCAGTTGCGGCCACTACATGGGCCGCGCAGTCATCAAGACTGGGGAATGAGCCTTGGCAGCTGACGGGCAGGCCGGCGACGGCAAGACGGCGCTCGTGTTTCCCGGTCAGGGTGCCCAGTCGGTCGGCATGGTGGGCGACTGGTGCACGAGCCACGCTGCGGCCCGCGAACTCTTTCGCCGGGCGGCCGACACTCTCGGCTACGACCTGGCCGCGATCTGCACGTCTGGACCCGCCGAAAAGCTCAATACCACGGCCGTGAGCCAGCCGGCGATTCTCGTCACGAGCCTCGCCGCGCTCGAAGTCTTGAAGAGCCGTGACCCGGCTCCGCTCGAACAGGCAACCCTGACGGCCGGATTGTCGCTCGGCGAATACACGGCGCTCGTGTTTGCCGGCGCACTCGATTTCGACGATGCCGTGCGTCTGGTCGACGTTCGCGGTCGAGCGATGCAGGAATGCGCCGAGCTGCGGCCGGGCGCGATGGTGGCGGTGCTCGGGATGGATCGGGCCGCGGTCGCCGCGCTCTGCGACGACTGCCGCGGCGACGACGTGCTCGAAGTCGCCAATGTCCTCTGCCCCGGCAACGTGGTGGCCTCCGGCTCGGCCGATGCCTGCCGCCGGCTCGAGGCCGCCGCAACGGCCGCCGGCGCGATGAAGTGCGTCGCGCTCGACGTCGCCGGCGCCTTCCATACCGTGCTCATGCAGCCGGCGGTCGAACGGCTGGCCGAGGCCCTCGCGAAGGCGAATGTCCGGTCGCCGCGGATTCCGGTCGTCAGCAACGTCGACGCCCGCCCGCACCACGATCCACACGAAATCCGCGGCCTCCTCGCCCGGCAGGTGGTCGGCGTGGTCGAGTGGCATTCCTCCATGGAATATCTGCTCGGCCAGGGCGTGCGGACGTTCTGGGAGGTCGGCCCCGGCCGCGTGTTGCGGGGGCTCATGAAACGGATCGACCGGAGCGCCGCCTGCCACGGCGTGCTCGACTGACCACCACGAACAATGTCAGGTCTTCAAGCCCTCGCAACTTTCACCCCCAGAGACTGTAACCCCAGAGACTGTAACCCCAGAGACAAGGAGCCCAACCATGGCTGACGACGGCAAGCAGGCGACGGAGCCGAAGCGGCTCCACGTGGATCTCTCGGGGCAGGTTGCGATCGTGACCGGCGCCTCGCAGGGAATTGGCCGGGCGATCGCCGAGGCCCTGGCTGCAAGCGGCGCGACGGTCGCGCTCGTCGCCCGCAGCGCCGCGAAGCTCGACGACGTGGCCGCCGGCATCCGCGCCGCGGGCGGCACGGCGGAGGCCTTCCCCTGCGACGTTTCGAAGGCGGAAAACGTCACCGCCGTCGTGGATGCCATCCACGCGAAGCTCGGCCGGATCGACGTGCTCGTCAACAACGCGGGCGTCACCCGCGACACGCTCCTGCCGCGGATGAGCGACGAGGAGTGGGACGAGGTGCTCACGACGAATCTCCGCGGGCCGTTCCTCTTCATGCGGGCCGCGAGCCGGCCGATGATGCAGCAGCGCTACGGCCGGATCATCAACGTGGCGAGCGTCTCGGGCCTCATCGGCAATCCCGGCCAGGCCAACTACTCGGCCTCGAAGGCCGGGCTCGTGGGCCTCACGCGAACCGTCGCCAAGGAGCTCGCGGGCCGCAAGATCACCGTCAACGCCGTCGCTCCCGGCTTCATCGCCAGCGACATGACGGCCGCCCTGGGCCCGGCGCTGCTCGACGAGGTGAAAAAGCGGGTGCCGGCAAAGCGGCTCGGCGAGGCCTGGGAGATCGCCGACGCGGTCCTCTTCCTCGCGGCCCCATCCTCGGCCTACATCACCGCCCAGGTGCTCACGATCGACGGCGGCCTGATCGGGTAGGTCTCACTCGCGAGAAATCGTCGTCAACAAGCCCAAGCCGGCTTCGGGTGGCCCGTACCCCGTCGCCGGACGCTCGCTACGGGCATCCATGCCTTCCGCTCGCTCGGATGCCGCCTGCGCTTCGCCATCCTGGCTGCGCTTGGCGGCATACGCCGGCTCTCGGGGTACGGGTCACCCGAAGCCTCCTTTCACGTAGGACAGGCCTCCGTGCCTGTTCCAGAAAGGCGGAGACGCCTGTCCTCCTTCTTTGCCGATCAATCGAGCCAAGCAGTTTCGGCGGAGACGGTCGGTGGGCACGCGCAGAAGAAGGGAGTCGTTGAGGACTATTGGCAGCTGATCAAAACCCACGAGACTGAAACTCTCAACACGACCGTATTCGAGCATGCCTACCGCCGGCTCCGAATGCGGGTCGTTTGCACCTGCGCCAGCGAGCGTCCGGAGAGCCGGGGTGCGGGTCACCCGAACCCGGCTTGGGCGAGTCGAGCCAGCAGGGCCGCCCGGCACGATCGAGATACGCCCGGGATTCGCGGTTTTGCCCGGTCTGGACAGTGCGGACGGCAAGCGGTTATATCTGGGCACCGTCGGGCAAGGCTTCGCAGAGAGCGGCCGGCTGACGAGATGATATTCGCAGGAGGATTCAAAAGGTGGCTTCAGTCCAAGATCGAGTGATTGACATCGTCGCTTCCCAACTGGGGGTGAGCAAGGAGCAGATCACCCCGGAAACGTCGTTCATCAACGACCTGGGAGCGGATTCTCTCGATACGGTTGAGTTGGTCATGGAGCTCGAGGAAGAGTTCGAGATCAATATTCCCGACGATGCGGCCGAGAAGATTCAGACCGTCGGCCAGGCGGTTGAATTCATCGAAAAGCACCAGGGCTGAACGGTGCGTTGAATGAAACGACGTGCTGTGGTGACCGGTGTAGGGGTCGTGACCTCTCTCGGCCGGGCGATCGACGTGTTTTGGGATCGCATCGTGCGCGGCGAGAGCGGCGTCGGTCCGATCACGCTCTTCGACGTCGCCGGGTATCGGGTCCAATTTGGCGGCGAGGTGCCGTGGGAGCCCGAGAAAGAGGACATCGCCAACCCCAAGGAGCTCAAGCGGCTCGACCGGTTCACGCAGTTCGCGCTCGCGGCGGCGAAAGACGCCGTCAGTGATTCCGGGATCGACTTCGCCAAGGAGGATCCGTTTCGCTGCGGCGTGGTGATCGGGTCCGGCATCGGCGGCCTCTGGGAGTTCGAGGTGCAGGAGGAGCGGCTGCTCCACAAGGGCATCGACAAGGTCTCCCCGTTCACGATCCCGAAGCTGATGGTCAATTCGGCCAGCGGCCATGTGTCGAGCCTCTACGGCATCAAGGGGCCGAACTACGCTGTCGCCACCGCCTGCGACAGCGCCGCCAATTCGATCGGCAGCGCCCTGCGGGCGATCCAGTATGGCGATGCCGACGTGATGGTGACGGGAGCGAGCGAGGCTGCCCTCACGCCGATCGGCCTGGCCGGATTCCAAAACATGCGGGCGCTGTCGTTTCGCACCGATGCGCCGCAGCAGGCGAGCCGGCCTTTCGACGTCGATCGAGACGGCTTCGTGCTCGCCGAGGGCGCGGGCATCGTGGTGGTCGAGGAGCTCGAGCACGCCCGGAAGCGCGGCGCGAGGATCTACGCCGAGCTCAAGGGCTACGGCGCCAGCGGCGATGCCGGCCACATCACGCAGCCCGACGACGAGGGGCGAGGCGCAGCCCAGGCCATGGCGATGGCCCTTCATGACGCCGGCCTCGCCCCCGAGGCCGTGCACTACATCAACGCGCACGGCACCAGCACGCCGCTCGGCGACAAGGCCGAGACGAAGGCCGTGAAGCGGGTCTTCGGCGACCATGCCCGGCGGGTCGCGATCTCGAGCACCAAGAGCCAGCTTGGCCACACGCTCGGCGCCAGTGGCGGCATCGAGTTGGTCGTCTGCTCGCTCACCATGAGCCGCGGTGTGATCACGCCGACGATCAACCTTGACAACCCCGATCCGGAGTGCGACCTCGACTACACCCCGAAGGTCGCCCGCGACGCGAAGGTGGACGTGGCCATGAGCAACAGCTTCGGCTTCGGCGGCCACAATGCGTCGCTCGTGCTCGCCCGCGTCTAGTTTTCCAGCGAGCGTGTGCCGGCGGATTGGCCTACCGGCGGTGGCGCCGCGGGGCGTAGACTTGCTTCCTCCGGGAGGACGCCGATGTCTCGCGTTAGGCCCGCCCTCGCCCTGCTGTTCGTGCTCCTGCTGGAGCCCTGCGTGGCCGCCTTGGCCCAACTACCTGCTGACGCCGGGCAGGTTTGGAAGATCTACGACATCAGCTCGTTCGTGAAGGTCGCCGGCCCCGGCAGCCAGAAGCACGTCGTCGACTGGGTGTTGCAGGAGACGGGCTACGCCAACTGGCATGGCGACGTGGTGGCGTCGCTCTCGGCCGATGCGTCAGCGCTCAAGTGCTACCACGCTCCCGCCATGCAGGCGAAGGTCGAGGAGATCGCAGCCCGGTTCACCGTGGATGCCGCTGCGCCGCACCGTTTCTCCGTGCGGGTGCTCGGTGTCGGCAGCCCATCGTGGCGAAACGACGCCCGCGGCATGCTGCGGGCGATCCCCACGGCAACGCCCGGCGTGCAGGCCTGGGTTCTGTCCCGGGAGGAGGCGGCGATGCTCGTCGGCATGCTGCTGCGGCGGAGCGACTGCCAGGAATTGCCCACGGGGCCCGTGCTGGCGGCGAATGGACTGCCGGCCGTGCTCTCCGGGGGCCGGTCGCGGCCCTACGTTCGCGACGTCGCGCCGCGGGCCGATGCCTGGCCGGGCTGGCAGGCGCTCGGCGCCACGTGCGACGAAGGGCTTTCGCTCGACGTGCAGCCGCTCATCTCGCGAGACGGCACGGCGGTGGAGGCGGTGCTCCGTTGCCGGATCGACCAGATCGAGCGGATGGCGCCCGTGGTCGTGAGCGTGCCGGTGGCCGATCGGCAGCGTGCGCAGATCGAGGTGCCGCAGATGTCGGCGGTGCGGGTGGGGGAACGGTTTCGCTGGCCCGTGAATCAGACGCTCGTGGTGGGGCTGGGGTTGGTGCCCTGGCCGGTTCCCGGGCAGAATGCCGCCGGCACGCCCTCGCTGTTCTCCGACGCCAAACGCACCGACGTGGTGGTGGTGGTGGAGCCCCGGCTGACCGGCGGGCCATAATGCCGCACTCCCGGGCGGGCCCACGTCCGTCCGGGCCGCATCACCGCTGCAGGAACGCAATCGATGAGTGATTCTTCACACCGGCGCGTCGTCATCACAGGTATGGGCGTGGTCTGCCCGCTCGGGCTTTCGCTCGAAGATCTCTGGGCAGGGCTCATCGAGGGCAAGAGCGCCGTCGTGCCGCTCGAGTCGTTTCCCGTCGGCGGCATCCCGCTCAAGCACGCCGCCGAGGCGCGGGGCTTCACGGGCGAGATCGAAAACTTCGGGCCGCTCGACGGCGAGCGGAAGAAGGCGATCCGCAAGGGGCTCAAGGTGATGTGCCGCGAGAGCCAGATGGCCGTGGCGGCCGCGCAGCGGGCGCTCCACGATTGCGGCATCGCGCCTGACCAGCATCGCCCGGAGCGTTTTGGCTGCGTGTTCGGCTCCGATTACATGCTGACGCTGCCGGAGGATTTCACCGCGAGCGTCGCCGCCTGCCGCGGGCCCGACGGCCGGTTCGAGTTCGACCGCTGGGCGGCCGATGGCATGCCGCTGCTCAATCCGCTCTGGCTGCTCAAGTATCTGCCGAACATGCCGGCCAGCCACATCGCGATCTACAACGACCTGCGCGGCCCGAGCAATTCGCTCACGCTCCGCGAGGCGAGCGGCCACCTCGCCATCGGCGAGGCGACTGTCACCATCCAGCGGGGCGCCGCCGACGTGATGCTCGCGGGATCAACCGGCACGCGGGTGCACCCGATGAAGACCGTCCACGCCCTGCAGAGCGAGCAGGTGGCGCTCGGCGACGACGATCCCTCCCGCTGGAGCCGCCCGTTCGACAAGGCGCGGAAGGGAATGGTGCTCGGCGAGGGCGCGGCGGTGCTCGTGCTCGAGGAGCTCGGCCATGCCCAGGCCCGCGGCGCCCGCATCTACGGCGAAATCCTCGGCCACGCGGCCCGGCATTCGAGCGATGCAGCCGGCGTGGGCGTGAAGCGGCGATCGCTCGCGCTGGCCATGCAGCGGGCGCTCGGGATGGCGTCGATCGAGCCGAAGGCGGTGTCGCACATCCATGCCCACGGCCTCAGCACGGTCGCGGGCGACCGCGACGAGGCCGCCGCGCTGCACGCCGTCTTCGGCGAGGCGGCGGCCTCGATCCCAACGGTCGCGGCCAAGGGCCACTTCGGAAATCTCGGGGCCGGCAGTGGTGTCGTCGAGTGCGTGGCGAGCGTGCTGGCGATGCGGCATGGCAGCCTCTTCCCGCTGCTCAATCACAGCACGCCCGATCCCGAGTGCCGCATCCGCGCGGCGCAGGCGGGCGACCCGGCGGGCGGCGTCTTCATATCGTCGTCGGTGACGCCCCAAGGGCAGGCCGGGTCGGTCGTGATCCGCTCGTGGAGCCTCGAGGCATAGCGACCGCGGCCGAGAAGGCCGGGGGCTCCTTGACAGTTTTCGGCAGGTGCCATACCTTCCACGGGTTGCGGTTTGTGCACGTGGCTGCTGGTTCGCGGAATACGCTTCCAAACACTCCATCATCAGGGTGTTTCGGCGCCCTGGTCGGTTGTGGCGTCGGTTCACCGGCAGGCCATGGCTCGATCCCTGCCGATATGCCCGCGAAGCGTTGTCCGAGAGCCACATGAAGCCAGAAGAAATTCTCCGCATTGTCGACGCGATCCACCGCGACAAGAACATCGACAAGGAAATCGTCTTTCAGGCGATTGAGTCGGCGCTTGTCACGGCCCTGACCCGCCAATACGGTGAGGAATCCCAGATCACGATCACGATCGACCGGGCCGACGGCCGGCTCACCGGCACCCGCGACGGCGTCGAGATCGACACGCAGGAGCTTTCCGGCCGCATCGGCGCTCAGACGGCCAAACAGGTCATCATCCAGAAGATCCGCGAGGCCGAGCGGGATTCGATCCACGACGAGTTCGAGGAGCAGATCGGCCAGATGGTGTCGGGTGTGGTGTCGCGGTTCGAAGGGGCGACGGCCACCGTCACGCTCGGCGCCACCGAGGCGATCCTCCCCCGCAGCGAGCAGATCCCCGGCGAGTCGTATCATCCCAGCGAGCGGATCCGCGCCACCATCTTCGAGGTGCGGAAGGTCGGCAGCCGCGTGAAGATCATCCTCTCGCGGATTCGGCCACAGCTCGTGCAGCGGCTTTTCGAGCAGGAGATTCCCGAGATCGCCGATGGCGTGATCGAAATCCGTGCGATTTCCCGCGAGCCCGGCTATCGCAGCAAGGTGGCCGTGATCAGTTCCGATTCGCGGGTCGATTGCGTCGGTGCCTGCGTGGGCGTGCGCGGCAACCGCATCAAGAACATCGTCGAGGAACTCGGTGGCGAGCGGATCGACATCGTGCGGTGGAGCGACGATCTGCAGGTGCTCGTGCCCAACGCGCTGCAGCCGGCGGAGGTCGACGAGGTGATCCTCTGTCAGATGCTCGGCCGTGGCATCGTGCTCGTTCGCGAGGATCAGCTTTCGCTGGCGATCGGCCGGCGCGGTCAGAATGTCCGGCTCGCGAGCAAGCTCTGCGGCTGGGACATCGAGATCATGACCCGCGAGGAGCTCGACCAGCAGATCGAACGGGCCGTCACGGGCTTCTCTTCGATCGAGGGGCTCGATGAATCGGTGGCGGAGCGGCTGGTGGGCGAGGGCTTCCTTTCCTACGACGATCTCTCCGTGATCGAGCCGGATGACCTGATGGAAATGGGCGGCCTGTCGGCCGAGGCGGTCGATGCGATCGTCGCGGAGGCCGAGAAGCGGGCCGCGATGGCCGAAGTGGCTGCCGCAGACGAGCGGCGCCGGCAGCGAGAACAGGAGCGGATCGACAAGGCCACGGCCGAGGCCGATGCCGTGGAGGCCGCGGTCGAAGCCGCCAAGGCGGCGGAGCAGGCCGCCGCCCCCTCAGCGGCCGGTGATGCCGACGGTGGTGCCGGCTAGAGGGTGCATGATGGACTTGGCGTGCGCCAGGTTTCATGCGCTGGTTTTTTCTCGCGGTTTGATTCTGTCGGGGCAGGTGGCGAGGATAGGAAGATCGATTGTGACGGCGGAATCGGAATGAGGTTTGCGTGGCGGTTCGCATCTACACACTGGCAAAAGAACTGAAGATCGACAGCAAAGAGCTGGTCGAGCTCTGCACGCGCGCAGGTATCCAAGACAAGGGCTCAGCCCTGGCGAGCATGAGCGACGAAGAAGTCGCCAAGCTCAAGGAATTCATCGCGGCGAAATCGCGGCCGGCAGCCCCGGCGGTCCGTCCCGCCGCGGCCCCCGTTCGGCCGGCGGCTCCGACGACGCTCAAGCGTGAAGATTACATCGCTCCCGCCGGAGTGGCCCGTGGCAAGCCGCCCGAGCCCCCGCCGGCCGCGGAGGTGAAGCCGGCCGCCGCGCCGCCCACGGCACCAGCCGCTCCCGCAGCCCCGGCCGAGGCTCGGCCCCGCCCGCTGACCGCCCGCCCTGGCAGTGGCACCTCGCGTGCCGACGGCCCCAAGCCGGTGCCTCGTCCGGCGTTCAAGCTGGCTCCGCTTCCGGCTGCGGCCAAGCAGCCGCCACTCGCTCGCGGCCCGCAGGAGCCGGTTGCGCAGAAGCCAGACGTGAAACTTCCTCTCGATGCCATTCGCAGTGCCAAGGCTGGCGGTGCGAAGCCGCTCGCGGATCACATGCGCAAGCACGAGCAGCGGCAGGCTGAGGCTGCACGTCAGCGCACGACGAGCGGCCTGCTGCGTGGCGGCGCCCGTGGTGGCCCGGGCATGGCGCCCGTTCCGCCGCCCATGATGGAGCCGGGTGTGCGGCCGCGCCGCACGCCGGCCAAGGGAGCACCCGGGCAGAAAGACGATCTGCTCGGCGGCCGTGAAGCCAGGCAGCTCAACCGCAAGCGTGGCGGAGATGGCCGCGGTATTGGCGACGATGATGATGGCGGCCTGCGTCGCCGGCGCGGCCCGCGGCAGCGTCGCGGCGCCGCCATCTCGACGGCCGCCCCGCGCAAGGCCAATGCCTCGATCCAGGTGCCCTGCACCGTCAGAGCCTTCTCGGAGGCGATCGGACTGGGCGCCAGCGAAGTGCTCAAGAAACTGCTCAGCTTCGGCATGGAAACGATGCCGAGCATGGGGGCCATGCTCGATCGCGACACGGTCGAGCTCTTGGCGGCCGAACTCGGCGTGCAGCTCGACATCAAGACCGCCGAGGACCTCGAGAAGGAGCTGCTTGTCGGGTTCGACGCCGCGGACGAGGATCCGGCGCTGCGGTCGCCGCGGGCGCCGGTCGTGACGTTCCTCGGCCACGTCGACCACGGCAAGACGTCGCTGCTCGACCGCATCCTCGGCATCGACGTGGCCTCCCGCGAGAGCGGCGGCATCACGCAGCACATCCGCGCCTACACGGTGAAGCGGAATGGCAACCCGATCACGTTCGTCGACACTCCGGGCCACGAGGCCTTCACGCAGATGCGGGCTCGCGGTGCCAATGTCACCGATTGCGCCGTGCTCGTGGTGGCCGCCGACGACGGCCTGATGCCGCAGACCGAGGAGGCGATCAGCCACGCCAAGGCGGCCGGCGTGCCGATCGTGGTCTGCATCAACAAGATCGACCTGCCAGGAGTCGACGTGCAGCGGATCTACCAGCAACTCGCCGCCAACGAGCTGCTGCCCACCGAGTGGGGCGGCGAGACGGAGGTCGTGAAGACCAGCGCCCTCACCGGCGAAGGCGTCGACGACCTGCTCGACATGCTCCTCACGATCGCCGAACTGCACGATCTCCGGGCTAACCCCGATCGCCTGGCGGCGGGTGTCTGCCTCGATGCGTCGATCCACGAGGGCCGCGGTGTGTCGGCCTGTCTGCTCGTGCAGAAGGGCACGCTCCGGGTCGGCGACGCGGTTGTCTGCGGCGAGGCCAGCGGCCATGTGAAGGCGATGCACGACACGTTTGGCAAGAAGAAGAAGGTCGCCGAGGCGGGGCCTTCGCAGCCGGTATTCGTCAGCGGCTTGGATATCGCCCCCAACGCGGGCGATCGCTTCCAGGTGGTCGATTCGATCGCCATGGCCCGCGAAGTGGCGCTCAAGCGCAGCGGCATCCGCCGCCACTCGAGCCTCGTGAGCGCCCCGGTGCACGTGACGCTCGAAAACCTCCACGACCGGCTGGGGGCCGAGAAGGCGCCGACGCTCAACCTCATCCTGCGGGCCGACGTCCGCGGCTCGATCGAGGCGATCCTCAAGGAACTCACCAAACTCGAGCACCCGGAAGTGAAGATCCGCGTCTTGCAGGCGACGGTCGGGGGCATCACCGAGGCCGACGTCCAGTTGGCCGATGCCTCGGATGCCGTGATCATCGGCTTCAACGTCGTGCCCGACGAGCGGGCCCGGTCGCTGGCCGAGGATCGTGGCGTGCAGGTGCGGCGCTACGAGATCATCTACCAGGTGACCGACGACCTGAAAAACGCCCTCGAGGGGATGCTCGCTCCCGAGAAGCGGGAGACCGATCTCGGCCGCGCCGTGGTGCAGCGCACGTTCTCCATCAGCCGCCTCGGCGTGATCGCCGGATGCCGGGTGATCGGTGGCGTGATCGCCCGCAATGGCCGTCTGCGGGTCATCCGCGACAGCCGCGTGATCGGCGACTACGGGATCGAATCGCTCAAGCGTGAGAAGGACGACGCCCGCGAGGTCCGCGACGGCCTCGAGTGCGGCATCAAGCTGGCCGGGTTCAACGACATCAAGGAGGGCGACATCCTCGAGTGCTACCGGATCGAGGAAGTCGCGCGGACCCTCTCGTGAGCACGCGGCGGCAGTTGAAGGCGGCGGAGGCGGTGCGAGAGGTGGTGAGCATGGCCATCCTGACCCAGGTGCGCGATCCACGGGTGCAGGATGTGACCGTGACCCGCGTCGAAGTGGCCCCCGACATGCGCACCGCCACGGTGCATGTCTCCGTGATGGGCAGCCCCGCCAAACAGGATCTCGCGCTCCGCGGGCTCGCCAGTTCGGCAGGCTTTCTGCAGTCGCAGATCGCGGCCAAGATCGACACCCGATACACACCGCGGCTTTCGTTCAAGCTCGACGGCGGCGTCAAGCATTCGATCGAGATCGCCCGCATGCTCGATGAGGTGCTGCCCACCGAGCCGGCGGCCGTCGCGGCCGACACCGACCATGAATCATCCGGCGCGGAGAGCGTCGGCGGGCCGGATCCCCAGGACGATCCACAGGAAAAGGCATGAGCACATCGAAGAGCCAGCAGCCCAACCGCCAGCAATTGTTCGCCAAGCTCCACAAGGTGCTGCGGTCGCACTACAAGCCGTTCACGCCCAACACGAGCCGCCCCGTCTTGGAGCAGGTGCTCTATGCCTGCTGCCTCGAAAACGCGGGTTACGATGCGGCTGAGAAGTCGTTGCAGCGGCTGCTGCAGGCCTACTTCGATCTCAACGAGATCCGGGTCACCACCGTGGCCGAACTCGCCGAGGTGCTCAGCGACCTGCCTGACCCGCCCCACGCGGCCTTGGCGCTGCGGCGGGTGCTGCAGGGGGTTTTCGAGTCGACCTACAACTTCTCGCTCGAGAACGCGAAGAAGCACTCGATCAGCCATGGCCTCAAGACGCTCGAGCACCTGCACGGCATCCCGCCGTTCGTCGTGCACTATGTCGCACTAACCGGCCTCGGTGGTCACTTCGTGCCGCTCGACCTGGGCGCGCTGTCCGCGCTCTACCTCGCGGGGATCATTTCGCGGGAGGAATATGATTCCGGCAGGGTGGCGGGAATCGACCGCTACGTGCCGAAGAAGGTCGCGGGCGAATTCACGTCGCTGTTGCACCAGTTCGGTGTCGAGGTCCTGAGCAATCTCCACGGGACGACCGTCAAGAAGGTGCTCCAGGCCGTGAATCCGGCTGCGAAGGATCGCTTCCCGAAGCGCGGCGAATCGCTGCCGGCGCAAACCCCGCCGCCCCCCCCGGCCGGCAAGCAGGGACAAAAGGCCGCCGAGGCGGCCCGGACTGCCGCCGAGGAACACCGCCCGGCCGGTCCGCAGGCCGCCGCCCGCCCTGCCGGCAAGACGCCGCTGCCGCCCCCAGGCTCGGGCCCAAAACGCACCGCCGATGGCAAGCCGATCCCGGGCACGAAGCCCGGTCCCAAGCCATTCGTCGTGAAGCCGAATGCCGGCAAGCCGATCACGATCAAGCCGCAGCCCGAGGCCGTGGCCAAGCCCGAGCCGAAGAAGCCGGCTGCCGCGAAGAAGCCGGAGGCGAAGGCCGCCAAGACCGCGGCCAAGGCGAAGCCCTCGGCAGCCAAGCCGCCGAAGAAGCCGGCCGCCAAGCCGGCGACTGGAAAGAGCTCCGCGTCGGCGGGCCGGCATTCCGCGCAGCTCGCTCGGCGCAAGCCGCGCTGATTTTCTGCGGGCAAGGCATTCACCAGTCAGGTCAAGCAAGACCCACAGGGCAAGCAATACCAGGCACAACGAGGCACGGACGTGGCAGGGCATTCCCACTGGGCGAACATCTCCCGGAAGAAATCGCTGATCGACGCCAAGCGGGGCAAGCTCTGGAGTAAGCTCGCCAAGGCGATCATCGTGGCCGCCAAGCACGGCGGCCCCGATCCCGACGCCAACCTGCGGCTGCGGTATGCGATCGATGCGGCGAAGGCCGTCAGCATGCCAAAGGACAACATCCAGCGGGCCATCCGCACCGGCACCGGCGAACTCAAGGGGGGCAACCTCGAGGAATCGATCTACGAGGGCTATGCCGCCGGCGGTGTGGCCGTGATGTGCGAGATCCTCACCGACAACAAGAACCGCACGGCGCCCGAAATTCGCAAGATCTTCGAGATGTGCGACGGCAAGCTCGGCGGCACCGGCTGCGTCGCCTACCTCTTCCAGCGCAAGGGGCTCGTGCGGGTGCCGCAGCCCTCCTGCAGCGAGGATCGCCTGATGGAAATCGCGCTCGAAGCCGGCGCCGATGACGTGAAGCTCGGTGGCGACCGCTGGGAAGTGACCTGCGAGCCGCAGGTCATGGCGGCCGTGATCGATGCGATCCAGTCCGCCCGGCTCACGGTCGAGTCGAACGAGATCGTCCGCATCCCCACGAATTCGGTCGACGTGGAGGACGTCGAGACGGCCCGCAAGGTGCTCAGCCTGATGGAGCGGCTCGACGACCACGACGACGTCCAAAGCGTCTCCGCCAACTTCAGCATCCCCGACGAGGCCATGGCCCAACTGGGCTCGTAAGAAGACCGCTTGCTCCGCAAGCGCATCGAGGGAGATCGGCTTGCGGAGCAAGCGGTCTACGAGCGTCGCGCCGGCTCGGAGGCGGCAGAAGGTACCTCGCGGTGTCCCTCGCGGACTCGGGCCAAATGCTCGGCACGCTTCCGCCGACCCCCTCGCCTCCGTCCAGCGTCGCGCTACTTGGCGGCAGTCTCGTCTTCGGAGTGCTCCACCTGCGGCCAGTAGGTGTCGAAGTCGAAGTGCGGGCTGTTGTCGAGGTCGTGGCATTCGAGGCAGTTGTTGATCGCCTTCTGCTTGCCCTCCGGCGTGTCGATGGAGAGCACGAGCTCCTGTCGCAGGCGGTCGCGCTCCGTGGTGCTCGCCCGCACGTCGCCGCGCTCGACGGCCGCATGGGCGGCGGCCGGGCCGTGGCAGTTTTCGCAGCCTTGATGGGCGAGGTGCGGCGTCGTGGCCATGCTCGCAAAGCCCCCTTCGAAGGGCTCGAATCGCTGCGGCGCCCAGCCCACGACGTGGCAGGAGAGGCACTCCGGATCGCCGTCGCGGCGGGGCGACTGCTCCTCGAGCGTGGTCAAGGCCGTGGCGTGGCCCGTGTCGATCCAGACGTCGTAGGAGGCCTTGTGGCACTCCGCGCAGGCGGCGCTGCCGGCGAACCGACGGCCCGTTGGGTGGCGGATCGGCACGACGCCGAGCCCGGCCAGGCCGAGCGACTCGAGCTGGCTCTGGTAGGCCGCCAGCAGCTTGATCATGTCGGCCGACTCTCCCCAGCGGGCGTCGAGCGGCACCCGCTGCGAACGCAGGGGCGTCGCCCCGTCGAAGAAGCCGATTGCCACGGCGAACATCCCCTTGTGGCCGAGTTCGACGAGCCGCGCCTTGCCGCCGGGCAGCATCGCGAGCTGTGCGGGCGGCTCGTCGCCGCCCCCTGCCGTGGCCACGAGGTCGAACTGCGGAAACCGGGCCGCGAGCGCCTTCGTCTCTTCCGGACTCGCCCACGAAAGCAGAATCTGGTGGTTGCAGTTGGCCTTCTTCAGTTCCGCAGCCACGCCCTCGAGTGCCTTGGCCACGGGCTGCACCTCGACCGCGTCGTTGCGGATCTGCGCCGCCTCCTTGTCGCCGACGACGCCGGTGATCCCGATCCGCAGCCCGCCCACCTCGACGACGCGAAACCGCGGCGTGATGTTGGCGTCGAGCCCCAAGAGACCCACGTTGGCGCTCAGGAACGGCGTTGGCTGATCGCCGACGGGGGCGACCGCCGCCACCAATTCCTCCGCGGGCAGCCGCAGGTCGTCGGGCCCGAGCCCGACCGCCGAGTAGCCCATCGACCGCAGGCCGTCGGCGATCGACTGGAACTTCACCTCCGACTGCCGGCCGAAACGACGCACCTGGCCGCCGAGATCGACCGCCAGGAGCGGCCAGCCGGCGCCCTGCACCGCCCGCAAAAAGTTTTGCCGGCGGCTCAGGCCCCCCTTCTGGTTTTCCTTGCCGGTGCAGCCGCAGGGCTCGATGTAGCCGTCGAGTTCACCGGTGATCACCACGAGGGCCTTGGGCGTCGGCCAGTCGGTGAAGATCGCGCCGTTGCGCTTCGTGAACTCCTCGACCGTTTCGGCCGAGACATTCACGCCGCGATCCGGAGCGGCGACCGACTCGGCGCCGCGAAGCAACGCCGTCGGCCATGGCGTCAGGACTGACGCAGAGGCGAGGAGGATCGCGAGTCGGCGGGCTGGATGGATGAGTTGCATGTCAGGGGCCGATGGCGATGCAGACGGGAATGGTGAGCGTGGGGCTGTCGGGGTGACCGGTCTCGAGCACGATGCGGCCTGCCGGGGCCTGTTGCGAACAGCGGTGATTGGCCGGCTGGCTGCCGGGAGGAATCGTGATCGAGATCGGGATGCGGATGACGCCGCCGCTGCCGACGGGCTTTCCTTCGCCGACATCCACCTGGAGCGAACCGGGCACGACCTCGCGCACGACCGGCTTGATCGTGGCGCGGTACGGTCCCTTGGCAGTGAGGAAGACCTGGGCATGGCTGCCGACCTTGCCGGAGACCGTCCCCAGCAGGAGCGATTGCCGAGAGGAATCCCATGCGCTGCCTGCCAACGCAAGATCACCGACCACGCTTCCTTCAAGCGGCACTTCCGCCACCACGTCTTCGGGAATCCGCACGTTGATCACGATCGAGTGTCGCAGTGGCCCGATCGGCAGGCCCGGCTTCACGTCGACCGAGAGCACGAAACCGCCCGTGGCCCCCGGCTCAGCGGCAATCTCCGCAGCCGCGAGCGGCTCCGTGGACAGGGCGAAACACTGGGACGCCTGGGGGCCGGCGACCGCGAGGCTTCCGCCCTCGGGCGGCTTGGTGCCGAACGTGAA
>JBKDMX010000017.1:0-28787 GCA_046343855.1 Planctomycetia bacterium
AGCCGAATGACGTCGACGCTCTCCACGAACGGCGCAATCTGCTGGATCCAATGGAGCTTGCGAGCCTCCTGACCTGGGTCGACGTGCGAACGCGATGGAAACCGCCCGCGATGGGCATCGGCATAGTTCAGCACGCCGAGACCCACCTGCCGGATGCAGCTCGCGCACTGCGTGCGACGCGCGGCAGCCCGGGCCGATTGCACGGCAGGCAGGAGCAGGCCGACGAGCGTGCCGATGATCGCGATCACGACCAATAACTCCACGAGCGTGAAACCACCGCTGCTCACAAAAGCCCGCCTTCCGCGCTGAACGCACGACTCGCTCATATGCAACTCGTTTGCAAGTGTAGTGTGGTGGCACATAGCGTCAAGGATTGGGTGCGGCGGCCTGTTGCCCAAACGTCCTCGCTCGCGTCGGGTGGAACGAAAACTCCACCACAGGCGAAAGCGAACCATGGAGACGGGCGAAAGAAGATTCCTACTGGCGGATCGCGCCAGGCGGGCCTAAGAAGGCCACTGCGTCGGAATCAGGCTGCCGTCACGAGCGTTTCTCGAGGTCTGATCTGCATAGGCAGGCCGAATCAGCCTGCCATCGAATGTCTCGTGCAGATCAATTGCAACAGAGTATAGGCGGGGATTCGGCGGGGTCAAGTGTTTATTTCGGCCTGATTTACCGTTGATTTTGTGGTTTTTCAGGGGCCTTACCCTCCGCGAGATCCTTCGTCGAGAGCTTCCTCGTCGCTCTCGACGATCCGCCAGGCCGGGAAGGGATCCTCGAGGCCAAGCCAGCCCTCCGGCCCCAGCTCCATCTCTTCGTCGGTCAGGCAGCAGGCCTCGAGCCGGTCGAGCAGCGAGTCGGAAAGCTTGGCCCCGATCACGACGAGCTCCTGCCGACGATCGCCCCAGGGCTCCTCCCAGATCGCGGCGATCTCTTCTTCATTGAGTTCCTCGGGCCATTCCTCTTCCGGGGCGCTCGCGAGCCACGAGCCGCCCGGTTGCAGGCTCGAGACCACGCCGGCGGTGGACCAGATGCCGGCCCAGTCGTGCCGCGTCGCCAGCCAGAGAAATCCCTTCGAGCGGATCACGCCCTTGAAGCCGGAGCCGGTGACGAGATCCCAGAATCGTTGCGGATGCAGCGGCCGCCGAGAGCGAAACACGCGGCTCGAAATGCCATATTCCTCGGTCTCGGGCGTATGGGTGCCCGGCGCCTCGGCGAGCCAGCCCGGGTGGCTCGCGGCATGATCCATGTCGAAAAGCTTCGTGTCGAGCAGTTCGCTCATCGGCACCTGACCGCGCTGGCTCTTGATGATCCGCGCGGCCGGGTTGAGCTTCCGCAGGATCGCCTCCAGGTAGGCGAGGTCGTCGGCATCGACCAGGTCGGTCTTGTTGACGATGATCACGTTCGCGAATTCCACCTGATCGACGAGCAACTGCACGAGGTCACGGGAATCGTTTTCATCGAGCCCGATGCCGCGGTCGCGGAGCTCGTCACGCGAGCAATAGTCATCGAGAAAGTTCTTCGCATCGACCACCGTCACGAGCGTGTCGAGCCGGGCCAGCGCCGAAAGGCTCTCCCCCTTCTCATCGGTGAACGTGAAGGTCTCCGCGACGGGGAGCGGCTCGGAGATGCCCGTGCTCTCCACGAGCAGGTAGTCGAAGCGATCCTCGCGGGCCAGCTTCGCCACCTCCTCGAGCAGGTCTTCGCGGAGCGTGCAGCAGATGCAGCCGTTGGAGAATTCGACGAGCTTTTCCTCGGTGCGGCTGAGCCGGCCGGCCGTGGGCGTGGCCAGCGGATTGGCCACGAGCTGGGCGTCGATATTCACCTCGCTCATGTCGTTGACGATCACCGCCACCCGCAGGCCCTCGCGGTTGGCCAGCACATGGTTCAAGAGCGTGGTTTTTCCGGCCCCGAGAAACCCCGAGAGCACCGTGACAGGCAGCCGGCGATCCGACCGAGACACATTCGTGCTAGACACGTTCGCGTGCATAAACACCTCCGCGTGGATGCAGGGCACCATGCCCCGACAGCCCCACACTCTGCCCGATATGCAACTCTTTTGCAAGTAAGAGGCCCGGCCGCCGGGATCTGGAGCCGCAGGGATCCTCAGCCGGCGTCGGTGAGCGACGTGCCGGCGAGTGGCGAAGCCCCGCGGCCCGCGCGGAGCAGGTTTTCCACGGTGACTCTGGCGATTTCCGCGAGGGCCTCGTGGGTGAGAAACGCCTGGTGGGCGGTCACGAGCACATTGGGAAACGAGAGCAGGCGCGACAGCTCGTCGTCCTGCAGCACCTGCCCCGAGAGATCTTCGAAAAAAATCCCCTCCTCTTCCTCATAGACATCGATCGCCAGGCCACCAAGGTGGCCGCGCTTGAGGGCTGCGATGACGGCCGTCGTGTCGATGAGTTTGCCGCGGCTGGTGTTGACGAGCATCGCCCCGGGCTTCATCCGGCGGATTGCCTCGACACCGATCATGTGGTGCGTCTGTGGCGTGAGCGGAAGATGGAGCGAAAGGATATCGCTGGCCTCGAGCACGGCATCGAAGGGTTGGTATTCGATGCCACGGTCCGCCGCCCAGTCGGTCGCCGGATACGGATCGTGGGCGATGACCCGCATGCCGAAGCCACGGAAGATTTCCGCCGCCAACCGGCCGATCTTCCCGGTGCCGACGATGCCGCAGGTCTTGCCGTGGAGATCGAATCCGACGAGCCCGTTGAGCGAGAAGTTTTGCTCGCGGACGCGATTGAAGGCGCGATGGGTATGGCGGTTGAGCGTGAGGACGAGAGCCACGGTGTGCTCGGCCACCGCATGCGGCGAATAGGCAGGCACCCGCGTGATCGTGATGCCAAAGCCCTTGGCGGCCGGCAGATCGACGTTGTTGAATCCGGCACAGCGCAACGCCACATGCCGAATCCCGATCGAGGCGAGACGTTCGAGACAGGCGCGGTCGAGCCGGTCATTGACGAACGCACAGACGGCATCGGCGCCCGCGGCGATGCCGGCTGTCTCGGCGGTGAGCCGAAAATCATGAAACGACCACGAGATGGTGTCGGCTCCGGCGGCAGCCAGCATGTATTGCCGGTCGTAGGGCTTGGTGTCGTAGAAGGCGACTCGCATGAAGGCAGTCTCTTGTGGTGGGCGGTTCCAACCTAGCTGAAAACCGCCGGCGGGTTGGTGAAAATGCCATTTCCCCCCAAGCCCCCGGCTCGTCTGCCCGCGGTTGCCCGGCCCCGACCGACCGCCTACACTTTTTGAGTCATCAAAAACTAGGTTTTGAGGATTCAAAATGCGATTCTCGCCTGAAAGAAACGGGCTCTTCGCACCGCAGCCGCGGCGCGGGTTCAGCCTCGTCGAGCTGCTCGTGGTGATCGCGATCATCGGCACGCTCGTGGGGCTGCTGCTGCCGGCGGTGCAGTCGGCCCGCGAATCGGCGCGGCGCACGGCCTGCTCGAGCAACCTGCGGCAGCTGGGGATCGGCCTCCTGGGGCACGAGTCGGCGAAGAAGCGATTTCCCGCGGGCTATGTCAGCGAGGCGAGCCGCACGCCGCAGGATCCGGCCACTCGCGACCGCCCGCCCGGCACCGGCTGGGGCCTGCTCATCGCGGCCTTCATCGAGGAGGGCCAGCTCGCCGACCGCTACCGCGCCGACCTCGGCATCGCCGACCCGGCGAACGCGGCGGTCGTTTCCGCATCGGTGCCGTTTTTCCGCTGCCCCTCCGACACCGGTCCCCGCGAGGCGTTTGCGGTGCAGCTCGAATCGGGCAGCCCACATCCTTCAGGCGCGACGCTCGGCCGCTCGAGCTACGTGGGCAACGCCGGCCACGGCGAGCCCTGGGGACGACCGCTCGATTCATGGGCTGGCGCGGCCAATGGGCCGCTCTACCGCAACTCGTGGCTCAAGATCAGCCAGGTGACCGATGGCACATCGAAGACGGTCTTTCTCGGCGAGCACCTCTCGCGGCTTTCGCAGAAGGCCTGGGCCGGCACCGTGCCCGGCGGCTTTTCGCACCCGACCCCCGAATTCGTGCAGTCGAGCCAGAGTGAGCCCGACGCGGCCGCGACCCTCCTGCTCGTGCACAGCGGGCCGGCCGAAGACGAACCCGGCGTGATCCATCCGCCGAACGACCCGCACGCCCACGTCTGCCAGATGTATTCCGATCACCCGAACGGCTGCAACGTGATGTTTGGCGACGGCGGCACGCGGTTCATCGCCAACTCCATCGAGCCAACCATCTGGGCCGCGCTCTCGAGCTTCAACGGCGGCGAGGCGTTTTCGGGGAATGCGTTTTGAGGCCGCTCAACATCCCGATCAACGACGCCGCCTCTGCGGCTGAGATCGGGCTCGTGCGGCGGCTGTCAGGCGCAACGCACGTGGCGGCGATCACACCGGGCTCGATCGCGGCCAGGCCGCGGTAGCGTCGCGTCACCACCGCCCCCTGTCCACTGAAGACATCGGCCATGTGCTGCAGCTCATGCTCCGAGAAGGCGACCCGTGGCGCAGGCTCGCCGGCGACGAGCACCTCGCCCCATGGCGCGCGGACGATCTCCACGCAGCCTGCATCGAGCAAGGCCGGCGTCCAACGCTGGAAAAACATCAGCATCAAGACGCCGCAATGGATGCCGTCGGCATCGGGATCCATGAGCAGGAGGATCCGCTCGTAGCGGCAGGCCGCCAGGTCGAAAAGGTCGCCAAACCGAAAGCCGATCGCCTCGGCGAGCGCTTGGAAGAGCGGGTGGCCGGCCACCTTCTTCTCGCTGGCCTTCAAGGCATTGAGCGGCTTGCCCTGCATCGGCAGCACGGCCTGAAACGCCGGATCGCGGACGCGACTCACCGCAGCGGCCGCGGAATCCCCCTCCACGACGAAGAGTTCGCTCCCGGAGCCTTGGCCGTGGGCCTGGCAATCGTCGAGCTTGAGCGGGCCCCGTGGAAACGTCATGGAGCTATAGACTATTCCTCATGGCCGGAAATCTCATCCTCGTGCTTGGCGACCAGCTCGACCGCAAGAGCGCTGCGTTCGATGGCTTCGACCGCGGCCGCGACCGCGTGTGGATGGCCGAGGTGGCGGAGGAATCGACGCACGTCTGGACCCACAAGGCCCGGATCGCGGTGTTTCTCTCCGCGATGCGGCACTTTCGCGATTGTCTGGCAAAGGAGCGGATCGACGTCGATTACACCGCGCTCGCGGCGAAGCCCGGGGCCAAGGAGCCACCCTCACTCGCCGCCGCCCTGCTCGTGAGCCTCGCGCGGCTGAAGCAGGCCGGCTTCGCGCCGGAGCGGCTCATCGTCGTGGAGCCCGGCGAGTGGCGGGTGCAGCAATCGCTCAAGGCCGCCGCCACAGAGGCCGGCATCCCGCTCGAGATTCGGACTGACCGGCATTTCTTTTCGTCGCGCGAGGAGTTTGCGGCCCACGCGAAGGGCCGCAAGCAATTGCGGCTCGAATACTTCTACAGGCCCTTGCGCGAAAGGTGTGGCGTGCTCATGGACGACGGCGAGCCGGCCGGCGGCCAGTGGAATTACGACGTGGAAAACCGCGGCGCGTTTCCGAAGACCGGCCCGGGGAAACTTCCAGCGCCGGTGCGGTTCGCCCCTGACCAGACGACCCGCGGGGTGATCGACCTCGTGAATGCCCGGTTCGCCTCCCACCCCGGCAGCCTCGACGACTTCGACTGGCCGGTGACGCCCGCCGACGCCCGCGCGGCCCTCGACGACTTTCTCGCCCATCGCCTGGCAGACTTCGGCCGCTATCAAGACGCGATCTGGACCGGTGAGCCCTGGCTCTATCATTCCCGGCTCGCGCAGGCGATGAACATGAAGCTGCTCGACCCACGCGACGTGGTGGCGGCCGCCGAGAAGCTCTACCGCGCGGGGCAGGCGCCGCTCGAGGCGACGGAAGGCTTCATCCGGCAGGTGATCGGCTGGCGGGAATATGTCCGCGGCGTCTACTGGCATTTCATGCCGGAGTATGTCGAACGCAACGCGCTCGGCGCCGACCTGCCGTTGCCCGATTTTTATTGGACGGCGGCCACCGAGATGAATTGCCTCAAGGACGCGCTCCAGCAGACGCTCCGCTACGGCTACGCCCACCACATCCAGCGGCTGATGGTGACGGGGCTCTTCGCGCTGCTGCTCGGCGTGAAGCCGCAGCAGGTGCACGAGTGGTATCTGGCCGTCTATGTCGATGCGGTCGAGTGGGTGGAGTTACCCAACACGCTCGGCATGAGCCAGTTTGGCGACGGCGGCGTGATGGCCTCGAAGCCGTATTGCGCGACGGGCGCCTACATCGACCGCATGAGCAACGCCTGCAAGGGCTGCCGCTACAAGCCGAAGGTGGCCAGCGGCCCCGAAGCCTGCCCCTTCACGACGCTCTACTGGGACTTCCTCGCCCGGCACGAAAAGCTGCTCGCGAAGAACCAGCGGATGACGATGCAGCTCAAGAACCTCGGCCGCAAGGACGCGGTCGAACTGCGCACGATCCGCCGACAAGCCGACACGCTGCGGTCATCATAGGACAGGCCTCTGTGCCTGTCGTGAGCGGTCTTCTGGAGACAGGCAGAGACGCCTGTCGTACGTTGCCGACAGACTGAAGCCTGTCCTACTTGGCCGACGGGGTGGGCAGCAACTCGATCGGCTCGATCTTTTCGTCGGCGGGCGTAGGGGCGGCGAGCTTTGGTTCGCCCTGCACAAGCACGCTCTGCGTGCCGTCATCGACGGCGGTGGCGGGGGTGACAGTTTGCGGCTGTTCCTTCGCGATGGCCGGCACGGGCTTCGCCTGCTCCGACGCCGCGACGGCAGCCGGTGGCTTCGGCGCGGCCACAATCGGCGCGGCGGCCTGCGGCGCCGGGCGGGCGGCCCCCAGCGGCATGGCGTTCGGGCCAACACCGGGCAGCGGCGCGCCTGCGCGGATCGCGCGGCGCACGTCTGCCGGCCGCGGCGGCATCTGCGCAGCCGCTTCCATGCGTCGCTCCATCGCCTCGAGCCGCATGATCCGCCGCTCGGCGATCCGCTCAACACGCGGCTTGGCCTCGGCGACATCGATGCAGCAAGACACTGCGGCACACAACAGGGCCGTCTGCAGGGCTCCGGCACACACTCGAGACTTCACGGTCGTTCGTGACGGCATCGCAAGAACCTCTTTTTGCGCGGTGAGAAACAAACTCATGGAAACAGCAGTATCCACGCTCCGCGCGCCGATGAACAGTCGCGTGAGCGCGGGGCGAATTGCCGAAAGCAGTTAAGATTGCCTAGATTAACTCATTTGACTCGATGATCGGGTTTCGAACCCCCGATGCTGAACGCCGGGATCGGCGGAAGCGTGACGAGCGTTAGGACCGAGTCTTCGAGGGACTCCGCGAGGCACCTTCTGCCGTTCCGGCGGCAATGCGGGTGAATACAAAACTCTTCACAAGACGACACCATGTCCCACCAATCGACACTCATCGCAACCGACATCAACGAATACCTCGCGCAGCACGAGCGCAAGGAACTCTTGCGGTTCATCACCTGCGGCAGCGTGGACGACGGCAAGAGCACGCTGATCGGTCGGCTCTTCTACGAGTCGAAGATGATCTACGAGGATCAGCTCGCCGCGATCAAGAAAGACACGACCCGCTATGGCACGACCGGCGATGAGGTCGACCTGGCCCTCTTCACCGACGGCCTCGAAGACGAGCGGCAGCAGGGGATCACGATCGACGTGGCCTACCGCTACTTCTCGACCGACAGGCGGAAATTCATCATCGCCGACACGCCCGGCCACGAGCAATACACCCGCAACATGGCGACGGGCGCCTCGACGGCCGATCTTGCGATCATCCTGATCGACGCCCGCCACGGCGTGCTCACGCAGACGAAACGGCACTCGTTCATCGTGTCGCTCCTGGGCATCAAGCACATCGTCGTGGCGATCAACAAGATGGACATCGTCGACTACGACGAAGCGGTGTTCGAGAGAATCAAGGCCGACTATGTCGACTTCGCGTCGCGGCTCGAGCTGCCCGACGTCCACTTCATGCCGATCTCGGCCCTGAAGGGAGACAACGTCGTCACCAACAGCCCCAATATGCCGTGGTACACCGGCTCGCCGCTGATGCCGCTCCTGGAGACCGTCTACATCGGCTCCGACCGCAACATGGAAGACTTCCGGTATCCGGTGCAGCTTGTGCTGCGGCCCCACCTGAATTTCCGCGGGTTCGCCGGCACGATCGCCTCCGGCATCATCCGGCGCGGTGACGAGGTGCTGTCGCTCCCCTCGCGGAAGAAGAGCCGCGTGAAGACCATCGTGACCTTCGACGGCGAGATCGAGGAGGCATTTGCCCCGCAGTCGGTCACGCTCACGCTCGAAGACGAAATCGACTCCAGCCGCGGCGACATGCTCGTGCGGCCCGGCAACGTGCCGAAGGTGGATCACAAGTTCGACGCCTCGGTCGTCTGGATGAGCGAGGAGCCACTTGTGCCGGGGAAGCAGTATCTCTTCAAGCAGACGAGCAAGCTCACGACCGGCGCGGTGAGCACGCTCCGCTACCGGGTCGACGTCAACACGCTCCACCGCCAGCCCGCTCCCACGCTCGCGCTCAACGAGATCGCCCGCTGCGCCATCACGCTCACGAGCCCGATCGCGTTTGACGCCTACCGGCGCAACCGCACCACCGGCTCCTTCATCATGATCGACCGGCTCACCAACGCGACGGTCGGCGCCGGCATGATCCTCGACCGCGAGCCCGACGACGTGTCAGGGGACCACTGGGGCGATTCCGCCACGGCCGAGCACCTCCACGGCGAATCGAGCGCCGTCACGGCCGAGGAGCGCGAGGCGCGGTTCGGCCAGAAGCCCGCGACGATCCTGCTGACGGGCCTCACCGGCGCCGGCAAATCGACGATCGCCAAGGCGCTCGAGCGAAAGCTCTTCGACATGGGCCGCGCCGTCGTCGTGCTCGACGGGCAAAACATGCGGCTGGGGATCAGCAAGGACTTGGGCTTTACCACGGCAGAACGGAGTGAGAACCTGCGGCGCAGCGTTGAGGTGGCCCGCCTCTTCAACGACGCAGGCATCCTCTGCGTCGGCGCCTTCGTGGCGCCCGACGAGGAGGTGCGGCAGAAGGCGGCCGATCGCGTGGGCCGCGACCGATTCCTCGTCGTCCACCTCTCGGCGCCGCTTGAGGTCTGCCGCCAACGCGACACCGACGGCCATTACCCGCTCGCCGACTCGGGCGAACTCGCCAACTTCCCCGGCGTTTCGGCGCCATACGAGCCGCCGGCGAAGCCCGACCTCGTGCTCCCGACCCACGAGTGGCCGGTAGGCAAGTGCGTCGACGCGGTGATCCGGCTGCTCGAATCTCGCGGCGTCGTGTAGGACAGGCTTCAGCCTGTCACAGGCCACACAGACAGGCTAAAGCCTGTCCCACCTATGACGACCCTCATCGGCATCCTCACCGTCTCCGACCGGGCGAGCCGCGGCGAATACGCCGACGAAGGCGGGCCGGCGATCCGCGGGTATCTCGCCGAGGTGCTCACCTCCCCATGGGAAGCCCGCGAGCAGATCGTGCCTGACGACATCGAGGCGATCGCGGCGGCGATCCGCGAGATGGCCGAGGCCGGCTGCTGCCTCGTCGTGACGACCGGCGGCACGGGCCCCGCGCCACGCGACGTGACGCCGGAGGCGACCGAAAAAGTCTGCACGAAAATGCTGCCCGGCTTCGGTGAACTCATGCGGCAGGTGTCGCTGAAGTATGTGCCGACGGCGATCCTCTCGCGGCAGACGGCGGGGGTCTGCGGCAGAGCGCTCGTGGTCAACCTGCCGGGGCGGCCGAAGAGCATCCGCGAATGCCTCGACGCCGTGTTTCCCGCGATCCCCTACTGCGTGGATCTCATCCACACCGGCAACCCGACTCCACCGCGGCTCGAGACCGATCCGGATCGGCTCGTGGCCTTTCGACCCAAGTAGGACAGGCTTTAGCCTGTCGCGAGCAAAACAGGCAGGCTGAAGCCTACCCTACCTCACCTGCCGGGCGAGGTCGGGGGCGAAGTAGGTGAGGATGCAGTCGGCGCCGGCCCGCTTGATCACGAGCACGCTCTCCAAGGCGGCCTTCTTCCCATCGATCCAGCCATTCGCCGCCGCGGCCTGGATCATCGCGTATTCGCCGCTGACCTGATAGGCGAAGGTCGGCACGCCGAACGACTGTTTCACGCGATGGATGATGTCGAGCGCCGTGAGCGCCGGCTTCACCATCACCATGTCGGCGCCCTCGGCGAGATCGAGAGCCACCTCGCGGATCGCCTCGTCGGCATTGGCGGGGTCCATCTGGTAGGTCTTCTTGTCGGCCGCGCCCAGCGCCCCGGCGCTGCCGAGCGCGTCGCGGAAGGGGCCGTAGAAGGCCGACGCATACTTGGCCGCATACGACAGGATGCAGACGTCCTGCCGGCCGGCGGCGTCGAGCGCCTGCCGGATCGCGCCGACGCGGCCGTCCATCATGTCGGACGGAGCCACGACGGGGCAGCCGGCCTCGGCAAGCGCCACGGCCTGCTTGCAGAGCACCGCGACCGTCTCGTCGTTGACGATGCGGCCATCCCGCAGCAGCCCGTCATGGCCGTGGCTCGTGTAGGGATCGAGGGCGACGTCGCAGATGATCCCGATTGAGTCACCCAACTGCGTGCGGATCGCGCGCACGGCCCGGCAGGCGAGGTTGTCGGGTTGGTGCGCATGGCGGGCGTCATCCGACTTGTGCTTCGCCTCCACGACCGGGAAGAGCGCCACGGCGGGAATGCCGAGCCGCGCCGCCTCGTCGGCCGCCTTCACGACGCCGTCGATCGAGAGCCGCTCGACGCCGGGCATGCTCGCCACCGGCTGGCTGGCCTCGTGCTCGTGGACGAAGAGCGGCCAGACGAGGTCGGCGGGCGAGAGCACCGTCTCCGCGACGGCGCGGCGCAGCCACTCCTGCTGACGATTGCGGCGGAGGCGGGTCGTGGGAAAGGATGGGGTGGGGGTCATGTTACGGGCGATGGTCGATGAGGACGGCCGACTCGAGCGTGGTGGCGAGGTCGCCAGGATCGCCCACGAGCGACGCCACCGCGCAGGATTCGTCGGTTTCCCAGACGATCACCTTCCGGGCGACCACGCCCAGATCGCCGAGCACGTTCGGCGCCACCACCTCGAGCAGGTAGCGGGCCATGTTCTCGGCCGTCGGATTGTAGGGCATCACGAAATACTTCGTGGGCTGCACCATCTTGATCGCCGCGAGCGCATTGTCGTCTTCCTCGAAGATCAGGAAGCCGTGGTCCCAGTTGTCGTCGAGCCAGCCGAGCATCCGCTTTTTGATCATCGAGAAATCGACGATCCGGCCGACGCTATCGACGTCCGTTCCGCTGCCGATCCCCACCACCTCCACATCGACGCGGTAGTTGTGGCCGTGGAAAAACGCGCACTTGCTCTCGTGGCGGTAGAGACGGTGCCCCGCACAAAACTTCAACTGGCGGACGAGCGCAAGTTGCGTGATCGCTGAATCGTGCATGGCAGACTTCCTCGCAGATGGGCTTCTAGGCGGTGACGCGCTCGCCGGCCGGCTCCACGCGGATCGGCTGGATGTCGAACTTCGGGTTCTGCCCCAGGAATCGGCAGGGGTTGTTGTGGAACACTTCGATCGCGTCCTGCAGCGAGTGGCCGCGGCGGCGGTACTCGAGGATGCATTCCTGGAGCGTGAAGGGATCGCTCGGCCCCCAGTCGGCCGAGGAATTCACGAGGATCCGCTCCGTGCCATACTTTTCCAGCATGTCCACAGCCCGCTTCGGCGAGCATTTGGTGATCGGATAGAGCGTGAAGCCCACCCAGTAGCCGGCGTCGAGGCAGGGGCGGATCGTCTGCTCCTCGACATGGTCGATCCAGACCCGCTCGCGGTCGATGTTCATGCCGGCGAGCACCTCGAGCACCCGCTTCGTGCCATGCGCCTTGTCGGCCAGGTGAGGCGTGTGGATGAGGACGAGCTGGCCGTGCTTCATCGCGATGTCGACGTGCGCCTCGAGCGACTCGCACTCATTCTTCGTCGACTTGTGCAGCCCGGTCTCGCCGACGCCGAGCACGGTGGGCTTCGCGAAGAACTCGGGAAAGTGCTTCAGCACCTCGCGGGTGAGCGTGGGGTTTTCCGCCTCCTTCGGGTTCACCGCCACCCACGAGAAGTGGCGAATGCCGTATTGCGCGGCCCGCGTCGGCTCGAACTCGCTGATCTGCCGGAAGTAATCGATGAAGGTCTCGGGATAGAGCCGGTCGAAGCCCGCCCAGAAGGCCGGCTCGGCCACGGCCACGACGCCGCTCATCGCCATCCGCTCGTAGTCTTGCGCGGTGCGGGCGATCGCGTGGTAGTGGGGCTGGATGATCTGCATGGTGTCGATTCCTTCGGTGGCGACCAGCCTAGACGGTGGCGAAGAGTTCGAGCAGGGCGACCGTCCGCTCTTGCGCGGGCTTCTGCTCGGCGACGATCTGCAAAGCCCGGCGGATCACCGCGAGTTTTTTTTCATCCGCGGCGGCCTGGCCGTTGCGGTCGCCGGAGCGGGCCACGGCGGCGTCATAGCGATCGAGATAGGCGGCGATTTCCAGCAACTGGTGCCGCGATTCGAGGAAGTAGGTCTCTGCGACCTGGGAGGGAGTGAGCATCGGCTTTCCATTCACAACTGGGTGGGATTCGGGGCGTCGCCGTAGACGGCCTTCGGATCGAATGCCTTTTCGTGCTCCAGAAACTCGAGCGCCGTGCCCTGCTGCCGCTCGGCGCCGACCGGCACCTTCCGATAGAAGCAGCTGCGGTAGCCCACATGGCAGCTCGCGCCGCCGGCGATCTCGACCCGCAGCCACACGCAGTCTTGGTCGTCGTCGATCCGCATCTCGGTGACCTTCTGCACGAGGCCGCTGGTGGCTCCCTTGTGCCAGAGCTGCTGGCGGCTGCGGCTCCAATAATGGGCCTCCCCCGTCTCGATCGTCTTGGCGAGCGCCTCGCGGTTCATCACCGCCACCATCAACACCTCGCCGGAATGAAAATCGGTGGTCACGCAGGGGATGAAGCCGGCGGCGTCGAACTTCGGGGCGAGGTCGTGCCCCTCCTCCACCTGCTCGACGGTGACGCGGTTGCCAAACAACGGATCAGACGCAGCGGGACCGGACACGCTCCAGGCTCCTTCTCAACGGGGGAGACGACAGACTTCACTATGTTCAGTGTACCCTCCGGCTGCCGCGCGGCGATTGACCCGGCCCGCGCGCGGGCCGTAGGCTCGCAGCCGATCGAATCGTCCGGTTTCGGAGCACGAACCTATGGTTTCCCAGCGCATCCGTTCACTGCGTGGCCGCTGCCTGTTTGCCCTGGCCGCCGTCTCGCTTCTTCCCGTGGCCCGCGGCGCCGACTGGCCGACCTTCCGCGGCCCCGGCCGCACGGCCGTCGCGCCCGACACCGGGCTGCTCACGGCCTGGCCGGCGGAAGGCCCGCCGCTGGTGTGGGAGGCGGCCGGCGCAGGCCGCGGCTACGCGAGCCTCGCGATCGCCGCCGACCGGATCTACACGCTCGGCGACGGCCTCTCCACGGCCGGCGATGCCGACGAATACCTCGCCTGCTTCGATCGCGCGACGGGCAAGCCGCTCTGGAAGACGAAGACCGGCCAGCCCTGGACCGACGGCCAGGAATCCTGGCAGAGTTCCCGCAGCACGCCGACGGTCGATGGCGACACCGTCTACGTGATCACGCCGTTCGGCCAGCTCGTGGCCTGCCGCACGACCGACGGCAAAGAGCTCTTCCGCGTCGATCTCAAGGCAGAGTTCGGCGGCGCGAAGGGAGACCCCTGGGGCTACAGCGAATCGGTCACGATCGACGGCGACCGGCTCGTCTGCACGCCCGGCGGCGAGAAGGCGACGATGGTGTCGCTCGACAAGAAGACGGGCCGCATGATCTGGGCCTGCCCGATGAAACTCGACCGGGGCGCCGGCCATTCGTCGATCGTCGTCAGCACCGTGAAGGGGAAGCGGATCTACGTGCAGACGACTGCGAGCGGCGCCTTCGCCGTCGATGCCGCGACCGGCCGCTTCCTCTGGGCCTACCCGATCGAACAGACGACGGCCGTGATCCCGACGCCGATCGTCCGCGACGATCTCGTCTTCTTCTCGGCCGGCTACAAGCGCGGCGGCGCGCTGCTCCGGCAGGTACCCGGGGCCGACGGCGCCGTGACGGTCGAGGAGATCTATGGCCTCAAGACCGAGCTCGCCAACAAGCATGGCGGGATTCTGCTCGTCGGCGACCATCTCTACGGCGACTCCGACGACAAGGGGATTCCGTTCTGCGCCGAACTGCTGACGGGCAAGGTCGTCTGGAAGCAGCGCGGCAGCGGCAAGGGCTCGGCGACGGTGGCGGCCGCTGACGGCCACCTCTACATCCGCTACGCCGATGGCACCCTCTCGCTCGTGAAGGCGAGCCCGGTGGAATACCAAGAGTTTGGATCGTTCAAGGTGCCCGGCAGCGGCGACCGCCCCAGCTGGGCCCACATGGTGATCCTCGATGGCCTGCTCTACCTCCGCGAGGGCGACCGGATTCTCTGCTACGACGTGCGGGCCAAATAAAAAACCCGGCCGCCGGTGTCGCCACCGGCGGCCGGGACATCGAATGGATGCTCGTGCGGGAGCGGCGAGCGCTCAATCGCACTCGTCGACGCAGCGATAGAGCAGGCCGCCGAGGATGCCGCCGACGATCGGCGCCACCCAGAAGAGCCAGAGCTGCTGCACCGCCCAGCCGCCGGTGAAGAACGCCGTCGCCGTGCTACGGGCCGGGTTCACCGAGGTGTTGGTGACGGGGATGCTGATCAGATGGATCAGCGTCAGGCAGAGGCCGATCGCGATCGGGGCGATGATCGCGCTCGACCGCCTGTCGGTCGCCCCGTGGATCACGAAGAGGAACATCGCCGTCATCACCAGTTCGGTGATGAAGCAGGCGGCGAGCGAATAGCCATTCGGCGAGTGGGCCTCGTAGCCGTTCGACGCGAAGCCGGCCGCAACGTCGAACGAGGGGATGCCGCGGGCGATGAGATAGAGCACGCCGGCGCCGGCGACGCCGCCGATCACCTGCGCCACGATGTAGCCCAGGGCGTCCTTGAGCGGGAAGCGGCCGCCGGCCACGAGCCCCGCCGTGACGGCCGGGTTGAGATGGCAGCCCGAGATGTGGCCGATCGCGGCGGCCATCGTCAGCACCGTGAGACCAAACGCGAGCGAGACGCCCACGAAGCCGATGCCGAGATCGGGATAGGCGGCCGCCAACACGGCGCTGCCGCAGCCACCCAGAACGAGCCAAAACGTGCCGATCGCCTCGGCGAGCAACTTACCCATTGATCATTCCTCCAGAAGGGTTCGATCCGTGAACCAAAGACCTCGGAAACTACGCAAACCTGGAAAACGCGGTCAACGCCATTCCTGTACGCCAACACGTAGGACAGGCCTCTGTGCCTGTCTACCCAATCCCAAGAAGACCGACGATCCGGTGCCCGAGCACGATCAGGCCGATCACGGCCGCCGTCATCGCGCTCAAAAGCACTCCGGCGCTCGCCATGTCGAGGGCGTCGCGGATCCGCGGATGGCGCCTGGCGTCGAACGCCCGGGCCAGCGACTCGATCGCCGTGTTGAAGGTTTCCGCCACGAGCACGATGCCGATCGCGCCGGCGAGCAGGCACCACTCCACCAGCGACACGCGCAGCACGGCGCCGGCGACGACCACCGCCACGGCCACCCAGACATGGACGAAAAAACTCGACTGCGTCCGCACGGCACGCGAGAGCCCGCGAAACGCGTCGGCAAACTTGCTCGCCCAGGGGCGTCGGGTCGTTTTCACGAGAGTGCGCCCATGGAACCCAGGCCGGCTCACCCGACCTTCACGTAGGGATCGCCCTTCTTCCAGTTGCAGGGGCAGAGTTCATCGCTCTGCAGGGCGTCGAGCACACGGAGCACCTCGGCCACGTTGCGGCCCACGCGGCCCTGGTTGACGTCGACCCACTGGATCACGCCGTGGGGATCGACGATGAACGTGGCCCGCAGGCAATAGCCCTCGGTCTTTTCCAGGATGCCGAGCGCCGGGGCGAGCAGTTGCGCGGCGATCAAGGGATAACCGAGATCCTTGAGATCGGCATGCGACCGCCGCCACATCATGTGCGACCACTCGTTGTCGGTGCTGCCACCCACCACGCTCGTGTCGCGATCGGCGAAGGCCTTGAGCTGCTTGTTGAACTCGGCCAACTCGGTCGGGCAGACGAACGTGAAATCCTTGGGATAGAAAAAGTAGACGACCCACTTCCCCTTGTAGTCGGCGTTCGTGAGCAGCTTGATGTCGTCCTTGCCGGTGCCAACGCAGGCCTGAACGCTGAACTGGGGGAACGAGTCGCCAACCGTGAGCATGTGCTGGGTCTCCGAAAACAGAATCCGAGGGAAACAAGATCCAAGGAATGAATCGACAGAGAGTCTACGGGCGGCCCCAGACGCGTTCAACACGCAACACGGCGGGCGGGGTGGGGCGATCCATGCCATACTCGTCGACGCCATGACAGCCGACATTCCTGCCGCCGAGCCCGCCGGCCTCGCGCCACGCCGCCATCACGATCCGCTCGCCGCGCGCACGGTGCTCGTCGCGCCCCGACGGGCCGAGCGGCCGATCGAGTTGGAGTCGGCCCACCGCGGCGGCGGCCGGCTCGCCGAGTGCCCATTTTGCGCGGGCAACGAGTCGCTCACGCCGCCCGACCTCCTGCGCTCACCCGACGCGGCCGCCGGCCCATGGCAGGCGCGGATCATTCCCAACCGCTACCCGGTGGTCGAGGAGTTGGCCCCTGAATCGGCAGCAGCAATAGATCGTGCAGCCGCCGGCAGCCGGCCGGCCCATGGCGTGCACGATGTCGTGATCGAGTCGCCCGATCATGTGCGGTCGATCCTCGAGGTCGATCCGGCCCGCTGGCGCGATGTCTGGGAGCTCTGCCGGCTCAGGCTCGCCATGCTCGCCCGCCGCGACGACCTCGCCTGGGCGACCATCTTCAAAAACTCTGGGCCGCGGGCGGGCGCGTCGCTCGAGCATCTCCACAGCCAGCTCGTCGCGCTCGACTTCGTGCCGCCGGCGATCGCGGTGGAGCTCGAGGCGGCCGGGGCGGCGGCCGACGGGTTTGCAGCGCTCGTGCAGCAGGCCGAGGCCGAGAGACGGATCGTGGCCGAGGAGGGAGATCTCGTCGCGCTCGTGCCGCACGCGATCCGCCAGCCCTTCGAGACCTGGATCGTGCCGCGGGCGGCGGAAGCCTGGTTCCACGCCACGTCGTCCGACCGCGTGGCGGCGGTGGCGGCGCTCACGCAACGGTTCGTCGCGCGGCTCGAGCAAATCGTCCCGGGCGCCGACTACAACTGGTGGCTCCACCAGGCGCCGCACGCCAACTGCACCAAGGCGATGCTGCCCGATGGCTGGCGCTGGCACCTCGAGATCCTGCCGCGGCTGTCGAGCTTCGCCGGCTTCGAGCTCGGCACCGGCTGTCACATCTCAGTGGCCACGCCCGCCGAGTCGGCCAGCCTGCTGCGAAGGTAGACCACGATCGCTGGGGTGAGGCGAGCGGGTCGGCGGAAGCTCGACGAGCATTTGGACCGAGTCTTCGAGGGCCACCGCGAGGATCCGAAGGAGTCGCGCAGCGACCGACTTCTGCCGCCCGCGAGCCGGTGCGATCCGTTTGATCTGCTTGCGGAGCAAGCGGTCTACTCGCCGGCGCAGATTTCCCAGCCGTCACGACCTGCATTTCGTTTGGCGCGGCTGCGGCGAACGCCGACAATCGGGCGTCTTCCATTTACTCACTCCCGCCCTGGGCATCGCATGTCAGCCGCCGTTCGCTTCGTCTTCGTCCTCCACGACCATCAGCCCGTCGGCAACTTCGACGACGTCATCGAACAGGCCTATCACGACAGCTATCTGCCACTGCTCGAATTGCTCGAGCGTCATCCCGGCGTGCGGCTCGGCCTGCACACGAGCGGCCCGCTCGCCGAGTGGCTCGACCGCCGTCACCCCGAGTATCTCGACCGCGTGGCGCGGCTCGTCGCCGCGCGGCAGATCGAGATCGTCGGCGGCGCCTTCCACGAGCCGGTGCTCGCGATGCTGCCGGCCCGTGACCGCATCGGGCAGATCAAGGCCTACACGCAGTGGCTCGAGCGGCGGTTCCGCACGAAGGTCTCCGGCATGTGGGTGGCGGAGCGGGTGTGGGATCCGGGCATGACGGCCGACATCGCCGCCGCCGGCATCGAATGGACGATCCTCGATGACAGCCACTTCAAGGCGGCGGGGCTCTCCGAAGACCAACTCGACCGCCACTGGCTTACCGAAGGGGACGGCGCGACGCTCGCCGTGTTTCCGGTGAGCGAGAGGCTGCGATACGTGATCCCATTCGCCGCGCCCCATGCCACGATCGACCACCTCCGCTGGCTCGCGTCGCGGCGGCACGGGGCGCTGGCCATCTTCGGCGACGACGGCGAAAAGTTCGGCGTCTGGCCCGACACGAAAAAGACCTGCTTCGAAGAGGGCTGGCTCGAAACCTTCTTCAGCCTGCTCGAACAAAACGCCGACTGGATCGAGATGAGCCTGCCCTCGGAGGTGGTTCGCGACACGCCGCCGGCAGGCACCGTCTGGCTGCCCGAATGCAGCTACCGCGAGATGACCGAATGGGTGCTGCCGCCGGAGAAGCAACTCGCCTGCGTGGGGGCCCGCGTCGCAGCCACGACCGATCCGGCGCTCTCGACCATCGCCACGTTCATCCGCGGCGGCACCTGGCGGAACTTCCGCAACCGGTATCCCGAAGCCAACGAAATGTATGCGCGGATGCTGGCCGTGAGCGGGCGGATCGAGCGGATCCGGCAGGCCGGCGCGGCCGATCCGGCGGCGCTCGCCGAGGCCACGCAGGCCCTCTACCGCGGGCAATGCAACTGCGCCTATTGGCACGGCGCCTTCGGCGGCATCTATCTGCCGCACCTCCGCAACGCGATCTTCCACGAGCTGATCGTCGCCGAGAAGGCGGCCGACCGCGCGGAAGGCCGGCGCGGCGTGTGGGTGGAGGCGACCACGGCCGACTACGATTTCGACGGCCGCACCGACGTGCGGCTCTCCAGTGAGTCACTCGATGCGTGGATCGCGCCGGCCAAGGGGGGCATGCTCTACGAGCTCGACCTCCGCGACCAGGAGCATAACCTGCTTGCCACGCTCGATCGACGGCCCGAGGCCTACCACGAGCAGGTGCTCGCCGGACCCGGCGTGGCCCGCAGCGTGGTCGATGCCTCGCAGCTGGCGAAGTTCAAACAGGAGGGGCTCGAGCGGATGGTCCGCTACGACACCTCCCGACGGAAGAGCCTCGTCGATCACTTCTGGGACGTGGGCGTGGAGGCCGCGGCCGTGGTGGAGGGATCGGCGCTCGAGCGCGGCGACTTCGCCTCGGGCGCATACGAGGCGAGCATCCGCCGCAACCCCGGCCGCATCCAAGTGCTGCTCTCGCGCGGCGGCAATGCCTGGGGCATCCCATTCACGCTCTCGAAGGCGATCACGCTCGAAGCGGGCTCACGGTCGCTCGAGATCGCCTACAAGCTCGAGGGGCTGCCGCGGGATTTCCGGCAGCATCTGGCGATCGAATTCAACTTCGCGGGCCTGCCTGCGCAGGCAGCGGGCCGATTCTTTTATGACGAATCGCGGCGCGACCTGGGCGACCTCGGCAGCCGGCTCGACCTCGAGGGGCCGCGTGTGCTCGGGCTGGTGGACGACTGGCTCGACATCGACGCCCGGCTTTCCTTTGCCCCCGCGTCCAACGGCGCGGCGACCGGCATCTGGACGTTTCCGATCCAGTCGGTGAGCCAGTCGGAGGGGGGCTTCGAGCTCGTCCACCAATCGGTGGTCGTGATGCCCCACTGGATCGTCACCCCGGATGCCGACGGCCTCTGGAAGGTGACGATGCGGCTCGACCTCGGCCGGTTTTCGCGATCGGGCGCCGGCGTGACCGACAGGCTCGAAGCAGTGACAGGCTGAGCGACACGTACGACAGGCCTCCGTGCCTGTCTCATCCTGCCACAGACAGGCTGAAGCTTTCTAAGCGACAGGCTGAAGCCTGTCCTACGGCCACTCAATAACCGGATCGATTCGTGCCGCATCGTGCGCGAGCACAGCGACCGGCAGCGGTGCCAGCCGGGCCGCGAGGTCGGCTGCGCTGTCGTGGGCGATGCTCGCGATGCTCGCGGGATCGGCGAGCCTGCCGGTGAGCGGCTGCGTGTGCGAGAGCACGACCGCGGCGACAGCGAGACCGCTCGCCCGTGCCGCCGTCACGGTCGTGAGCGTGCGGCCAATCGCGCCGAGCCGCGCCGCATCGACGACGACGAGCGGCAGGCCGAGCTGCCGCGCCAGATCGACATTGAGCAGCGTGTCGCCGAGCGGTGAGAAGAGGCCGCCGGCCCCCTCCACCACCACGATGTCGCTCGCCGCCCACCATGGCTCGAGGCCGTCGCGCAAGAGCCGCTCGTCGACCGCGCGTCCTTCCGCGCGGGCGCTCCGCGGCGGCGCAATCGGCGCGGCGAACGATTGCGGGCAGACCTGCGCAGGCGTGAGTGGTCGGCCGGCCGCCTCCCACAGCCGCATGACGTCGGACGCGGCAGGGCCCGCGCCGCTCGCGACTGGCTTGTAGACGCCCACGCGCTTCCCCGCGGCGACGAGCTGCCGCGCGATCGCACAGGCCACGGCGGTCTTGCCCACGTCGGTGTCGGTGCCAGTCACGAAGAGTCCACGGCGCGTCATGCAGGTCTCCGGTTGTCTCGCCATCCGCGAGGTTCTACACTGTCGATGAAGTTGAGAGCGATTCTCAATTCCTACCACGCGGGCCCCCGCGACCGCAGAACGCGAAGCTGGAACGCGAATTTCTGATGCCATCCCTGGATCACGTCCGCGTCGGAGCCACTGCCCGGGTGGCCGATGTTCCCGGCGACGACGAGACGGCGCTGCGGCTTTTGGAAATGGGCCTGACGCCCGGCGTGGCCGTGCGGGTCGTCGCCACGGCCCCGTTGGGAGATCCGCTCGAGCTGGAGCTGCGCGGCTACCGTCTTTCGCTCCGCCGGCATGATGCGGCGCGGGTCATCGTCGCCCCCTGACCTGAGACACCATGACACATCCGTCCGGAAGCCGGGGCGTCGCCCAGCCGCTCACCGTCGCTCTCCTCGGCAATCCCAACACCGGCAAGAGCACGCTCTTTTCGGCCCTCGCGGGGATCCCCACGCGGATCGGCAACTACCCCGGCGTCACCGTCGAGGAGAAGGTCGGCCGCTTCACGCATCGCGGCCGCACGATCGATCTCGTCGATCTGCCGGGCACCTACAGCCTCCGCGCGAAGAGCCCCGACGAGCAGGTTGCGATCGACGTGCTGCACGGCCGGATCGCCGACGTGCCCCGGCCCGATTGCGTGGTCGTGGTCGTCGATGCGACGAATCTCGAGCGCAATCTGTTTCTCGCGAGCCAGGCCCTCGAGCTCGGTCGGCCGACGGTGATTGCGCTCTCGCTTACCGACATCGCCGCGACGAAGGGCATCGCGATCGACGTCGCCGAACTTGCCCGGCGGCTGGGCTGCCCCATCGTCCGCGTCGTCGCGCCAGCCCGCGAAGGCATCGCGTCGCTTGGCGATGCGATCCTGGCGGCGATCGATGCTCCGCCCCCGCGCGCTCCCGCGCTCGAGCCACACCTGGCGGCAATCGACGCCGGCCGACCTGCCGCAGCCCGCGAAGCGATCGCCCGCTACGCCTGGATCGACACGGCCGTGGCGGGAGTGGTCCGCCGCTCGACCGTCGCCGCGCCGCCGCTGCATGAACGAATCGATCGCCTGCTCACGCACCGGCTCTGGGGCACGGTCTTCTTCGCGGCCACGATGCTCGCGATCTTTTCGTCGATCTTCTGGCTGGCGGCCCCGCTGATGGATGCGATTTCCGGTGGCGTGGATACCATCGGGGCGTGGGTGGAGGGGGCGCTGCCCGAAGGCCCGCTCCGTTCGCTCCTCGTCGATGGCGTAGTCGCCGGCGTCGGGGGCGTGGTCGTCTTCCTGCCGCAGATCGCGCTCCTCTTTCTCTTCGTCGCGCTCCTCGAGGGCTGCGGCTATCTCTCGCGGGCGGCGTTCTTGATGGACCGGCTGCTCTGCGGCGTGGGCTTGAGCGGCAAGTCATTCATCCCGCTGCTGTCGAGCTTCGCCTGCGCGATCCCCGGCATCATGGCGGCCCGCACGATCGAAAACCGTCGCGACCGCCTGCTCACGATCCTCGTCGCGCCCCTGATGAGCTGCTCTGCGCGGCTGCCGGTCTACCTCCTGCTCTGCGGCGCCTTCGTGCCCAACGTGCCCATGCTCGGGCTCTCGTGGCTGCGGCTCCCGGCGGTGGTGCTCGCGGCGATGTATGCCCTGGGGGTGGTCGTGGCGGCGGTCGTGGCGTTTGTCCTTTCGCGGACGCTCTTCCGCGGCCGGCCGGAACCGTTCGTGATGGAATTGCCCGGCTGGCGCTGGCCACAGTGGCAGGTGGTGCTCGAGCGGGTGCGGGAGGCCTCAGTCTCGTTTTTGAAGAATGCCGGCACGCTGATCGTGGCGGTGAGCATCGTGATCTGGGCGCTCGGCACCTACCCGCGGCCGTCGGCGCCGGCCGATCCGGCGGCCAGCGAAGCGGAGGTGCGCGGCGAGGCGCTCCGGCAGAGTTTTCTCGGCCGCGCCGGCCGCCTGATCGAGCCGGTCGTGAAGCCGCTCGGCTGGGATTGGCGGCTCGGCTGCGCGGCGATCGCGAGCTTTCCCGCCCGCGAGGTGGTGCTCGGAACGCTCGGTGTCATCTACAACCTCGGCGACGTCGATCCGGGTGAGGAGGAGGGGGCGTCGGCGCTCGTGCGGCGGCTCAAGGCCGCCACCTGGGATGGCACCGACAGGAAGGTATTCACGCTGCCGGTCGCGCTCTCGCTCATGGTGTTTTTCGCGCTCTGCGCGCAGTGCGCAAGCACCCTCGTCGTGATCGGCAAGGAGACGGGCAGCCGGCTTTGGCCCTTCGTGGCGTTCACCTACATGACCGCGCTCGCCTGGCTCGGCGCCTTCGCCACCTACCAGCTCGGCACCCTGCTCTCATGACGATGCAAGACGCCATTGCCATCGCCGTTTCGCTCGCCGCCGCTTTCTGGCTGGTGCGGCTGCTGGCTCGGCAGTTCTTCGCCCCCCCCTGCCGCGGGCCTGCCGACGCCCCGGCGGGCAGCGACGGCTTCGTGCCGCTCGACTCGCTCCGCACGCGAAAATAGCCCCTCTTTGCATCGGCAGAGAACTCTCTCGGCTTCGCGGGCGTACATGTGGTATCCAGAGGCATCCAGGGGCCGGCGAATTCTTTTCCTGACAGTGCCCCCCATGAAGAAGCCGCAGTCACTCCGTGCCGAATCGCTCGAAGCCCGCCAGGTGATGGCGGTGAACGTGCTTGCGCCGCTGGCGGATCTCACGTTTGCCCCGACCGAGTCCACCCGCACGATCGATCTCACGCCGGCCTTCGATCTGGCGGAGGTGACGGGCACGGTCGCGCGGTTCACCACCAACCAGCCGGGCGCCGACAACAGGTTTTTCGTCGAGCTCTTCGACGCGGCGGGCGACGGCCGCACCCGCACCACGCCGGCGACCGTCTCGAATTTTCTCGCCTATATCGACGCCAATCGATATCGCAACACGATCGTCCATCGGTCGATGCCGGGCTTTGTGGTGCAAGGCGGCGGCTTCACGGTCAGCACGACGTCTCCCGCATCCGTCTCCGCGGTGAATCAGTTCGCCGCCGTCGTGAACGAGCCGGGCAACACCAATGCCCGCGGCACGATCGCGATGGCAAAACTGCCCGACAACCCAAACAGCGCCACGAACCAGTGGTTCTTCAATCTTGCCAACAACGCCGCCAATCTCGACAGCCAAAACGGTGGGTTTACCGCATTCGGCCGGGTGCTGGGCAACGGCATGAGCGTGGTGGATGCGTTGGCTGCGATACCTCGTTTTGGTTTTGTGGAACCGTTTGACACGATACCGCTCCGTAACGTTCCCGGGCCAAATTCCTCGCCGGTCAATACACCACCCGATGGCAACAACCTCGCGTCCAGCCAGTTTGTGACGTTCACGAGCATCGATCGGGTGGGCGAACTCGCCTACACCATCACCTCGAGCGATCCCTCGCTCGTCTCGGCCACGCTCAACGCCTCCGACGATCTCGTCGTAGGGTTTGGCAGCAACAAGTTCGGCACGGCCACGATCACCGTTCGCGCCGCATCGGTTTTCGATCCCGCCGACTTCAAGGAGGACGTCTTCACGGTCACGCGGACCGCCCCGGCCATATTCCCGCCGGCGGCGGTCGCGCTCGCCGCGCGGAGCGACTCGGGCGCGAGCAACTCCGATCGATTCACCAACGCCACGCGGCCCACGTTTACGGGCACCGCCGAGAACGGCAGCGTGATCACCGTCTTCGCCCAGCGCGGCAGCGAGCCCCCGATCGTCGTCGGCAGTGTGAAAGCGTCGCCAAAGACCGGCGCTTGGACCTTCGCGACGCCGCGGGGCCGGACGTTCACACCTGGCGTCTGGACGATCACCGCCACCGCGAGAAACACCGCCGGCATCGTCAGCAGTCCCTCTGCGCCTCTTTCCATCACCGTCAAAACCGCGATCGTGGCCCCGAGCGCCTTCGCCCTCGCAGCCGCGAGCGACAGCGGCCCCTCGAACTCCGATCGCGTCACCAACGTGACGTCCCCGGCTTTCACCGGCACCGCGGAGCCGGGCAGCACCGTGAGCGTGATCGTCAACAAGCGCACGATCGGAACGGCGGTCGCCAATGCAACCACCGGCGCCTTCACGGTCGTGTCATCGGCCTTGCGGCCCGGCGCATACAGGGTCTCCGCCGTCGCCGTCGATGCCGCCGGCAACCGCAGCCAGCCCACCGCGCCGCTCGCGATCGTCGTCGACACCGCACTCAACGCGCCGCGGGGCCTCGACCTGGTCGCCGCATCCGACACCGGCACGAGCAACAAGGACAACCGCACGAGCCTCTCGACGCCGACGTTCGCCGGCACCGCCAAGCCAAACAGCACGGTCGAAGTCTATGCTGCGAGCACCGGGGCTGCCGGCGCCTTGCTTGGGACGGCCACAGCCAATGGCAAGGGCGGCTGGCGATTCACGGTGCCGCCCGCGAAGGCGCTCGCGGCGGGCACGCATGCCATCACCGCGATCGCCTCCGACCTGGCCGGCAACCGGAGCTCGGTCTCAGCCCCGCTCACGATCGAGATCGGGGCGGCCTTCGCGTAGCGGTCTCCTTGCGGCCCGACATCAATACATGTCGTAGTCGCCGCCGTGGCCGGCACCGCCAGCCTTGGCCTTCGCTTCCTTCGGCTTCTCGGCGATCAAGGCATCGCTCGTGAGCAAGAGCGTCGACACGCTCGTGGCATTTTGCAGCGCCGTCCGCGTGACCTTCGTCGGGTCGATGACGCCCGCCTTCACGAGGTCTTCATACTCGTTGGTGGCGGCGTTGTAACCGAAGTTGCCGCTGCCGGCGAGCACCTTCTCGCAGACGATCGAGCCGTCCTGGCCGGCGTTCGAGGCGATCATCGTCACCGGCGCCCGGGCGGCCCGCACCACGATGTTGAAGCCGACCGTCTCATCGTCCGAGAGGCCCTTCGGCTTCACCTGCGAGCTCGCCCGCAGGAGGGCGACGCCACCACCGGGAAGGATGCCCTCTTCGACCGCCGCCCGCGTGGCGTGCAGCGCGTCTTCGACGCGGGCCTTCTTCTCCTTCATCTCGCTCTCGGTCGCGGCGCCGACGTTGATCTTCGCCACGCCGCCGGCGAGCTTCGCCAGCCGCTCCTCGAGCTTCTCGCGATCGTAGTCGCTCGTGGCGGCCTCGATCTCACGGCGGATCTGCTCGATGCGGGCCTTGATCTCGCTCGTCTTGCCGGCGCCTTCGATGATCGTGGTGTTGTCCTTGTCGACGATCACCTTCTTGGCACGGCCGAGCTCGGCGAGACCGAGGCTCTCGAGCTTCATGCCGAGGTTCTCGAAGACGGCCGTGGCACCGGTGAGGATCGCGATGTCCTCGAGCATCGCCTTGCGGCGATCGCCGTAGCCGGGCGCCTTGACAGCGCACACCTGGAACGTGCCGCGGAGGCGGTTGATCACGAGCGTGGCCAAGGCCTCGCCGTCGACCTCCTCGCTCACGATCAGGAGCGGCTTGCCCGAGTTCACGACGGCCTCGAGCAACGGCACGATGTCCTTCACGCTCGAGATCTTCTTCTCGTAGACGAGGATGTAGCAATCCTCGAGCACGCACTGCATCTGGGTGGGATTGGTCACGAAGTAGGGGGAGAGATAGCCGCGGTCGAACTGCATGCCCTCGACGAACTCGATCTCCGTCTTGAGGCTCTTGCCCTCATCGACGGTGATCACGCCATCCTTGCCCACCTTGTCCATGGCCTCGGCGAGCAGTTCGCCGATCTCCATGTCGTTGTTGGCGGCGATGGCGGCCACCTGCGCCATCTCCTTCTTGCCCTTCACCGCGATCGACATCTCCTTGAGCTTGGCGGTGATCTGCTCGACCGCCTTCTCGATGCCGGCCTTCATCTGCACGGGGTTCACGCCCGAGACGACGGCCCTCAGGCCCTCGTTGAAGACGGCTTCGGCGAGCACCGTCGCCGTGGTGGTGCCGTCGCCGGCCACGTCGCTCGTCTTGCTGGCGACCTCACGGACCATCCGGGCGCCCATGTTTTCGTAGACGTCTTCGAGATCGATCTCCTTGGCGACGGTGACGCCGTCCTTGGTGACCGTCGGCGAGCCGAAGCTCTTCTGGAGGATGACGTTCCTGCCCTTGGGGCCGAGCGTCACCTTCACCGCACGGGCGAGCTTCGCGACGCCGCGCCGCATCGCCTCGCGTGCTTCCTGGTCGAATGCCATCATCTTGGCCATGGGTCAGTCTCCTGAATCGGTTGAAGTTGGTTCGGTGTGAAAACGGATGAACGGGAACGAAATGGTCGGCAGGCCTGAGGGATCAGCCGAGGATGGCGAGGATGTCGTCCTCGCGCATCAGCAGCATCTCGGCGTCGCCCACCTTGAAGGGCTCGCCGGCGTAGCTCGTAAACACCACGCGGTCGCCGGGCTTCACCTGCAGCGGGTGGCGCGTGCCCTTGTCGGTGAGCCGCCCTTCGCCCACGCTCACGACGACGCCGCGAGCCGGCTTGTCCTTCGCGGAATCGGGCAGCAGGATGCCGCCGGCCGTCTTCTGCTCGCTCTCTTCCCGCTCCACGACGACACGGTCTCCAAGGGGAATCAGGCTCGACTTCGCTCGGGGCTTGCTGGCAGTGGCTGACATCTTCAAAACCTCGTGGGTGGGATTCGGGGAGGGGGAGAATGGGAACGGGTGGATCGGCTGCCGCCTCCGGATACCATCAGAGCGGCCAGCCCGTCAGAAGCAACTGGCGCGCCGAATCCGGCTGGATTTCAGCAAGACACTGAAAATTCCCGGTCAAGACGCGGTTTGCCGGCGGCATGCCACTCCGCGGCCGCCGGTTCAGCTGCTGCCAGATTGGCAGCGTGGCCGATGGCAAAGGGTGGCACAAACGGCTACGCTCACCTATCCCAGCCAGCCGAGCACTGGCAGCCGTCCGTTCGGAGAGATTCCCGCATGTCAGCCCATCGTCGGATCAGCGCCTCGAAGGTCGGCGACGTCACCGTCGTGAAGTTCGTCGACAAGAAAATCCTCGACGAGGCGAGCATCCAGGAACTCGGCGCAGAACTGTTCAGCCTTATCGAGCACGACAATCGCAAGAGCATCCTGCTGAACTTCACCGATGTCGAGTTCCTCTCGAGCGCCGCGCTCGGCAAACTGATCACGCTCGACCGCAAGGTGAAGGCCGCCAAGGGCCGGCTGAAGATGAGCAACATCCGACCGGAAATCTTCGAGGTCTTCCAGATCACGAAGCTCAACAAGGTCTTCGATATCCGCGGCGACGAAGCCGAGGCGATTTCGGCGTTCTGAGCCGGTGGCTTCAGGGGCGGGCATTCGATCACGCGGGCATCCGGCACAGCCGGCTGCGGTCACGATGGAACAGCACTCCCATTCCGAATCGACGCCCTCGGCCTGGCGCCAAGAGATCGACCTGCCGAGCGAGCGCGGCGCGAGCCGGCTCTTTACCGAGGACCTGCTCGAGCATCTCGGCGCGCAGGGTTGGCCACCCGCCGACATCTTCGCCATCCACCTCGCCGCCGAGGAGGCGATCGTCAATGCCATCGTGCATGGCAACAAGCTGGATCCTGCCAAGCGTGTTCATATCGCGTGCCTCGTGTCGCCCGAGGTCGTCTGCATCGAGGTGACTGACGAGGGCCCCGGATTCGATCCTGCGAGCGTGCCGGACTGCACGCTCGACGAGCGGCTCGACGTGCCAAGTGGCCGCGGCGTGATGCTGATGCGGTCGTTCATGACGCGGATCGAATACAACCCCAAGGGGAATGCCGTTCTGCTCGAAAAAAAGCGGGCCCCGACCGAGGGTTAGCCGTATCGATTTCGTGCGGCCGATACGCTAGGGTTTAGGGACGTCCTTCCCCGATAGCTCAACGGTAGAGCGGCCGGCTGTTAACCGGTAGGTTGTAGGTTCGAATCCTACTCGGGGAGTTTTCGTGGCACCGGCAGGCAGGGGCCGGCACCTGCTGGCAACTCTTCGATGGCGGGCGGAGCATACTGCTTGATCATGCATCTCCGTGCGATGTGAGTGCGCGACTCCCCATCAGAACCTCG
>JBKDMX010000018.1:0-28057 GCA_046343855.1 Planctomycetia bacterium
CAGGCCCAATCCCAGAAGCAGCTGCGTGTACATCACGCTGCCGCTCATCTGACCGCATACATTGGCCGGCACGCCGGCCTCCCCCGCCACGTCCAGCGAGCGGCGCAACAGCCGCAGCACCGCCGGATCACAGGCGTTGTACAGATCCGCAACGTCCTTGTTGCCCCGGTCGACCGCCAGCGTGTACTGGATCAGGTCGTTGGTGCCGATGGAGACGAAATCGACCTCCTTGATGAATGCATCGAGCATCATCGCGGCGGCCGGCGTCTCCACCATCATGCCCACCGGCATCTTCGCGTTGAACGCGATGCCGTGTTCGGCGAGATCTTCCATCACGTCGGCAAGCACCATCCGTGCCTGCCGCAATTCGAGGATCGTCGAGATCAGCGGAAACATCACCCGCACATCGCCCAGCGCGCTCGACCGCAGAATGGCCCGCAATTGCGTGCGAAACATCGGCAGTTGGCGAAGCGAGAGGCGGATGCTGCGGAGCCCCAGGCAGGGATTCCGCTCCTCCTCGGGCGTCCGCTCGGTGAGCATCTTGTCGGCGCCGAGGTCGAGCGTGCGGATGACGACGGGCTTCCCCTGCATCGCCTTCACCACTTCGCTGTAGGCGGCGAAGTGATCCTCTTCGGTCGGCTCGTTCTTGCTCGTGAGGTAGAGAAACTCGGTGCGGTAGAGGCCGATGCCATCGCAGCCGCGGGCGAGGCAGTGCTCGGCCTCGCTGGGAAACTCGATGTTGCCGGTGATCTGGATCCGCACGCCGTCGGTCGTCTCGGCGGGCAGATCGCGGAGCCGGTCGAGCTTCGCGGCCACCGTCCGCGCCGCCTCCACCTCGAGACGGTAGCGGGCGATCGTCTCCTCGTCGGGCTGGAGAATCACCACGCCCTGGTTGCCGTCGAGGATCACCGGCTCGCCGCCCGACACGTCGGCAAGGAACGGGCCCAGGCCCACCACCGCGGGGATCTCGAGCCCCTCGGCCACGATCGCGGTGTGGCTGCCGGGGCCGCCGAGTTCGGTGGCGAAGCCCTTCACGAACCGGCGGTCGAGGTTCGCCGTCTCGCTCGGCGTGAGGTTGTGGGCGAGCACGACGACGGGCTGCGAGATCGCGGCGAGCGTCTCGCGCCTGAGCCCGAGCAGGCTGCGGAGCAGGCCCTTCTCGATGTCGTAGATGTCGTGGGCCCGCTGCGAGATGTGATTGTCGAGGTTTTGAAACACCTTCGCGTAGCGCCGCAGCGTGCGGCTCACGGCGTATTCGGGCCACCAGTTCTTGTCGCGGACGGCACTGGTGAGCTCCGCTTGGAGACGCTCGTCGTGGAGCATCGCGAGGTGGGCGTCGAAGATGGCGGCATACTGCTCGCCAAGCTCCGCGCGGATCGCATCGCGGTTGCGCTCGATATCTCGCGCGGTCTGGGCGACGGCGTTCTTGAGCCGCTCGAGCTCGGTATCGACGGCGCTCCGCTCCACGAAGCGACGCGGAATCCGGAAGCCCTCGGCGTCGAGGACGAGCGCCTCGCCGATCATGACGCCGGGTGAAACGGCGATACCCTGGAGTTTCAGCATGGGGCGCATTCCGCGCGCCGGCGGCTGGGACTCCGGCGGGTGGATCGCGCGGCTTTCAGGCGGCGATCAGACACCCCGCACGGTCCGCGCCAGGCGGGTCGTTGCGGCTCCTTCGTGTTCGGACTGGTTTGTGGTTCGGACTGGTTGTTCGGTCTGGACTGACCGGCGTCAGGACTGCCGCCTGCCGCCACTGGCTGTATCGTTCGTCTGGTTGTTGTTCTGGCTGTTGTGTTGATCGGTGAAGTTGCGGTCGAAGAGGCCGCCGATCGCCTCGACAGCCTCGCGGGCGTCGGGGCCGGTCGCCTCGACCACCAGCCGCGTGCCGGCCTCGGCCGCGAGCGTGAGCAGGTCGAGGATGCTCTTGCCATCGACCCGCTGCGCCTTGCCCACCAGTTCGATCCGCGATTGCCACTTGCGGGCCTCGCGCGCGAGCAGATCGGCGGGCCGGGCGTGAAGGCCCTGCTCGATGCCGACGACCACTTCGCGGGATATGGTTTCCTGGCTCATGGGTGCCACGCTGCAGCTCACGACACGAAGCCGTGATGATCGGCCTCCTCGAGCAGGTGTTCGATCTCGGCGGGCGTCTGCGCCGCCTTCAGCCGCCGGCAGAATTCGTCGTCGCGCAGCTGCCGCGAGATGTTCTCGAGCGCCCGCAGATGGTCGCCCGGCCGATCGGGCGGCGACACGAGCAGGAAGAAGAGCTGCACGGGCTCGCCATCGAGGCTCTCGAATTCGATTCCCTTGCGGCTCACCGCCACGGTGCCCACGAGGCGATCGACGCTCGGATGCTTCGTGTGGGGAACGGCGACGCCGCGGCCGATGCCGGTGCTGCCGAGATCCTCTCGCTTCATGATCGCCTTGACGATCCCTTCGAGCTCACCCGGCGGGATCTTGCCCGCCTCGACGAGCGCCTCGGCCATCTCGCGAATCACCGCCGGCTTGTTGTCGGCATCAATGTCGGAGCGGATGGCATCCACCGCGACGAAATCGGAAAACTTCATGCTCGGCTGGACTCTCGGGGGCTTGGTGCTTTGGTGTCTGTCGCCGGAGCGGGGCTCAGGACTTCCTGGCATTCGGGACGTGCTTGTGGTCCCGGACCTTTTCCTTGTGCTTCCGCAGCTGCTGCTCGAGCTTCTGCACCGCGCCATCGACGCTTCGCCAGAGCTGGCCCGAGTGCTCGTGGCTGACCATGTCGTGGAAGTGCTCGGCGGAGGCGACGATTTCGACTGCGGGCAGCGCCGCATTCTCGAGGTCCACCGTCACATTGAGGGCCGTGATCCGGTCGAAATACCGCTTCAGCCGGGAAACCTTCGCGCTGATCTTCGACTGCGAAGCGGGGCTCAGGTGGCCGTGGCGCGCCGAAACCTTGATTTGCATCCAGACACTTCCTTTCACCGATGATGATTCGCCCACCTCGAGGGCCGGACCCTGCGGCAGACAAGGGCGAACTCATAAATGGTCGCCAGAGGGAGCATATCACTCACGCCGCCGCTTCGACAAACCGCCCGGCTCACGCGGCCCGGGGGCGACAAAACCCGCCCGCTCACGGCGTGGCGGCGGTGGCGCTCGGACGTGCATCGCCCCTCCGGATGATCCCCTTCTCGAGTTGCGCCCGCCACCACTTCACCCCCTCGCGCCTCATGTCCGGGAGACCATCGGCACGGTAGCGCAGCCGGTCGGTGGCCGATGGCTGCACGATGTCGCAGAGGCACTTGATCGCGTAGCGACGAACCACGAGATCGTCGTCGTCGAGCGCGGCGACGAGCGCCTGGTCGGCCCCCGCGACGAGCTCGTCGTTGGTGAAGCCGCGGGCCATCTCAGAGAGCATCTGCGCCTTGCCGTGCGGGCCCCGGTCTTCGAAGGCCTCCCGCAGCCGCTCGGCCGACCGCGCGCCGCGGGCCAGCGCCAAGGGCACCGTGTCGGCCTCGAGCATGAGCCACTGCTTGCCCTCCAGCTTGCGGCCAGAGGCGTCAGCCGAAAGCAGCTCGACGAGGTCGTCGTATTCACCGAGCAGGGCGAGCGTGGTCACGGCGATGATCCGGTTCTCAACCCGCCGATCGGCGGCCAGTTCGCGCAGCGCTCGGTCGAGCGGCGCCACGGCCGCCACCTTCGCCGCGAGCGCTTCGGCCGCAGCCTTCTCGAGCCGCCCCTGCGGCGGTGTGCCTGCCACCCACTCGGGCAGCGCCGTCAGCCGCTCGACCGCCGCGGCTCCGGGCTTGGTGTTCTCCCAGATGATTGCCGTGCGGGCATCGAGCATTCCTTCCGGCGCGATGCCCGCGAGGGCCGCAGTCGCGCCACCTGCCTGCCGCCAGACGATGCCTCCCGACGCGGCGACGATCCCCACCCTCACGCGTGTGGGCTCGGTCGATGGGTCGGCACCCGCGAAGCGTTCCAGTTCGACGGAGATGCCGACCGGCTCGGTGAGGCCGGCCACGATCGTGCCGACGAGACCGTCGGCCGTCACACCCAGCCGCGCATCGGCGCTGCTGGCCCGCACCACCGCGCGGCCAAACGCAACCGCGAGCCGCGGTATGCCATCGGGATCGAGCGAGACGGTGGCCCGCGTGCCGGGCATGAGGCGGATCCGCAGGCCGCGGATGTTGATGTCGGGATGAAAGCCGGCTGGCGCGATCAGGTCTTCACGCGGCCCGAGCGCCGCGTTGGCCGGAAACAGTCCCCAGGCCGCCTGCCCCGCGGCGGTCGCCCGATGGAAAAGCACGCCGTCAGTGCCGACAAACCCGGCGGCATCGGCTGGGGCCGCCGGCTTGGCCGCGGCGGCGCCGAACGGCGACGACGGCTGCTCGGTGGGGGTGGGGGTAGGGGCCGGCGCGACAGGCACGGCCGGCGGCGGCGTAGCCGCGATCGCGAGCGCATCACCAAACGGCACACGCGGCGCCTCGGGCGGCGCGGCCGGCGGCGGCGCCGGGCCAAATGGTGCAACCGCCACCGGCTGCTCCGGGGCTGCCGGTTCTGGGGCGGGCTCTGCTGCCGGCTCAGGCGGCGCCGGCTCTGGCTCCACCGCCGCGACCGGAGCCTCTGCGACCGGCGGCGGCACGGCCGCTGCCTCGACCCCCGGCTCCGCGGCCGGCGCGATCGCGGCCGCCGGGGGTTCCTCACGCGGCGCCGGCGGCGCCTCCGCGACGACCGCCCGCACGGGCTCGGGCCGCGTGGCCACCTTCCGATCCTTGCCCGGCATCACCGTGCTCACGAGGAGCGCCACCAGCGTGAGCAGAAGCGCGAGCGCCGTCGCCGCCGCGGCCCAGGCGCCGCGCGACGATCGCTTCTCTGGCGGCACGGCGGCCCGCTCCGCCGGCGAGACCGCGCCATCGGCAAGGTAGACCGTGTCTTCCTCCTCGTGCTTCTTGATCGCCGCCTGCACGGCGCGGGCATTGGCGATCGCCTCGCGCCGCTCGATCTCGCTGAAGAGGGCGGCGGATCGCTGCTTGACGGCGGCCAGCAGCCGCTCGCGGCCGGGCGGATCGAGCGGCTCAAAAACCGTCGGGGCGGCCTCGGCGGTGGCAAGCAAATTGTGGCAGGCGGCCACCTCCGCCAGGTGCATGTCGGATTCCACACAGATCCGCTCGAACGACTCGAGCTGCTCGGGATCGAGCGTGTTGGTGAGATACTCGGCCACGGAGTTGGCATCGGCGGCCAGCCCCTTGCCTTCGACCTTGGGCGCGGAGATCGTGGGCCGCTCGACCACCTTGCGGATCCGGTCCACGAGCTGCTGCGCCGCCGTGCTCCCGGTCACCTTGTCGCCCAATTCCTTCTGCTCGTCGGGCGGCAACACGTGGTCGAGCCAGGCCAGCAGCGTTCGCAGCGTCAGTCGCATGGGGATCCTCCTCCTTCTATGGGTGGCGTTGTCGGGGAAAATCCGTAGCCAGATTTCTCACAATCTCGTGGGAAAACGGGGCAAACGACCCAAACTCCCACGACCTGCGTATAAAGAAGCGGTACCGCTGCATCCGCACGGTGCGCAGGAAGGAGCGACGCAGATGACCGCGATGTCCCGGAATCGCCGACAGGCCATTTTGAGACAGGCAGTGGGCTATATCGAACTGGGCGAACTCCTGGTGGAGGCCGATCGGCCGGTCCCCGCCTCGGCCCAGAAAATCCTGCTGCGCGGTCTGGACACGCTCGACGAGCTGCCGGAGCCGACCCGCTCCAAGCCCGATGCGAAGCTGCTCGAAGGCGAGGCCCTGCGGGCGCTCGGCCGCTGGGACGAGGCGATCCTCCCGCTCACGCTCGTTTCCGAGCAGGATCCGCTCCGGCTGGAGGCCTGGCTGGGCCTCGGCTGGTGTCTGAAGCGGCTGGGGAGGCTGGCCGACGCGATCGGGATCCTGGAGAAGGGGCTCGTGGCGTCGCCGCAGCAGCCGATCCTCCACTACAATCTCGCCTGCTATCTCTCCCTTGGCGGAAAAGTGCAGGCGGCCATCGAGCACCTCACGCAGGCGATCGCGAGCGATGGCCGGTTCCGCGAACTGATCGAAGTCGAGCCTGACTTCGATCCGATCCGCAAGGATCCTCGGTTCGTGGCCGTGACGAGCGTCACGATCTAGGTGTTGTTGCAGCCCGTAGGCAAACCATTTCCCTGCGCCGCTGCCGAGGATTCCCCATGACGAGCCCGGCCCTCCAGGAAATCGTCGCCCTGCTGGGCTCTCCGGCGGCCGGCAATCCCGCACAGTACCTCTACGAACGCATGCTCGAGGCGGCGGGGCTCGATTGGCGATTCCTCACACTGGAGGTCGCCCCGGCACGCACCGGCGACGCGATCACCGGCATCGACGCCCTCGGCTTTCGCGGCGCTGTGCTCTCGGGGCCGCTGCGGTCCGCGGCGCTGCCATTCGTGGCGTCCCCGTCGCCGGCGGCTTCCTTCGCCGGCGCGGTGAGCCTCGTCGACCGCCAGGCCTCGGGATTGGTGGGGCACATGACCGACGGCCGCGGGGCCATCGAGGCCCTGCGGAGCCACGCCGATCCGGCCGGCAGCCGGGTGCTCATCGTGGGGGCCGGCGCCGCCGCCCGCGCGACGGCGCTGGAACTTTCGCTCGCCAACGTCGCCGAGATTCTCGTCTGCGACCGCACTCCCGAGCGGGCCACCGCATTCGTCGAGTCGCTCCGCTCGCTCGAGGCGGCGCCGGCGGAGGTGCTTCCCTGGCAGGCCACGATCGAGATCCCGGAGCGGGTGGGGATCGTCGTGGCGGCGGTGCCCGCCGACGGCCCGAAGCCGGCCTTCGCCTTGGCGGGGCTGCGCAACGATCTCGTGATCGCCGATTTCGCGCTCGTGCCGCAGCCCTCGCCGGTGGTGGCGGCGGCGGTCAGGCACGGGGCCTGCGCGATCGACGGCCTCGAGATCCACTGCGCGAAGACGGCGATCGACTTCCACACGTGGACGGGCATCGAGCCCGACACGGAGATGCTCCGCGAGGCGCTCGAGGAGTGGCTCTCGTAGTAGACCGCTTGCTCCGCAAGCGGATCCCCGCCGGCTCGCGGGCGGCAGAAGTCGCGTCGCGGTGGCCCTCGAAGACTCGGTCCAAATGCTCCGCGAGCTTCCGCCGACCCGCTCGCCTCACCAACCGGAGGCCGCCTCTGGCGTCGTTCCGCTTGCTCCGCAAGCGGTTTACTTGGCGTATTCCTTCAGGAAGCCCTTGAACTGCACGAGGTGCTCTTCCTCGTCGGCGAGCAGGCGGATGCAGAGATCCTGCGTGACGTAATCCTCGCCTTCGACGGCCTTGATGATCTTCTTGTAGTGGGCACAGGCCGTCTCTTCGGCGGCGATCACGCTCTTGATCACGCCCACCACGTCGGTGGTGTCGGTCACGGGCTGGATCTGCTGGCCGATCGTGAGGGCCTTCGAGCCGGGGATGTGCCCGCCGAGCTGCTTGATGCGATGGGCGAGTTGCTGGGCATGGGCGATCTCCCCCGGCACGTCGGCGCCGAGCGACTTCTTGATCTCCTCGGCCCGCACTCCGTCGAGGTTCACGCTGTTGGCGAGATAGTTCATCACGGTCTCGAGCTCCATGCTGTAGGCCTGGAGAAGAAGCTCGATCGTCTGCTGATTGGATGCGGCCATGATGGGCTCCTCTGGGTGGGTTCGGGGAACGGGAAGCGAAAGTCTAGGCGGCGGCCGGGGTGGCCGTCAGCCGCTCGATCTTTTTGAGCAGCGCCGTGGCGCTCGACCGCACGTCGGCGACGGGGTCGTTCGCGGCGGCCCGCACGCGGGCGAGGACATTTTCCGGGGGTGGCTGCTGCGTGGCGTCCACGAGCAGGGCCACGCCCCGCAGGGCGTTGATGACGACAAGCGCCCGCTTGTATCGCTGCGACTGCGCCGCATCGCCAGGCTCGGTGCCCGCCGGCAGCGGTGGATCCTCGAGCGAGAGCATTTCGAGCAGGCCTTCGAGTGATTCCTCCCTGCCCTGCCGCGCCAGGGCGAGCGCGGCGTTGTAACGCACGTCGTCGGCGCCATCGGAGGCGAGTTCGACGAGCCGTTCCACGGCGCCCGGGCCGCCCACCACGCCGAGCGTGAAGGCGGAGGCGAGTCGCAGGGGGATGTCGTCGCTCTTCGAGGCATCGATGACGGCGGTCGTGATGGCGGCGGGATCGTCGGCCGTGCGACCCGCGGCGGCAAGATTGGTCTCGAGCACCGAGAGCGCCTCGACGGCGGCCCGCGCGGTCTGCGGGTCGGCGAGGTTTTTCACCTGGGCCACGAGCGGCGACGCGGCAGCGGGGATCGAGAATTCGCCGAGCGCCCGGCAGAGATAGACCCGCAGCGTCTGTGTCTGCTCGCCGGTGCGACCGCTGGCCACCTCGTCGCCGAGGATGCGGCCGAGCTCAGTGGCGAGCGGTTCGTCGGCCTTGAGCGCGGCGCCGCCCGGGCCGCGGAGGTCGTTGGCAAGATTCAGCGCCGCCTGCCAGCGGCCTTCGTTGTCGCGCCGGAGCGTGCGCACATACGCCTGCGGATCGTTGCCGAGATGGGCCAGCCAGTGGAATGCCAGCCACACACAGACGATGATGGCGACGATGAGCCCCGGCACGAGGAACAGCTGCACCAGAAACGCGGCGCTCGGCGGCTCGACGGGCGGCAGGTCGTCCGGTGAATGCGACCGCTGCGAAATGTCTGCCATGGGGCGTTACCCGAGTGCCGGAGAGAGCGGTGTGGAAACTTCTGAAAGTCTAGGAACACGATCCCGTGCGTCAACGTCCTGCCGATGAAGGGGCGAGCAGCGAGGCTGCCATGGAGGCTCCGGCCGCCGCTTGGCGGGCGGAGTGGCTCGTCGCCCGGCTCCCCACGGTCGAAGAAGAGCTCGCGCTCGATGAAGCGCTTTTGGAGGAGGCCCATGAAGGGCTTTCCGTGCTGCCGGTCGTGCGCGCCTGGATGGCGGCGGAACCGACGGTGGTGGTGGGGTCGTCGAGCCGGCGCGACGAGGAGATCGATCGCGAAGCCTGCGCAGCGCTCGGCGTGCGGGTGGTGCGGCGGCCGAGCGGCGGACTCACGGTGGTGCTCGGGCCCGGCTGCCTCATGTGGTCGGTGATCGTGCCGCATCCTGCGGGCGCGCCGGCCATCGAGCGAATCCATGCCGACATGCTCTCCCCCCTGCGCGACGAACTGCACGCCGCCGTCGCCAACGCGGGCCTTGCGGTCGATCGGCGCGGCTCGAGCGATCTCGTCTTGCGGACGACCGGCGCCGAAGACGACGCCTCCGCGCGAAAGTTTTCGGGCAACGCGCTGCGGGTGCGGCGGCATGGCGTGCTCTACCACGGCACGCTGCTCGACGCCTTCGACATCGGCCTCATCTCCCGCGTCTTGCGGCATCCGCCGCGTGAGCCCGACTACCGCGGCCGCCGGCCGCATGGCGAGTTTCTCGTCAACCTCGGGCTGGGCCGGCCCGCGCTCGAGGCGATCGTGCGGCGGTCCTTCGGAGCCACGGCCGACCGCCGGGAAATCCCGCGCGACCGCATCGACCGGCTCGTCCGCGAACGGTATGGCCGGCCGGATTGGACGGAGCGGCTTTGAAACCTGGCAGGGTGTAAGGCCTGGCGCGACCGGGCAACGTGGCAAAAGGCGTCGGACAGTGAGGATTGGAAAGACTCCCCTCGGGAAAATCACCCCGGCAAGGCGTTCGGGCCGATCTCCTCTCATGGCTTGGGTTGGGTGAAAGGTCGGAACGGGAAAAGTCGCCTACCGTCGCCGCAGGGTCCCCGGTAAGGTTCCCGCCCCGATCGACAGGACGTCGTTCGCCAAAACCGCAACAGGAGGTTGCCTTCGATGCGCTTGAACATGCATGCCGCCGATGTGCGTGAGCTCGTCTCGCGTTATTTCCTCGACCTCGGCGCCGAGGCGGTGGATGTGGCCGATGTGCAGGAAAACATTCGCATCGACCAGGGCCGTTGCGTGGCCCGCTGCTACCGCGTGGCCGACATGTTCGCGATGTGGCTGATCGACGTGGGCGTGCTGCAGTTTTATGACGCCGACGGCGAGATGCTGCAGACGGTGAATCTCTTTACCGAACTGCAACCGCACCGCGCGGCTGCCTGATCCGGGGCTGCGGCGGCCACGGATCGTTGTCGAGACTGGATGGGTTTCGCGGGCGGCGGCATGCCGCCATCGCGGGGATGTCGAGCCCGGGGGGGCCTGGAATCATGTCGCGCTTTGCTTCTTCACACCGGCCCAGATTGTCGATCGTCATCCCGACGAAAAGCGACACCGCTGCGCTCGAGGAGACGCTCGTCAGCGTCCTCGAAAACCGCCCTGATGATTGCGAGATCGTGGTCGCGCTCGGCTGCGAATACGACGATCCCTGGAACATCCGCGAAGAGGTCCGATTCGTGCAGGCGCCCGTCGGCTCGGGCTACGTGGCCTGCGCCAACATCGGCATCTCCGCGAGCGAAGGCGACGTGATCCACATCCTCGCCGCGGGCTGGCGGGCCACCAGCGGCTGGGCCGACGGCGCGGTCGAACGGTTTGCCGATGGCGAGACGGCGGCGGTGGTGCCGCTGTCGGTGTCGGCGGTCGATCACGACCGCGTGGTGTGCGCGGGCATCCGCTACGGCCGCGGCGGCCGCCGGATCGCGATCGCGCCGCGCAAGGCGGCGGCGAAAGTGGCGAAGGTGGCGGCGGCGGGCATCGAGCCAGATGGGCCCTCGATCGAGGCGGGCTTCTGGCGGTCTGATGTCTTGCGACAGGTTGGCCCCGGCTTCTCGACGGCCTGCGGCGACAGTTGCGCGGATGCCGACATGGCTGAGTCGGTGGCGCGGACGGGGCTGCCGGTGGTGCTCGAGCCTTCGTCGCGGGTGGTGGCCGGGCCGACGCAGGCCATCCGGAAGCAGCCCTTCACCGCGGGCCTGCATGCGGAGCGGCTCTTCTGGCGGTCGATGCAGGGGCGGCCGATCGTCACGTCGCTGATGCTGCATGGCATGGAGATCGTGCGGCATGCGATCGCCCGCGCGCCTTTCGGCACGCTGCCGATGCTCGCAGGTCGGGCCGTGGCGATGCTGCAGTTTGGCTCGTATCTCGCCCGCTATCGGCAGATGCGGGGCATCGCCCGGGCCGCCGCCGAGCGTCAGGAAGCCGACGAATCGCGGACGATCCGCATCGATTCCGCTCATCCTGCCGCCAGCCGGCCGAAGAGCCGTCGCCCGGAGACGGTGCCACTGCGCCGCTCCGCCTGACTTTGAGCGACGTGGCTTTTGTGGGGCCTACGCGGCTGATAGACTGCAGGTGTTCGGCATTTGCCGTGCTCCCGTAGCTCAATTGGATAGAGCGTCAGCCTCCGGAGCTGAAGGTTACAGGTTCGATCCCTGTCGGGAGTACTCCTTGTACGGTAGGACAGGCTTCAGCCTGTCGGTTTGCGGCAGGCTGAAGCCTACCCTACCGTCTTCCCGGCTTGTCGCTCTGCAGCGTGCCGTTGCCGAAGGGCTGTGTGCGGCTGCTCGAGCCATCCGAGCGGTTCGTGATCGTGCCGGAACCGAATTTCTGGGTCTGGCCCGTCACTGTCTGGCCATTGCGACCGCGCTCGGTCGTGATGGTGCCCGAGCCAAATGGCCGCGTTTCAGTGACGGTGCCGTCTGACCAGCGTGTGATCGTGCCCGAGCCGAATTTCTGCGTGTGGCCGGTGATCGCCTTGCCGTCGCGGGCGCGTTCCGTCGTGATCGACCCCGAGCCAAAGGGCCGCGTCTGACTGCTCGTGCCGTCGGAGCGATGCGTGATCGTGCCGGAACCAAACTTGTTCGTCGTGCCGGTGCGGGGGCTTGCGAGCCCGGACCGCGGCGGCGTGGGCTCGGCGGCAAGGCCAGCCCCGGTGAGCAGGGCGATTACGATCGAGAGAAAAAGGCCGCGGTGCATGGGATCACCTCCTCGAGGGGGATGCCGTCATCCTATCGCGCGCCGGGCGGCCGGCGGAATGGCCGTCGAGGGCATCGGTAAAAAATGCCGCATTTCGCCCGGGCACTGCCGCAAATTGCTGCGCCGCTTTTCTCACGCCCACGCATCGTCCCGAAAAAATTCTGAGAAACGCCGGTGAAATCGCAGCATTCCCTTCTTGTGGACATTTGGCATGGCGTGTGCTTTTGGGGATGACCACAAAAGACAGCGTCCTCGGAGATTCGTCCGATGCCACACGTCAGCCACACGCACTCCGGACACGGACCGAAGGCCCTGCCGACGCTTCGACTGGTGTCGACGCCGTCGAGCGAGAGCCCGGCGACCGACGAGCAACTCTTTCGGGAGTTTCGAGCCCACGACGACCGTTCGGCGTTCGACGCGATCATGCACCGGTACGACGCCGAGCTCCACGAATTCCTGCGCCGCTATCTCGGCAATGCCGAGTCGGCCGACGATGTCTTCCAGGCGACGTTTCTGAAAATCTACGTCAACCGGTTGCGCTTCGAGGATGGCCGCAGCTTCCGGCCCTGGCTCTACACCGTGGCCAAGAATCAGGCGATCGACTCGCAGCGCCGCGGTCAGGCTAGGCGAACCGTGAGCCTCGACCAGCAGTTCGAGCCCGATGACGATTCAGGCTCGCTCGGCGGACTGCTTTCGGCGACTGTGGATTCGGCCGCCGACGTGGCCGAGCAGCACGAGTCGGAGACGCGGGTGCGGGAGGCGATCGAAGGTCTTTCGCCGCCGCTGAAGGAGACGCTCCTGCTCGTCTACTTCCACGGCATGAAATACGATCAGGCAGCCGGCGTCATGAAGATTCCGGTGGGCACGGTAAAGAGCCGGCTGCGATCGGCGATCCTCAAGCTCGCCGGCGTGCTCGGTCGGAACGCGGCCGTCGGCGTGCAGCCGGCTACGCGATCCCTTCGGCCCGCATGGCGTCCCAGTCGGCGGGCGTCGGTTTGGCGACGGTGCTGAAGAGAAAATCCCCGATCGGAAACGCCACGTTGAAGTTCTTGTCGGGATAGCGATGGTGCAGGAAGTGATGGCGGGCCACCATCTTGTATGCCGCCCAGTTCGCGAAGAACCGGCCTTCCGGCTTGTGCATCTCCATGTGGATCTGGTTCCAGATCACGTGATGCAGGCACACCACCAGCGGAAACATCACCGCGCCCGTGATGGAAAACGGCGCGACCACGATGAAGACCGGCAGCGACTCCACGATCCCCTCGAGGATGTTCAAGCGGATGCCGCGATCCTCGCCGTGCGGCACCGGATCGTCGTGAAACGTCTGGCGGTATTGCGTGTGATGCTCGACGGCGTGGCTCGTGAAGATGCGGTTGCGAGCCTTCAGGTTGCGGAGCAGGGAGAGCCGCGGCTTCTTGTGCATCAGCCGGCAGTGGACCTGATGCTCCACCAGCGACATCAGCACCACGCACACCACGAACCAGGCGGCGATGCCCAGAAACTGCAACAGGATTGCGCTCACGCGAGAGGCTCCAATTTGACCAAGGGCCGACACGGGATCTGCCGCCCGGGTGGGGTCGCAGTGACGAGGGTATAGCAGACCGGGCGCACCTGAGTCTGTGCCAATTCACGACGTATAATTGGCTTGAAAAGACCGTTTCGGAGTGCGGCCCATGGGACGACGCGACGAAGATGGGCGATTCATCCGCGTGGGGCGGATCGAAATCGGCCGGACGGCGATCGGGCCGGGGGCCGAGCCGACGGTCATGAGCCTCTCGATCCCGATCCGGAATCCACGCGGCGCGGTCGAATGCTTCACCGGCACCGGCCCCACGCTCGCAGCAGCCGTTGCCGCCGCGCTCAAGTCGCTCTCCCGGATTCCGTTCGCCATCGACTCCGTGGCCGCGCGCGACGGCGGCCCCTCGCAGGGGCATGTGCCGGTGCGGGTGCTCGTGAAGGCGATCGACGAGCAGACGCCGCGATATGCCACCGGACACGCCGTGGCCCAAGACGAGGCGACGGCCGTCGTCAACGCGACCGTCCGCGCTCTCGCCGCCGGCGGGTTTCTCCAGATGCGGCTCCTGAACCCCGGCGCGCGGGATGTCGAGGCCTCCACCGAAGCGATCCTGCAGGGAATCGGCGGCCTCTTTCCCACGGGGCCGCTCCCGCCGGAGACGATCGGCGCCATCCGCGAGGTCGTCGCCCGCGAGCTCAATCGGTTTGGCGAGGGGCAGGCGATCCTCGCGGCCCACAGCCCCGATCCCGAAGGCATGCTCACGCGGTTCGACGCCCTCGCGGCGATCGCCCTGCCCGAGGGCGAGGCCAAGACGAGCGACACCCGCACGGGCAACTGGTGGGAATGGTTTCCGGGCCTCGACAACGATCACCGCACGCTCCGCGAGGTGCTCTCCGAACTGCCGGCGGCCCCCGCCACCGCGATCCCCTGGATCGTGAGGCTCTTCGAAAACCCACAGGGCTGGCTCCGCCTGCACGGCGCCGTGAATCTCAAGAACCACGACATGATCCATGTCCTGCTCGGCCGCGGGCTCCTCGATCAGGACGAGGCCTTCGTGATCGGGTTTACGATGGGCAGCACGAAGGCCGTCTCACCGCTGGAGCGCTGGTTCTTCAAGCTTGCCGTGTCGCGGCTGTACCCCGAGCCCTACCGCATCTCGAAGAAGACGCTCGCCGCCTACGACCTCGGCCTCGAGGCGGGGGAGGAATGCGGGGTGAAGAACCTGCACCTCGTGCTTCGCGAAGACATGCTCGACAGGCCGCTCGGTGAAACCCGCCGCGAGCTCCAGATCGACACGCAGCGGCTGCGGCAGTTCTACGCCCGGGAACGCGCGGCCCTGCCGGGCACGCTCGCGAGCCTGCGACTGCCGACGTAACCGTACGACAGGCCTCCGTACGCGTTCACGCCACCGTGCGGCGGTCAAACGACGTTGCCACGGCGTCGCGTGTCCGCTCCGGCACGGCCTCGCCGTCGCTCGTGATCTGCAGCAGGAGCGAATCGCGGCGCAGGACTGCCTCCGTCAGCGAACGCGTCTGCAGCGACCGCCGAATCCGCCGCTTGCGCTGGTCGAAGTGAACGGTGTAGTGGACCCACCAGGTGCCGTTGTTGCACCAGAGATGGTGCAGCGGATTGGCGCGGTCCACACGAATCGACGGAAAACCCACGGGCATGATGCATTCCTTTCCGACAGGGAAAGGAAGGTGCTTTCGCTCGACGTGCCGATCGAAAGCTTCGCCGGGAAACGCTCCCGGCGCACATCCTCCCGAACTGTTGCCAGTTCGAGTCACCACCTTGGCTTTCGCGAGGTTGGCGCGGGCGACCGCAGGGGACGCCCAACTCGGAGACAGGATGCTTTTCAACCTTCCGAGAGCCATCGTAGTCGACACGTTGCCGGTTGCAATTTTTCGCTCCGCGAACGTGTGTCATACGCCTCCCTCGTCAAAAAGGGCCCGCAGTTCCCCGAGGCCCTGTGCGCGAATCTCCGCCACGAGAGCCTCTTCGATCCCCAGTTTCCTCGCCACTTCCGCCTGCCCGACCCCCTCCCAGAGCAGCACGAGCACCTCCCGTGACCGGGGATCGAGCCGGTCGAGCACCCCGCTGAAATCCTCGGCATACCGCTCACCCTCGCCGCCTTTTTCCATATCTGCCTCCTCGATTGATTGACGCCGTTGCTGTGCCGGCGGCAATGAATACTCGGCCCGAGGGACAACCTTGGGGCGTCGATCAGGCCCCGGCCGCCAGGAGCATCGTGGCGGCGTGGATATCGACGATCGATTCGAGATCCTGGCAGTAGCCGCCGCCGCAGACGATCGCCACCGGCAGCCCCGCGGCCCGCGCCGCCTCCAGCACCATCCGGTCGCGTTTGAGCAGGCCCTGCTTGGTGACCGCCAGCCGGCCGAGACGGTCGCCGGCATAGGGGTCGGCGCCAGCGATGTAGAGCACGAGATCGGCCGCCGCCCGGTCGAACGACTCGTCGAGGGCCGCCGCGAGGGCCCGAAGGTAGTCCTCGTCGCCCGTGCCGTCCGCGAGCGGAACATCGAGCGAACCAGGATGCTTGCGGAGCGGGAAGTTTTTCTCGCCGTGGATCGACATCGTGAAGACGGTCGGATCGGCGGCGAAGATCTCGGCCGTGCCGTTGCCCTGGTGGACGTCGCAATCGAGGATCAGGACGCGGCGGACCGCGCCGCGGGCCTGCATCTCCCGCGCGGCCACGGCCGTGTCGTTGAACACGCAATAGCCCTCGCCCCAATCGCTGCCCGCATGGTGGGTGCCGCCGGCCAGGCTCGCCGCCACGCCGTCTTCAAGCGCTGCGGCCGCCGCATCCACCGCCGCCCCGGTGCTGCGCAGCGAACGCTCCACGAGTTCGGGGCTCCAAGGAAACCCGATCCGCCGCACCTCGTCGCGCGAGAGCGTGCCCGCCATCACGCGACCGAGATACCCGCGATCATGCACCCGCAGGAGCTCGTCGTCGGTGGCGGCATGCGGCTCGATGAAGATGAGCGGCGCCCCGGCCGCCGCATGGGACTCGAGCCGCCGTCGCAGGAGCGAATATTTGTCGATCGGAAAGCTGTGCCCGTCGGGAAGCGGCAGCCGCCAGCGATCGCAGGGATACACTCGCATGGAAACCAGTGTAGGCCTCCCTGTGGCGCACGCCTCCAGGCGTGTGATCAGGCCCCCTGCCCTCCCCCCGCGCATCCGCTGCCCTCTTTGCGCGCATGCCTCCCACAACCGCGGCCACAAACGCCGCGTTTCCCGCGACCATCGCGCGATCCCCGCGAATGGCACGCGGTATGCACTCCTCCTTTTCGGCCATAACCACCTGGAGTGCGCACGCCGTGAAACCTCATCCCGGGCAAACCGCTGTCGCGTGCATGCTTGTGCTTGGCCTCGCCGCGGCAGCAGGTGCCGAAGTACCGCCCAACGTGGTCGTGCACGGCACGAGCCAGGCGCGAGCCGATGAGATCGCCGCCTTCGCGGAGCGGATCCGCGCTGAAGCATTTCAACGCGTGCTCGGGATCGACCGGCCTGGCCGCTGGGTCGCCCGCTGCGCGATCCACGTGCATGCCACGCCCGACTCATTCGCTGATGCCGTGGGCATGCCCCCCGTCGGTTCACGCGGCGCCACCTCGATCGACTTCGCCGGGGATGCCGTGGCGAGCCGGCGGATCGACGTAATGGGCGACGGCTCTGACGTGATCCCCGACGCGCTCGCCCACGAGATCGTGCACGTGGTGCTGGCCGATCACTTCGTGCATGCCCCGCCGCCGCGTTGGGCCGACGAGGGGCTCGCCGTGCTCTTCGACGGCAGCGAAACGCAGTTCGGCCACGAGGAAGACTGCCGGACCGCGGTCGGGCAGGGCCTCGCATTTTCCGCCGCCGACCTGCTCGCCCTCGAGGAACTCCCAATCGGCACCCGCCGCCAACAGGTCTTTTATGGCCAGAGCGCTGCACTCGTCCGTTGGCTGATCAACCGTCGCGACGCCGCCACGCTCATCCGGTTCATCGACGACATGGAGGCGAGCGGTCTCGATGCCGCGATCGAGCGGCACTACGGCCTCGACTCGATCGCATCGCTCGAGTCTGCCTGGAAGGAGGTGACGCCTGACAACTCACTCAGCGCAAAGTAGACTGTCTACTTTCCCCTTATCGTCCGCCCGTGTAGTGTCCCGCGGCCTTTGCATCGGCATGCCGCCACGTCGCCTCGCCGGCATGCGCTGGCGAACGCCGATCAGCCCGCTGCGGCTGGGCCGGACGCACCGAGTAGCTGCGATACGACCGCTGCGGCTGAACGGTGCGCACCTGAGGCTGAACGACCTGCTGTGCCACCGCCGTCGACGCCACGAACATCACTCCCACCACCATCGCGATGAATGACCACTTCATGATCCTCTCCTCTTTGTTTTCAAGTTTGTCGACCGCTCTATCCTACGCCCGGCCCGGGCGGAGAGTTCAGCCGGCCCTGCGCCGCCGCAGCCCCCTCCCAAGCATTGCCGTGATTGCGGCCGCGACGGCCAGTCCGACAGTGCCCGGCTCCGGCACGGCCGTGATCGTCACGATCTGTTCGCGGTACGCAGAGAGATCGGCGATGTAGGTCTCCGAATAAAAGTCCACCAGAGGATCGGCTCCGAGTAGGACGGAATCGGGCTGGCCGTTGAGTGCCTTGGACGTTCCCACCATGATCCCGGCGAGTTCCCACTGCGAACCGCTCCAGCGAAACACCGGTCCACCCGAGTCGCCGGCGGTGGCCTGGCCTTCGTACCCTGCCAAATCGCCGGAGAACTGTGGGGCAATAAAATCCGTTCGCATCGCTGCTACGGCAACACCGTCGACAGACACCGTTTCAGAATCGGCAATCACGTTGAGCCCCCAGCTCATCTCGCGGGGAGTGAGCAGGTCGTAGCCGGCGATGTTGTAAGAGCCGCTCGTGACAGGCGTCCACGTCCACGGATTTGTCGAGCTGTTTACCGCCCAATAGGTGCCTGCCCCCCGCTGCCTTCCAGCCCCAACCATCAGCACCTCGTCGTTCACCGAAAACGTGGTCGCCAGGTTGACCCAGGGCAGTCCCGGATCTGCCGTCAGCTGATAGAGAAACAGATCCGCCGGCGTGGTGCTGCCGGACCCTATGACATTGACGAGCTGGCGGCCGCTGCCTGCCGCCATCTGGTACGTCGTGCCATTGGTGAGGGTGATGTCGCCGCCGCCGACATGGTTTGCCGTGAGCACCCACCGGTTGCCGACGTAGACGCCGCTGCCGATGCCACGAACACCCACGTTGGCCCAGGTCTCGTGGCTTGGGTCTACCGGGGCTTGGTTGTTGTCAGTCACCCAGCCGCCCGAGACGACCACGGCTTCAGCCGTTTGCACCACCATCAAGGCAAGCACAATCGCGAGCCCCACGGACGCGACGCGATGCAGAAGAGCGAGGCGATTCATGACCATCGTGTGGATGAGGGTTGGCCACACACCCCACGCCCACGACCGGCTCAAGCACACACGAAACGGCTGCGATGGAAAGACTGGAAACTGAAAGAAGCACGCCTGCCGCGAGCGCCGCGGCGAAGTCCATCGCAAAAAAACCGCCCCGGCTGCATGAGCAGGCCACGGGAGCGGGTGCGTGCATGAGCGTTTCCAGAAATCGTGCCGCCCGTGCCCCGAGCAGCTGGTGAAATGATACGCCCGCCCCGCGACCGATGCAAGGTTTTTTCATCCGGTCCAGCGGATGGCGGCCGAAAGCCGCCTACGGCAGCATCGCCACTTCGCCGTCCTTGCGATGGCCGAGCCGGCGATGCGTGGTCGCGTCGATGTCGAACGGGATCATGTGCACCGAGCCATCGGCCATCGCCATCGGAAACACGCCCGAGTGTGAGCCGCCAAATCGGCCCTCGAAGCCCGCGCCGGCATCGTCGCCATCCGCGCTGGGAACCGCGGCCGTAAACCGGATCGAATCATCGTCGAAGCCGACGAACCAGCCATGCCGATTGCCCGTGGCCGACGACGTGACGGCCTGGCCGCGCGGGATGAACCGCTCGCCGAGCAGATAGACATTCGACAGTCCGTCTCGCAGATGCGCAGGCCGCATCACGCTGCCGCGAAACACGACACCCGTGGCCCGATCGCCGGGCGTGCTGCCAGCCGCGGAGCCCGGCATCGCGAGGATGTCTTGCTCGGTCGTGGCCGCGCTGCCCGGATGGTCGACGATCGCCGCCGACACCACGTCGCCACCATTGGCCGCATAGTCGCTGCGGCCGGCCACGGAAGGTGAGTCAATGTTGAGATAGCTGAACGAGCCGACGGCCACGGCCGCCGAGACGCCGCGGGTCGGGCAGACGAACGAGCCGACATGCGTCTCATACACCCGCTTCGCGGCGGCCCGCTTGCCGGCTGCGTCTTGCCCCTGGCCGTCGTTCCGCAGGGCAGACTGATCGAGATAGGGAAGCAGCGCGTAATGCCAGCCGCCCGGCTGCCTGCTCCCGAACCCGGCATCCGGATCGCCGCTCCACTCCTGCCCCCAGCCGCCGGTCGGGAAATGCCCCTGGGCCTCGAGGTGCTGCTGGCTGGCGACGGCCAGTTGCCGCACGTTGTTGGCGCAGCTGGTGCGACGGCCGCTCTCGCGGGCCGCCTGAACGGCCGGCAGCAGCAGGCCAATGAGCGCGCTGATGATGGCGATCACGACGAGAAGCTCGACCAGCGAGAAGCCAGAACGCCGAGCGCTATTGCCTGAAGCATGGGCGCGGAGCATGGTTGCATGGGCGCGGAGCATGGATGTCCTCCATCGCGGAGTGAAGGCGGGAGGCATGGAGCCGGAGGCACCAGACCTGGTTTCGAAAACGGATTTGGGGGCTGATAGGCGGGATCGGCCGCTGCCCGCTGACGGGTGCGACCGACGAATCAGCCCGACGGAAAACTCAGATCAACCGACAATCTGTGCGACCGGCCCGGGGGTGGGTCATGTGGGGCCGGGGCAACTCTCCTCCGAGACCACACATGCATGGCCTCGAAAGCGCATCGACCCGCAGGATCATACGGAGGGGATCGGCTCAGTCAACGCTGCGCGATGTGAGTTTTTCGCGAAATCTCCCCATATCGCGCCCCCAGGAGCCGGAGGGCAGCGGCTGCACTTGCGGATCATAGGCCCGCGAACGACAACTTTTCCGGATTTCCCCCGTTCGCGCCCGAGATGCCGCGCATGATCCCCGACGCCCTTTTCACCAACTGGCAGGCCGTCCTCACGGCGATCGTGACCTTCGCGACGCTCGTGGCGCTCCTGTTTGGCCAGCGGGCGCCCGACATGGCGATGATCGGCGGCGTGGTCGTCCTCCTGGCGGCCGGCGTGCTCGCCCCCGACGAGGCATTCAAGGGGATGGCCAACGAGGGCATGCTCACCGTCGCCGCCCTCTTCGTGGTGGCCGCGGCAGTGGAACGTACCGGCGCCCTTGCCAGCCTCGTGGACCGCGCGCTCGGCCGCCCGCAATCGCTCGCCTCGGCGCAGGTCCGCACGATGGTGGCGCCGGCCGCCCTGTCGGCCTTCATGAACAACACGCCCGTCGTGGCCCTGATGGTGCCGGCGATCCGCGACTGGGCGAAGAAGCACCGCCTGAGCGTCTCGAAGCTGCTCATGCCGATGAATTGCGCCGTGATCCTCGGCGGCCTTTGCACGCTCATCGGCACGAGCACCAACGTGGTCGTCAGCGGGCTCGTGGCGGCGAAGACCGGCCGCGCGCTCGGCATGTTCGAGATCACCTGGCTCGGCGTGCCACTGCTGGTCGCGGGATTCGCCTACCTGTTCGTCGCCAGCAAGAGCCGCAGCCTGCTGAAGGATCGTCGCCCCGCGATGAGCCAGAGCGACGACCCGCGGCAATATTCGCTCGAGATGCTCGTCGAGCCGGGCAGCCCGCTCGTGGGCCGCACGATCGAGGAGGCCGGCTTGCGCGGCCTCGAGGGGCTCTTCCTCATGGAGATCGACCGCGCCGGCCATGTGATGGCGGCCGTGGCGCCCACCGAACGGCTCGAGGCGGGCGACCGGCTCGTGTTCGTGGGCGTCGTCGATTCCGTCGTCGAATTGCAGAAGATCCGCGGGCTGCGGCCGGCCACCGATCAGGTGTTTCAGCTCGACGGGCCGCGGTCGGAGCGGGTGCTCGTGGAGGCGGTCGTCTCCAACACCTGCCCGCTCATCGGCCAGACGATCCGCGAGGGCCGCTTCCGCTCCACCTACGACGCCGTCGTGATCGCCGTCGCCCGCAATGGCGAGCGGCTGCAAATGAAGATCGGCGACATCGCGCTCGAGCCGGGCGACACGCTCCTGCTCGAGGCCAGCCCCACCTTCCTCGATAGGCAGCGGTCGAGCCGCCACTTCTATCTGGTCAGCGAGGTCAGTGGTTCGACGCCCCCGCGGCACGATCGCGCCTGGATCGCCTGCACGGTGCTCGCCGCGATGGTGCTCGCCGCGACCTTCGAACTCGTGCCGATGGTGGCGGCCGCATTCGTGGCGGCGGCCGCGGTGCTCGTCACGGGCTGCATCTCGTCGAACGAGGCGCGGCGGAGCATCGAATGGGAATCGCTGCTCTTGATCGCGGCGAGCTTCGGGCTTGCCAAGGCCATGGAGAAGACCGGCCTCGATGAGGCGATCGCCCGCTCGACGATCGCCGCCGCCGGTGACGGCCCCCATGCCGTGCTCGCGGCGATCTACTTCGTGACGATGCTCTTCACCGAGCTCATGAGCAACAACGCCGCCGCGGTGCTCATCTTTCCGATCGCCTGGCAGACGGCGGCCGACCTGGGCGTGAACCCGATGCCCTTCGTGATGGCCGTCACCGTGGCCGCCAGCTGCGGCTTCGCCACGCCGATGGGCTATCAGACCAATCTCATGATCTATGGCCCCGGCGGTTACAAGTTTAGTGACTATCTACGGTTTGGCGGCCCGCTCAATCTGCTGGTGATGGCGATCACGGTGCTCCTCGCGCCGCTGATTTGGCCGTTTCGCTGACCAAAAACAGCCGCCCGGCTCGGAATCGTTCCCAAAGCCTTTCCGGGAACGTACCTTGTCAGCATGAGCGACATCCTCTTCCAGTATTACCGCGTCAATCCCACGACGTGGTTCTATCTCTCGTCGCTCCTCTCGATCGCGCTCTTCTTCAAGTTCAACCGGCTTTGGAGCGTGCGCAACCTCGACCTGATCGGGCTGATCCTGCTGGCCCCCGGCCTCCTGGCCGTCGAGTATGGCGGCTACAAGGCGAGCGCGGCCGTCCAGCAGATGGGCTTCATCTGGATCTTCGCCGTGTCGGGGGCATTGCTGCTGCGGATGCTCTTCGATTCGCTGATGGTGCGGAGGCCGCTGCTTGAATCGAATCTGTCCGGCGGCGGGCTCGCGTTTCTCGGCGTCTCGCTGCTCGTGTTTCTCCTCGCCAACGTGATCACCACGCGGCCGCAGCGCGACGACCTCGCCGGCGCCGCGGCGGCGACCCGGCTGGAGACCCGCGACGCCAAGGTCGATGCCGACCAGCTCGCCCGCCTTGGGCCCGGCTATCCCCTGCTCTTCGTCCTGCCGCAGATCTCGACGCAGCGGATCTTTTCCGCCGACGCGGGCGCCGACGGGCAGGAGCCCACCGAGACCAGCCGCCGCGTGCTCCACGAGACCACCGCCCGCGTGATGGCGATCCTTTCACAGTTGGCGATCGTGGCGGGCATGATCGCGATCGGCTGGCTGCACTTCGAGAACGTGCGGCTCGGCATCGCGGCCGCCGTTCTCTACCTGCTCCTCCCCTATACCGCGCTCATGACCGGCCGGGTCGACCATGCGCTGCCCGGAGCGCTCGTCGTCTGGGCGATCGCCGCCTACCGCCGGCCGCTCGTCAGCGGATCACTGATCGGCCTGGCGATCGGCACCATCTACTATCCGGTCTTCCTCCTGCCGCTGTGGTGCAGCTTCTACTGGGAGCGGGGCATTCGCCGCTTCCTGCTCGGCATCGCGGCAGCGCTCGGCCTGCTCGTGGTGGCGCTCTGGTTCACCTCGCCGAGCGCGGCGATTTTCCTGGGGCAGCTGCGGCAGATGTTCGGCTGGATCTTCCCCAGCGAGGTGTCGCTCGAGGGCTTCTGGGCGCTTCCCTTCAACGACGCGGTGTTTCGCCTGCCGGTGCTCGCCGCCTTCGTGGCGATGATGGCAACGCTCGCGATCTGGCCGTCGCCGAAGAACCTCGGCACGCTCCTGAGCTGTTCGGCGGCCGTCCTCCTCGGCAGCCAGTTCTGGAAAGCCCACAATGGCGGCCTCTTCATGGCGTGGTTTTTGCCGCTCCTGCTGCTGACGGTTTTTCGGCCGAACCTCGAGAACCGCGTCGCGCTGCTCGTGCTCGACGCCGAATGGTTTTACAAGCGCCGCCGGTAGGACAGGCTTCAGCCTGTCGTTCTTCGTCCTGCCTCTACATCCCCCGGCGCAGGTCATACTCGGCCGGCGCCTCACGGCTTGCGAGCCACGCGCGCCACCCCACGGAGTCCCATTCGAAGTTGACTCCCGTGATCGCCACGAGTGCCTCGAGCACGGCGTCGTTGCGCACCGCCACATTCACCCGCTTCGTGCCGCCGCCCACTGACAGGCCGCCAGAGGAGGGAGTAAACGTGGCCGAGGTCGAGCCCTCGGGCGTGCCGTCGCCGGCCAGCCCCAGGTGCTGCGTCTGGAGCGCGGCGATCAAGGCGCCGAGCAACTGTGGATCGAGCGGCCGCACAGCCCCGCCGGCACCGGAGGCTTCCGCGGCCGGAGGCTCCGCGAGCCTCCGAATCGCCTCGGCGGACCGATTCACGCGGGCGTTGTCGGGGCTCGCCAGCCCCGCGACGATCATCGGCATCACCTGCCCCGGCCCGATCGCCACGAGCCGTTCGGCGGCGGCGATCCGCGTTTCCCGATCGGCGTGATCGACGGCGAGCGTCGCCAACGCCAGCGTGGCATCTGAAGAGCGAATTCGCGAGAGCGCCTCCACATACAGGCTGCGCACCCGCCGCTCCGCCTCGGTTGCCACCGCCGCGCTCAGCGCCGGCACGGCGAAGGGATCGGCGATCTCCCGGATCTCCTCGGCGGCCTGCTCTGCCTGCCCGGCTTCGCCGAGCCGCTTGCGCAGCCTTTCGAGCCTTGCCTTCCATTCGATCCTCGCCAGATTCACCCGCTCGGCCCGCTCGATGAGCTCGATCTCCTGCACCGTCCGCCAGCCGCCGCGGTAGCGCACATACCCGCGCTCCGCCATCAATTCCTGTTGCGACTTCTGCGGCCCGGTGAACTCCTCGGCGCGGAGCACCGCAGGCAAGAGCACCACCACGACGATCGCGATCCAGCGTTGCATCACCATGACTCTACCCGACCGCCTCCCGAATCGCCCCGACATAAAACGAGAAAATCCGGAAGATCACCAGCGCGATCACGCCCGCCACCACGGCCCAGACCGCAAACCCGACCCCGCGGGCCGCCGCCTCGAAGCCGCGCTGCGATTCGTCGTCGAATTCCTCTGCGATCCGGTCGAGCACCTCGGCCGTGGTGCCGGTCGCCTCGCCGACGGCCACGGCATGCAGCAGACGCTCGGGGAAGCGGCCCGTCGCCTCGAGCGCCTCCGCCAGCGTCGCGCCGCCACGAAGACGGTCTTCGAGCGCGACGGCATCGATGCGCACGCCAGGCGCGGCCGACGACGCGAGCGTCACGAGCCGGCCCGCCGACAATCCCGCGTGGCTCGCGAGCGACGCCGCCCGGCACCACGCCGCCGCCTCGGCCGCTGCGGACGCGGCACCGAGCACGGGCACCCGGGCGGCGACCGCGCGGGCGATGCCATGCCGCCGCCAACTGCCCACCCCCCACCGCAGCACAAGCATGCCGATCACCGCAGCCGCGCCAAGCAGGGCGAGATAGGTTCCCAGCCCGGAGACGCCAGCCAGCCCGAGGCCGAGGATGTCGATGCCCTTGCCGTTGCCGTCGGTGAGCACACCGGCGAGAACAATGAGCAGGCCCACGACACCGAGCGCCGTCGCCAGTTGAAACGCCGGCCAGACGAGGCTCGAGCGGAGCGCCCGTGACGACTTCACCATGCCGCGGAGCGTGGCGGCGAGTTCGCGGAGCGTCTCCGCTTGATGGCCGGTTTCGTCGCCGACCTGCGCCATGCCGATCACGAATGCCGGAAACGCCCCCGCGGCCGCCCGCATCGCGTCGGCCATCCCGCCGCCGGCCGCCAGCACCCGCGACGCGGCCTCCATCGCAGGCCGATGCCTCGGCGGTACGCGGGCCGATTCGCTCGCCCACGCGCGCCGCGGATCGACGCCTGCCGCCAGCGCGATGGCGAGCCTGCCGAGCACGTCGGCGACCAGCGCGGTCGGCATCTCTTTCTCGATTCGCACAGGAAAAATTGCCTCCTCCGTGGGACGCGGCGCACGACCCTAACACATGCCCCCGGCATCTGGTAAAAACCGGTCGCGACGGCCACTGGAGAGCCCGCCCGCCAGGATTTCCGGCGGTTCCCCCCGCCCCACTTTTCCCGGCGATGAAAGCATCCGTTCACTGGCCGCGCATCGCCATCGTGGGAGTGGGCCTGATCGGCGGATCGGTGGGCCTCGCAGCCCTCTCGCGCCGCCTCGCCGGCCGCGTGATCGGCGTGGGCCGCTCGGCCGGATCGCTCGCGGAAGCGAAGCGGGCAGGCGCGGTCACGGAGACGACCACCGACCTCGCGGCCGCCGTCGCCGAGGCTGATCTCGTCGTCGTGGCCACGGGTGTGGCCGCGATTCCCGCGATGCTCGACGCGATCGACGCCGCCGTGCGGCCCGGCACGTTGATCACCGATGCCGGCAGCACGAAGCAATCGATCGTCGCCCATTGGGAAAAGCGCCGCCGGTCGCGGCGCGGACGGTTCGTCGGCGGCCATCCGATCGCCGGCAGCCACCGCCGCGGGCCCGCCGCCGCCGATGCCACGCTCTTCGCGGGGAGGGTCACCGTCGTCACGCCCGCCAAGGCCACGCCGGCGGCCGACGTGGAGGACGTGGGCGGCTTCTGGGCGGCGCTCGGGTCGACCGTCTTCGTGATGCCGCCCCGGCAACACGACCAACTGCTCGCCGCCACGAGCCACGCTCCCCACGTGATCGCCGCCGCGATCGCGGCCGCCACGCCCCCGGAGGCCCGGCAGTTCACGGCCGGCGGCTGGCGCGACACGACGCGGATCGCCGCCGGCGATCCAGACCTCTGGGCCGACATTCTGCTCGACAATGCGCCGATGGTGGCCAAGGCGCTTTCGCGGATCGCGGGCGCCACCGAAAAGATGCTCTCCGCGCTCGAGAAAGCCGACCGCAAGAAACTCGTCTCGCTCCTGAAAGCCGCCAAGGAAGACCGCGATGCTGTGGGAAGTTGACGTCCACCTGCTCGATCCCGCCGCCGATCATGCCGCCCGCGCCGTGGTCGCCGGCGCCGCCGAACTCGGCATCGACGGCTGCACGAAGGGACGCACCGCCGCCGGCTGGCTGATCGAAGGCGAACTCTCGAAGGCCGACGCCGAACGGCTCGCCGGCGCGCTCTTGGCCGACCCCGTCACCGAATCGTTCACGATCGCGGAGGTGGGCGACCGCGCCTTGGTCGCAGGCCCCGCCGACCTGCCGACCGTGCTCCATGTGCTGCCGCGTGCCGGCGTCACCGATCCGGCGGCGCAGAGCGCGCAGGAAGCGATGGCGCTCCTCGGCCTGCGGCCCGCGGCCGTGCGCAGCGTCCGCAAATACTGGCTGCCCTCGCTGCCGCCGGCCGATGCCCAGCGGCTCGCCTGGAAACTCCTGGCGAGCGAAGCGATCCACGACGTGGTGATCGGGCCACTTGCGCTCAAGACGCTCTCGGGCGGCAAGCCCTGGTCGTTCGAGCAGCACACGATCCGGCTCGAGGGGCTCGACGACGCCGCGCTCGCGAAGCTCAGCCGTGAGAAGTGCCTCGCGCTCACGCCCCGCGAGCTCCACGCGGTCCGCGACCACTTCCGCGCGCTCTCCCGCGATCCCTTCGAGATCGAGCTCGAGACGATCGCGCAGACTTGGAGCGAGCACTGCTGCCACAAGACGCTCGGCAGCCCGGTCGATCACGAGGGCCCGGCGGGCAGCGCCCGCTACGACAATCTGCTCAAGGAGACGGTCTTCGCCGCCACGCAGAAGGTTCGAGCGGCGCTCGGCGCGAAGGACTGGTGCGTGAGCGTGTTTCGCGACAACTCGGGCGTGGTGCGGTTCGACGGCGACAACGACATCTGCGTGAAGGTGGAGACCCACAACCATCCCTCGGCGATCGAGCCCTACGGCGGCGCGGCCACGGGGCTCGGCGGCGTGATCCGCGACGTGCTCGGCACGGGCCTCGGCGCGAAGCCGATTGCCAGCCTCGACGTCTTCTGCGTGGGCCCGCCCGACACGAAACCGGAGGACCTGCCGCCGGGCGTGATCCATCCACGGCGGCTGCTCGGCGGCGTGGTGGCGGGCGTGCGCGACTACGGCAATCGGATGGGCATCCCCACCGTCTCGGGCGCGGTGTACTTCGATGATCGGCATATCGGAAACCCGCTTGTATTTGCGGGGTGCGTTGGGCTGATCCCGCGTGCCTTCGTGAAGGGTGCGGCAAAGCCGGGTGATCGCATCATCGCGCTGGGCGGACGCACCGGGCG
>JBKDMX010000019.1:0-15496 GCA_046343855.1 Planctomycetia bacterium
CCCACGGAGCGGCGGTCGCGCGGCACTCCAGAGTGGAACCACTACTACGTGCGGGCGATCGACGGCGAGGTGCGGCTGTGGGTGAACGGCCGCGAGGTGTCGGGCGGAACCGACTGCTTTCCGGCCACGGGCTTCATGTGCCTGGAATCGGAGGGGGCGCCGGTCGAGTTTCGCCGGCTGCGGATCCGCGAACTGCCCGACGCCCGCTCGGGCTTCACGCGCGGGGCACCATGACGAGGTCCGCGAAGCCGATTCAGTGACAGGCTGAAGCCTGTCCTACTATTTCGGCAGTTTCGTGCGGATGGCCTCCGCTGCCGCCTTGGCGTCGGCCTCGAGGCCGGGGAACTTCGTCGCCTCCTCGGCGACGGCGAGCGTGGCCGCACTCGGATACCGGGGCAGGATCTCGAGAATCGCCTTGCGATCCGACTCCTCCTTCGCAGCGGCGAGGGCCTTGCGGCACATCTCAGCACGCTCCGCGTCGGGCAGTGCAAACTGCCGGGCGATCCGAATGTAGCCGCGAAACGCCCGAGTCTGAAACTTCTCGCCGATCGGAGCCGCCGCCAGATCGAGGAGCACCGGCGCGGCATCGACCGTCATCCACTTGCCGAGCAGCCGTGTGGCGGCGTCGGCGAGCGGCTCGTTGCCCGTTTTCGCGGCGGCGGCCACCGTGGCGAGCGCCTTCGTACCGCCGACCTCGCCGACGATGTCGAGCAGCTTGATCTTTGTGTCGCCCGACGCAGCATCGACCGCCGTCGTGAGCATCGCAGCGCAGGCCTCCCGATCGGGCATCCGCACGCAGGCCGCGCGCAGCGCCTTCTCGGCCGCCTCGCCTTCGCCCGCGTCGCGCGGCTTTTGCACCGCATCGACGAGCAGGCCGAGGTTGGCGAGATCGACCACGTTGCCGAGGGCCTCGAGCGCCGCAACCCGCACGGAGCCGTCGCTCCCCGCGAGCAACGGCTTGAGCTGGGCGACCGCCGGAATCCGCCGCTCGCCGATCACCTCGAGCAGGATCGGCATGAGCGTGGGGGAGGCACCCGACATCCTCGCGAGCACCACGCGATCGACGGCATCGCCGGGCAGGGCCACGAGCGCCGCGCGGGCGGCGTCGGTCACGGCCGCGTCGGTCGCGAGCGCCACAAGCGGCTCGACGGCCGAGGCGTCTCCGATGCGCCCTGCGGCCTCGAGCGCCGCCAGCCGCACGGCCTGCGGCCCGGAGCCGGCCCACGTGAGGACGATCGCCCGCAGGTCGGGGCTCGCGCCGCCGTCGGCATTGCGGTCGGCGAGCACGTTCACGACGAGCGCCGCGCGATCTCCGTCGCCCGTGCCCGCAAGCCGCGTCGCCTCAGCGGCCAAGGCCATGTCGACTTCGCCGCTCCGCGGCCCGTCGAGGAGCTCCCGCGCCGTGAACAGCCCGATGTTCGCCAGCCGTCGCGACGGCGATCGGAGCGTCTCCACGAGGAGCGGGATGCCGTCCTTGCCGCGGGCGAGAATGACGCCTCGCGTCGCCTCGGCCACGCGCTGCTCCGACACTTTCGCGGTGCGCACGGTGCCGTAGAGCGTCGCGGCGGCGGCGGCATTCCCCTCCGCGAGGAGCCGCTCGGCGCACACGATCACCGCCTGGGCCACGTCGTCGAGCCGCGGGCCCGCCGCGGCGAGATTCTTCGAGAGCACCGCCGCGGCGGCGGGCGTGCCGATCCTGCCGAGGGCCGCGGCGGCGGCCGCCGCCACCTCCGTGTCGGCATCGCCGAGGCGGCCGACGAGCATCTCCATCGCGTCCTTGTCGCGCCGCACGCCGATCGAGTTGATCACGCCCACGAGCAGCCGGCCCGAAAGCGACCCGGTGGCCTGCCGCAGCGCCGCACTCGCCTCCGGTCCGGGAATCGCCTCGAGCGGAATCCGGGCCCACGAGGCGAGGCGTTCGTTTCCGAGCAGCTTGGCGAGGTCGCCCACGGCGGCGGCCGAGCCCTTCACCGCGAGGTTCTTGCAGGCGATCGCCTTGTCGGCCTCGGCGGCGTCGGACCGGAGCACGGCGAGGAGCTCGGCCTCCGTGGGCAGCGGCTCCGCCACGGCACCAGATGCCATCAGTCCCAGCCACGTTGCGAGACAGCCGATGGCGACCAGTCTGTTCCACTGCATCTCGATCACTCCTTGTCGCAGAAAATATCCGTGTGCTCGAAACGTTCGTTCCGTTTGGCCGCCCATCACAGCCGCCACGGCTCGCGGAGCGCCTCCGACCGCAGTCGGTTCGCCTCGTCGTCGCCGACGAACATGTTGGTGAGGTTGTCAAATTTCACCGTCCGCCCGAGGAACAGCGCGATGTTCGCCGCATGGCAGGCGATGTGGGCGTTGCAGGCGGCGTCGGCGTTGCCCTTGGGCTTGCCGCGGGTCTTCACGCAGTCGAGGAAATCGCGGACGTGGAACGTGGCCGGATAGCCGCCGATCTCCTCGATCTTCCGGCCGGCCAGGAGTTCCGGCGAACTGAGCACGAGCTTGCCGGAGTCGCCGGCCTCCACCCAGCCCGTCTCCCCCTCGAACCGCACGGGGCAGGAGCCGAGCGGGATCCAGTCCTTCTCGCGGAAGATGAGTTCGGCGCCGTCGGCATAGCGACAGACGATCTCGTCGCCCCGGGGCGGGTGATACTCCACCGGCGGTGGGCCGTCGTTCACCGCCCACTGGCAGAGATCGACGCAGTGCGAACCCCACTCGAGCACGCCGCCGCCCTTCGGCACACCGCCGCCGATGAAGCCGCCCCCCTTCTCGAAGTTGAAGCCGTCCTTGAGCGTGTCGGCATTGAACGGCCGCCACGCCGTGGGGCCCAAATACGTGTCCCAGTCGTCCACCTTCGGGTCGGGCAGCGGCGCCTCGGGCAGCCAGCCGCTCAGCAGCGCCGTCATGCCACGCGGGTGCGCGAACACCTTCTTGATCCTGCCCAGCCGGCCGGTGCGGGCGAGCTCGCAGGCAAAGGCGTAGTGCGGCAGGTTTCGCCGCTGAGTGCCCGCCTGGAAGACGGTGCCGCAGCGCCGCATCGTGTCGCGGTGGATGAGCGTCTCGGCGATGTTCTTCGTGCAGGGCTTCTCGCAGTAGATGTCCTTCCCCGCCTTGGCGGCGAGCGTCGCCATGAGGCCATGCCAATTGGGGCCTGTCGCAATCAGCACCGCGTCGATGTCCTTGCGGTCGAGCACCTCGCGAAAGTCGCGGTGCATCGTGCAGTGTTGCGTGCCGTACTTCGTGTCGGCGATCTTCTTCACCGCCTCGCGCCGGCCCTGTTTCACGTCGGCGATCGCGGTGAAGACCACGTCGGGCTGCTCCAGGAAGCAGCCGAGGTCGTACTCGCCGCGGCGGCCGATGCCGATGCCTCCGACGATGATCCGCTCGCTCGGTGCGACCGCGCCGTCGAGCCCCAGCGCCGACGACGGGATGATCGTCGGCACGGCGAAGGCGGCGCCGGCAGACAGGCCGGCCTGGATCGCGTGACGACGGGAAACCTTCCTACGAGAAGCCTGCATGACAACCGTCTCCTCGGGGTGAACAGCAGCGGCAGAGACCGATATCGTAGAAGGTATCAGCCCCGCTGATGGACCACCACCCCGTAGCCAAGAGATTGACCCGATCCGGAAAGCCCTTGGGTGCACGAAATCGCGCAGGCCGCCGCCATGAATCGCCCACTGCATGCAGCCCCCGATGCCTTCTCCAACGACGGCTTCGTGTTGCCGATGGCGATCGAGCGGGACTCAGGATCGCCGTCACGCGCCGCCGGCGCCCGAGTGCTTCCGGCCTGACGTCTCGTCACACGCGGCGTTCGGCCTGCGTGCTCCGCAGGTGGATCGTCTTCCGCTCGAGATCGTGATGGGCCGCGACGAATCGCACCGTGCCGCTCCGCGCCCGCATGACGAGCGAATGGGTCATGGCGATCGCCCCGCGCACCTCGACGCCCTCGAGCAGCGGACCCGTGCTGATGCCGGTCGCGGCGAAGATGATGTGGTCGCCTCCGGCGAGATCGCGCGACATGAACTGCGTGTCGAGCCGGTCGCCCCAGCCGATGGCGACGAGGTGCTGCCGCTCGGCCTCGTCCCGCGGCCAGATCTTGGCCCGCATCCCGCCGCCCAGGCACCGCAGCCCGGCCGCCGACAACACCGCCTCGGGCGCACCGCCGATGCCCACGTAGAGGTCGATCGCACTCGTGCGGAGCGCCGGCGCGAGCGCCGCGGCGATGTCGCCATCTTGGATGAGCCGCAGGGCCGCTCCCTTCCGCCGCACCTCCTCGATGAGCTGCTCGTTGCGGGGCCGGTCGAGGATCGACACGACCACGTCGCGCACCTCCTTCCCGAGGGTCCGTGCCGTCACGTCGATCACCTCGCCGATCGGCGCATCGATGTCGATCGGCAACTTCGGGTCGGCGACCCACGCCTTCCGCACCTCGAGCGGATAGGCCAGTTTGTGCATGTAGAAGGCCGGGACGTCGAGGAGACACGGCCGCCCGTCGGTGACGAGGCCGGCCGCGATGCAGGAGAGCGAGTTGGGCATGCCCTTGGCGACGTTCGTCGTGCCGTCGATCGGATCGAGGGCAATCTCGAAACGGGGCGCGCCTTCCCGCCACGTGCCCACGCGCTCCCCCTTGAAGAGCCCGGGCGCCTCGTCCTTGATCCCCTCGCCGATCGCGATCTCGCCGCGCATCTCGGTGAGATCGAACATGCCGCGGATCGCGTCGCAGGCCGCCGCATCGGCGAGTTCCTTTTGACCCTTGCCGAGCCACTGGAGCGTGTTGAGCGCGGCGATCTCCGTCGCCCGCAGGAAGTCGAATTCGATCTGCCGCTCGATGTCTGGTTGGTGCGTCATGCAGCGGAGGTTAAATCCGCCGCATGGGAAATGAAATGCCGTCTCGCGCCGCAATTGCAATCATGCTCGTGAGCGTTTTCTGTCAGGCTGCCCTGGCTGCCGGCCATGACGCCCGGCTTGCCATGGTGCGTTTCCACGAAGATTTACAGCGTGTTTGCGTCGATCGCCCCCGGGCCGCGACTGATACGATAATGATGGACGGCGACGAGTCGTCTGCCCCGCCTCTCCATCGAGCCGCACCATGCGACAGCACTTCCCTTCGCGCATTGCGCCGGCCCGCCTCAGCCGCCGCCACTTCCTCCGGGCCGGGGCGACCGTGATCGCCCTGCCCGCCCTCGAGGCGTTTGGAACCCCCGCCACCCCGGCAGGCCCGCGCAACTTCGTCGCCGTCGGCACGTATCTCGGCTGGCACCAGCCGGCGTTCACGCCCAAGCAGGCCGGCCGCGACTACGAACTGCCCCCCACGCTCACCCCGCTCGCCGGCCTCCGCGACTCGTTCACCGTGTTCTCCGGCCTCGACCACCGGGCCCCCAACGGCCACGCCGCCTGGAGCAACTTCCTCTGCGGGATGAACCCCGGCTCGTGGTCGCTCGACCAGATGATCGCCGATGCGATCGGCCAGACGACGCGGTTTCCATCGATCGAGCTCACCGCCGGCTCGGGCGAGGGCCCGCAGACGATGAGCTACACGAAGCAGGGCATCGGCCTCCCGCAGATCGACCGGCCGAGCGTGCTCTACAAGCGGCTGTTCGCCTCCGACGCCGACCGGGCCCGCACCGAATACCTGCTCGCGAGCGGCGAGAGTTCGCTCGACCTCGTGCTCGACGACGCGAATCGCCTGCAGAAGTCGCTCGGGCCCCGCGACCGGGCCAAGCTCGACGAGTATTTCGAGTCGCTGCGGGCGGTTGAGAAGCGGATGGAGCGGCAGATCGCCGCCCTGAGCGAGCCCGCCGCCACCACCACCTACAAACTCCCCGAGTACGACCCGATCACGCCCAACCTGCAGATCGAGGCCGAGGGCATCCTCTACGACCTCATGGCCTTGGCCCTCGAGAGCGGCCAGACGCGGGTGATGTCGATGTTTCTGCACGGGCTCGGGCAGGTGTTTTCGCTCGACGGCCGCCAGCTCGTGGCCGGCTACCACGGCCTCTCGCACCATGGCAACGATCCCGTCATGATCCGCGATCTCGTCGCGATCGAGACGGCCCACATCCATTGCCTGGCCGGCTTCCTCGAGCAGCTCCAGGCGAAGAAGACTCCCGAAGGCAGATCGCTGCTCGACGACACGATCGTGCTCGTGGGCACCGGCATGGGCGACGCCAGCCGCCACAGCAACCGCAATCTGCCCACGCTCGTCGCGGGGGGCGGGCTCAAGCACGGCAGCCACGTGGCGATCGATCCCGAGCAGCCGGGCAGCCCGCTGCTCGGCGATCTCTACATCACGCTCCTGCAGCGGCTCGGCGTCGAGACCGAAAAGTTCTCCAACGCCTCGAAGAACATGAACGAGGTCCTGCTCTGATGCCCCGGCTTGTGGTGGCGATCATCGTCCTTGCCGCCCTCTCGCCGGCGCTCCGGGCCGACGAGCAGGCGGCCATCCCGGATGCCGTGCAGGCCGTGCTCGCCGCCCGTTGCCTCGACTGCCACTCGGGCCCCGATGCCGAGGCCGGCGTGCGGCTCGATGCCCGGTCGATCGACTGGGCCGCGGCCGACCAGGTGGGCCTCTGGAGCCGCGTCGTCGAGGTGATCGAGAACCGGCGGATGCCGCCACCCGACGCCGAGCCGGCCACGCCGGAAGAACGCGCCGCGGTCGTCACCTTCCTCGATCCGCCGCTCATCGCCCACACACCCTTCGGCGGCACGCCCCCGCGGCGGCTCAACCGGGCGGAATACCAGAGCACGATCCGCAAACTCCTGCAGCTGCCGTGGTTCCACCTGCCCATCGGGTTTCCAGCCGACACCGAACGCCACGGCTTCGACAACCTCGCCGAGGGGCTCGTGCTCTCGCCAGCGCACCTCGAGGCCTACGCCACGGTGGCCCGCGACGTGGCCGACGAGATTTTTCCGCCGCCGCGGCCGACTCCGAAGCCCCTGCGGCTCGAGGCGGGCCCCGACGATCTCGTGCTGAGTTTCTCGGCGGCTACGATCCACGGCGACGCCCTGCGGCTCGTCTCCCGCAGCGTCGACATCATGCGGAGTTGCACCTGGCCGAGCCGGATCGAGGTCAAGGACTCGGGCACCTACACCATCACCGTCGAGGCGTCGCAGTTTCTCTCGCCGCAGGGCCACCCCTTCACCGGCCCGATGAAGCTCGAGGTCTACGCGCGGCCCGTGTCGGCGACCGACCGCTCGCAGGTGAGTGCCTTCCGGCTCCTGCGCACGATCGACGTCACCGCCGAGTCGCCCGCGAGCACGTCGTTCGAGGCCGACCTCTACGAGGGCGACACGGTGCTCATCCGCTGGGCCAACGCGGAAATGACGCACGAGTGGGCCGAACTCGCCGACCAGATGGAGGCCTGGTTCAAGGAAGACCCCCGGTTCCTCGCCGCCTGGCAGCAGGCCGTGTTTCCACAAGGCTTTCCAGGCCATCCGGAAACGGGCCGCCTCCGCGGCCGCAACGGCTGGGACATCGTCTCGAAGCACTGGGCCGACCCCGCCCTCGACACGACCCTAGCGACGATGGAGTCCAAGAAAACCCGCAAACTCATGGAGGTCATCGATTCCTTCATCGGTACGAGCGAGATCGCCGATGCCCTCTGCCACTTCTACCACGAGCGCGGCCCCGCCCTCGAGATTCACCGCGTCGTGGTCGAGGGACCGTCGAAGCTCGTCCAGAGCCCGCTCGACAAGGCCCGGGCCGCAGCCTGGCAGGCGCTCGTCGGCCCGCGGGCCGAGGGGCAGACGGATGCCGAACTCCTGCGGTCGATGCTCGTGCGGTTCCTTCCGCGGGCCTTCCGCCGGCCGGTGGACGACGAGACGGTAGACACATTTCTCGCGATCGGCACCCGCCATCTCGACGAGGGCCACTCCTTCGACGCGGCCGCCCACCTCATGCTGCGGAGCGTGCTCGTGTCGCCGCGGTTCCTCTACCGCGACCTCGAGCCGGACGACGCCCGGGAGGCGCTCGACCAGTTCGACCTCGCCACCCGGCTCTCCTACTTCCTCACGCAGGGGCCGCCCGACGACAAACTCGTCGATCTCGCGACGCGCAGTCGGCTCGGCGAGTCGTGGGTGCTCCGCCGCGAGGCCGCGCGGCTCATGCCCGACCGGGCGGCCACGCCGATGATCCGCAGTTTCGTCGGCCAGTGGCTCGACACGAAACTCCTTCCCGGAATCATGCCCGATCCGAAGTTCAATTTCGATGACGAGGCCGTGGCACTCGCCCGCAAGGAGACGGAAACGTTTTTCACGGAGATTCTCACGAAGAACCTCCCGCTGACCACGTTCATCGACCCCGACTTCACATTTTCCACGATCGCCTTCTGCCAGAAGAACTACGGCTTCACGCCGCCGGCCGCAAAGGAACGGAAGGCGCAGCTCACTCCGGAGGAACTCACGCAGTTCCAGCGGCTCGCCATCGACCGCGGCGGCCGCTACGGCGGCCTCCTCGGCCAGGCGGCGATCCTGATGGCGACGGCCAACGGCGTCGACACGCAGCCGGTGATCCGTGGCGCCTGGGTGCTCGAAAACATCCTCGGCATGCCGTCGCCACCGCCGCCGAAGAACGTGCCCGCGCTCACGCCCGACACCCGCGGCGCGAAGACGCCCCGCGAGCTGCTCGCGGCGCACACGCAGGAATCGAGCTGCGCCGTGTGCCACGCCCGGATCGATCCGCTCGGGTTCGTGTTGGAAAACTACGATCCCGTCGGCCGCTGGCGGGCGACGTGGCCCGGCACACAGGCCGCGATCGACCCCGCCGGCACGCTGCCCGACGGCACCGCCGTGAAAGACCCGGTCGAGTTCAAGGCCTGGCTCGTGGCCAATATCGACATCTTCTCGACCTGCCTGGCCGAGAAACTGATGACGTATGCGACGGGCCGCGTGCCCACCTACGCCGAGCGGCGGGAGATCGAGAAACTCGTGCGGGCCAACCGCGAGGCCGGCCAGGGTTTTCGCGACCTTGTCCTCGATCTCATCGACAGCCGCACGTTCCGGGCCCGGTGACGCGCTCATCTGCACGCGGCCACTCGGCCCGCCGCCACCTCCATTCGTGATCATGAACACCACGCGCACCACTCGCATCACTCGGCACGCTTGCGTCTCGCTCCGTCATGCCCTGGCCGCTTTCGCCCTGGCGATGGTTGCCGGCGTTCCTGTCGCCGCCGGCGCCGACGATGCGGCATGGCTTCGGAGCGGCACGCTGCTGTTCGAAGACTCGTTCAACCGCGAGGAGGATGGCAACCTCGCCAAGGCGATCGGCAACGGCTGGAACAGCGCCACGGCCGACCGCGTGCCCGACGTCAAGCAGGCCGACCTCGACGGCGGCGTGCTCAAGGTGATCGACGAGCCGCGGGCCGGCCATCAGCCGCACATCCACCATGAGGCCGGCTTCGAGGACGGCGGGGCGATCTTCCGCTTCAGGCTTCCCGAGGCGGGCAAGCCCGCCTCGCTGATGGCTGGATTCGTCGATCGCCAGACGCCGGGCGTCCACGCGGGCCATCTCTGCTACGCGATCATCTCCGTGCAGCCGCCGCAGATCACGCTCGCCGACTTCAAGACCGGCGTCATGAACCTCGAGATCAAGAAACGCCGCGAGGAGTTTCTCGCGCGGAAGGAGAAACTCCCCGCCGACCTCGCGGCGCTGCTCGCGACCAAGTCGCGGAGCTTCGCGTGGCCGGCCGACGACGCGTGGCACGAGCTCGTGCTCGTCACGGAAGGCGACGAGATGCGGGTCGCGCTCGACGGTAAGCCGCTCGGCAGCCACCGCTCGGAGGGTTTTGCACACCCCACGAAGCGCTGGTTCAGCTTCCTCATGACCCCGTCGGCCTGGATCGACGACGTGCAGGTCTACCGCGTGAAGTAGGCCGGGCGTCGACACCGAAACACGTCATCCTGTGATCACGCCGGCCCGATCGTTCCACTCGATGCCGAGCCCCGGCGCGGAGGGCACTGCGTAGCGGCCGCCTTCGCACCGCAAGGGCTCGGCGAGGAAGGCGTTGGCCGTCGCCAGAACATTCGGGTTGAACTCGCAGAGGTCGCAGGTGCTCGCCGCTGCCGCCACGTGGATCGCGGCGGCCACCTGCGGGCCCATCGCGATGCTCAGGTGCGGGATGACCGGCCCCGCGAACGCCCGAGCGATATCCATGAAGCCCGTGATCCCCACGCGGCCGAGGTCGGGCTGCAGGATCTTCGCGATCGGCAGGAAGGGCTCGAGTTCGCCGAGCGAGCGATAACTTTCCCCGACCGCGATCGGCGTCGTGATCGCGGCGGCCAGGGCCGCGTGGCCCGCCACGTCTTCCGGATAGAGCGGGCACTCGAGCCACCGGGCCCGGCGGGCGTCGAGATCGTGGGCCATCGCGACGGCTCCCTCCGGCGGCAGGTGCCAGAGGGCATCGACGGCGAACTGCATCCCGGCGGGGAGCGCATCGGCCACGGCGAGCAGGTCGGCCCAGTCGGATTCGTAATACAGTTTCACGAGCGAAAAACCGTCGGCGGCATGCCGCGCCGCGAAGGCGGCCCGCTCGGCCGGCGTCGCGCCCGACGTGCCGCTCACATACGCCGGCACGTGCCGCTTCGGCTCGGCTGCGAGCAGGTTGGCCACCGGCTTCCCGGCGAGCTTGCCGGCGAGATCCCAGAGGGCGATGTCGACGCCGCTCATCGCGTCGAGCATGAAGCCGCCGGAATGGCCGCGGACCCGCATCGTGGCATACATCCGCCCCCAGAGTTCGGCGATCCGTTTTGCGGAGCCGTCGAACGCCTCGCCGACGAGTGCGGGCCGGAGCAGCAGGTTGACGATCGAGCCCGCCACCTCGGGCGCGAGCGGCGCCTGCGCCTCGCCCCAGCCCACGAGCCCGTTCGAGAGCTCGACCCGCACGAGGCAGGTCTCGAAGTCGATGGAATAGAGCACGGGGTAGGCCGTCGACCAGCGATAGGTGCCCGAGCCCCTGAGCATCGTCGGCGAGCCGGCCGTGCCGCGGGCGGCGGCGAAATCGCGGGGGAGCCGCACGGGGATCGCGGTCAGGGATTCGATGCGCATGGCTGTTGAAAAAACCTCACGGGGCGAGGGGGCGGCGGACGAGTCGCTGCGTCACCACATACGAGAGCGGATGGAGCAGGCCCATGAGCAGGAACACGGCGCCGTAGCCGAACGACTCGACGAGCACTCCCGTGAGCCACGTGAAGAGCGTACCGCCCAGGCCGGTGCCGAAGGCGAGCATCCCCGCAGCCGTGCCCATCACCGCCTTGGAATAGACGTCGTTGGTGAGCGTGTTTTGGTTGGTCTTCCACGCCATGTGGGCGAACGTGACCGCACAGATGATCGTGATCGCCAGCCAGGAATCGCTGCGGTCGATCAGGAGCGAGAGCGGCATCAGCAAGGCGGCGGGCAGCATCACGGCCAGCCGGGCCCGGATCGGATTCCAGCCCCGGGCGACGAGCCGGCCGCTCGCCCAGCCGCCCCCAACGGCCCCGAGGTCGGCCGTGAGGTAGGGCAGCCAGGCGAGCATCCCCATCTGGGCCATCGAGAACCCGCGCTCCTCGACGAGATACGTGGGCAGCCAGAAGAGATAAAACCACCACACCGGATCGGAGAGAAACCGGGCCCCGAGCAGCCCCCACGTCTGCGGATGCCCGAGGAGGCTCCGCCACGGCACGTTGTGTTTCGGGGCGGCACTGGCCGCCGATTCCTCTTGGAGCACCACCGCCTGCTCTTCCGGCGTGATCAAGGGGTGCCGCTCGGGCGCGTGGTAGAGCAGCAGCCAAAACACGAGCCACACGAAGCCGAGGGCGCCGGTCACGAGAAACGCGGGCTGCCAGCCGTAGGCCGCGTTGATCCACGTGATCACCGGCGGGGCGATGATGGCGCCGATCGTCGCCCCGGCCTGCACGAGCCCGTGCACGAACGCCCGCTCCCGCGCCGGATACCACTCGCTCACCGCCTTGAAGGCGGCCATGAAGTTGCCCGACTCGCCGAGCCCGAGGAGAAACCGCAGGCCCCCGAGCGACCAGGGCCCGCGGGCGAACGCATGCGCCATGTTTGCCGCCGACCACCACACCATGAACCCGGCGAGCGCCCGGCGGGTGCCGAACCGATCCACGAGGACGCCGGAGCCGACGTACATCACCGTGTAGGCGGCCAGGAACGCCGTGAGGATGTTGGCGTAGTGCGCGTCGGTGACGCCGAGTTCGGCCTTGAGCACGGGCGCCAGCACCGAGAGCGTCTGCCGGTCGACGTAGTTGATCACCGTCGAGAGGAAGAGCAGCCCGGCGATCCACCAGCGGAGATGTAGGATCTGCATCGCGGTCGCCTCGGCGTCAGTCCCACGAAGCCCGGAGCGGAAGCGACGGGGCCTGCGTCACGGGAATACTCAAAGCTCAAGAGGTGCGGTCGGCGAGTTCGCGGAGCACGGCCAGTTCGGCGGCGCTCGCCTCATCGAGAGCGGCGGTCGGGTGCCGCACGTGGGCCGAGGCGATCACGCCGGCGGCCACGAGGTTGTGCTTCTGGGCCGACACGCCGAGCCCCGGCTGCAGCTGGAACCGCAGCAGCGGCAGGATCCGGGTGAACACCCGCCAGGCGGCGGCGGTGTCGCCCGCCTCGAGGTGGTTCCAGATCATGACGAGATCGCGGGTGCGGTCGCTGCCGGGCATCTGGCCGCGCACGCCGCGCTGGAATTCCTCGATGAAAAACTGGCAGTTGAGCCCGCCGAAGAGCGTGAGCGCGTCGCCCGCCGCCTTCACGAGGGCCGTGCACTTGGCCGGCGTGGGCGGCGACTCCACCTTCACGTAGTTCACGTGCTCGATCTCCCGGCCCATCCGGGCGAGGAGCGCCGGCGGCATCGTCACCTGCGTCATGAGCGGGGCGTCCTGCACCATGATCGGGATCGTCACGGCCTTCGAGATCGCCTCGAAGTAGTGCATGAGGCCGTCGCCGTCGGTCTTGAGGAAGTAGGGGGGCAGCACCATCAGGCAGGCGGCGCCCAGGTCTTCCATCTCCTTGCTCAGTTCGACCGCCGCATCGGTGCCGGTGTGGCCGCTCGACGCCACGAGCGGCACGCGGCCCTTCACCCGCTTCGCGATCCGCCGCATGAGCTCGATCCGCTCGGCCGCCGAGAGCGTGTAGCCCTCGCTCGCGTTGCCGAAGAGGCCGAGGCCGTGGGCGCCCTCGGCGAGGAGGTGGTCGATGAGCCGGTCCTGGCTCTCGAAGTCGATCGAGCCGTCGGGGTGAAACGGCGTGTTGGCGATCGGATAGACGCCGGCAAGCGGGGTGTGGTTCATCAGGTGGCGCTCGTCCCACGACGATACCAAACGCCGGATGGATGGCGGATTCGGGAAGAATTTGGCCGGATTCGCACGGCCATCATCTCCCGCACCTCAATGCCCGCGGGCGTCAGCGGTTTGGCGCGGCGGCGGCCGCGGCCGGCGCGGAGGAGAGGTCGAAATTGAGGCTCCGATTGCCGCCCTGCGGGACGTCGATCTCAAGTTCGGTCTGGTCGTTGTAGCGGGCCGGGATGAACTGCTCTCTTACGGGAACGGGGGGCGCTCCGGGGCCGCCCGAATCCATTTTGCCGGGAACGTCGCGATAGGCCGTGATGGCGACGTGCGCCTTGCCCGGAAACGCCTCGACGCGATACTTCCCGCGTTCGATCGGGGACGAGAAACCACGGGTGTCGCCCGAGAGCGCCCTGAGCGTGATGCGGCCTTCTGCGAGCGGCACGCCATCGACCTTCACGGTGCCGGCCACCGTGCGCACGTCGAGGCTGGAGCCGCGGCCGCAGCCGGCGGCGGGCAGCAGGCAGCAGAGCAGCAGAAAAAGGTGCCAGCCACCAAATGTGGGCAGTCTGGCGAAGGCAAAATCTCCTATCTTGTCCATATGTGGTGGCTGGCACCTTTTCGGTCAATACGCCTCTAAAACCCTGCCGTCCGCCCGATCGCCGAGGCTTCGCCAGATGTCGACATTGATGCCGTCGTTCACGGCCCGCACCGCGCCATCACACAGCGCCACGTTCACGAGGCCCGGATGCATGCTGCGGGCGAAGTTGCGATAGGGCGGGTTTGCGGAACCCCGGATCTCGCAGGGGGCCCGTGGCCAGTTCACATCCGCGCAGTTCCAGTTCATGTCGGGCACGGTGGTGTTGGGCGGCTCGAACGTCGAGAACCCATATTCTCCCCACACGCCGCCCATCCAGTACGCCCCGAGTTCACCGAAAGGCGAAGGCACCTCACGCCCGCGAACGATGCCCTCGGAAGCCAGGAGCGTGTTGCTGGTGCCATCGATGCAGTGGGCCGCGCTGCGGCCGACGACAGATCGGCCGCCAAGCCGGGGGCCGAACATTCCGGGCGTGGGAGCCAGCCGGTTATGTGGGGGGGCGCGAGGAACCGTGTCGGCCGTGTTGCCGGCGCAGACGGAGTAGTTGCCCCGGAACATGAACCGCGCGCCGTTGTAAGGGGCAGACGGGTCGGACGGGCAGGCATACATCGAGATGACCATATTGTTAAAAGTGCCGACGCTGACCGGAATTTGGTGGACGAACCAATAGCGATCGGCCTCGTACGCACCGCTGATCGTGGTCGCCTCGACGAACGGCAGCAGCCGGTGGAAAAAAGTATCGCGCCGGTGATACACAAATGGATCTAGGGACGGAGCAAAGCCGGCCCGAAGTACGGCGGACGACGACGATTCCCTGAAGGGATGATCCGAAGGGTTTACTTCCGCGTCTGAAAAGCCGTAGGGAAAGCCGCCGTTGACGGAATGGAAGCTCTGCATCGCGACCCCAAGCTGCTTGAGGTTGTTCGTGCAACTCGAGCGGCGGGCCGACTCGCGGGCCGACTGCACGGCCGGCAGAAGGAGCGCGATCAGCAGGCCGATGATCGCGATCACGGCCAGCAGTTCCACGAGGGTGAACGCGCGGCGGCGTGGGAAGAAGTTCATGATGTCGTTCACCAAGAAGCCCCGGGCGGGAGCCCGGGGGTGCCGCGGATGCGACGCGACGCACATTACCCCGTCGCTTCCGCTCCGGGCTTCTTGTGCGCGCGGCGGCGGCGGGCCCACGCGGCGGCGGCGATGCCGATGGCGGCCAGGGCGATCGCCCCCGGCTCCGGCACCACGACCACGTTCATCGTGAGCGAGAGGTCGCGGGTGTTTGTCGCACCGGAGAGGTCTTGCTGATCGCGGAACTTCAGCGTGTAGGTGCCCGTGTAGCTGCCTTCGGCGAGCCCGCCCGGCGACAACACGGTCGCGAAGAGGCCGTTCGAGCCGCCCGCGGCGAGGTTTGCGAACGACGAGAAGCCCACGCTAAACACATTGTCACCGCTCGCGAATTCCCAATCATAGAAATTCAGCCCGGCCGTCTCGGCGTCGCTGAAACCGAGCGACGCGATATTGAAGATCGAGTATGCCAGCGTGCCGTTGCCGCCGTCGCCGCCCGACCAACTGCCGGCGTCATACGTGCCGAAGTTGAGCGTCTTCGTGGCCGTGTCGGTGGCGGCGAAGCTGGCCAGCGAGTGA
>JBKDMX010000020.1:0-2168 GCA_046343855.1 Planctomycetia bacterium
TCACTCGCTGGCCAGCTTCGCCGCCACCGACACGGCCACGAAGACGCTCAACTTCGGCACGTATGACGCCGGCAGTTGGTCGGGCGGCGACGGCGGCAACGGCACGCTGGCATACTCGATCTTCAATATCGCGTCGCTCGGGTTCAGCGACGCCGAGACGGCCGGGCTGAATTTCTATGATTGGGAATTCGCGAGCGGGAACGACGTATTCAGCGTGGGCTTCTCGTCGTTCGCAAACCTCGCCGCTGGCGGCTCGAACGGCCTCTTCGCGACCGTGTTGTCGCCGGGCGGGCTCGCCGAAGGCAGCTACACGGGCACCTACACGCTGAAGTTCCGCGATCAGCAAGACCTCTCCGGTGCGATCAACACCCGCGACCTCACGCTCACGATGAACGTGGTCGTGGTGCCCGAGCCGGGGGCGATCGCGCTGGCCGCCATCGGCATCGCCGCCGCCGCGTGGGCCCGCCGCCGCCGCCGCGCGTCTGCACAATGAACCCTACCCGACACCGCCGCGGATTCACGCTCGTCGAGCTGCTGGCCGTGATCGCGATCATCGGCCTGTTGATCGCGCTGCTCATTCCGGCCGTGCAGAGCGCCCGCGAATCGGGCCGGCGGAGCGTCTGCCTCAACAATTCGCGGCAGATCGCGACGGCGTTTCAGACGCATCACTCGTTGCTAGGGGCGTTCCCTCCGGGGCAGCGGCATCTCCCGGGCGGGCTTCTGTGCATGGATGGCGGCACGGCTGCGCTCTCGGCAGGCTGTGCGGCCACCAGGGGAGGACAAAGGGTGGCCCGGATCACGTGGATGCAGTGGATCAGCCCCTACATGGAACTGATGCCCGTGTATGACGACGCGATGACGGCGGACCAGAACAACAACCAGTATCTTTTCAACAGGCCGTCCGGCACCCAACGGCATCCGGCGTTCATGTGCCCCTCCGATCCCAATGCCGGCAAGATCAGTTACTGGAACGTGGCGGCAAACGGTCAGACTTCGTCATCGACCCGCGGCTTCTGTGGCAACTACATGGCCTGCGCGTCGTCTGGCACGTTGCAGACCACCCAGAATGGCGTCGTCCCTTCTGTGCTCGGCGGGCGGGGGGTCAACGCCGCTTCAGTGATCGACGGCCTTTCGGCGACCTTGCTGCTCGGCGAATGCGTCGTCGTTCCCGATCCGCCCAGTTCTGGCGACATGCGGGGCGGCTACTTCAACAGCGTGAACGGCGAAACGCAGTTCACCACGTTGCAGCCGCCGAACACGACGGTCGGGGACGGTGGCGATTATTTGACCGATTGGCGGCCCATGGCTCCGGCTGGGGCGTCTCCCTACGTCCACTACAGCCGCTCCATGCACCCCGGGGGCGTGAACGTGGCGATGGGGGACGGATCGACGAGGTTCGTGGCCAACGACGTGGCCGCCAACGTCTGGCAGGCCGCGGGATCCCGCAACGGCCGCGAGGTGACGGGGTTGCCCGAATGACGCGCAGGGGATCGATGAATGCGTCGCCCCCCGGCAGCCGCCGGCTACTGCTCCTGCTGACGGCCGGCTGTCTCGTGGCGGCCGGCTGCGGCCCGGCCGACTCGCGGGTGGCGGTCGAGGGCTCCGTCACGCTCGACGGCCGGCCGCTGGCCGAAGGCCAGGTGATCTTCGTGCCAAACGACAAATCCCTCAGCGCCGAAGGGGCCACGATCGCCGCCGGCCGGTTCACGATCCGCGTCCACCCGGGCCCGCACCGCGTGGAGATCGTGTCGATGGCGCGGGAGGAACGCCCCGTGCCGGCCGGCGGCCTGCCCGAGCAGGGCATCACGTTCCGCAATCTCGTGCCGAGCCGCTACAACGAGCAGTCAACGCTCACGGCCGATGTCGCGCCAACCGGCACGAACCGGGTCGATTTCCAGCTCACGTCCGCCAAGCCCGCCACGAAGTAGCTCTGCCGCGACCGCGCGCGACCGTTCCATACAAGCCCCCAGGCGCAAGCCGGGGGCAAAGTGGCACCGCCAACCGAGAGCCTCCGGATCGTTCCAATGCCACGCGGTTTGCCCCCGGGCGCGGCCGACCCGGGTCGGCCGATCGGGTATCATGCCGCTCCACTACGGAGGGTCGTGCCCATGGGAGGTCGTGCCATGAACGCCATGCGTCTGTTCGCGTTGTTCTTCGTCGTCGTCGCC
>JBKDMX010000021.1:0-32256 GCA_046343855.1 Planctomycetia bacterium
GATGTCGAAGCGCTGACGTCTCCGAGCGAGCGAAGGTCAGGATGACCGTAGCGAGCGTCCGGCGAGAGGGGCGGGCAGCCCCGAGCCACGCGAGACGCGGATCGACGCGTCGAGCATCTGCCGTGCCGAACAGGATTGGCATCCTGCCCTTCGCTCGCTCGGATGCTGACGGCGCTTCGCCATCCTGGCTGCGCTTGTCAGCATACGCCGGCTCCTGGGTACAGGTCACCCGAAGCCTCCGTTCCCGTAGGACAGGCGTCTCCGCCTGTCTGGAGCAGGCACGGAGGCCTGTCCTACGAGAATGCGGGTAGGCCCGGGGCTGCCTGTACCCTCTCGCGGGCTATGGGAGCGAGCGCAGGCAGGATGCCGAAAGCGAGCGGACATGCAGTGAGCGAAGGACAGGATGTCCGCAGCGAACGTCCGCCGAGAGGGTGCAGGCAGCCCCGGGCCGGGTTGGGCGAGTTGAGTCAGAGCGCGTCGATGCCCTGAAATGAATCGGGGTAGGCGAGCGCGATCGGGATATCGTTGAAGAGGAGCGACGGATCGACCCGCTTGTCGGCGCCGCGGGTGCGCGGGGCCGACACATCCCAGTTCGGTGGCGGGCTGCCCGACCGCGTCGCCAGGTGGGCATACCAGTCGCGGCGGCGGACCGGCACGCCATCGGAGACGACGTAGAGCGGCCGAGGGGCCGGTGCGGCGGCGACGGCGCAGACGATTCTTGCAGCGTCATCGACGTGGATCAGGTTGAGCCAGCTCTCGGGATCGGCGGCGATCGGTCGCCCGGCCTTGAGGTCTTCGAGACGGGGCAGACGGCCCGGTCCGTAGAGGCCGGCGAACCGCAGGGCCGTGCCGCGGCCGGGGGCGAGCGCATGCAGGGTGGCCTCGGCCTCGAGGAGCACGCTCCCCGCCTCGCGCGTCGGCGTGGCGGGCGTGGACTCGCTGACGACCGCGCCATCGTCGTTGCCCCATACGCCGGTCGAGCTCGACAGGATCAGCCGCGGCCGGCCGGGCAGTGCGTCGATCGCCCGCGCGAGCCCCTCGACGTGGAGATCGCGGTAGGTCGCCCCGGCCGCGCGATCGAATCCCACGGCCCAGAACATCGTGTCGACCTCGGGCAGGGCGGGCATCGCCTCCGGCCGCGCGACGTCGGCCACGATCGGCTCGATCCCGGCTGCGGCCAATTCGGCCGTCCGCGCCGCCGAACGCGTCGTGCCCCACACGCGATCGCCGGCGGCGAGCCATCTGCGAGCGGTTCGCATGCCGAGATACCCGCAGCCGATCACGAGCCGACGGGGGGCGGAGGTCATGCGTCGAGGGCTCCCGGCCTGCGTGCGGGGGATCCGGAGGCCTGCGATTCGAGCCAGTCGGCGAGCAGGATCTGCGCCGCGATCGCGTCGGTGCGGGCCTTCTTGCGGCCGCGGGAGAAGCCGTGGCCGGCGAGCTTGCCAGCGGCCTCGATCGACGTGAATCGCTCGTCCTGAAATACGACGGGCAGTCCGGTCGCCGCGGCCAGCCAGCCGCCGAACTTCTCCACCTCGACCGACATCTTGCTGTCGGAACCATCGGCGTGGATCGGCAGGCCGACGACGAAGCCGATGATCTCCTCGTCGCGAACGAGCCGTCGATAAAACGTCGCCTCGGCATCGTCGTCGCCGGTCGGCTCGTGCATGGTCAGCGGGCTGGCGAGGATTCGTGCGGCGTCGCAGATCGCGATGCCGATTCGCTTGCGGCCGTAGTCGACGCCCGCCACGCGGCCGTCGGCGGGAATGGCGGCGGACACGCTCATGGGGTGGCCTGCGGCGGGGCGGCGGGAAACCGGCCCGTGGTCAGGAACGAGGCAACGGCCTGCTGCACCGTCGGATGCTTCATCATCGCCGCATGGTGGACGGGCACGAGCAGAAAATCGTCGGCGCCCTCGAGCCTTGTCTCGGCGACGCGGACGACGGCATCGTCGTCTCCCTCCAGCAGCATGCTGTAGCCGGCGCCATCCCCCTTGCCGCCGGCCACGATGCCGAACGGACAGCAGGGCACGGCGAGCTGGGGCGACACCTTCTCCCAGTCGATGACGAGATCCCGCGCGGCGCCATCGGAGAGCGCGGCCAGGAGCCAGACCTTCGACGCCATCTTCGCCAGGTCGGAGCCGTGGTTGGGAGGCCCGAGCATCACCACCCGCCCGACGCGGTCGAGGTCGGGCTTACGGGCCTGTGCCATCCAGCTGCGCACGACGAGGTTGCCGAGGCTGTGGCCGACGAAACTGATTCGTTCCGCTGCCGGCAGTCCGGCGATGACGGCGGCCAGCGCTCGGCCGTGGTCGGCGATGGCGGCTTTCGTGCTCGCATAGCCGAAGGCGAGCACGGTGGCATGCGTGGTGGAGCGCAGGTGGGTGACGAGCGGCTTCATCGAATCGCGGCCTTCGCCGAGCCCATGCAGCACGATCACTGCTGGTCCGCGAACCGGCTCGATCCGGCCGCTGGCTTCCATCTCGGCGAAGGCCGCGGTGCACTCTGCGGCCGAGCCCGCGTGGATCACTCGTTCCTGCGGATCGAGGATCCGGCATTCCGCGGTTCCCGGCCGCCGCTGCAGCCGCCAGTCGTGACGGATCAGCTCGTCGGACCAGTGCAGCGCCTCCGCCGAACGGCGCAGGGCATCGACCCAGTCTGCATCCCGAGCCTTGGACGGCTCAGCCGCGGCGGCCGCTCCGCAGACGGCGAACAGGCCGGCGATGAAGCAGACGACGATCAGAGATACTCGGTCCATCCACGTTTCTCGAGTTCACCCACCACCCGGCGCACCGCCTCCTCATGGGTACGGTCGGCCACGAGCGTGGCATCGGGAGTATGCACCACAAGCATATCCTCAAGGCCCATCGTGACGACCAGATGGTCGTCCGACCCGGCGACGATCGTGCGGACAGTGTCGATCCCCAGGTGGCGGCCGACCACGGTGTTGCCCTCGGTATCGGCCCCTCGCTGCCGCGCGACGGCCGACCAGCCACCGAGGTCATCCCACTCGAAGGGCGCCTCGATCACGGCCACGTCGGTGGCGTGCTCGAGCACCGCGTAGTCGATCGAGATGCCTTTGATGGCGGCAAACTCGCGGGCGAAGACGGTTTCGCGGTCGGGGGTGTCCCAGGCCGCCGCGATCGCCTCGAGGTGCGCGAGGCACTCCGGCTGCCGCTCGGCCAGCGCCGCGAGGATCGTCGCCGCCTTCCAGACGAAAATGCCCGCATTCCAGAGAAAGGTGCCCGCGGCAAGATACTCTTTCGCGACACTCGCCGGCGGCTTTTCGCGGAACCGCGCCACGCGGTGCACCGTGGCGCTGCCCGACGGTGTCGGCAGCGGCTCGCCCTGCTGGATGTAGCCGAAGCTCTCCGCCGGATAGGTCGGCTTGATGCCGAACGTGACGAGCCGGCCAGGCGACTGATCGACGAGGGCCGCAGCCTGGCGGATCGCCGCGCGAAACGTCTCCGCCGGCTTGATGACATGGTCGGAGGGCATCACTGCCATCGTCGCGTCGGGATCGTGCCGCGCCACGAGCAGCGCGGCGAGACCCACGCAGGGCGCCGTGTCGCGCTTGCAGGGCTCGCCCACGAGCCCCGCGGAGGGCACGGCCGGAAGCTGTGCCCGTGCCGCGGGCAGGAGCCTCTGCGCCGTGACGATCATCACCCGTTCCGGCGGCACGAGGCCGTCGAGCCGTTCGACCGTGTCTTCGAGGAGGGTCTTCGCGCCGGCGAGCGGCAGCAGCTGCTTCGGCAGGGCGGCGCGGCTGGCCGGCCAGAAACGGGTGCCGGATCCGCCGGCCATCACGATCGCATGCAGCATGAAACATCACCTCCGTGGGAGTGCCGATTCTCGTGGCCTGCCGACGACCATCGGACGCTCGATGCGGGTGCCCGGGGAAATCTCGCGGGCGACGTCGGCCTCGTCGAGGATGGCGACGGCGTCGAGCTCCACGTCGATTCCGTCCGCCACGCGTGCGCCGGATCGCTCGAGCAGCCGGCGGGCGTGCGCCACGAGCGCCGCCCGCACGTGCTCTGGGGCGTCGGCCGTGGCGCCGGGGGGATTCTTGAGTGGTGCGAATCCCTCCGCCGGATCGATTTCGATCACGCAGACGTTCGTCGCCAGCGGCATGAGGTCGAAGATGAATCGCTCGAACTTGATCGCATTCGGCGATTGCGGCGTCACCAGCCTGCCCTGCGGATCGAGGAATGGCACCACCTTGTGCGCGAGGTGCAGCGGCAGCGAGTCCTTCCGGGAGGCCGCCCGGTCGAGGAACGATTTCCTGAAGGCGTGGACGGCGATCGAGCCGGCATCGAATCGGAGCCGTCCGTCGGGCAGCCGCTCGGCGGCAAGCGCGGCTGGCAGGTCGCTGTATTCGACCACGCCGTAACGCCCCCCTTCTTCCACGACCACGCCGACGCGTTCGGCCGGCTCCCGCTTCCGCACTACCTGCGTGGAGAATTCGGCGGAGGAGAGCAGGTGGTAGCCCAGGAATTCCCGGTCGAGCGGCAGCGCGAGCGGATTGTCGACCTGGAAACTCGTGATCGTCTGCACGCCGTGCCGCGCGAACCAATCGAGGCCGCCGGTCTCGGCAAGCGCCGTGAGCATGCCGCCGTGGCCGTCGGGCGCCATCGCAACATGGTCCGGAGCGTCGAGCAAGAGTCGCCCGGTCGCGGCGTCGAGGGCGGGTAGGTCGTGCTGTCGAAACACGTGCACGTGATCGGGGGAGAGCCCGCACCACGCATGATCCCGGAGGAACTGCCGCGTCTCCGCGTCGGTGGCGGAGCTCGTCATGATTGCCAGCGGCACGTCTCGGCCAAACCGACGGCGCACGGCGAGCAATTTGCCGAAGAGCAGTTCGAAGAGACTCGCCTGCGAGACCGGCCCCACGCGGTAGAGGCCTTTCGGGCCGGTGCAGCCGAGCCTGGTGCCCTGGCCGCCGGCCACGAGGATCGCCCCCACCTGTCCGGCGGAGAGCGCCGCCTCGCCACGGCTTCGGGCCGCTGCGGGCTCGATCGAGTTTGCAGCGTCGCCGAGCCGCAGGCAGGGGGGCGTGGCAGCGCGGCGCACGTCGATGGCGGGCAGGTCGACAGCGGCACCGTAGGCGGCGGCGACCCGCTGGAGACCGGCGAACTGATTCCAATCGACGAGGGCGAGCTGGCCGACGAGCCGCGATCGACCGGCCGCATCGAGGCGATTCCACCAGTCGAGTACGTGCGACTGACAGACGGCCTCGAGCTGGGCGGCAAGCGAGGTCGGAACTGCGGCTGAGTCGCCTAGGCTCGTCATCCTCGCACCCAATTCCAGAAGAGAAAGCAGAGCAGGGGGAAGCCGAAGAAGATCACGCCGTAGGTGAAAAGCGTCGTCCAGAGGTGTTCGGGCCAGCGTGCCATGTGGTTGTCGCAGGAGTGTGAAGCGGGATCAGACTGGAGCCGACGCGACCAGATCGACCGGAATCTCGAAGGCCTCCTCGGCGGGCTCGTCGAGCCGGCACTCGATCCGCACGCCCCAGGGGAGGATCTCCGCGGCGGAGACGACGGCCTCCACGCCATCGTACTCCGTTGTCACCTCCACGACGGGAGTCTGCGTGAAGGGCGGGCAGAACCCGACGTGACCGTGGGCCGTGCGCGCCCCCTGCGGCACGGCGACGGCGATCCGGCCGCGCAGGCAATCGGTGCCGACCGAGTCGTAGCGCTCGAACCGTTGGAGGAGATGGCCGGGCACCGACGTCGCGGCGGCGGCTGCCGGCACGACCTCGCCTCTGCGCCCTGACGGATGCTCGACATCCGCGCTGCCGGTCGGCGGCGAAACTGCGAGCCGCGGCCGGCCGGTGCGGGGTCGGCCGGCCGCGAGCCAGGGCCCGCCGATTACCGCCCCGGCGAAGAGCGCGGCCGCCGCGAATGAGACACAGTCGAGCGGCGACGCGAGCCGGAGCGGCAGCGCGATCGCCGAAAGCGCAAGCACGAGGCCGGCGCGGGCCGCCACGGGCCAAGGCCCGCTGCGCGCGGTGGCCGCAGCCCTCGCGAGCCCATCCACGAGGAGCACGAGCGCCGCGCCGACGGCCGTGACGGTCAGCATGGTCGCCGCCGCCGGCGAGTCGAAGCCACCGGAGAGCCGGCGCAGGCAGAGCGTGATTCCGCTGGCGATGCAGGAGGCTGCGACACAGCCGGCGGCCGCTCCGCAGAACGTCCGTTCAAGCGCGCCTGCCGCCGACAGCATTGGATAAGCCACGCTCGATCAGCCGACCGCGGCGCCCGCTCGGGCCGCTTCCGCCAGAGCCTTCGCGCGGTCGGTCTGCTCCCAGGTGAAGCCGTCGCGGCCGAAGTGGCCACCCGCGGCCGTGCGCCGGTAGATCGGCCGACGCAGGTCGAGGTAGTCGATGATGCCCCGCGGTGTGAGCGGGAAGAACTCGCGAACGACATCGCAGAGCCGCTCGTCTTCCACCGTGCCGGTGCCCTCGGTATCGACGTTGACGCTCACCGGCTCGCTGACGCCGATCGCGTAGGCAAGCTGCACCTCGCAGCGATCGGCGAGGCCGGCCGCCACGATGTTCTTCGCCACGTGGCGGGCCATGTAGGCCGCGCTGCGGTCGACCTTCGTCGGGTCCTTGCCCGAGAAGGCGCCACCGCCGTGGCGGCCCCAGCCGCCGTAGGTGTCGACGATGATCTTCCGGCCCGTGAGGCCGCAATCGCCGTGCGGGCCGCCTACCACGAACCGACCGGTGGGATTGATATGGTAGGTGATGTTCGACGTGTCGAGGTTCTTCGGCAGCAGCGGCTTCACGATCTTCTCGACCACGAACTTCCGGATGTCGTCGTTGGAGACGTGGGGGGCATGCTGCGTGGAGACCACGATGGTGTCGATGCGGACGGGCTTGTGGCCGTCGTATTCGATCGTCACCTGGCTCTTCGAATCCGGACGCAGCCAATCGACCTCGCCCTTCTGGCGGGCCTCAGTGAGCCGGTTGAGGATCCGGTGCGACAGCGCGATGGGCAGCGGCATCATCTCCGGGGTCTCGTTGCAGGCGTAGCCGAACATGAGCCCCTGATCGCCGGCGCCGATGTCCTTGCCCTTCGTTTCGTCTTCATTGACGCCCATCGCGATGTCGCCCGACTGCTTGCCGACGGCCACGAGGACGGAGCAGGTGTCGGCGGCGATGCCCATCTCGTCGTCGGTGTAGCCCACCTCGCGGATGACGTTACGCACCACCTGCTGGTAGTCGATCGTGCCGCGCGACGTGATCTCGCCGGCGATGACGGCCAGGCCGGTGGTGACCATCGTCTCGCAGGCAACGCGGCTGCGGGGGTCTTGCGCGAGATACGCGTCGAGCACGCCGTCGGAGATCTGATCGGCCAACTTGTCGGGATGCCCCATGCTGACCGACTCGCTCGTGAACAGATACTTGCCTTGTGCCACGTGTGACTGCCTTTTTGCAAAAGGGGAGCTGGCGGGATCGGCGGCGCGCGGTGCGCCGGCCGGGAAACCGGCCAGGACGGAGCGAGGATTATCGGGGGAGGCCGGTTTCTTGGCAACCGGCACGATTCGACGGGGCCGCGGCGAGCCGTTCGAGGATGAGGCGGGCGGTCATGGCCGTGGCACCGCGGTTGGCCGCCACGGCCGTTGCCGCTCGGCCGCCGCGATCCCACGCCCAATCCGGGGCGTCGAGGCAGCGGCCGACGAACGCCGCAAGCGCCCCGCCGTCGGCGACGACCTCCGCGGCTCCTGCGTCACGGAGCACGCGAACCTCGTCCTGAAAGTTGCGGGTGTGCGGTCCGAAGCTGACGGCCGCACCATACGCCGCGGGCTCGAGCATGTTTTGCCCGCCGCGCTTGCCATCGAGGCTGCCGCCGACGAACGCGATCGTCGCCGTGCCCCACCACCAGCCGAGTTCCCCGGTGACATCGACCAAGAGCACGCGGGCTGAAGCATCGGCACCATCCCGGTCGAGGTCGGTCCGCCGCTGCCAGCGCAGGCCCGATGCATCGAGAAGCCTCGCGATCTCGCCCGCCCGCTCGACGTGCCGGGGCACGATCACGAGCCGCAGCCGCGGATGGCGGCCTGCGAGCGCGCGGAAGGCATCGACCGCGAATTGTTCCTCGGGCGCCTGCGTGCTGCCGGCGAGAAAGACGACGTCATCCGCCGCAAAGCCTGCGAGCCGCGCGAGCCGGCCGACGTCGGGGGCGGAGCGGTCCCCTTTCACGCCGTCGAATTTCATCGATCCGGTGACGCGCACGTCGCGAGCGCCCAGCGCGGCGAATCGTTCCGCATCCGGCTGCGACCGCGCGGCCACGACATCGACGAGGCCGAGCATGCGTTTCACCAGGGGCCGGATGCGGGCATAGCCCGCGAAACTCCGCTCGCTCATCCGCGCGTTGGCCACGACGATCGGGATGCCACGGGCATGGGTGCAGGCGAGCAGATTGGGCCAGAGCTCGAGTTCGCCGAGCACGAGCAGGCTTGGACGCACGCGATCGAGCACGGCGTTCACGGCCCAGGTGAAGTCGAGCGGGCAGGGGAAGGCGTGCTGTGCGCCGAACCGCTTTGCCGCCACGTCGAGGCCGGTCGTGGTCGAGCTGGAGACCACGCACTCGACCGCACGGCCTTCAGCATCAGCCTGCCGGCGGATTTCGGCGGCGAACGACGCGAGCAGCTGCACCTCCCCCACGCTCACGCCATGCAGCCAGATCCGCGCGGCGGCGGTGCGGGGAAGGGGGGCGATCGACCCGGTGAACCGCGTCCACGGCGCCGCCACCGGCCGAGCACCCGAGAACTTCCGCCAGGCCACCCAGGGCAATGCGACGGCTGCGACCACGATGTAAATGAAGTTCAGGAGCATCGAGCCGGGGAGGCGAAGGGATCGGCGGAAGGTCGACGAGCGTGAGGAACTTTCGACCTTCTGAGGATTGAATCGCCGTAGGTCGTGGAAGGAGAAAGTTTCTTGGCGAGGCGACTTCTGCCGTCCCTGAGCCGGCGATTCACGTCAGTCGCACGCGCACTAGGCCGTGGCAACTCCCGACGACTTGCCGCAGCAATTCTTGAACTTCTTGCCGCTGCCGCACGGGCAGGGGTCGTTGCGACCGACCTTCGTGCCGAGGTTGCGGATCGGCTCGACATTGACATCGGCGGCCTGCGACGGCGCCGCGGATTCGACGGCCTGCGACGACGACTGCGCGACCAATTCCGCGGCCGATGGGGCCTCCGCGTGGATCGCGGCGGTCTCCCGGAACGTGCTCTTCAGCGAGTCGTCCTCCACCTGCTCGATCCGGTAGACGATGTCGGTCACGCGTTCGTCGATCCCCTTCCACATCAGGTCGAACGTCCGCATGCCCTCGCGCTTGTATTCCACCTTCGGATCGACCTGGGCATAGCCGCGGAGGCCGACGCTCGCCCGCAGGTGATCCATGGCGAGCAGGTGATCCTTCCACGCGTTGTCGAGGATCTGGAGCACGACGGCCCGCTCCATCCGCTTCATGTCGTCGCCGTAGTGGTCGGCGCGGCGGGCATAGACCTCGCGGGCCTTGCGGCGGACGATTCGCTTGAAGGCCTCGGCATCGTGCCCCGCCTGCTCCGATTCGCGCACTTCTTGTTCGTCGAGCGGCACGCCAAATCGCCATTCCGTCCAGCCGCAGGCGCTCTTGAGACTGAAGTCGGGAGCCAGGAAGCGGGCGCCATCGGAGAGGTCGATCCGATGAATCGCCTCGCGGGTCTTCTCCTGGAGAAACTCCGCCGCGTGCGACCGGCCCACCCGCTTGAGATCGCGGTCGTTGACGGAGACCTTCCAGCGCGTGTTGGCGAAGGAGGCGAGGGCGGACCAATTCCATTCGCTCTCCTCTTCGCCGTCGGGGAGGTTTTCCTCGACCGCCTCGAAGATCTGCGATTCCGACTGCCGCACCGCCTCGTCGCCGGCCAGTCGCTCGGCCTCTTCCGGCGACATGCCGCGGAAGTCGTTGCCGTCGAGCTCGCAGGAGAGCTGCCCGGAGGCCCAGCTGGCGAACGACTGGGGGCCGTAGTCCTTGTCGAGAAACGTGCCGATGTTTTCGTCGATCTGGCGATCGACCATGTCGAGGATGATCTCGCGGCAGTCGGCCCCCTCGAGGATCCGCTGGCGGAATCCGTAGACCCGCTTCCGCTGCTCGTCCATCACCTCGTCGTATTCGAGGAGATTCTTGCGGACCTCGAAGTTTCGCTCCTCGACCTTCTTCTGCGCGGCCTCGACGCGGCGGGTGACCATGCGGCTCTCGATGGCCTCGCCATCCTGCATGCCGAGCCGCGTGAGCACGTTTTTCACCCACTCGCCGGCGAAGATCCGCATCAGGTCGTCTTCGAGCGAGAGGAAGAAGCGGCTCGAGCCCGGGTCGCCCTGCCGGCCGCAACGGCCGCGGAGCTGGAGGTCGATCCGCCGCGCCTCGTGCCGCTCGGTGCCGATGATGTGGAGGCCGCCCATGCCGCGGACCTTCTCCCCCTCGGGCTTCATCTTCTCCTTCTCGGAGATTTCGCGGACAAGGGCCTCCCACTCGGCGTGCGGCACGTCGAGCCGCGTCGCGTAGGTGTCTTGGAGCTTCGCCCAGGCAAGCGTGTCGGGATTGCCGCCGAGGATGATGTCGGTGCCGCGGCCCGCCATGTTGGTGGCGATCGTGACGGCGCCGAGCCGGCCCGCCTGGGCGATGATCTCGGCCTCGCGCTTGTGGTGCTTGGCGTTCAAGACCTGGTGGTCGACGCCCCGCTTCTCGAGCAGTTCGGAGAGCCGCTCGCTCTTTTCGATCGACACGGTGCCCACGAGCACCGGGCAGCCGCGGCGCTCGATCTGCTTCACCTTGTCGCGCGGGATCGTCTCGACGTCGCGGGATCCCTTCGGCTCGAATTCGAGCGACGAATCCGTCTCCTTCACGATCTTCCCGATCCGCCAGGAGCCGTCGGTCATGGCCAGCGTGTCGAACCGGTGGAGCCGCTCCACCTCGTCGGCCACCGCGATCCACTTCTCGCGCTCGGTGCGGTAGATGACGTCCGGGTGGTTGATCCGCTTCATGCCGCGGTTGGGCGGGATGGCGATCACGTCGAGCTTATAGATCTTCCAGAATTCGCTCGCCTCGGTCATGGCCGTGCCGGTCATGCCGCCGAGTTTCTTGTAGAGCTTGAAGAAGTTTTGCAGCGTGACGGTGGCGAGGGTCTGCGACTCCTCCTTCACCTTCACCCCCTCCTTCGCCTCCACCGCCTGGTGGAGGCCGTCGGACCACTGCCGGCCCGGCATCAGGCGGCCGGTGAATTCATCGACGATCACCACCTCGCCGTTTTGCACGACGTAGTTCACGTCGCGCTTGTACAGATAGTGGGCCTTGAGGGCGTTGTCGATGAGGTGGGGCCACTCCATGTTGCCCGCGGTGTAGAAGCTCTCCACATCGGCGAGTTTCTCGGCCAGCCGCACGCCTTCCTCGGTGAGGGCGACGGTGTGCTCCTTCTCCTTTACCTCGAAGTGGGTGTCGGCCTTGAGCTGGCGGGCGATCTGGTCGGCCTTCGAGTATTTCGTGACGTCGTCGTGGGCGGGGCCGGAGATGATCAGCGGCGTGCGGGCCTCGTCGATGAGGATGTTGTCCACCTCGTCCACGATCGCGAAATTGAGGAAGCCCTGGCTCTGCTGCATGTGCTTCGGGAAGCGGTCGTCGCCGCGGGCTGCCATCCGCATGTTGTCGCGGAGGTAGTCGAAGCCGAATTCGTTGTTGGTGCCGTAGGTGATGTCGCAGGCGTAGGCCTTCTGCCGCTCGCCGGAATCCATGCCCGACTGGATGGCGCCGACGGTGAGGCCGAGGCCCATGTAGAGCGGCCCCATCCACTCCATGTCGCGGCGGGCGAGGTAGTCGTTGACGGTGACCACGTGCACGCCCTTCCCCTCGATGGCGTTGAGGTAGGCCGGCAGCGTGGCGACGAGCGTCTTTCCCTCGCCCGTGATCATCTCGGCGATGGCCCCCGAGTGGAGCACCATGCCGCCGATCAACTGGACGTCGTAGTGCCGCATGCCGAGGAACCGCTTGCCCCCTTCGCGGCAGACGGCGAAGGCCTCGACGAGGATGTCGTCGAGGGTTTCACCCGCTTCCAGCCGGCGCCGAAAATCGGCAGTCTGGCCGCGGAGCTCCGCGTCGGTCATGGCCTGAACCTTCGGTTCGAGCGAATTGATCGCCTCGATCTTCGGCTCGAGCCGGCGGATGTAGCGGGCGTTGGAAGAGCCGAACAGGCCAGTGAGGGCCCGCTCCAGCCGCGAACCTGCGCCGGCGGCGGCGTTGGAGAGACCATCCCAGAGGCGTTCGAGCTGTTGCATGGATTCGGCAGGCGGGCGGAGCGGGGCAGAAAAGCGAGACGATCGAACTATTGTCGCGGCCGGCTGCGGCAGGGGTCAAGGCGATCTCGGGCGGGTAGACTCGTTGCGAATGTGGTGGCGCAAAGGCGCCTCGCGGTGGAAAGCCGGTAGCTCCTATGAATCAGGACCGATTTCGCGACCTCTCCGGGCAGCTGCTCTTTCTCGGCACGGGAACGAGCGTGGGGGTGCCCGTGGTGGGCTGCACGTGCCCGACCTGCACGAGCGCCGACCCGCGAAACAGCCGCACGCGGACGAGCGTGGCGATCGGGCTCCCTGGCGGCACGCTGCTCATCGACACGACGCCCGATCTCCGCAGCCAGCTGTTGCGCGAGCGGATCGGCCGCGTCCACGCGATCCTCTACACGCACGACCACGTCGATCACGTCTACGGTCTCGACGACGTGCGGCCCATCTGTTTTTCATCCGGCGGGCCGATTCCCGTGCTCTGCGAGGAGCGTGTTGAAAACAGGATTCGCCGGGCCTTCGACTACGCGTTTCAGCCGATGCCATTGCCGGGGGGCGGCGTGCCGAAGATCCATTTCGAGCGGATCACGACCGAGCCGTTCACGCTGCTCGGCGCAAGCGTCGTGCCACTGCGGCTGCGGCACGGTGTCTTCGACGTCCTCGGCTTCCGGTTCGGCGACATCGCCTACTGCACCGACACGAACGAGATTCCCGACGCCACGTGGCCGCTGCTCGAGGGGCTCGACACGCTCGTGCTCGATTGCCTGCGGCCGTCACGCCACCCGACGCACTTCTCGCTCGACGAGGCGCTGGCCGTGGCCCGCCGCGTAAACGCCCGCCGCACGCTCTTCGTGCACATGTCGCACGACATCGAGCATGCGGCCGTCTCTGCCACGCTGCCGCCGGGCGTGGAGATCGCCTACGACGGCCTCACCGTGCCGCTGGTGTGGTAGACCGTCTCGTGGGAGAGCGACGCCAGTTGGTCGAGCCTGGCGGCGGCGGCGTTGGAATCGATCGCTGCTTCGGCGAGGCGGCGGGCGGCGGGGAGGTCTGCTGCGCGTCCCGCGGCCCAGAGGACCGTCGCGGCATTCAAGACCACGATGTCGCGACGTGGGCCGCGGCTGCCGGCAAGCACGTCGCGGATCGCGGCGGCGCTCTCCGCCGGGTTCGACACCAGTAAGTCATCCATCGCGGCGACGGGAGCCGTCGGAATCCCAAAATCTTCGGGCGTCCAGCGGTGTCGGTTTTCGCCGGCGTTCGTGACGTCGATCACGTCGGTCGGTCCGAAGAGGCTCACTTCGTCGAGTGCCCGCGCTGCGTCTTCCGCGATCGTGCCCGAGACGACGAGCGCCCGCTTCGCCCCGAGCAGCAGCGCCGCGCGGGCCATCGGCTCCCGCGCCGCGGGTCGGCCCACGCCGATCACCTGCACGTTCGCCCGGGCGGGGTTGCAGAGCGGCCCGACGAGATTGAAGACCGTGGGCCGGCCGAGCGATTTCCGTAGCGGCCCCACGCGGGCCATCGCCGGATGGTGGATCGGCGCGAGGCAGAAGCAGAGCCCGATCTGCTCGAGGCACCGCGCAGCCGTCGCCGGCGGCGCATCGATCTTCACGCCGAGCGATTCGAGCACATCTCCGGAGCCAGTGCGGCTCGAGACGGCCCTGTTGCCGTGCTTCGCCACCACCAGGCCCGCGGCCGACGCCACGATCGCCGCCGCCGTGGAGATGTTGAACGAGCCCGAGCCATCGCCGCCGGTGCCGCAGGTATCGGCCACGATCGGCAGGGCATGCGCCACTGGCAGCATCCGCGCCCGCAGGGCGGCCGCCACGCCGGCGATTTCGTCGGCCGATTCGCCGAGGTCGGCAAGCGTCACGAGCCAGCCGCCGAAGGCGTCGAGATCGACGCTGCCGGCCAGCACCCCCTCCACCAACCGCCGCGTCTCATCGTGCGACGCATGCTCCCCACGGCGCAGCCGGTCGGTGCTCGTGTCCACGTCGCTCGGCAGGGGAGTCGTCAAGAGAATCTCGCTGTCAGTGGGATTTCGTGTCGCCGCGAGCCGCGTCGAGTACTATTTGAGCCTACCACGCCCCATTCCGGAGACCCCCAGTGCCCCGCAAGGTGATCCTCGACGTCGATCCGGGCATCGACGATGCCGTGGCTCTCGCCATGGCCCTCTTCGACCCGCGACTCGAGGTTCTTGCCGTGACGGCGACAGGCGGCAACGTGCCGCCGGAGCAGGCCACCGCCAATCTGCAGGCGCTCATCGGCCTGCTCGACCCGCCCCGGCTTCCCCGCCTCGGCATCGCCCCCACCGACACGGTCCTTCCCGAGCGGCCGTTCAACATGCACGGCGGCGACGGGCTCGGCGGCATCGATCTCCCGCGGGTGCAGCTTCATGGCGGCCACGTCTCGGAGAAGGTGATCTGGGAGACGCTCAAGGCCCACCCCCGCGAGATCACGTTCGTCGCCCTCGGGCCGCTGACCAATCTGTCGCGGGTGCTCACCCGCGATCCATCGATTGCCGAGCTCATCGGCGACGTGATCGTGGCAGGCGGCACCGTGCAGGGGGCGGGCAACGTCACGCCCGCCGTCGATTTCAATTTTTATTGCGATGCCCGCTCCGCCCGCCACGTCGTGCGGGAGCCGATCACGAAGACGCTCGTGCCGCTCGAGACCACGGGGCAGGTCGTCTTCGGATTCGACCTGCTCGACGAGTTGCCCGACGAATCGTCCCGGGCCGGGTTGATCCTGCGACGCATGCTGCCGCACACGTTTCGCGCGCATCGGCAGCTGCTCGGCAGCGAGGGGATCAGCCTGCACGACGTCGTGGCCTTGGTCGCAGTGACCAACCCCGAACTTTTCGAGCGCACGACGGTGGCAGCCGACGTGGAGACCAAGGGGGAGATCACCACCGGCATGCTGGTGGTCGATCGCCGCACCGTGCGGCAGTGGCGGCCGAACCTCGACCTGCTCGTCGGCTGCGACGTGGTGGCAGTGAAGGATTGCATCCTGCGCGGGTTGGCCGCCGCCGCGGCGGGGACGTGAGAGAGAGAGAGGGACAGGCTGAAGCCTATCCTACCGTTCGAATTGTTCGCGGCTGGCGACGGGGAGCTGGAGCTCGATCCGCTCGCGGTTGCGAAACACGCCGAGCGACACGGTGCGGTCGGTCGGCGTCACGCTCACCAGGCTCACGAGATGGTCGTCGTCTTCGATGGGCGTGCCGTCGAACTCGATGATCACGTCGTCGGGCTGGATGCCGGCGGCGTCGGCCGGGGAGCCCTTCGTCACGCCCGACACGCGGGCTCCCACGGCGCGAACCATGCCGAGCCGTTGGGCCGTGCGTTGCGTGAAGATGCGGTCGAGCGTCACGCCGAGGTAGGCCCGCGACACCGTGCCGGTCTCCACCAGCTGCCGCGCGACGAACATCACCATCGACATCGGGATCGCGAACCCGATCCCTTCGCTACCACCGGAGTTGCTGGCGATCGCGGTGTTGAGGCCGACCACCTCGCCGCGGAGATTCACCAGCGGCCCGCCACTGTTGCCCGGATTGATCGCCGCGTCGGTCTGGATGAAGTCTTGAAACCGCACCGACTCTTCCCCCAGTTCGAGGTCGCGGCGGCCCTTGGCAGACACGATCCCGAGCGTGACGGAGTGGGAGAGGCCGAAGGGACTGCCGACCGCGAGCACCGTGTCGCCGATCTGGACGGGATCCTTCTCCGCAAGCCGGGCAGGGACGAGATCGTCGGCCGGAACCTCCATCACCGCGATGTCGGTGCTCGAGTCTGACCAGAGCCGCATCGGATTGATTTCGCGGCCGTCGTCGAGCCGGATCGTGATGTTGTCGAGATCGGCCCGATTGATGACGTGGCGGTTGGTGATCACCACGATGCGACCGGCCACCTCGGCGATCACGCCCGAGCCGGCCTCGTCTTCGCTGGCCTTGCCATTCTTCGGCCGCAGCGACGGCTTCTTCGTGTCGATGTGGACGACGGTGGGGCGGACGAGCTGCGTGAGCCGCCGCAGCTGGGCGCTCTGCCGCTCGAGGAGCTCGGCATCCCGCTCGACCTGCGCGTAGAGCCGATCGCGCTCGGCGGCCGTGAGCCGGGCCGGCCGGATCGGATCGATCCGCGTCGCCTCGTCTCGCGGCGGCGAAACGCGGCTCGGGGCCAAAGCAGCGGAGGGCGCGATCGGCGCCAGCGGTATGGGCGTCTCCTCCGCCACGGCAAACGACTTGGCCGAGAGCAGGAGCACGACCGAGAAACAAACGCGAAAGCAATCGCTGCGAAGGCTGTCGGAAACGGGCATGGAGTGGCGCTCACGAAGGTTCGGCATCGCTCGTGCCCAGCATACCCGAACCATCGCGAGTCGAGGTCGGAGGGATGCTCAGGAGACGTCGATCTCAAGATCCCCCGCCAGCTCCTCGCGTGCTTCCCCGGCCTCTCGGCCCGCCGGGCCGGCGCCGGTGCGCTCCACGTCACGCTGGCAGGCAATGCACATCGTGGCATAGGGAAGGGCGTTGAGCCTGGCCATCGGGATCTTGCAGCCGCAGTATTCGCAGGTGCCGTAGTGACCGGTCCGCATCCGCTCCAAGGCGTTTTCGATGGAGGCCAGTTCGCGGCTTTCCACCTCGGCCAGCTGGGAGCTGATCTCGTCCTGGGCGGAATCGACCGCCGCATCGATCACGTCGCCCGGCGACTCGCTCCGCAGCTCCTTCAGCAGCGTCAGGTCGCCTGCCAGGGCGCTGCGCAGGGCATCGCGGCGGCGGACGAGGATCGCCCGAAGGTTCAAAAGTGCGTCTTTTCGTGCCATTGTCGTTGCTCCTGGCCCTGCCGAGGCCCTGGTAACGGGCAATTCGGCGACAGGCCGCAACCAATAGTACGGGGGCAGGCCGTGGATGGTTCGGGCGAAAAAATTTCCCACATTCCCTATCGAAAACCGGGCCGGAACAGATGATGACATTTGGCCGGAGCCCGACAGATTTCCCAAAGTCCCGATTTCAGTAGACCGCTTGCTCCTCAAGCGGATCCCCGGCTGCCCGCCGGCTCGCGGGCGGCAGAAGTCTCCTCGCGTTGTCCCTCGAGGACTCGGTCCAAAAGCTCGTCGAGCTTCCGCCGACCCGCTCGCCTCGCCGTAGGACAGGCCTCCGTGCCTGTCGCACGTAATCCGCTTGCGGAGAAAGCGGTCTACAACGCTCCCCGGATGGCGTCCCAGGCGGCGGCGACTGCCGCCCGGTCGGTGAGCGTGCCCCCGATCGCCAGACGCAGGGCATGGCGGCCTGCCACCTGCGCATGGCTCAAAAACGCCCGGCCGCCGCGGTTCACCCGCTCGAGCAGGGCGGCCGTCGGGGAGTCGCCGGCCCGCAGAGCGAAGGTGACGAGGCTCAGCGACGGCGGCTGGAGCAGTTCGAAGCGAGGGTCTGCCTCGACCCAGTCGGCGAATTCGGCTGCCCAGGCCACATGGTCGCGAATCCGCTCCCGCAGCGGCTCCGCGCCGATCATCCGCAGCGTCATCCAGAGCTTGAGCGCGCGGAACCGGCGGCCGAGCGGCACCTGCCAGTCGCTGTAGTCGATCACGCCGCCCGCCTCGCTCGCCCGGTTTCGCAGGTATTCGGGCCGCGCGGCGAGCGCCTGCACGAGTGGCTCCCGGTCGGCCACCCAGAGCGCGTGGCAATCGAAGTTCACGAGCAGCCACTTGTGCGGATTGAATCCCCAGCTGTCGGCCTGCTCGGCGCCCGCCACGATTTCGCTGCGGTATTCGGGGCAGATCGCCGCGGCGCCCGCCCAGGCGGCATCGACGTGCAGCCACGCGCCGTGTCGCCGCGCCGTCGCCGCAATCTCCGGCACCGGGTCGATCGCGCCCGAGGCGGTCGTGCCGACGGTGGCGACGACGAAGCAGGGCCGCCGGCCCGCCTGCGCGTCGACGGCCAGCGCGCGGTCGAGGGCGGCCGCATCCATCGCGCCCCGTGCATCGGTGGCAATCAGCCGCACCCAGTCGCGGCCGATGCCGGCGAGCGTCGCCGCTTTCGCAACGCTCGAATGCGCGTCGGCGCTTGCGTAGACGACGAGCGGCCGTGTCGATTGATCGACTCCGTGCGCATGGCTCTCGAGCCGCGTCGCCCGCTCGCGCGCGGCCACGAGCGCGCAGAAGAGCCCGCTCGACGCCGAGTCTTGGATCACGCCGCCACCCGTGCCGGCGCTGGCGAATCGCTCCGGCAGTCCGAGCAGGTCGTAGAGCCAGTCGAGCACGTGCGTCTCGAGCTCGGTGCAGGCGGGCGACGTCGCCCAGAGCATCCCCTGCACGCCGAGGCCCGCGGAGAGCAGCTCGCCGAGGATCGATGGGCCGCTTGCGTTCGCGGGGAAGTAGCCGAAGAAGGCGGGGTGCTGCCAGTGCGTGAGGCCCGGCACGATGAAGCGGTCAAGATCGGCGAGCACGCGGTCGAGCGGCTCGGGAGTTTCGGGCGCCGCCGTGGGCAGTTGCGACCGCACCCAGCCCGGCTCCACGCCCGTCTGCACCGGCCGGGCGGCGAGCGCCGCCCAATAGTCGGCGATCCAATCGACCACCGCCCGCCCTTCGCGGCGGAATCGCTCGGCATCGAAGGCCGCGGCGGGATCGAAGCCCATCGGCGTCATTCCCCGTGGAGCGTGAGCACGAGCCGCCGCGGGCCACCCCGGTCGCGGTGCTCGCAGAGATAGATGCCCTGCCAGGCGCCCAGCCGCAGGCGGCCCTCGTGGATCGGCACGCTGACCGAGCTGCCGATCATCGAGCTCTTCACGTGGGCCGGCATGTCGTCGGGGCCTTCGAGCGTGTGCACGTAGGGCAGCGTCTCGGCCGCGATCGCGCTGAAGGCCATCTCCAGGTCGCGGGGCACGTCGGGGTCGGCGTTTTCGTTGATCGAGACGCTCGCGGAGGTGTGCTGGATGAAGGCGTGCAGCAGGCCGACGCGAAACGTCGCCAGTTCCGGCAGCGCCGCCTCGATCTCCCGCGTGATGAGATGGAAGCCGCGCTGACGCGGGGGCAGCCGGATTTCTTTCTGCAGCCACGCCATGCGGCACCTTTCTCACTTGCTCGTGGAGCGGAAACACCAGATCGTGCCATCGTCGGAGGCCGCCACGACGTGGCCGGCCGCAACGGCCGGCGACGCTGTGAGGCCGCCGCCCGCGTCGAACTCCCAGGCGGGCTTCCCCGTGGCCGTATCGAGGGCGGCGATCCGGCCGGCGGCGTCGCCGACGAGCGCGATGAGCCCTTTGCTGCCCGCGAGGTGCGCCACGACAGGCGAGCCGTCAACGCGGCCGCGCATCGGCTGCCGCCAAGCCCGCGTGCCGTCGGCGACCACGAAGGCCTCGACGGCCCGGCCGCGCGAGCCGACGATCGCGAGGCCGTCGGCGATCGCGGCGCTCGACCGATAAGCCTGCGCGTTCGCAGCCGGCATGAACTGCCAGACGACCTTCGCCGCGGCGACGTCGATCGCGTAGAAGCCGCCCCCTTCGGTGCCGAAATAGACGCGCGAGGCGTGGGCCGCGGGGGTCGTGCCGGTCGGTCCGCCGATCGGCACGGCGCTCCGCTCGGTGCCGGTGGCCGCGTCGATCACGTGGAGTTTGCCATCGCAGCCGGCAAGGAAGACGACGCCATCGGCCACCGTCGGCGAGCAGCGGATCTGGTCGGCGATCGAGTGCTTCCAGAGGAGCCGGCCGGTGGCGAGGTCGAGGCAGGAGAGCGACGCATCCTGCGAGCCCACGAACAGGCGGCCGCCTTCCGCGCCGTGGACGATCGTCGGGCCGCCCGAGATCTCCCCTTCGGTTTCGTACTCCCAGCGGAGTGCGCCGCTCGCGGCATCGAGGGCGTGGACGACACCGTCGGCATCGCCCACGACGACGATCGGCAAGGCGGGGTCGGTCGACGCCGCGGCGCTTGCGGGGAAGCCGGCCTCGGATGCAAACGTCCAGCGGGTCGTGCCCGTCTCGAGCGCGAGCGCATGGAACGTGCCGTCGAGATCACCGACGTAGATCGTGCCCGCGACGATGACGGGCGTCGCCTCGAAGGCGGTCTTCTCGAACGCGCGATGCCAGCGTTCCTCGAGCGGCAGGCCGAGCGCCGCGGCAGAGCGGCCGGTGCCGCCCGCGCAGCCGCGAAACATCGGCCAGGCCTCCGCGGCGGCTTCCGGCACGTCTGCCGCAACGAGCGGGGAGGAAGCAACGAGCGAAAGGAGGCATGCGCTGAAGTACGGCAGCCAGCCGCCCGCGTGCCCACGAAGTGTGGATGCATCGGCGCTCATCGTGCGGCCTCGTAGAGCGAGGCCAGATCGGGTGCGGCGACGGGCCGCGGATTGAATCCTGCCGTCCACTGCTCGGCAGCGAGCGAAGCCAGCGCCGTCACGTCGGGCGCCGTAGCGCCGCAGGCCGAAAGCGTCGTCTGGAGCCGCGAGGCACGAAGGAGATCTGCCAGCCAGTCTGCGAGCCGGCCTCCGGCGGCCTCCAGTGCGGCGGCAATCCCGACGTCGCCCAGCAATTCCGCGTAGCCGGCGCCGCACGCCTGGCTGTTGAACCGCACGACGTGCGGCAGCATGAGGCCGACGGCCTGGCCGTGGGCGATCCCGTGCGCGGCGGTGAGCGGGTTGGCGAGGGCATGGGCTGCGCCGAGCATCGAGTGTTCGATCGCCAGGCCGGCGAGCGCCGCGCCGAACTGGACGGCCGACCGCGCATCGAGGCTGCCGCCATCGGCAAAGACGAGCGGAAGATTGGTGGCCAGCATCCGCCACGCCTCGCGGGAAAACACCCGCGAGGCCGGCGTGGCCGTGCGGCTCACGTGGCTCTCGACGGCGTGCGAGACCGCATCGATGCCGGTGAGCGCCGCTAGCGAAAGCGGCTGCGTGAGCGTGAGGTGCACGTCGAGAATCGCCACTTTGAACGCGGCCCGCGGATCGCCGCAGGCCATCTTCATGCCGGTCTCGGCGTCGGTGATCAGGGCGAACGATTGCGTCTCGCTCCCGGTGCCCGCCGTCGTCGGCACGGCGATCGAGGGGAGCATCGGGCCGGTGGCCGTGCCGCGGCCCTTGTAGTCGCGCATCCGCCCGCCGCAGGAAATCAGAAAATTGATCCCCTTCGCGCAGTCCATCGAGCTGCCGCCGCCGAGGCCCACGAGCAGGTCGGGGCGGAAGTCGCGGGCAAACGCCGTGCCCGCCTCGACCTCTGCCGACGAAGGATTTTCGGTGAAGCCGGAGAACGTCGCCGTGGCCAGTCCCGCCGTCGCGAGTGATTCGAGCCCCGCCGCCGTGTGGCCGGCGGCGACGATCCCCGGATCGCTCACCACGAGCGCCCGCTTCGCCCCGAGTTCACGGGCCAGGCTGCCGAGCCGCCCAATCGTGCGCGGCCCCACGACGAGCCGCGTGGCCGCGCGAAACTCGAAACTAGCGGCTGGTTTCGCTGCGGCGAAGTCCTCGGGGATTTGCATAAAAATCATCCGATGCTGAACGCCGGGGTCGGTGCGAGGATCGCGAGCTTTTGGCCGCCGCGGCCACCGCGAGCGAACTCGTACCGCCCCGGCGGCAATGCGGGTCGCTTCAGACCTCGATCACAACGGGTTGCGCGACCTGCAGCGCCCGCGAACGATACAGGAAGTCGATGATGTTGCCCTCGTGCGGCTGCAGCCAGTCGAGTTTCGTCGTCGGGATCGGGCCCAGGTTCAATCGATCGATATGCGTGCAGTCGATGAGCCGACGCTGGAAGGCATCGTCGTCGGTGATTGCCGAGCAGACGAGCGTAGGGCCGATCGCCGCAAGCATCTTCTCCTGCGGGCAATCGACCACGCTCACGAATGGAAACATGTATTCGGCCTTCGCGATCTCCGGCTCCGGGCTCGTGCAGTGCACCACCGTGGGCCGCAGCCAGCCGCAGCGCTCGCCCTCGACGAATCGCGGGCCGTAGGCGGCCGTGGCGTGCGTCACGCCGTGGGCCTTGAGGCAGCCTTCGATCTGCTCCCAGATCGCCTTGGCGGCACCGGGGATCGTGAAGGCGGCGAGCTTGGCGTCGGGGTCCTGCGGCGGCTTCACGTCGATCGGCCCAAGCCGCGCCGCGAGGGCTTCTGCGATCGCCTTCGTGTGGCGGCTGGCGTAGATCGCCGAGGCATTGATGCAGCCGCGGCCGCTGTTGATCGCCACGCTCTCCGCCATCACGTCGAGATGCCGCTCCCAGTCGTCCACGCAATCGTCGCCGAGGATGATCTTGGAAAAGCCGGGCCCGTGCACCTGCACGCCCGGATTGCCGCGATACTGCTCCACCGTCTTCGCGCTGCCGAAGATCATGCTGCGGCGACAGCCGGCGAGGATCGCAGCGCCGACGTCGGTCGCGCCCGGATAGAGCCCGATCGCCTCGGGCGGAATCCCCGCCTCCACCATCGCTGCGGCCATCCGATAGGGCGTCCACGGCTCCTGGCTGCCCGGCTTCATCACGAGGCCCACGCCGAGCGCGATCACCGGCAGCCAGAGCGTGTGTACGCCGGGTGAGTTGGAGGGCAAGACGAGCCCGAGCACGGGCGACTGCGCCTGGTAGCTCACGGTCACGCCGCGGTGCTCCTGCCCGTGGCCCTGCCAGAGGATTTTCGTGTCGAGTCCGCGCGAGAGGGCGTCGAGGATCCGGTCCATGTTCGAGAGCACGAACATGTTCTTCTGCATATTGGCCCGGCAGAGGCTCTCCGGCAGCCCGGTCGTGGCCGACTGCTGCTTCACGAAGTCGTCGGGCGATTGTTTCGTGTCGCCGAGCGTCACGGTGCCATTGGCATAGAGATTCCCGGCCGTCTGCAGCCGCTCGACGATCTCCTCGGGGTCGATCGCCAGGAGGGCCGCCCGCGCCTGCTGCGCCTTCTGCAGGTCGCGGCCCACGATCGCACCGCCCACCTGGCTCACCTCGGCGACCGGCTCGCCGGTCATGAAGTGCACGAGCGTCTCGCGTTCGAGCGACTCGTAAGGCTTGCCGAACCGATATGCGGGCAGATGCATAAGTGGTTTCCTCGGGGGGTGCGATAGTTTAGCCGATCAAGGAATCCGCTCGCCCAAACCGCCTGTAGGACAGGCCTCCGTGCCTGTCATGCCTTGGCTCTGGCGCTTGAAAACCACCCGCATTCGGAGACGGTCGGTAGGCATGCTCGAATCCGGTCGTGTTGAGAGTTTCAGTCTCGTGGGTTTTGATCATGAGCCGATGGTCCTCAACGACTCCCTTCTTCTGCGCGTGCCCACCGACCGTCTCCGCCGAAACGGCTGAGCGCCTACGAATTCACGATTGAGCACCTCCAAATACGGGAGGCTTCGGGTGACCCGTGCCCCAGGAGCCGGCGTATGCTGACAAGCGCAGCCAGGATGGCGAAGCGCCGTCAGCATCCGAGCGAGCGAAAGGCATGGATGCCTTTCGCGAGCGTCCGGCGATGGGGTCCGGGTCACCCGAAGCCGGTTTGGGCGAGTTGGCGCAAACAAACAGCCCGCGGCGCTTTCGCGCCGCGGGCCTGATTGTCGTCGGCAGGCAGACTTGAGTGCACTGCCGGTTGATGCTGTCGCGGTTTCGCCTTACCGCACCGCCTCCTGCAGCATCTTCGCATTCGGCACGCTGTGCCGGTGGACGAGGCCGTTTTCACGGGTCTCGATCACCGTCGCCACCGGGCCGACCTCGCGGACCGTGCCTTCGATCGTGCCGACGGTCACCGTGTCTCCCGCCTGGAGACGCTGGCGAACGTAGTAGCCCGACAGGATTCCGCTCATCACGTCGCGGCCGCCGAGGCCGAAGGCCAGCGCGAACCCGGCCGAGAGGCCGGCCGACCCGATGAGGATCAGCTTCTCGAGCAGGGCAAACTGGATACCGAGCTGGTTGAAGGCCGCGATGAAGGTCAGGATCGAGAGCACCCAGTAGCAGCCGCCGGCCAGGTATTCGGCATACGACAGGCCCACGCGGTCGGCGCTGGTCGCCACGACGCCGCGGAGGAAGGTCGCCGCCAGGAGGCCGATCACCACCACCACCGTCGCCACGAGCAGCCGCGGGATGTAGTTCACCACCTCGCCCATCGCATCGGAGATGCTCTGGAGGCCGAGGATGTTGAACGCCGCCATCGTGAAGACGCACATCAAGAGCCAGAAGACGAGGCCGCCGACGATCGTCGGAAGCGGGCGACGGATGCCCACGTCGTTCATGCTCTTGGCGAGTCCGCTCTTCTCGGCCGCCGTCTGCAGGCCGATTTTTTCGCTGACGACCGTGATCACACCGGCCACCCAGCGGGCGACCACGTAGCCGACCACGAGCACCACCGCCATCGCCACCACTTTCGGCGCCAAGAGAATCACCTGGCTCCATGCCTGGGTGAAGCTGTCGACGAGCGCCTGCTTTGAAACATTCACGGTCTCGGCGGCCGTCTGGCCCACCTTCGTGAGTTCGTTCACTGCGAACATGTCTGTTGTCTCCCCTTCGAACCGCTGGAATCCTGAACCCCGAATCCCTGCTTCGCCGGCACCTCACCGGCGGATGTTTTTTCGGTGGCGGCGGGGCTTATTCCCGTCGCCATCCAATGAGTTGCCGGCCGGCCCCGCCGTGTCACAAAAAATTTTTAGCGGCGCTTTTTCCGCGGCTTCTCAGGGCCGCCGGTCGCGGTCCGGCCAGCGGCCCGTGATGGTGTAACGGAGGGCGGCCGACAGGGCCGTCGCCATGTTGACGACTGCCCACGCCGTCGCTCCACACGCGAATTCGAGCACGTGCAGGGCGAGCAGGCGCGGGTGAAGCTTCCGGCGGACGCCCGCCGTAAAGGTCTTCGCCGCCGGCACAGGCGGAACCTTCATCTCGGCCAACTGCTCGAACGGATCCATCGGGTCGTCTCCGTATTGCATCAGCGTGCCCCCTGCCCTTCGGTCGTCTCGCCGAAAAGTCGGCCCGCCTTCGCTGCCAGCTTTTCCCGAATCCGGCTGATCCGCATCCGGCAGGCGCCGGACGTCGTGCCAAACATCTCCGCGAGTTCATCGTAGTCGTGGCTTTCCGCGAACCGCATCAGGACGAGCGCCCGATCCTCCTCGTCGAGCCCTTCGAGCAACGTGCGGATGTCGTGGCTGGCATCGACCGCTGCCGTGGCCTCCGGCTGCGCGTCGGGCTGCGCTTGGATCAGCACGTCGTCGGTCGCATCCTCCCGCCGCCGCCGCCGCGACCGGGAGCGCCGCAGCAAGAGGCAGGTGCGGATGGCCACGCCGTGCAGCCACGTGGAATAGGTCGAACGACCGGCGAATTTGCCGCGTTCGAAAAAGAGGCGCACAAACACCTCCTGCGCCGCATCCTCGGCATCGTGCTCGCTGCCCATCAGCCGCCAGCAGACCCGCCAGACCTTTTCGCGGTAGCGATCCATGAGCGCGGTGAAGGCCGCGCCATCCGAGCCTTCCCGCGCCGCCTGCGCGGCGAGTTCCTCATCGGTGAGACTTCCCTGCCCGGCGGTGTCGGAGGCGTCTGCGTTCACCCGCGTGGCGTTCCTCCAATGGCGTTCGACAGGGAGCCCGCGGCTCGCGCCCGGCCTACTTGGCCGGCATATCGCGGATCACGTTGCGCCAATGCGTCACCGTGGCGTCGGGGGTGGTCGCCACCTCGGCCACCGCGGCCCGCAAAGACTTGATCGCCTCGCAGACGACCGCCGTCGCTTTGAGCGCCTCGCGGGCCTCTTCGGTCTCCACGTCGGCGGTCAGATCGGCATCGGCATCGACCCGCCCCTCTTTCTGCTGCACGCAGCCATACCGCGTGAGATAGACGATCCAGGGCTGGATGGCGTCCACCACGCCGGCGAAGTCGAGCGCGGCGGCACCGGCCAGCGGCTCCTCGAACTTCGAGAGCTGCGAGCCCGTCTCCAGCCGGCTTTCGGCGAGCAGCCGCCCGGCCTGCTTCGGCACGAGCGAAAACACCGCCACGTCGTCCCCCACGGCGATCGCCGGCCGCACCTGCTCGTCGATCCCGCTCTTCTCGAGCTTCCACGACCAGACCGAGCCTTTGTCGAGCTTCGCCTTTTCGGGGTCGGGGATCCGGTAATCGGCCGGCACCCCCTCGGGGCTGATCTCACGCACCGCATCCACGAGCTCGTCGGTGAGGGCGAAGATGTCGCTCAGCCCCTCCCGGAAGAGCTTCGCGTCGTCGAGGCCGAGTACGACCGCCGGCTCGACGAGCGGCAGCGGCTCCGCCGCCTCGGGCAGCGTCGCCTGCGGCCGCTTTGTCCGCGCTTTCGCGTCGAGCACGAGACCGATTTGGCCGTCGGCGGCCGCGGGCAGGATCTTCTTCCGCAGGATGCCGACGAATTTTTCGCCGAGCGGCACGAGGTGCTCGTCGATCTCCTCGACCTTCTCCCGGGCCTCGTCCCCCTGCTTCGAGAGCAGGTATTTGCTGAAGAACCGCCAGCTGGTGTCGATCCAGGAGACGACGTCGTCGAGCTGCGATGGATCGTTCTTCGCACGAAACACCACGGCTCCGAGCGGGGCGCCGCCGGCATGTTCGAGCAGCTCCAGCCGCTTCGAGCCTTCGATCGGCAGATTCTTCGCCCAGTTCCAGGCATAACCCTCGTAGCCCTGCTCGGTCAGAAAAGAGTACGACATCCACGGGCCGGGGATCGGGAGCCGCTTCTTGTAGCCTGCGGCAGCCTTGGAGAGGGCTTGCCTGGCCTCGTCGGCAAAACCCTCCGGCAGGTCGGCCGCGGTCTCGATCTGGTCGGCGAGTTCCGCGAGCTGCTCGATGTCGGCTGCCGAGGGGGCGATCGCCTTGGCGAGTGGCTCGCTGATGTAGTTGATGCCGGTGATCCGCTTCGACGTGTCGGCACGGAGCGGCTCGAAGGGCTTCGTCGCGACGAGGCCCTTGCCCGCGCCCGACTCGAGCAGTTTCTCGAGGTGGTCGGCCGAATCGCCAATCGAGAGGATCACGTAGTCGCCGACGACGCCGAGCGCGACGACGAGATCGAGCTCGCGGAGACGCTCCTGCACCTTTTCGAGCGCTTCGCCGTCCATCCCTTCGGTGGCGTCCCGAACCATTTGCTCCCAGGGAAGCGTCGCGCCGTCGACCGTGAACGTCACCATCTCGCCGCCGGCCACCTTGCGGCGGCTCAGCGATTCTGCGAGCGCCGGATTCTGCTGCGCCATGAGCTTGATGAGCACCTCGATCCGCTTGAGCTGCCCCTCCGCCGCCGGCCGCTTCGATGTCTTGAATCCCCAGACGACGTCAGGCACGACGATCTTGTCGACGTTCTCGGCGAGCGCCTGGAGCACGAGCCGCCCAGCCAGTTCGTCGGACGAGAGATCTTCCTCCACGGCCTGAAACCGCGCCGGCTGCACGCGGAGCTTCCGCGGGGCAACGGCTCCGTCGTCGTCATCCTCGTCCTGAAGCTCGTCGATCTCGATGCCGTCGAGCGCGTCGATCGCGTCGAAATCGATGCCGCCGAGCGAACCGCCGCCGCGGGCCATCTGCAGGATGTTCGCCGCCTGCTGGGCCTGCTGCAGTTTCGAGAGGAGCTCGAGAAACGCGATGCACGATGGCTCGCCATAGACGAACGTGTCGCTCGCGACCATGTCTTCGAGCACCTCGACGGCCTGCTGGTTTTCGGGCAGCTCCATGAACGTCGCAAGCGTCGAGAGCGGGCTGCCGGGCTGCATCTTCTGCTCCTCGTAGCTTTCGATCGCCCGCTGCACGGCGGGGATCTCGCGCACTGCCTTGAAGGCGTTGCTGTTGACGAGCAGGTCGTACTGCTCGCGGAGCCGCAACGTGGCCGATGCGAAGGCGGCGTCCTGCGGCACCATCGAGATGCCTCCGCCCGTCGCATCCTCGCCCTTGACGGGCGACGCGAGCGTCACGGCGGCAAGCGCGACGGACAAACCGATCGCGACGGACAAGCTGGTCAGGCGGTGGTGGAGACGCGGGGCAGCCATCGGGGAAATCCTTTGCGAGGTGGCCGGTGCTTGGTGACCGGATGCGGGAATCCGTAACATATGCGAAATCGCCGTTCTACGAGAACATGAAATCCCGGGGGAGCGGCGACACCAGCAGCCCGTTTGCAGAGGATGGTCGCGTGCTTATCGGTTCCACACAGATCGTCGACACCTTCGCCGAAGCGTTTCGGCTGCGGTTCATCCGGCTCGTGGTGACGGCCCACGACGACCACTGGCTCGACGCGGCCTTGCGGGCCGCCTGCGGCTACGGCACCAGCGTGATCGGCTGCGATGCCGAGATCGGCGTGGAACGCCGCCTGCCCCCCGATGCCACTCCCGATGGCCGCCCCGGCGCGGCGGTGCTGGCCTTCGGGTTTTCCGCCGAGGGCGTGGCGAAGGCGGTGGCCAACCGCACGGCGCAGTGCCTGCTCACCTGCCCCACGGCGAGCGTCTTCGACGGGCTGCCGGAGAGCGCGGAGCGGGCGCCGCTCGGCGGGCACATCCGCTATTTCGGCGACGGTTTCGAGAAGACGAAGTTCGTGGATGGCCGCCGATATTGGCGGGTGCCGGTCATGGACGGCGAATTCCTGGTCGAGGAATCGATGGGGATCGAGAAGGGCGTGGGGGGCGGCAACTTCATCCTGCAGGCAAAGTCGCTCGAGGGCGGGCTCGCCGCCGCGCGGCGGGCCGTCGATGCGATCGCGTCGGTCTCCGGCACGATCGCCCCCTTTCCTGGCGGAGTCGTCCGCTCGGGCAGCAAGGTGGGCTCCCGCTACGAAGGCCTGAAGGCCTCGACAAACGATGCCTTCTGTCCGTCGCTCGCCGGCCGGGTGGAATCCCAACTGCTCGATGGCGCCGTCTGCGGACTCGAGATCGTGATCGACGGCGTGGACGAGGCGGCGGTGGCCGCGGCCATGGTGGCGGGCATCCGAGCGGCTGCAGCACCGGATGTCGTCGCAATATCGGCCGGCAACTACGGCGGCAAGTTGGGCAAGTTCCACTTTCATCTTCGCCAGATTCTCACACCTGCCTGAATCGGCCCCGCGCCCGCCCTCTGCCACGGCTGACCTTCTCCCGGGGCCTCCGGTTCTGCTACTTCCCCTCCTGGCTTTCCACCGCGCCGTTCGCCGTGGCCTGTGCGCGGTGCTGCGCGACGCACTCTCACTGCCGAGGATTGAGCGATGTCCGACAGACCCTCCCGCCAGGCTCTCGTCGTTCCCCAGAAGCGATCCAGCCTGCCACTCGTGCTCGGCGCGGTCGCCAGCGGCTGCGCCGGATTCGGCGCCGTCTGGGCGATCGGCCTCGGCCGCTCGACCGATCCGGATGCAATCAACGCGGCAATCAACCAGCCGGCACCCGCCGTGGTCGATTCCGTCGCCCCGCCCGACTCGCTCGACATGGCCGCCCCCGTCGCCCCCGCCATGCCTTCGCAAGGCGATCGCTATGCGGTCCAGCCCACGTCGCTCGATCGCCCCGAGGGGGTCGCGGCCGCCGACGGCCGCGCGTCACGGTTCTCGCGGTTCGCTTCACCCGAGAATCTTTCGGTATCGCCGGCCAACGCCGAGGCCCCTGCCGATGAGCCGGTCGAGCCAGCGGAGTCGGTCGAACCGGAGCCCCCCAGCGTTCCCGAGCCGCCGCAGGGGCTCGACACCACCCCCGAGACACTCGAATCACCGCCCGCGGATGCAGCCGAGGCCGAAGCCCTGCCGGCCGGTCAGTCGGCCGCGGCTCCGGCCGATGGTGCCGCCGAGCCGCTCCCTGAAGATGCGGGCGACCTTGCCCAGCCCGCGACTACCGTGCCCCGTCCGCAAGACGTGTTCGCGCCGCCGCCAACGCCCGCCCCGGCAGCGGAACCTGCCGCTCCGGCCCCCCGGGCCAATGCCTTCTCCGCGCGTGACGTCGATCCGCCGGCCTCGTTCCCGCCCCCCGATCCGACGAACGATCCCGAGGCACCGATCCCGCATCAGCCGGATGCCGGTAACGCGGCTCTGTTTCCCGCGTCGAGTGTCGGTGGCAATCCGCTGCGTGCCAACGCCGCGGCCGTACCGTTCGCCGCCGCGCCGCCGCTCACGCCCCCTCCGCAGGCTTCGCAGCCGGCCGGCGACGAGCCCGCCACGTCGGCAGCCGGCAACGGCTCGACCGGCCAGGGCCGCCCAGGTCCGATGCAGCTCGAAGGCGTGCAGACGCCGCAGCTGAGTGTCGAGAAACGCGGCCCCCGGGAGGTGCAGGTGGGCAAGGCGGCTCGCTACGAGATCATCGTGCGCAATGTCGGCAGCGCGACGGCGCACGACTGCATGCTGCGCGATTCCGTGCCGGTCGGCACCACGCTCATCGCCACGACTCCGCCTGCCAGCCCAGCCAACCAGTCGAGCACCGCGAATCCAGCGGCCAGCGGCTCGAGCGGCGACCTCCTCTGGATGCTCGGCGCGCTCGCTCCCGGCGGCCAGGCCCGCGTGGCGATGGAGGTGATGCCCACGACCGAAGGCGACGTGGGCAGCGTGGCGAGCGTCACGTTCCGCGCCGATGCGTCCGTCCGCTCGCGGGCCACGAAGCCCGCGCTCCTCATCGAGGCCGCCGATCCGAAGCCCGTCCTCATCGGCCGCGACGTGAGCGTCTCGATCAAGCTCAGCAATCCCGGCACGGGCATCGCCACGGGCGTCGTGCTCGAAGGCGCGTTGCCCGAGCAGCTCAGCCATCGCGCCGGTCGCGAACTCGAATTCGACGTCGGCCAACTGCAGCCCGGCGGCTCGCGCACGATCGATCTTTCGCTTGGGTCGATGGGGCCGGGCGTGCACACGATCCGGCTCGTCGGCCGCGCCGATGGCCAGATCGAGGTGGAGCACATGCTCAAGATCGAGGTGACCGCCCCGACGCTCGAACTTTCCGCCGAGATGCCGGCCCGCCGCTACCTGCAGCGGCCCGCCACGTGCAGGATCTCGATGGCCAACACCGGAACGGCGCCGGCCAAGTCGGTCGAACTCGCCACGCAGCTTCCCGCCGGCATGAAGTTCGTGCGGGCCAACAACGCCGGCTTCTACGACGAGCGCGGCCACCGCGTGCTCTGGAACCTCGAGGAGCTGCCCGCGGGCGAAATCGGCACCGTGGAGCTCGTGGTGATGCCGATCGAGCTCGGACCGCAGAAGATCGTGACCGCCTCGCGGTCGGCCGACGGCCTTTCCGACCAGGTCGCCAACACGATCGAGGTCGAGGGTCTGGCCGCCATCTCCTTCGAGGTGGCCGACAGCGAGGATCCGATCGAAGTCGGCGGGCTCACGGAATACGTCGTCCGCGTGCGCAACCAGGGCACGAAGTCGGCCAGCGGCGTGCGGCTCACGGCCACGCTGCTCGGCGAGCTCGAGCCGGTCGAGGCGAAGGGACCGGCCGCGCACCGAATCGAAAATCTCACCGTCGGCTTCGAGCCGCTCGCCAAGCTCGCCCCGGCGGAGGAGGCCGTCTTCCGGATCCGCGTCCGCGGCCACCGCGAAGGCGACCAACGCGTGCAGGTGCAGCTGACGAGCGACGACCACCCCGCGCCGATCACGAAGGAAGAGATCACGCGGGTCTACGCGGACCGCTGAGACCACTGCGCGTCGATTCAACTCGCCCAATCCGGCTTCGGGTGTCCCGCACCCCCCGCGCCGGTGGCGGGCGTCGGGCCGCCCTGCCCGCTCCGGCGCGCGGGGCGGGCGGGGTGGCCGGGCGCGCGGGCCCGGCGCGGGGGTAGGGGACCCCCGAAGCCGGGTTGGGCGCGTTGAGGCATGACAGGCTGAAGCCTGTCCCACAGCCGGCTTGGGCGCGTTGACGGCGTGCGGCAGGGGATCCGCTTGCGGAGCAAGCGGTCTACCGAGACAGGCACGGAGGCCTGTCGTACGCCAGCAAAAACGGACAGGATGTCCGTGTTTTGCGTGAAGCAACCAGCAAAAACGGACAGGATGTCCGTGTTTTGCGTGAAGCAACCAGCAAAAACGGACAGGATGTCCGTGTTTTGCGTGAAGCAACCAGCAAAAACGGACAGGATGTCCGTGTTTTGCGTGAAG
>JBKDMX010000022.1:0-5720 GCA_046343855.1 Planctomycetia bacterium
GGCCCTGCTCCAGTTCTTCAAGCCGGAAAACTACTTCGAGGTGCGGCGGGCGCTCGAGCAATCCGGCCGTCACGACCTGATCGGCTCCGGCTGCGACTGCCTCATCCCCGACCGGCCGCCGAAGGAGGCCCTCGACAAGAAGCGCCGCGAAGCCACCCAGGCCTTCACGGAAGAGACATCGGGCGACCACATCAGAGGCGGTCCTGCCGCGGCCCGCGATGGGAGAGGCGGCCGCAAACAACGCCGCCCCCGCAAGTCGATCGGCTACCGCCCCAAACGTGGCACGTAGGACAGGCCTCCGTGCCTGTCTCCGGTAGGATAGGCTTCAGCCTGTCAATGAAACCGGCTTCAGCCTGTCTCCGGCAAGACAGGCACGGAGGCCTGTCCTACGCGAGTCGGCACCCGGTTCATTTCCCGTCGATTTCCACGACGGACAGCCGCGCCTCGCCCATTCCCGGCTCCGCGCCCGTGCGGCCCGCCACCACGATCCGCGAGCCATCGGCCGCGAGCCGCATCCGGCGAATCTTCCAGCCCGGCCGAAATTCATCGAGCGTCGAGAGCGTCGCCGCGTCGCAGATTCGCACGCAGTCGGGGTCGGCCGTGACGAGGATCCGGCCGTCGGCCGCGTAGGCCACGCCCGCGATGAGCCGCGCCTGCGGCGCGAGCTGGCCGCGGGCCGCGCCTGAGGCGGCGTCGAAGATCATCACCCGCCCCGAGTTCGTGCCGCAGGCGAGCGAGCGGCCGTCGGGCGACCAGCCCACGGCGGATGTTTCCTCGCCGACCGGCAGCACGATCGCTTCCGCCGTGGTGCTGGCTTTGCCTGCTCCCAGGGCCAGGATCGCCGTGACCTTCCCCACCGTCGCGACACGCGCGGGGCCGGAGGGCGCCGGCACGAGGTCGTGCACGGGCGACTCGAGCGGGGCATCGATCAAGGTTGCGCGAGACAGATCCGCCGCCAGCCGGCAGACGCCCCCCTCCAGGCCGCTCACGACGAGTCCGCCATCCGGCAGCCAGCATGCCGCCGCCCGCGCCGGGCTGATCGCCGCCGGCAGTTCGATCGGCAGCCAGTTGGCAGGTGACGCGAGGTCGAGCACGAGCGGGTGATCCGCCCCCCAGCACGACACGAGCAGCCGCCGGCCGTTCGGCTCGACATCCAGGTTGAACCCGGCCCCACCCGCCATCGGCGGCAGGAGCCGAGCCGTGCCCTGCGCGAGATCGACGATCTGGACCGTACTCCGGGCGTCGAGCGCCACCAGTCGGCACGAGTCCCGGTCGTCGCGATCCTCAGGCACTGCACCGATGCCGATGATCTCTCCCCCTACGATCGGGATCGGGCGGAGCATCGCCGTCTCGAAATCATCCGCCGGATCCCAGCGGCGGACGGTGCCGTCGGCGCCGCAGGAGAGGAGCGTGCCGGCGGGCTCGCAGGCCACGGCCCATACCCGGCCCACGTGCCCCATGAGACGCGTGAGCGCGGCGCCGCTCGCAGCGTCGAACACCCGGATCCCGCCGTCGCGGCAGGCGGTCGCCACGCGGTCGCCCGTGCCCACGAAGCAGCAGCCCTGCACCCACGCGGGATGAGCCGGCAGCGACACGACGATCCGCCCCGTGGCGAGATCCCAGAGATGGGCCTTGGTGTCGGTGCCGCAGGCGAGCAGCCGGCGGCCGTCGGGCGACACGGCCAGGCTGCCGAGCACGGCCTGACGATTGCCGGTGAACGGCAGGTCGAGTTCGCGAACGACGCGGCGGTGTTTGGCATCGATGAGCACGATCATGTCGCCGCAGGCCGCGGCGACCGTGTCGTCAGCCGTGAACACGAGCGATTCGACATCGGGCGACCGGCCTGCCGGCGGCTCGAATCGAAACAACTCGACCGCGCGGTCGGGCTCGTCGAGCCGCACGAGTCGCACGACGCGATCGGCGCCGCCGCAGGCGATCGAGCGGCCATCGGGCGAAAAGGCCGCCGCATAGAGCGGGCCGGCGGCCGGATCGGCCCCGCCCGCCGCGACCAATCCCGCTTCGGTGACGCTCCACCACCGCAGCCGGCCATCCTGGCCTACCGTGACGAGCTGCGTGCCATCGGCCGAGAACGCGACCTCGTTGACCTCGTCGTGGGCGGCGACGGCCGTGATCGACGGCGCGCCATAGAGATTGCGCAGCAGCCGCACCGATCCATCCGCCGCCGCGACGGCGGCCGAGGTTCCGTCGGGCGCGATCGCGATCGTGTAAAGGTCGCGAGGGCGATCTGCGGCCGCCCGTCCATCGGGCTGCATGAGGATCGCCCGTTCGCCGTGGGTGCGGCGCACGAGCCAGCGGCCGGCGAGCGACGCCGCGAGCGGCGGGTCGCTTGCGCGGCTCTTCTCCAGCTGCTCGAGCGCCCCATCCACGTTGCCCGCCTCGAGCGCCTCGAACCCGCGCCGCAGTTCCGCCACCGCCTGCTGCCTGCGGACCTCGTTCGCGCGGGCGCTGGCCTCGCGTTGGGCCTTCACCTGCGCGACTCCCGCCCAGCCCGCGGCGATGCTCGCGATCACGGCCGCCGCCGCGAGCGCCGCGACCACCGGCCGACGGCGGATCCACACGGCCGCGCGGCTGGCGGCCGAGAGTGGCCGGGCCACGGTCGGCCGGCCAGCGAGCCAGCGATCGAGGTCGGCGGCGATGGCCGCGGCCGACGGATACCGCTCGGCGGGCTGTTTCGCGAGGCACTTCATGCAGACGGCGGCGAGGTCGCGCGGCACGCCGCGCACGATGCGATCGGCGGACGGCACGTCGTCGACGAGCACCTGTCGGTAGGTTTCGGCGGTCGTACCGCTGCCGCGAAGCGCGCGGCCCGTGAGCAGCCGGTCGAGCAGAAGGCCGAGGGCGTGCACGTCGGCGGCGGGACCAACGGGGCCGAACGAGCGGTCGATCTGCTCCGGCGCCATCCAGGCCGGCGTGCCGAGGCTCGCGCCCGTGCGGGTGAGCTGCGTGAGCGGATCGGCGGCGGCGTCACCGTCGTACAGTTTGCCGAGCCCGAAGTCGCCAAGCTTCGCCGTGAGCCCGACGGTCGCCGCGCCGTCGGCGTCACGCTGCGATGTCCATAGCAACGGCTCCGCTCCTACCGGCGCCGGCAGCAGCATCACGTTCGCCGGCTTGATGTCGCGGTGCACGACGCCTGCGGCATGCGCGCAGGCGACGGCGCCGGCGATCGCCCGCACGAGCCGCGCCGCCTCCCGCGGCGGCAGTGGATCCGGGTGCGCCTGCAGCCAGCCTGCGAGGCTGCCGCCTGAGCAAAACTCCGTGGCGATGAACTCGCGGCCGTCGTCCTCGCCCACTTCGAAGATCGTGACGATGTGCGGGTGCACGAGCCGGGCCGCGATCTCGGCCTCGCGGACGAACCTGCGGCGGGCATCGGCGGAGAGCAGCAGTTCGGGCCGGAGCACCTTCACCGCCACGGGCCGCCGGAGGACCGTATCGAAGCCCTCCCAGACGGTCGCGAAGCCCCCCTCGCCCGCCGGCCGCAGGATCGCGTGGCGGCCGATCGATCTCGGGGGGATCGCGCCGGGAACCTTCGGCACCGCCCCGTCGGCAGCCGCCTTCTGCCGCAGCAGGAGCAGCGTGTCGAGCAGGGCCATGCCGGCGGATGCATCAAGATCGGCGGCGAAGCCGCCGAGGTAGTCGTCGAGCGCGACGGCGTGGTCCACCGCCGCCTCGGGACCGGCTTCATCGGCAGGCTGGGAATGCGGCTGCTGCGTCATGGGGAGGAAGGTCGAGGGTCGCCCGAAGCCGCCACCCCGACGCCGGCTGCGTTCAGTTCCTGATGAATCCGTTCGACCGCCTGATACCAGAGCTTTCGCACCGTTTTGGGCGACCGCCCCAACTGGGTCGCAATGTCGGGGAACGACATGCCACTCCAGTATCGCAGTTCCAGAATCTGCCGCTCTTCCGCCGACAGCCTGGGGAACACACGCGCGACCGCATCGGCCTCCTCGCGTCGGATCGCCGATGCATCGGGCGAACGGTGTTGGTCAACGAGGGCATCGTCGACCAGTTCCGGGTTCTCCGTCAGGCTCACCTCGCGATCCACGTTGCGCTTGAGCCTGTCACGGTAATGCCTGACGGCATCCACCGCATTGTTGCGGAGAATCTGCCGCAGCCACGCGAAGCACTCGTCGGCCGTCGTGCCGGTGAACCGCGCGAAATCGCGATGCATCTCGATGGCCGTCTCCTGAACGAGGTCGGAGGGGCCGAGCTTGGCCCGCAGCTCGGGCGGCAGCTCGCGCTCGGCCACCTGCAGGAGGTGGCCCCGGGCCACCTCGAAGATCCGGCCGAGCGCGTCGGGCGCGCCGCTGCGGGCGGAAGCGAGCAGGGCCTGGATCGTGTCACGAGCGTCCATAGTCGAGCGAAGCAACTTCAAAACCCAAAAAGCCCGAAGCATAAGCGTTGGGCTGCCACGCATGCCGTCCTCGGCCTTCGGCGCGGAGCGGCCCGAACGACTCCTCCCGCTCGGGCAGTCTACCCCACCCTGCGGCCGCCACCCCCGCGGCCGCGTCGGGCGCGCCCCGCCGCGGAGCCCTGGCCGGCCCCCGCGTGGCCAATTCGTCCCTGCTGAGTCCCGTTTCGTCCCTTTTCGGGGGTGGGCTTCCCCAACGTTGCGGCGTTTGTCGCCAGTGAGATTGGAGGGCTGTGCGGGCAATCGTCCGCGCCGGCCTGCCGCCTCGTCGATCCTTCGCTGCCCGTCGGAGCCCGCTCATGAAACGCTCATCACCCTGCCATTGCCCCACCATCCCTTTTCGGCGTTTTGTTGGTGCACGCTGCCTGTTCACCGCGCTGGTCGCGTGTGCGATTCTGCGCGCCGGCTCGGCGTCCGCTGCCACGACGACCTACACGTCCGTATGGGCCGGGGGAACGATCGCGCCCGGCGACACCGTGGTGCTCAACAACGGTGCCAGCGTCACGGGAAACGTGGTGGCGAACGGGACGCTGCGATTCAACCAGTCCGCTCCGAGGCTGCTCACGATCTCCAGCACCATCTCGGGAACGGGTGCACTCTCACTGACGAACACGGGAACGCTGAATTTGACTGGAACGAGCGTCTTTGAGAATACCGTCGTCTTGGATTTCACGACGACTGCTCCTGCAGGATTGCTTCAGATACGAAGCGGAACCGGCAATTTGATAGTCGGCTCCAGTGGCACCGGCACGCTCGACGTCGCGGGCGGTGGCGTCACCAACTCGCTTGGCGTTTTGGGCTACTTCGCTGGCAGCGTCGGGGCCGCTACAGTGTCGAGCGGCTCGTGGACGAACAGCAGCGATCTCTACGTAGGGGCCGGCGGCACCGGCACGCTCAACGTCACGGGCGGTAGGGTCTCCAACTCGTTTGGTAATCTGGGCTACTACGCTGGCAGCGCGGGCACAGCCTCAGTTTCGAGCGGCACTTGGGCCAACAGCGGCAACCTGACTGTGGGCCAATCCGGCACCGGTACGCTTAATGTCACGGGCGGTAGCGTCACCAACTCGACTGGCGTTTTGGGCACCGACGCGGGCAGCGTCGGCATCGCCACAATTTCGAGCGGCACGTGGGCAAGTAGCAGTTTTCTCTTCGTGGGCGACAGCGGCACGGGAACACTCAACGTCACGGGCGGATCCGTCACGAACACGATTGTGCGGCTCGGCAATGCCGCCGGCAGCATCGGCACGGCGAATGTGTCGAGCGGCACGTGGGCCAGTAGCTCTAGTCTCTC
>JBKDMX010000023.1:0-80273 GCA_046343855.1 Planctomycetia bacterium
TCGCTCGCTCGATGCTGACTGCGCTCTCGGCATCCTGCCTTCGCTTGTCAGCAACGCCGGCGAGCGGGGTACGGGTCACCCGAAGCCTCCGTTCTCGTAGGACAGGCGTCTCTGCCTGTCTGTCTGGAACAGGCACGGAGGCCTGTCCTACGGCGAATCAGGTCTGGCAGTTTCGGCGGAGACGGTCGGTGGGCACGCGCAGAAGAAGGGAGTCGTTGAGGACTATTGGCTCCTGATCAAAACCCACGAGACTGAAACTCTCAACACGACCGTATTCGAGCATGCCTACCGACCGTCTCCGAATGCGGGTCGTTTTCACCTGCGCAGCGGTCCGGCGACGGGGCACGGGTCACCCGAAGGCGGTTTGGGCGTGTTGAGGCCTCACCGAGCGATCCACGCGCTACACCGAAAAATAGGCGGGCTCGTTGCCCGGCTTCCACTTGATGTTGCAGCCGAGGCTCGGCCGCTGCTCGGCGGCCACGGGCCTGCCGGCGAGCACGGCGTCGATCGCCGCGCGCAGGTCGGCCCCCGTCACCGGGATCTCGTTGCCGGGCCGGCTCGCATCGAGTTGACCCCGGTAGACGAGCTTCCGGGAGGCGTCGAAGAGGAAGAAGTCGGGCGTGCAGGCGGCGTGGTAGTCCTTCGCCACCTCCTGCGATTCGTCGTAGAGGTAGGGAAACGGGTAGCCGCGGTCCTCCGCCTCGTGCACCATCTGCTCCGGCGAGTCGGCCGGGTGCATGGAGACGTCGTTGGAGCTGATCGCGACGATGCCGATGCCCAGCGGCATCACGTCGCGGCCGAGCGCGGCCAATTGGTCGGCGACGTGCTTCACGAACGGGCAGTGGTTGCAGATGAACATCACGACCGTGCCCTTCGGCCCGGCCGCGTCGGCGAGCGACACCGTGCGGCCATCCACGTTGAGAAGGCTGAAGTCCGGGGCCGTCGTGCCGAGGGGCAGCATGGTGCTGGGCGTGCGAACCATCGGGGATTCTCCTCAGGGAAAAAACGAGTGGCCAAAAAAGAGCCGCCGGGCATTGTCGGCCGTGGCGGCGGCAAGCGTCTCCAGCGGCTCGTTTCGTGCGATCGCCAGGCAGCGGGCCGTGTGGACCACATGCGCCGGTTCGTTGCGACGGCCGCGGAGGGGTTCGGGCGAGAGGAACGGGCTGTCGGTCTCGATGAGCAGCCGGTCGAGCGGGACAGTCGCGGCGACGCCGCGGAGATCGGGGGCGGAGCGGAAGGTCACCATGCCCGCGAAGCCGAGATGGCAGCCCAGCTCGACCGCCTCGGCCGCCTCGGCCGCCGTGCCGGTGAACGAGTGGAGAATGGCGGTCAACGGGCCGCGCGCGAGCGCTTCGCGCAGCGTGTCGAGCGTGTCGCGGATGCTGTCGCGGGTGTGCACGACGAGCGGCAGGCCGAGCTGCTGCGCGAGCCGGATGTGGCGATCGAAGTAGTCTCGCTGCAGCTCGCGCGGTGCCGCGTCGCGATACCAGTCGAGGCCGGTCTCTCCGACGGCGGCGGCCCGGCCCGAGGTGAGCAGCCGCGTCACGCGATCCCATTCGTCGTCCTCGATCTCCGCGACGTCGTTGGGATGGATGCCGGCGGCGCTGGCGATCCCGGCCTCGCGGGCGGCCAGTTCGGCGGCGGCCTCGCTGTCGGCGGCGCGGGTGCCGATCACGGTCATGCCCGTCACGCCAGCGGCCCGGGCCCGGGCGAGCACGTCGGCCAGATCACCGCCGTAGCGCATCGGGTCGAGATGGCAATGGCTGTCGAAGAATTCCATCAAGAGGCAGCGGCCTGCGGCCGGGAGCCCAACTGTGCCAGGATGTCGGCGTGGCGGTGCGTCGTGCTCCTCGCCTCGCGGACGAGGTCGATCGCGACAGGATCACCACCGGCCGCGATGACCGCATCGAGCTCGCCGACCTGCCGGCGGGCGCCGCCGATGATCCGCGGCACGAGCGACTTGAGGTCGAGGTCGTGCGTGGCAGTGAACTGGATCGGATAGGCATGCCGAGGTGTCGCCTCCCCGCTCTCCTCGAGGATCGTGCCAGCCCGCTCCATGATGCTCCGCTGGTCACCGACGAAATCGGCGATCGCGAGCTTGATCTCCTCGTCGCCGGGATACGACCAGATGCCCGCGTCGGCCACATACATGGCCAACGACGAATCGAGCGTCGAGAGGAGCCGGACGAGCGGGTTGGTGGTGGTCATGAGCGGCATGGTTTGGATGGCGGCATCAGGAGGCAAACGCGCCGGCAAGCTGGGCACAGGCGTAGAGCCCCGACCAGAACAGGCCGAACACCACGACCGGCACCACGAGCGCCGTCACCACGGCGCCGGGCAGCGACACGAGCGGAAACGCCGGAGCAGCACGCTCGGCCGGGGGCGGATCGAACGTCATCACCTTCAGCACGCGGAGGTAGTAGAAGAGGCTGATGACGGTGTTGAGGCCGCCGACGACGAGCAGCACCAGCAGGAGCGGCCGCTCGATGCCCTTCGAGATCGCCTCCACGAGCGACGAGAAAATGAGAAACTTCGAGATGAAGCCGGCGAGCGGCGGCAGGCCGATCAGGCTCACGAGCACCACCGCCATCGCCACGACGATGCCGGGGCTGCTCCGCACGAGACCGGCATACGACGCGATCTCCTCGCTCCGCAGCGTGTTGCGGAGGAACGCGACGATCGCGAATGCCCCGAGGTTCATGAAGAGATACGTGCCGAGATAGAAGGCGACGGCCGTCACGGCGGCGCGGGAGCCGGCCGGGTCGGCCTTTGCCATGGCCGCGGCGGCCGCCACGCCCATCATCAGGTAGCCCGCGTGGGCGATCGTGGAATAGGCGAGCAGCCGCTTGATGTTGGTCTGCCCGTAGGCGGCCAGATTGCCGAGCGTGCACGTGACGGCGGCCATGAGGGCGATGAGATAGACGATGAACTGCCGCGACTCCTCGACGCCGAGCCCGAAGGCGACGCGAAGCAACAGCGCGACCGCGGCCGCCTTGCTGGCCACCGAGAGAAACGCGCCCACCTCGGCAGCCGCCCCCTCGAAAACGTCGGGGCACCAGAAGTGAAAGGGCACCGCCGAGAGTTTGAACGCCAGTCCGACCGCGACCATCAAGCCGCCGAGCGAGAGCACCATCACCGTGCCGCTCGCCGCCCCCGCGCCGGCCAAACGCGACAGTTCTACGGCCATGCTCGGCAGATGGCAGGTGCCGAGCACGCCGGCGAGGAGACTGAGGCCGTAGAGCATGATGCCCGCGGCGCCCGCGCCGTAGACCGCATACTTGATCGCGGCTTCGGAGCTCGCCTGGCGGCCCTTGAGCAGTCCGGCCAGGGCATAGGAGGGCACGCTCGCCATCTCCACCGCCATGAAGAGCATGAGCAGATGATTGGCAGAGGCCATCAGGCACATGCCGAGCGTCGAACCGAGCACGAGTGAGTAAAAATCGGCCCCATCCTCGCGGTCGGGAATACCCGACACCCGCGTGAAGAGGATGTAGAGCACGAGGAATCCCATCAGCAGGAACCGCACGTAGGCGGTGAGCGAATCAAACACGAGCAGGCCCGTGAAGAGCTCCTGCCGCCCCGCGGCCAGGTCGCCCACGGGCAGGCCCCGCAGGTCGCTCCAGGCATACCACAGCGCGAAGCCCACGCCGCCGAGGGCCACGACGGCCGAGTCGAGGTGCCGCAGCACCGGCAGCATCCGACAGAGCAGAAGCAGCACGATCGTGGCGGCGAGCGCGAGCTCGGGGCGGAAAAGCGGCAGCGACACGGCCACGGTGTCGTTGAGCAGGTTCGTGAGCAGCGGCCCGAGATTCACGTGTCTGTTTCCCCGATGGTGGTTGCTGGTCGCCCGTCAGCCGGTCAACGCTGCGCCGGGAGGGTGGCGCCGTGGCTCGCCACGGCCGGAGCCGGCGCGGCGGCGTCGTGCACGTCGCGGGTCCAGTCGGCCAGCGTCTCGACCTGCCGGTTCACCGTCGGCGTGATGTAATTGAAGATGATCTGCGGCGCCACGCCGAAGAGGATCGCGAAGAAGACCAGCGGCGTCGCGATCGCGAGCTCGCGCGGCGTGATCGGCGTCAGGTGGTCGCCGTGCGGACCCTTGTATTCGGCCCCCAGGTAGACCCGCTGGATGGCCCACAGGATGTAGGCCGCCGTGAGGATCACGGTGAACGCCGAGATCACGGCGAGCACGCGGCTGTAATTCCAGCTCGAGAGCGTGACGAGCACTTCGCCGATGAAGCCGCAGAGCCCGGGCAGCCCGAGGCCCGCGAAGAAGACCGCGACGGCGAGACCGCTGTAGACCGGCATGCGGTTGAAGATGCCGCCAAACTCCTCGAGGTTGCGATGGTGCACGCGGTCGTAGAGCACGCCCACCATGAAAAACATGCCCGCCGAACTGATGCCGTGGGCGAGCATCTGGAACATGGCGCCGTTGACGCCCTGCGCCCAGGCGTCCCAGCGATACTCGTGGCCGGCCACCGCGCTCCAGACGCCGAGGCCGAGCATCACGTAGCCCATGTGGCTCACCGAGCTGTAGGCCACCATCCGCTTGAAGTCCTTCTGCGCGAGCGCCGCGAAGGCCCCGTAGACCATCGACACGACGCCCAGCCCGCAGACGAGCCAGGCGAAGGCCAGGCCGGCGCCGGGGCAGATGGGATAGCAGATCCGCAGGATGCCGTAGCCGCCGAGCTTGAGCAGGACGCCGGCAAGGATCATCGAGATGGGGGTCGGCGCCTCGACGTGGGCATCGGGAAGCCAGGTATGCACGGGCACGACCGGCACCTTGATCACGAACCCGATCAGCAGGAGCAGGAAGGCCCACTTCTCGAGACTCATGCCCCAGAGCGAGGCCGCCGCGAACGGCGAATTCGGCAACTGGCCGAGCTTGGCCAGGGCCAGCAGGTTGAACGTGTGCACCGGTTCCTTGGCTGTCTTGACCGCCGCGATCGCGTCTGCCCGCGCGGCCCCCTCGAGCGCCGGGCTCACCACGTGGGAGGCAAGCAGCTGCTCGTCCGAGAGTAGCCGCAGATCGCTCGTGAAGTAGAGCATGAGGATCGCCAGCAGCATCAGCACGCTGCCCAGAAGCGTGTAGAGGAAGAACTTGATGGCGGCATACTCCCGCCGCGGACCACCCCAGATGCCGATCAGGAAATACATCGGCAGGAGCATCACTTCCCAAAACACGTAGAAGAGGAAGAAGTCGAGCGACACGAAGACGCCGAGCATGCCGGTCACGAGCAGGAGGAAGAGCACGTGGTAGGCCTTCACGTGCTTCGTGATGGGCCAGCTCGCGGCGGCCGCCAGCATCGAGAGGAACGTCGTCAGCACGACGAGCGGCATGCTGATGCCGTCGACGCCAAGGAGATATTCGATGCCAAACGCCTTGATCCAGGGCAGCTTCACGACGGCCTGCATGCCCGGATCACCGAGCCGAAACTGCGCCGGGCCGGTCGCCCCAAAGAGCTGCGGCCACGCCATCCACAGCGACAGCACGAACACCACGGCCGTGGTCAGCAGGGTGGTCCAGCGAATGAATTCCTCGCGGGCCTTCGGGACGATCGGCAGCGACAAAAACGCCGCAACGACGGCCGGCAGAAAAACGATCGCCGACAAGGGCCAGAGGGCGGGCTGCGTCAGGGAAGCGGTGGGATCCATAAACGGCGCTCTTTGTTGTCCTGTGAACCTGGTTGCTCTGTGAAGCTGGTTGTTCTGTGAAGCTGGTTGTTCTGTTTAACCCGCGACGGTCGTCCGGAAGAGAAGGCTTGCCAGCACGAAGAGGGCCACGGTGCCGACGACGATGAACATCACGTATTGCCGCAGATGGCCCGTCTGCAGCTTCTTGAGCTCGAGGCCCGCGTTCCAGGTGGCGGTCGCGGTGGCGTTGACGAGGCCGTCGACGAGCGTGCGGTCGATCCAGGCGTCGATGCCGGCGATCTGCCGGGTGCCCCAGGCAAGGCCGTCGATGATCCGATCGATCACGCCGCGGTCGGTCCCGCTGGCGAGCTTGGCGATCCCGAGCACCGGCACCACGAAGATCGCGTGATAGAGCTCGTCGAAGTACCACCGGCCTGCCAGGAACCTGTAGACGGGCTTGAACATCGCCGCCACGACGAAGGGCGAGACGATCCGCCAGAGATACATCAGGGCCGCGAGCACCACGCCGGCGAGCGCCGTGGCGAACGCGGTCAGCGTGGCCGTGACGTGGATCGCGCCCTCGTGGCTCTCATGCTCGGCGGGATAGGTGAGGCTGCCGAAGACGAAGCCGCCCGTGGTCGTCGCCTCGGTCCCGGCCGGCCGCGCCTGCTCGAGGAGATTCGCGAGGCCGAAGCCGCCGGGCAACGTCCAGCCGGCGACGACGGCCAAGACGGAGAGCACGACGAGCGGCGCCACCATCACGGCGGGCGACTCATGGGCGTGATCGGCCACGTGATGATCCCGCGGTTGGCCCGCGAACGTCATGAACCAGAGCCGGAACATGTAGAACGCCGTCAGAAACGCGCCACCAGCCACGGCGAGATAGAGGATCGAGTGCGATGGATTCGCCCGCGCGAACGACAGCGCCTGGGCGAGGATGGCGTCCTTCGAGTAGTAGCCGGAGAGCCCGATCACGAATGGGATGCCCGCCCCGATGATCGCCAGGCAGCCGACGAGCATCGTGCCGGCCGTCCAGGGCATCACGCGGGCGAGACCGCCCATCTTCCGCATGTCGTTGGTATGGCAGGCGTGGATCACGGAGCCCGAGCAGAGGAAAAGCAGGCTCTTGAAGAAGGCGTGGGTCACGAGATGGAAGAGCCCCGCCGACCAGCCGCCCACGCCGAGCGCGAGCATCATGTAGCCGAGCTGGCTCACGGTGGAGTACGCGAGCACCCGCTTGATGTCGTTGGCGACCAGCGCGATCGTCGCCGCGATGAAGAGCGTGATCGCGCCGACATACGCGATCACGAGCAGGACGTCGGGCGTGAGCACGGGGAAGAAACGGCCCACGAGGTAGACGCCGGCGGCCACCATCGTCGCCGAGTGGACGAGCGCCGAGACGGGGGTGGGCCCTTCCATCGCGTCCGGGAGCCAGACGAAAAGCGGAAACTGGGCGCTCTTGCCGACGCAGCCGCAGAAGATGCCGACGCCGGCGACGAAGAGCAGCCACTTGCCAAACCCCATGCTCCGCCAGTCGTCGACCTTGCGAGCCACCTCCGCCGCAGCCTCGGCCGGCTTCGCGGCGCTCCCCGCGGCAATCGTGGCGACCTCGCGGGCGGCGGCGAATTTCACCATGCCATCGGGCACCTTGATCGCGTGCCCATCAGCCGCCGGCCGCACCAGGCTGAAGAGCCCCGGGCGAGCGGCGCCGGTCCCATCAGCCGCGGGCGTGTCGGCGAAGTGGAGCGTGCCGAGCGCGCCCCACAGGGCCATCAGGCCGATCAGCATGCCGAAGTCGCCCACACGATTGACGATGAACGCCTTGTTGGCCGCATTCGAGGCGCTCGTGCGCTCGTAATAGAAGCCGATCAGAAACCACGAGCAGATGCCCACGAGCTCCCAGAAGATGAAGACCATCGCCAGATTGCCGGCGATGACGATGCCGAGCATCGAAAAACAGAAGAGCGACAGCGCCTGAAAGAACCGCGGGAACCGGCCGGGCCGATGGAGGTGGCCGCCGCCCGAGAGATGCACCTCGTGGTCCGTGACATCGTGCAGTTCGTCGTGCATGTAGCCGGAGGCATAGATGTGGATGCAGGTGGCGATGAACGTCACGACCACGAACATCAGCACCGTGAGGGCGTCGATGTACCAGCCAATCGAGAGCTTGAGATTGCCTCCCTCATACAGCGTGTACCAATCGCCCGAATAGGCCTGCGGCACGTGGGCGGCATGGCCATGATCACCGCCATGCCCGGCACCGTGATCGCCAGCATGCGCATCGCCGTGGACATCGCCATGCGCGGCGTCCGTGGCATGGGCGCCGTGGCCCACGGCCTTCACCGGGTGCGCCCCGAGCCAGGCACCGAAGGCAGCCAGCGAGAGCACCAGCGACGTCACGATCGCCGCGGTGGCCACCCAGGCGGCATTCTTGCCGTGGTGCCCCATCCGCGGCCCGAAGAACAGGATCGCCACGAACGACGCGAGCGGCGCGAGCCAGGCCAGGCCGAGCAGAAACGGGAGTTGGGAGGCGAGGTCCATGGAAATGATCGTGGAGCAATGATCGTCGGCGACGGGCCTGCGGGCGATCAGCCCTTCAGGTCGTCGGCGCGGTCGATGTCGACGGTGGAGTGGTTGTTGTAGAAATTGAGCGTGATGGCGAGCGCGACCGCCGCTTCGGCAGCCGCGAGCAGGATGACGAAGAGCGCGATCACCTGGCCGTCGAGGCCGAGCGACACGGCACCCTCGCCACGCAGGTAGGGAGAGGCGAAGGCGACGAAATTCACGTTCGCCCCATTGAGCACCAGTTCGATCCCCATCAGCACGCCGAGGGCATTCCGCTTCACGGCCATGCAGACGATGCCGGCCGTGAACAGGATCGCGCCCACGACGAGGTAGTGGGTGACGCTGACCGGCTCACCGAGCAGGCCGGCCGCGAAAACGGGCGCCACACATGCTTCGATGCCGAACGTCATCGCGAACCTCCCCCGACGAGCGCCGATGCAGAGCCCGTGGCTGCGCCGCGAGCCACCCGCGGCTCCACGACCGACGCCGCGACCTCGATCGCCCGGGGCGTCCGCCGCCGCTTGGCGCGGGCGAGATAGGCGGCGCCGACCAGGACGACGAGCAGGTGCACCGAGACGATCTCGAATGGCAAGAGGTAGCCACTCCGCGCGGCGATCGCCGGCGCACCGGCAGCCGGATCGTCGACGCGGGCGCCGAGCAGCGCCATGCCCAGCGGGGTGGCGGACGGCTGCGCGACCTCGCCGAGGGCTGGCCGCCTCCAGGCATCCACCGAAAACGCCGCCTGCAGCAGCAGCGCGAGCAGTGACGCGGCGACGATCCCGGCGAGCACGCGGTCGCCGGTCGACGTCTTGATCGACACGAAGGGCGCCTGGGCGGTGAGCATCACGCCGAAGACGAGCAGCACGAGCGTGCCGCCGACGTAGATCATGAGCTGCATCGCGCCGAGAAACTCGGCGCCGGCCAGGAAGAAGAGCCCGGCAGTGGCTCCGAGCGAGAGCACGAGATAGAGCGCCATCCGCACGACGTTGTCGGCGAGCACGACGCCGATGGCGAAGCCGCAGGCAAGTCCGGCGAAGAGCAGGAACAGGAGCGTGTGGAAATTGATCGCCGCCAGAAGCGCGAGACCCGTCATGGTTGCACCTGCGCCACGTTCTTGTCCGGAGCCGCCACCGGCCGCACCGCCCTGCCGCCAGGCCCCTCGAGCCAGCCCTCGCGAACCTCACCCGCCGGCCGCGAAAGCCCAGGCACCAGGCCGCCCGGCAACGCGAGCTGCCAGAGCATGGCGCCGGCGAACATTAAGGCCGCGATCGGCGTGCAGTATTTGAGGCACGTCGTCATTACCTGATCGATCCGCAGCCGCGGCAGCGTCCAGCGCACCCACATCATCAGGAGCACGCCGAGCGTGGCCTTGACGAGCAGGTTGGCGAGCCCGAGAAGCCGCACGAGATAGTGCGCCGTGTCGCCTGTTCCCTCGCTCAGCCCCACGAGCTTGGCGATCGGGATCGGGCCATTCCAGCCACCGAGGAACAGAATGGCGGCGAGGGCGCTGACGAGAAACATCGAGCCATATTCCGCCATGAAGAAGAAACTCCAGCGGAGCCCCGAATATTCGGTATGGAAGCCCGCGACGAGCTCGCTCTCGGCCTCGGCCAGATCGAACGGCGCGCGATTGACGCTGGCGACCGCGCAGGTGACATACACCCAGAAGATCACGAACGTGAACGGATCGTGAAACAGATACCAATTGGTGAACCAGCCCGCCTGCTTCTCGGCGATCGTGACGAGATCCATCGTGCCGGCGAGCATCACCGGCACGACGACGCACATGCCCAGCGGCACCTCGTAGCTGACCACCTGCGCCGCCTCGCGCATGGCGCCGAAGAGCGACCACTTCGAGGCCGAAGCGTAGCCGGCCAGGATCACGCCGAAGACCTCGAGGCCGAGCACGGCGATCACGAAAAACACGCCGACATTCAGCCGCTGTCCCACGAAGTCGAAGGCGAACGGTAGGGCGATGAACGCGCAAAACGACGCGCAGAAACTCACGTAGGGAGCGATCCGAAAGAGCAGCCCATCGGCCCCCTCCGGCATGAGATCTTCCTTGGCGAGCAGCTTGATGCCGTCGGCGAGCGACTGGAGCCAGCCGAACCGGCCGCCCGTGCGGGTCGGGCCCAAGCGATCCTGGATGCGGGCGGCGATCTTCCGCTCGGCCCAGATGAACACGAGCGCCCCGCCCGCGATCACGTTGAGGATCAAGAAGGCGGCGAGACCGGCCATGACCGTCCACGCCAGCCACTCGGGGAGACCGATGGAGTGAATCAGGAAATCAGCCATGCACCACGATTTTCCCGGGCCGAAACCGACATCGTGAAATTTCGCACGAAGTTTGCCCTACTCCGCGACAAATCACAAGTCCCTTGGCCAAGCAGGCCCAACTCGCCCAATCCGGCTTCGGGTGACCCGTACCCCGCTCTCCGGACGCTCGCTGCGGGCATCCCTGCCCTCCGCTCGCTCGGATGCTGACGGCGCTTCGCCATCCTGGCTGCGCTTGTCAGCATACGCCGGCGAGCGGGGTACGGGTCACCCGAAGCCTCCCGTATTGGAGGTGCTCAGTCGCCGATTCGTAGGCGCTCAGCAGTTTCGGCGGAGACGGTCGGTGGGCACGCGCAGAAGAAGGGAGTCGTTGAGGACCATTTCGATGGCTAGGCCCGGAGGGCCGGGTCAGCACCAGCGGGCGGATGCCCGCCAAGCAAAGATCGGCAGGATGCCGATGCTTTGCGTGATCACAGATTCGAGCATGCCTCCCTTGGCTCCGAATGCGGGTGGTTTTCACCTGCGCAGCAGTTCGGCGATGGGGTACGGGGCACCTGCAGCCGGCTTGGGCGAGTTACCGGTCGATCTCGCCCATCACGATGTCGAGGCTTCCCACGATCGCCGGCACGTCGGCGATCAGGCAGCCGCGACAGAGCTCGTGGAGCACCGACAGGTTCGAGAACGAACTCGAGCGTGCACGGACACGCCACGGGATCGGCGAGCCGTCACCCACGAGATAGAAGCCCATCTGCCCCTTGGGGCACTCGGTTTCGAGGTAGGCGTCGCCGGCGGGGATCTTTTCCGCGAGCTTGAGCGGCTCGCCGAGCGGGCCCTTGCAGGCGGAGTAGCGGTCGATGGCCTGCCGCACGAGATCCATCGACTGCACCACCTCGACCATGCGGACGAAGAACCGGTGCCAGCAATCGCCGAGCACCGCGTCTGCCGGCACGGCCGGATAGGTGTGATCGCGGGGGTAGCGGCCGTCCTTCTGCACGGCCACCTCGAAGGCGTAGCCGTCGTACATCGCCGTGTAGATGCTCTCGCCGTCTCGCCGCATGTCTTGATCGACGCCACTGCCACGGAGCACGGGGCCCGAGCAGCCGTAATCGATCGCCATCTCGCGCGACAGCACGCCGATGCCGGCCGTCCGCTTCACGAAGATCGCGTTCGTCGTGAGCAACGCGTGGTATTCCTGGATCACCGGCTCGAACTGATCGAGGAAGGCCTCGCACTTCTCGATCCAGCCGGGAGGCAGATCGGCCGTCAGGCCGCCGACGGTGATATAGCTGTAGGTGAGCCGCGCGCCGCAGGCCTCCTCGAAGAGGTCGAGGATCTTTTCCCGCTCGCGGAAGGCGTAGAGGAACGGGCTGAACGTGCCGAGGTCGAGGCCATAGGCGCCCATGCCGACCAGGTGGCTGGCGATCCGCCCCAGCTCGGCGATCAGCACGCGCAGGTGGCGGGCCTTCTCGCTCACCTCGTGCTTCATGAGCTTCTCGACGGCCAGGGCCCAGCCGAGGTTCATGTTCATCGCGGCCAGGTAGTCCATCCGATCGGTGTAGGGAATCCACTGGCGGGCGGAGAGGTTCTCGCCGATCTTCTCGGCGCAGCGGTGGAGGTAGCCGATGTGGGGCTCGACCTCCGACACGATCTCGCCGTCGGTGCGAAGCACGAGCCGCAGCACGCCGTGGGTGCTCGGATGCTGCGGGCCCATGTTGACGAGCATCTCGTCGGTGCGGACGTCGAACTCGATGATCCGCGGATCGTCGTCGAGCAGTTGTTGACCGGTAGACTCGTTGAATTGCGACATGGCTAGCGGCCCCTGATCCCGTGATAGTCGAGCGGCATCTCGTAGTCTTTGCGGAGCGGATATCCCTCCCAGTCTTCCGGGCAGAGGATTCGCCGCTGGTCTGGGTGGCCGGTGAACGAAACGCCCGAGAGATCGAAGACCTCCCGTTCGTGCCAATCGGCCGTCCGCCAGACGCCGACGACGCTCGGTATTTCGGGCAACTGGCCCGGCGCGTCGCCCTTCCAGCGGGGCAGTTTCACCTTGAGCACCAGGCTCACGCGGGCCGACGTGCTCCAGAGGTGGTAGACCATCTCGATGTGCGGCTGCCACGACACCTTCGCCGCTTTCTTCGGATCGGGCTCGCACCAATCGACCGCGGTGACACACTCGAGCGCGTCGAACCGGGGCTCCGACGATGCCTTCAGCCAGCGGCAGACGTCCACGAGCCGGTCAGGGGCGACCTCGATCCACGGGTCGATCGCCTCGAGGTTGCGGCCAACCACGGCCCCGGGGAGCGCTGATTCGAGCTTGTCGAGGAATCCCGGACCACGCGTCGCCATGCCTATGCCCTCTGATGATCCGTCTGAGTGATCGGTCTACTTCGCCGCGGCCCGCTCTGCCGACACAGCACGCACCCAATCAAGGTCGCCGCGGCTCCACACGTAGGCAAACCCCACGAGCAACACGGCGAAAAATGCCGCCATGTCGACCACGGCCGTCCGAGCCAAGAGGCTGCCGGCCCGCGCGACCGACCACTGCCCCTCGACCTGGGCGAGCGAGCGATCCCCGCGGGTCGCTTCGAGCCTGGAGACAACAGCCGCCTCTGGCTTGATCGCAGGCACGGCCGGCTCCCGCACCCCGAGTTCCCGCATGACGCCGGCCGCCGCGGGCGTGAGCGTCGCGCCGTCGGCCTGGACGGCGACGAACGAGGGATCGGTCAGTTCGACCGCCTTCCCGAAGACCGTGGCCCACGGAAAAAACAGTGCCACTTCGACGTCGAAGATGATGAAAAGCAGAGCCACCACGTAAAACCGCAGGTCGAACTGCACGAAACTCGAGCCGATTGCCGGCTCACCGCACTCATAGACCTCGAGTTTCTCGCGGTTGGGTTCGCGCGGCCGCACCAGCCAGCCCACCAGCAGGTTCACACAGAGAAACGCGGCGCCGAGGGCGACGAAGAGGGCGACATAACCGGCGATCAGCGTGGGATGCATGAGGAGTCTCGGGAGCCGACACGAGGCAGGCGATACGAGGCAAACGTTACTGGTTGGGTCCGCCGTGGACCGGCTCTACGATCACCTTCGACGCCGCGACGGCCGTCGGATTGATGGTGGAGCGCCCCCAGGCCACGTCGACGGGCAGGCGGGCGAAGTCGACCATCGTTCCATCGCGACTGTAGCAGCTCAGGTCGAGCGTCGAGCCCATGAAGATGCAGTCCACGGGGCAGGGCTCGACGCAGAGGGCGCAGAACATGCACTTCGAATAATCGATCGTGAACCCGCTCACGCGGAAGCCCTTGCCGTTGGTCACCCGCTCCTTGCCGATGTAGATGCAATCGACGGGGCAGGCCTTGGCGCACTGGTCGCAGGCGATGCACGTGGTGAGATCGTACCGGTGGAAGCCGCGGTAGCGGGCCGCCACGGGCGCCGGCAACTCCGGGTATTCGAAGTGCTCGGTAAACGTCCGGCGTTTTTGATCGTAGGTGCTGCTAAAAACCCGCAGCGTGACGAGCATGCCCTCGAGGACGGTGCCGACGGCCGAAAACAAGTTGCGAAACCAGTCTCTCATGAGTGCTCTCCGGCGAGAGTATAGGAAGCGGCTTCCAGCCAACAAGCGGCGGTCCAAAATGTCCGGGGGATGGCGGGGGCGGCAGCGTCCCGGTCGGCGCGGAGCGGCGCACCCACCCCGGCTGAGGGGATGCGAACGCGAAAATACCGTCGAGAACGTGGGTCCGGCTGGCCGGGACCATCGTTTTTACCGTGATTTCTCCCGGTCGGCCGGCGGGGTCTTGCTTGACGATGAATCGGAAACCTTTACAGTTTAAGAGGTTTGAGTCGAGCGGGCCGCCTCTTCGGGTGGTCGTTCCGGCGTTGATGCAGCACGCCTAAGGAAGGGTTCATGCTGGTACTGTCGCGGAAAAAAGACGAGTGCATCGTCATCAACAACGACATCACGATCGTCGTCGTTGAAATCCGTGGCGACAAGGTCCGGCTCGGTGTCGAGGCGCCGAAGGAAGTGCCGGTGCATCGGCGCGAGGTCTACGACGCCATCGCCCGCGGCGAGCCGCTGGATATCCAACTCGGCTCTCCCGCGCAAATCCCCCCATCTGCTTCCAATGCCGCCGCCGATCAGATCCCGGCTGGTCGCTCCCCCGGTCCGGAAGACTCCGGTCCGCCGACGAACGACGCCATTTCCTGAAGCGGATCGGCGCGTTACAACTGTGAAGTCCGGTTCGCACTGAACCGACGCGCCACCAGAGGCCCCATCGTCTAGCGGTTAGGACACGGCCCTTTCAAGGCTGTAACCGGGGTTCGAGTCCCCGTGGGGTCATTTGAATGCTTTTCAACAGTGCCCTCGAGGCTCTTCATGGCTGATGGCATCTACGACGCGATTCTGCTCGTGTCGTTTGGCGGGCCGGACGGTCCGGATGACGTCATTCCGTTTCTGGAAAACGTGCTCCGCGGACGAAACGTGCCGCGCGAACGGATGCTCGAGGTGGCCGAGCACTATTACCACTTCGGCGGCAAGAGCCCGATCAACGAGCAGAATCGGGCGCTGCTGGCGGCCCTGAAGTCCGAACTCGAGCGGCGCGGTCCGCACCTGCCGGTCTACTGGGGCAACCGCAACTGGCACCCGCTCCTCACCGACACGCTCCGCGAGATGGCCGACGCCGGCGTGAAGCGCGCGCTCGCCTTCGTGACGAGCGCCTACAGCAGCTATTCCGGCTGCCGCCAATACCGGGAGAACATCGCCGCCGCCTGCGCGGCCCTCGGCGACCGCGCGCCGCAGATCGACAAGATTCGCGTGTTCTTCAATCACCCCGGGTTCGTCGGGCCGATGGCCGCCAACGTGCGGCGGGCGCTCGAACATTTCCCGGCGGACGCTCGGCGGAGCGTGCCGGTGCTGTTCACCGCCCACAGCATCCCGTCGTCGATGGCCGATGGCTGCCGCTATGTCACGCAGCTCACCGAGGCGACGCGGCTGGTGGCCGAGCAGGCCGGCGAGGCCGACGCCCGCCTCGTCTACCAAAGCCGCAGCGGCCCGCCGACGCAGCCGTGGCTCGAGCCCGACATCTGCGACGCGATCCGCGAGCTGCATGCCCGTGGCATCAGGCAGCTGGTGATCGCGCCGATCGGCTTCATCTCCGACCACATGGAGGTGCTCTACGATCTCGACACCGAAGCGGCCGATCTCTGCAAAGAGCTCGGCATCGACATGATTCGCGCGGCGACGGTCGGCACCGACCCGGCCTTCGTGGGGATGGTGCGCGACCTGATCGCCGAGCGGCACTTCGCCCAAGCCGAGCGGGTCGCGATCGGCAGCCTGCCCGCCAACCACGACGTCTGCCCGCTCGACTGCTGCCCCGCCCCGGCGATGCGGCGGCCATGAGCACCCCAGCCGGCCGCGAGCACGTGGCGCTGGTGCACGGCTACCTCGCCAATACGTTCATGCTCGCCCCGCTCGGCTGGCGGCTGCGGCGCCAGGGCTACGCCACAACGGCCTGGGGATACTGGAACATGCGCTGCTCGCTGCTCGTCCACGCGGCGAGGTTCGCGAAAGAGCTCGAAGCGCTCGACGCCAACCCGGCCACCGACACCCTGCACCTGGTGACGCACAGCATGGGGGGCATCATCGCCAGAGCCGCGCTCGACCGCTTCCGCCCGCGGAAGTTGGGCCGCATCGTGATGCTCGCGCCGCCGAACAAGGGCTCCTTCGTGGCCACCATGGCCGCCGGCACGTTTGGCCGCGTGTTCAAGCCGGTGGCGGAGCTCTCCACCGCCCACGACAGCCTCGTCAACTCGCTTCCCATGCCGGCGGGCATCGATCTGGGCGTGATCGCGGCGCAGTGGGACGCGCTCGTCTCCGACGCGAGCACGCATCCCGACGTGCCGCACGCCCACGCCACGATCCCGACGTTTCATTCCGGGCTCCTGTTTCGTCGCGATGCCGCCGACCTGGTGGCCGCGTTCCTGCAATCGGGTGCATTCCGGGCAGGAGCGGCATGAACGCAACGCCGCAGCGGATTGGCCCCGCCTCCGTGCCGGCAGGTCCGCTGGGACTCGGCTGCTGGCCGTTGTCTGGCATGACCCGCGAGGGGATCACGCCGCAGGCGGCCGCGGCCACGGTCCGCGCTGCGATCGACGCCGGCATCCGCCACCTCGACACCGCGTACTGTTATGGCGAACACGGCGAGAGCGAGCGGGCGATCGCCGCAGCGATCCGCGGCCGCCGCGAAAACGTCTTCCTCGCGGGCAAATGCGGGATCCACTGGGAATCCGATGCCACCAGAAGTCCGCCGCACAGGCAGAGCGTCGATGGCCGCCCCGAGCGGATCCGCGCGGAAGTGGACGAGAGCCTCGCGCGGCTGGAAACCGACCGGCTCGACCTGCTCTACCTCCATGCCCCCGACCCCGCGATCCCGATCGAGGATTCGGCGGGCGAACTCGCCCGGCTGCTCGCAGCTGGAAAGGCCCGAGCGATCGGCGTCTCCAACGTCTCGCTCGCGCAGCTCGAAGCGTTTGCGGCCGCCTGCCCGCTCGCCGCCTGCCAGATGCACTACAACATGCTCCAGCGCGAGATCGAACGCCAGATTCTCCCGTGGTGCAGAAGCCACGGCGTCGCCATGGTGGTCTATTGGCCGCTGATGAAGGGGCTCCTGGCCGGCGAGATGCGCCGCGATACGGTATTCCCCACGACCGACAGCCGGCACAAATATCCGATGTTCAACGGCGACGAATTCCAGCGCAACATCGATTTCGTCGATGCCCTTCGGCCGATCGTCGCCCGCCTCGGCTGCAGCCTGCCCGATCTCGTGCTCGCCTGGACGGCCGAGCAGCCGGGCATCACGAGCGTGCTCTTCGGCGCGACTTCGCCCGAGCAGGTGACGATCAACGCCAAGGCACTCTCATGCGACCTCGACGACTCTGCCCGCGCCTCGATCAAGGCGGCGATCGCCGCCCGCGGCCCGGTCGCCAACCGCCGCGTGGTGTGACACAGCAAAAAGGTGTCAGGACTCTTTTCCGGGCCTGATCTGGAAAAGAGTCCTGACACCTTTTTGTCACGCCGAGCGGGCGGCAGCCACGCCGACATATGACTGACGCACCTTCAGGCACGTCTGGCGGAAGGGCTCCGGACGGCTGACGCCCGGCAAACGCAATGTCTCGATCGCCCCACGGCGGAAGACAAGGTCGCCGCAGTCATACCACTCCTGCCCCGGCTGCACGACCAGATCGATCGCATCGAACCGGTCGAGATCGACATACTGCTCGACCCGCGGCGTGATGCCGCGCTCGATGCAGACGCGGCGATTTGTCAGGCGGTAGCGCTTCAGCGCCCAGGGCAGCCGCAGCGAGAGATACAGCATCATGCCGACGGGGATCGTCGCCAAGAGCGCGAGCCGCCCAAAGGAAAATGGTCCAAGGCCCGTTTTGATCCGATAGAGGCGGCCGAGCGCCTGGCCGAGCCCCGTCGAGCCAACGGAGGGCCACACGGTCATGACCGTGGCTTCCGACACACTCGGAGGGGCCACACCAGAAATCGTCTGCTTGCTCATGGGCGATATGGTAACCGGCGTTGTGAATAAAAAAACCCGCCTGGGCTCGGCCGAGCCCAGGCGGGTCACAATTCTCTGATCGTTTGGCAGTTTGCCCACCAGCGGTTTCCCGCTGGCAGGCTGATCTCTTTCGACGGCACACCGGATTCACCTGACGGCGAATCCGGCACGATCATGTCTCCACATGTGTCTTCAAGGCCTTGCGGCCTTTTGACTCTTGATCCGACAGACTTCCAGGATGAATCACCGGTGCAAGCACCGGGCTCAACCGTTCCGTCTGTTGGTTGCCTCGGCATCCCCGAAGAGATGCGTCGGCGGTTTCCTTTAGAAAGGAGGTGATCCAGCCGCAGGTTCCCCTACGGCTACCTTGTTACGACTTAGTCCCAATTGCAGAGTTCATCTTAGGCGCCTGGCTCCTTGCGGTTACCTCAGCGACTTCGGATGCCCCCCACTTTCGTGGCTTGACGGGCGGTGTGTACAAGGCTCAGGAACACATTCACCGCGGTATGCTGACCCGCGATTACTAGCGATTCCAGCTTCATGTAGGCGAGTTGCAGCCTACAATCCGAACTAGGGAGCGTTTTTTGGGATTTGCTCGACCTCGCGGTTTTGCATCCCTTTGTGCGCTCCATTGTAGGACGTGTGCAGCCCTAGTCATAAGGGCCATGAGGACTTGACGTCATCCCCACCTTCCTCCGGTTTAACACCGGCGGTCTCTCTAGAGTCCCCGGCTTTACCCGCTGGCAACTAGAGACAAGGGTTTCGCTCGTTAAGCGACTTAACGCGACATCTCACGACACGAGCTGACGACAGCCATGCAGCACCTGTGTATGTTCCACCCGAAGGCGTGGCCCTGCTTTCACAGGGTTAATCCATACATGTCAAGACTAGGATAAGGTTCTTCGCGTAGCCTCGAATTAAGCCACATCCTCCACCGCTTGTGTGAGCCCCCGTCAATTTCTTTGAGTTTCAGCCTTGCGACCATACTCCCCAGGCGGAGCACTTAACACTTTCGCTACGTCTGAAAGGCTATGGAGGACCCTTCAAACAAGTGCTCATCGTTTACAGCTAAGACTACCGGGGTATCTAATCCCGTTTGCTACCTTAGCTTTCGTGCCTCAGCGTCAGAAGAGACCCAGTAAGCCGCCTTCGCCACCGGTGTTCCTCAAGATATCAACGCATTTCACCGCTCCACCTTGAGTTCCGCTTACCTCTGTCTCCCTCGAGCACGGTAGTTTTGAGTGCAATTCCTCAGTTGAGCTGAGGGCTTTCACACCCAACTTTCCGCGCAGCCTACGCACCCTTTAAGCCCAGTAATTCCGAGTAACGTTTGTACGGTTCGTCTTACCGCGGCTGCTGGCACGAACTTAGCCCGTACTTCCTCCACAGATAGGTCAAACAGATGGGAGAACCCACCTGCATTTCCTCCCCGTTGACAGTGGTTTACAACCCGAAGGCCTTCATCCCACACGCGGCGTCGCTCGGTCAGGGTTTCCCCCATTGCCGAAGATCCTCGACTGCAGCCACCCGTAGGTGTCTGGGCAGTATCTCAGTCCCAATGACGCGGGTCGTGCTCTCACACCCGCTACCCATCGTTGCCTTGGTGAGCCGTTACCCCACCAACTAGCTAATAGGATGCAGGCCCCTCCCCAGGTGGAATCACACCTTTGGTCCTGAGACGTTATCCGGTATTACCTGCAGTTTCCCGCAGCTATCCCGGACCCAGGGGTAGGTACCTACACATTACTGTCCCGTTCGCCGCTGTCCCCGTATTGCTACGGTTCTCGCTCGACTTGCATGCCTAATCCACGCCGCCAACGTTCACTCTGAGCCAGAATCAAACCCTTCAATTTGTTGAATCGTCATCTCTCCACGTTCCCGCGGAGAGTTGTGCGATGCGACTGAATCGAAGTCATTCGATCTGTCTGTGTTACTCACATGGTTCCCGACGCGGGCCAGCCTGCGATGCCGAATGAACGGAATGCAAAAAGGCCCTGTCGGTGCCGGTCACACGATCGCGTGCCGGCCGAAACCGAAAGAGATCAACTGCCGAATTGTCAAAGAACGCTCCAGCCAACCGTTTCACTTTCGTGGAGCGATTGGCCAGAGAACAAGAATTTACCAGCGACCGCCCGGAGGTCAACACCCCCGCCGCGGACTGTTGAAAATCGGCCATTCGCTGCCCGAACGTAAATGGCGGACACTTTGGCCCCGACCATTTTCCTGCTCGGCGCAACCCTATTTTTCGGCATCCAACATGACTGGCACGTCGAGGGCGTGCCCTTCGCGCTCGACGGTGATGAGCACCTGTTCGCCCGGGTTTTTCGACTCGATCGCGGACAGAAAATCGTCTGCCGTTTTCACAGCCTGACCGGCCACGGCGACGATCAAGTCGGCCCCCGCCCGGTCGACGCGCTCAAACTCCGCGACAAAAGGCCCCTGCCGCCGCCGCTCGCGGACCACGCGAAAGCCTCGCAAGCCTGCCCGCTCGGCCGGCCCCTCGGGCGCGAGCGCCGCCACGAGCAGGCCGCGATCGGTCTGATAGACCCTGGAAATCCCGGCGTCCGGCCGCACCACCCGCCCCCGCTGAATGAGCTGGGGGACGATGCGGGCGAGCGTTCCCACCGGGATCGCAAACCCCACGCCGGAGCTCTGCCCGGTCCGGCTGGCGATCGCCGTATTCATGCCGATCAGGCGGCTCGAGCTGTCAAGCAGCGGGCCGCCGGAATTGCCCGGGTTGATCGCAGCGTCGGTCTGGATGATCGACTTGATCGTGCGGCCACTTCGCGTCGGCAGCGAGCGATTCAGGCTTGAAATGATGCCGGTCGTGAGCGTGCGTTCGAGCCCGAACGGATTGCCGATGGCGAAGACCCGCTGACCGACGCGAAGGTCGCCGGAGCTGCCGAAGGTCACCGGCACGAGCGCTTCGTGTGGCGCATCGACCTTGATCACCGCGACGTCGGTCGCGGGGTCGAACCCCACGAGCGCGGCCTGATGTGACGCCCCATCGAAGAGCAGAACCTGGATCTCCTTGGCCCCCTCGACCACATGGAAATTCGTGAGCACGTGCCCCTGTTTATCGAGCACGATTCCAGACCCAGCCCCCTCGGAGGGCACCTCGAGCAGGAACAGGCCCGAAGCGACCGTAGCCTTGGTGTTGATATTGACCACGCCGCGGTTCACCGCCTCATAGACGGCGATATTGGTCCGCTCCTCCGGCGTGAAGGCCCGGCCCGGCTCCTCGGCGGCGGCGTGGAGATGCACGAAAAAAAACGCGAAAATCAGGCGGCTTCGCATGGCGAGCATCCAAGGTTTGGGGGGGGCCCGACGGGCCTCAAAACCGAGTATCGCCGGTTCGCCGCGACGGTCCAAGGCGAGGTTGCCACGCGAAAGAATGACCCTGACACCCCACAAAACCGCCAAGAACGACGTTGGCTCGGAAAGCGGCAGCAAATATGCTCTGGGGTGGAAAGTTATGGATCGCATGGAAGCCGGTGCCAGAAAACTGCCAGGAGGGATCATGTCGCCCCGTTTGCCGTTCCTGCTCGCCTTCGCCCTCATGGCGATGCCTTGCGCAGCGTTGCAAGCCGCCCCCGAGGCCGCGGCGGTCTCCTTCGTGGAATCCGCGCCTGGCGATGACTCCATGCCGCCGGTGACGGCAATCGCCCTGCGGCGGCCGGCTGGAGCGAACGCGCAGGAGTCGCAGCCGACAGACGTCGTGGTGCTGATCGACACGTCGGCCAGCCAAGTCGGCGACGTTCGGCAACGCGCCCGTGCAGCCGTCGCGGGACTCCTCGAAAAGGCACGCCCGAACGACCGCTTCCGCGTCGCCGCCGTCGACATCGCCTGCGAGCAGCTCGGCGATCGCTTTGCCGCCGCGACGGGAACAGAGACTGCCACGGCGATCGAGTCGCTCGACGCCCGGGCACCCCTTGGATCGACCGATTTCACGAATGCCATCCGCGAGGCGGCCGATCTCTTCGAGGCTTCGCCGGCTCCGCGATCGATCGTCTACGTGGGGGATGGCCCGAGCCCTGGCGGCGTCGATCAGTCCGAATTCCAAGACCTGCTCGCGACGCTCCGAACGAAACGCATCTCCTTTTCGAGTATCGGCATCGGCCCCCAGGTGAATTGGCCCTGCCTGGCGGCCGTGGCGCACGCTTCTGGGGGCATGCTGCTCGTGCCAGACGAGTCTGTCTCTCCTCGCGATGCCGGCAGCCGCCTCGGCGCCCTCGCCGTGGAGCCCGTCTGGTGGCCGGAGGATGTGATGCTCTCGAGCAACCTGCCCGATGCCCGCGTGCGGATGCTCCCCGGCCACCTGCCGCCGCTCCGCCGAGATCGTGATTCGATCATCCTGGTGGAAGGCCCGCTCGATCGTGGCCGCCTCGAGATGTCACTCGAAGACTCGACTGGTGCGGGCAGCCATCCGGCAGCCGTCGAGATTCCGTCGGCGGAGCCCCGCCAGGAGAATGCGTTCCTCGTCGAACTGGCGCGAAACGCCCGCGACAGCGACGGCGTCTTCCTGCCGCTCCTCGGCCGCGAGGGATTGGATCTGGCTCGTACGGCGATCCGCGGCGAGGCGGCCACGCTTGCCAAACTCTCCCGCCAGGCAGAGGCTGCCGGCGCCCATTGGCCCGCCCTGCGGCTGGCGGTGGCTTCGCTCCGGCGCGACCCCGACAACGTCGATGCTTCGCTCGTGCGATCGGTCGCTCTCAAGAGACTCCAAGGGGATGAAGAGCCCGCCGACGACCAGGCACCGGAGGAAGATGCCGCCGAGGAAAACGGGGAGCAGCCGGCTGCTGAGCTCGAGCCGCTGCCCGCGCCGCAGGCAGCGGCCGGGGCCCGCGATCCGGGCGCAACCGCGAGGGAGCCCGTGGGCGACCCGCGGGAACTTGCCGAGTTCAACGCGATGCGCCGCGTGCGCGGCCAGCAGCTCGAGCAGGAAACTGCCGTGCGGCTGCGGAATGCGCGGCAACTGATGGCAGTCGATCCAGACAAGTCGCGGTCCGACCTCAAGGACCTGCAGCGGGCCGTGCTCGCCTCCGACGACCTCGATCCCGCGATGCGAGACCGACTGGCTCGCCAGATCGAGATCAGCGTGCGGGAGTCGATCGTGCGGTCTCGAGAGAAGGCGGAATGCGATCTTGCCGCCGAGCGCAGCCGCGCGATTGGACGCGAACGGATGCGGCTCGACGACGAGCTCCGCCGCCGCGAAGACCGGATCAAGCAGCTCACCGAGCGCTACAACGCGCTCGTCGAGGAGGGCATCCGCGTCGGCTACGCCCAGGCGGAGCGTTATCCGGCCGTACTCGGCGACAATACCCGCCTCGAATCGAAGGTGATCGCACGCACCGAGCCGCCCACGACCGTCTTCACCGAGGCGGAGCGATTCCCCGCAGAACAGCTCGCCCAGGAGGCCCCGGATCTCCACGCCAATCACCCGGTGCCCATGCCCGCCCGTGTGGTCGGCCGCATGGCCCCGATCGAGGCGCGGATCCACGATTACGTCTCGGAAAACTGGCGCACCCGACGCGACCAGGAGCGGGGGTTCATGGACAGCCTTCACCTCGTCGATGTGGCTGCCATTCCGATGCCGGACGAGCCGCCGATCCTTTATCCAAGCGCCAGCCGCTGGGCCGAACTCTCCAGGAAGCGTGAGAAATACAAGTCGGTTGATCTCGCCAATCCAGGCAGCAATGAAAAGAAGCTCTACGACTCGCTCAACAAGCCAGTGGAAAACTTCGATTTCTCGGAGACGCCACTGCGTGACGTGATCGCCCAAATCCAAGACTCGCAGGGCATCCCGGTGCAGATCGACGCCAAGGCGCTCGAGGATGCGGGGCTCGATCTCGAAGCCCCCGTGACCCGCAACGTGTCGGGCATCTCGTTGCGGTCGGCCCTGCGACTGCTGCTCGGCGATCTCGACCTGACCTACCTCATCAAGGACGAGGTGCTCCTGATCACGACCAAGGACAAGGCGGCCGAGAACCTCGTCGTGAAGGTCTATCCGGTGGCCGATCTCGTGATGCCAGTCAACCCAAGCAGCGGCATGAATCCGTTCCAGACCGGAGGCGGCATGGGTGGCGCCGGTAGCATCAACAGCGGCATGGGTGGCATGGGTGGCGGCGGCATGGGCGGCATGGGCGGCGGCATGGGCGGCGGCATGTTCCAGATCTCGGACGCCCGCGCCCGGATTGGCCGCAACGAGAAGGCCTCGGTTTCCAAGGCGGCAACACCCGCCGCGCAGCCCGCGAACGAGCAGGCAACGACAGCCGGAACAGCAGACGACATCGCCTTGCCGCCATCGATCACCCAGGCGGCCGACGTGCGCGCGGCGGTGCGGTCATATCTGGCCCCACGTCGACGCGTTGCAGGCACTCCCGCCGCTGCCGAATCGGAATCCTCGGGCAGCGACATCATCCCCGCCGATGAACGCGAACTCGCCGCCCGCCTGGCGCGGCTGCGGGTGACGGCCGCAGAACTCGGCAAGCAGGGCGACTTCGAGCGGGCTGCCGATCTCATCTCGGCGGCGATCGCGGCGGGCCATCCGGAGCCGTGGATGTATGAGGCCCTCGCCGTGGCGTTTGATGCGGCCGGCCGGCCAAAACGCGATATCGAGCGGGCACTGCTGTCGGCGGCCGATTTCGCGGCATCCCCCGCAGACCTGCTCGCGCTGGCGAATTACCTCGCCCGATTTGGTTCCGAGCGGCAGGCGATTCGCCTGTGTCGGCAGGTGGCAACGCTTGATCCTGCCAGCCGCGAGGCCTATGCGCTCGCCATGTCGCTTGCCGCCCGGAACGACGACGCCGCGGCGCTTCGCTGGTCGTGCGCCGGCGTTTTGGCACATGAATGGCCGGCTGAACAACAGGAGATTGCCACGCGAGCCGGACGTCTTGCCAAGGCCACGATCGACCGGCTCCGGCAGGAAGGAAAGGCGACGGAGGCAGACGCCTTCGAGGCAGCCGTCGACGAAGCACTCATCCGCGACATCGAACTCGAACTTTCCTGGAATGGCGATGCCGACATCGACCTCATCGTCGAGGAGCCGAGCGGGACGGTCTGCTCGCTGGCGTCGCCCCGCTCCGCGTCCGGCGGCACGCTGCAGGGTGATACTTCAGCGGCAGTCGACCCGAAGAGCGCCACGCAGCGGGAACGCTACGTCGCCGCCAATGCCTTCCCCGGCACCTACTGGATCTTGGTGCGGCGGGCGACCGGCAAGGTTGCCGCCGACACGGTCACGGCAGACCTGACGCTCAATCGCGGCACCGACCGAGAGCAGAAGCTTCGCCGGCAGATTCCTCTGGGATCAGACGAGGTCGTGTTCAACGTCGATCTCCCTGAAGGCCGCCGCCGCGAACCACTCCTGGACGCCCAGGTCGCCCATGACGTGGCCGTGCAACAGGATCTCGGCCGAGCGATTCTGGCCCAGCAGCTTGGCGGCATCGCTGACCCGGCGGCCGCGGCATCGCTTTCGCAGAGCCGGCGAGCCACCGGTGGGCAGCCCATCCCGGGCATGCCGTTCTTTCGCAGTGGTGCCGTCGGCTACCAGCCCGTCATCTCGACGCTACCGGAAGGCACCAACGTGTCTGCGACCGCCGTCGTCTCGGCCGACCGTCGCTACGTCCGCGTCACGGTCACGCCGCTCTTCTCGGGCATCGGCCAGGTGACGCAATTCAATTTCGCCGGCGGCGGAGCCCAAGGGACAGGCCAGGGCGGTGGCATGGGTGGCGGTGGCATGGGCATGGGTGGTGGCATGGGTGGTGGCATGGGTGGCGGCATGGGTGGCGGCATGGGTGGTGGCATGGGCATGGGTGGTGGCATGGGTGGTGGCATGGGCATGGGTGGCGGCATGGGTGGCGGCGGCATGGGCATGGGCATGTGCTGGGTCGCTCGCGAGGTCTATGGTCCGGCGAACCCGCGCTGGCTGCTCTTCCGCGGCTGGCTCCTTGCCGAAGCTCCGACCTGGCTCGTCGATCTCTACGCCTCGCATGGTGAAGCATTCGCCCTGTGGATCCATGACAAACCGATCATCAAGGCCATGGTGCGGTTCCTGATGGATTGCGCGATCGCCGCGCGGGCGCCGTAACCATGCCGACGTTCGGAGTTATCCTCGCCGCCGCCGGCCAGAGCAGCCGCTTCGAGGATGCCCACTACAAGAAGCCGTTCGCGCCGCTCGCCGGCCGTGCGGTCTGGCTGCACTCCGCCGAGAAGTTTCTCGAGCGTTCCGACGTGAAGCAGGTCGTGATCGTCGTCGCGCCGGAAGACCGCGAGGCGTTCGTGGAGAAGTTCGGCGCCAATCTCGCCTTCATGGGAGTGACGCTCGCCGAGGGAGGCGCTCACCGGGCCGACTCCGTCCGGCGCGGCCTGGAAAAGCTCGACCCCGAGATCGATGTTGTCGCGATCCACGACGCCGCCCGCCCCTGTATCGCCACCCCGTGGATCGACCGCGTCTTCGAGGCTGGGGTTCGCACCGGCGCCGCCATCCTCGCGACGCCCGTGGTGGGCACGCTCAAGCGGGTGGGCCCCGACGGCACGATCACCGAAACGGTCGATCGCACCGGCCTATGGGAAGCGCAGACGCCGCAGGTGTTTTCACGTGACCTGCTCGTGCGGGCCTTCGCGTCGCGGCCGGACGGCCAGCCCACCGACGAGGCGCAGCTGGTCGAGGGGCTGGGCCAGCGGGTCACGGTCGTCCCCGGCTCGCCCATCAACCTCAAGATCACGTCGCGCGAAGACCTGCGGCTGGCCGAACAGGCGATCAAGGCGCTCCCCAAGCCGAAGCTCTCCGGCCCCGCGCATCCTTTCGCCAACGACGACATGTGGAGGTGAGCATGGCGGCAGACCTCCTCGCCGACTTCCAGTCACGCGGCCTCGTCCATCAGTCGACCGATCAAGACGCCCTGCGACAGTGGCTCGCCGGCGGCGGCCGCCGCGTGTATGCGGGCTTCGACCCCACGGCCGACAGCCTGCACGTGGGCCACTTGGTCGCCCTCATGCTGCTCCGCCGCGTTGCGAACGCGGGCCACGAGCCGGTGGCACTCGTCGGCGGCGCCACTGGCATGATCGGCGACCCGAGCGGCCGCAGCGAGGAGCGCAACCTCCTCTCGCCGGATGAGCTGGCCGCCAACGTGGCCGGCGTCGAGCGGCAGATCCGAGCCGTTCTCGAGACCACGGGCCGCACGGTCCACGTCGTCAACAACGCCGACTGGATGCGGGGCGTGGGCTACCTCGAGTTTCTGCGCGACGTCGGCAAGCATGTGCCGCTCTCGCAGATGCTCGCCAAGGACTCCGTGAAGAGCCGGCTCGAGCGGGATGGCGGCCTCTCCTACACCGAATTCAGCTACATGCTGCTGCAGGCCTGGGACTTCGTCCACCTCTCCGACGCCCTCGACTGCCGCGTGCAGATCGGCGGCAGCGACCAGTGGGGCAACATCACCGCCGGCATCGAGCTCGGCCGCCGGCTGCGGTCCCGCGACCTTCACGGCATCACCTGCCCGCTGCTCACGAAGGCAGACGGCACGAAGATGGGCAAGACCGCGTCGGGCGCGATCTGGCTCGACCCGCGCCGCACGAGCCCCTACCGCTTCTACCAATATTGGATCAATCTCGACGACGACGACGCGGGCCGCTGCGTCGACCGGCTCACCGAGCTGCCGCGCGACGAGATCGAGTCGCTCGCCGGCCTGCGGGCCGCAAACCCCGCCGCCCGCGACACGCAAAAGCGGCTCGCCGAGGAACTCACCCGGCTCGTCCACGGCGACACCGGGCTCGCGGCCGCGAAGCAGGCCACGGCCATCTTTTTCGGTGCGGAGATCGGCGGCCTCGACGATGCCGCGCTCACCGAAATTTTCGCCGACGTCCCGAGCCGCGAATTTTCGCGGACCGCACTCGAGGGCGACGGCCTGGCGCTCGTCGAGGCGCTCGAAGCCACGGGCCTCGCCACGACGAAGTCCGCCGCGCGACGGACCATCGAGCAGGGCGGGGCGTACGTCAACAACCGCCGGATCGCCGACGTCGCGCACCGTCTCACGCGCAACGACCTTTCCGGCACGTCGACGCTCGTGCTGCGTTCCGGAAAGAAGAGCTACGCTCTGGCCCGTTTCCTGTAAGTCCGTCCTCGGCCCGTCAGGGATCTCATGCCCCTCGCAACAGCCATCCTCCTCGCAGTCGTGGCACTCGCGATGCCGACCGCCGCGATTCGCGCTGACGAGCCGCCTGCCGTCGGCAAGATCGCGGGCCTCGAAGACCGGCTGAAGACCGGCCTGCGGGCGCGGCGACCGGAGGAGCATCGTTTCATCGAGCGCGTCGTGCTGCTCGTGCGCGAGGGAAGCCTGCCGGGCACACTTGTCGACTCGACCTATCTCTGGGCGATCGAGCGACAAAAGAAGTATCCCTACCCGCTCTTCGAACGAGCGCTGCGAATCCAAGCCGACCGCCTCGGCGTCGACCTGTAGGACAGGCCTCCGTGCCTGTCGCTGACAGGCTGAAGCCTGTCCCACCTCAGGCTGAAGCCTGTCCTACGCCGATCCGAGCAGTTCGTGGATCCGCGGGTCGGCGAGCGATTCGGCGATGAATCGCGCGCCGGTGAAATCGTGCCGACGGCTGTGGCCGCCCGGAACGGCCACCACGATCGCCCCCGCCGCGACGGCCGCCTTGCAGCCGTTCGCGGAATCCTCGAGCACGAGCATGTGCGCCACGTTGATTCCCAGCCGCCGGGCCGCCGACTGGTAGATCTCGGGATGCGGCTTGCCGTGCGTGACATCGGCCGCAGTGAGCACGAAGCTGAATCGCTCGAGCAGCCCCACGCGGCCAAGCACGTCATGCGCGAAGTCAGGGCCGCTGCTCGTGGCCACGCCGCGTGGAACCCCGCTGCGCTCGAGCACATCGACGAGCGACACGGCTCCCGGCATCGGCTCGAGCCTCGTGTCGAGCAGCCCGGCGAAGATCTCGCGGGTCTCCGCGGCGAGCGTCTCGATCGTGTCGTCCAGCCCATGCCAGTCGATCATGATCTGGAGCGACACCGGCTGCGGGCGGCCCATCATCCGGTCGAGCAGGTCGGCCTCGAACGTGCGGCCGCGACGCGCGAGCAACTCGCCGCCAACGTGCTGGTAGAGTTCCTCCGTGTTCACGAGCAGGCCGTCGAGATCGAAGGCGACGCCGCGCACCGGTGTTCGCGTTTGCGGGGGTATTTCGCGGCTCATCGCGATGTCTCTCCGGGATCGTCCTTCATACGAAATACCGCGTAGCCCGCATTCGCATGCACCTGCTCCGCCGGCACATCGGTCGTCATCGGCACGCAGCCGGGCCGACAGGCTTGCAGGGTCTTGAGCGGCACGATGAGAAAATCGACGTCATATTCGTCGGCGACGCGACGGAGTCGCTCCGCACCGAGCGCGACGGTGGAGGTTTCCATGTTCGCGAGCGAGCCGTCAGGGGAGAAGCAGTCGGCGATGCGGCGGCGCCACTCGACGAGCGAGCGGGCGTCCTGCGGGCTGTTCTTCCAAGAGACCACCTCGCGGCGGCCCGTGCGCCAGGTGAAGCTCGCGGCGCCGCGGGGCGTGAGGAAGCAGGCATCGGGGGGCGTGTTGTTTTTCACCCAGTCGCAGATGTCGGACCAGGCCACCGCGTCCACTTTTGAATCGGCCCGCGGCAGCGCGTTCGCTGACACCGGCCAATGCCGGGATTGCGCCGCCACGTCGAAGCAGAGCAACAGCGCGACGATCGCGCGCCACGCGAATGGCGGCAGGAGCCCGAGCCGGCGGCACGCCACGTCATCCTCGAGCACAGCCGCGGCCGACACGGCCAGCGAGAAGGGCACGATCACGTCCGCCAGCCGAAACCAATAAAACCGCAGCAGCCCGAGCGCGGCCCCGGGAGCCAGCGGCTCGCAGCAGGCAATCGCCGCGCCCGCCAGCGAAATCCCGAGCGCCGCGAGCGTGAAGGTCTGGAGGCGAGACGAGGCAGCCGACCATGCTGAGCCAGCGAGCCTGCCCAAGAGCCACCAGCCCACGACAGCGAGCAGGTGGCGGGCGACGAGTGGCTCCGCGAACGATCCCGGCAGGAGGTGATGAGACAGGCGATCGACGACGTAGATCCGATTCGCAGCGGCCCGTTCGGCGGCGGTCGCGCCGGCCGAGAGCGCAAGCGCCGGCAGCACGCCGCAGGCCGCGAGCGCCGTGCCGCCGATCAAGGTGGCGATGGATATCGCATCCCAAGGCCGTGCGGCCGTCCCGCGCGAGGCGATCCATGTGGCCGCGATCGCCACCATCGCCCAGCCGCCGACGATCGGATGCACGGCCGTGGCGGCGCCGGCCATGAGCCAGCCGATCGGGAATCGCGCCGCCGCGATCTCGCCCACGGCCGCGAGCACGAGCGCCCAGGCGAAGACCTTCGCCTCGCAGCCACCGATCACCCATTCACCCGCCATCGTCGTATGACGCAGAAGCGCGGAGAAGGCCGCCGCGGCCACGACTCGGCCCCACGGCAATGCGAGGAGCGGCACGGCGCCGTGCCGAAAGCCGATGGCCAGGGCGAGCCAGCCGAGCCCGCGGCCGATCCAGGCGGCCTGTTCCAGCGGCATGCCTGCCGCCAGCGGGCCGAAGAGCACGTAAAACGCGCCGTGCGCGTCGGGTGTCTCCAGAAAAAAGTCGCCGGCAGCCCAGCCGGGATCGGCGTGGTGCCTCGCCTTCGTGAGATAGACCGCCTCGTTGACGTCTGGTGCGGGCCAGGCGCCGGCCGCCGCGAAGATCGCCGCCATGATCGCGATCTCGGCCACGGCCGCGGCCTTGCTTCCGCTCTGCATCCGCCGCACCTATAAAATCTCCTGACATCTCGACTCTGCGTCTGCGCGTCCTGCAAGCCCGAAGGATACCACCGATGCCCTCGTCCTCCGACCGTTCGCCCCCGACATCCCGCGGGGCGGCGCTCCGCCGGCTCGCCGAGGAGGGCACGTTTGCGATCCCCGGCGCCCCGATCGCACTGGCCGCCAAGATTATCGAGCGAGAAGGCTTCGAGGCGATCTACCTGTCGGGAGCCGCCTTCTCCGCCGGCATCCTCGGCGTGCCCGACATCGGCCTCCTCACGCTCGATCAGCTCGTCGCCCAAACGCGGTTGCTCGCCTCTGCCGTGGAAATCCCGCTGGTGGTGGACGCCGACACCGGATTCGGCGGCCCCGAGAGCGTCGCCGAATGCGTTCAGAAGCTCGAGGCCGCCGGCGCCGCGGCGATCCAGCTCGAGGACCAACGGCGGCCGAAGCGGTGCGGCCACCTCCCTGGCAAGGAGATCGTCGAGCCGGAGGAAATGGCCGAAAAGATCGCGGCCGCCTGCGCCGCCCGTCGCGATCCGGACACGGTGATCATCGGCCGCAGCGATGCCCGCGGCGTGACCGATCTCGACGACTGCCTGCGGCGGCTGCGACTCTATCGCGAAGCCGGCGCCGACTGGCTCTTCCCCGAGGCGCTCGCGTCGCGGGCCGAATTTCAGACCGTGGGCCGCGCGTTCGCCGGCACGCCGCTGGTCGCCAACATGACCGAGTTCGGCGTCAGCCCGCTGCTCACGCTCGACGAGCTTTCCGGCTACGGGTTTACCGCCGTGCTCTATCCGGTCACGCTCCTGCGGCTGGCGATGAAGGCGATCGAGGCGGGCCTCGGCCTGATCGCCGACGAGGGGTCGCAGGAGGGCCTGCTCGACCTGATGCAGTCGCGCGAGGAGCTCTACGATCTGCTCGGCTACGACCCGAAACAGCCTGAAAAACACCTGCCCGCCACCAACTAGTGCAAACGGTTGTCTATGAATCACCGGCTCAGGGTCGGCGCTGATGAGCCGACAGTGATCCGCTTGCGGAGCAAGCGGTCTCCGTGTGACAGGCACGGAGGCCTGTCCTACGACGAAGGCTCGTGGGTCGGCGGAAGCTCGACGAGCATTTGGACCGAGTCTTCGAGGGCCACCGCGAGTCGACTTCTGCCGCCCGCGAGCCGGTGCTATACCGACACCGCGTGATGCGGTCCACATAGTCGCTGTTTCTTTCTTTCACCGAGGTGTCGCATGCATGCCACTCCCCATAAACCAGAAGCGTCCGATGTCGCCCGCGGGCTTGCCGGCGTCGTTGCCGGCCGCACGGCGATCTGCTCGCTCGACGGCGATCTCCGTTACCGCGGCTATGCGATCGGGCCGCTGGCCGAGGCGGGTGACTTCGAGGAGGTGGCGTTCCTGCTGCTGCATGGCGAACTGCCCTCGGCCGCCGAGCACGCCGCCTTCTCGCGCCGCGTCCACGAGGCCGCCCGGTCGCTCGACCCGGTCGTGATCGACTGCCTTGCCCGGCTCGCGGCGAAGACGCCGAATGCCTCGCCGATGGACGTGCTCCGCACCGGGGTGAGCCTGCTCGGCCAGATCGAGCGGGACCAGGCCCCGGGGCCGCGCGACGCGCTCCTCGTGCAGGCCGAGCGGCTGCTCGGCCAGGTGCCGGCGATCCTGGCGGCGTGGATGGACCTTGCGGCGGGCCGGCCCGTCGCGGCCTGGCCCGAGGGCACACTTGCCGCGGCGCTGCTCGAGCGGCTCAATGGCCGCAAGCCTTCGCGCGAGGAGGCGGCGATCTTCGGCACGACGCTCGTGCTCTATGCCGAGCACGAGTTCAACGCCTCGACGTTCACCGCCCGCACGATCGTCTCCACCGGCTCCGACATGCACTCAGGCGTGGTCGGCGCGATCGGCGCGCTCAAGGGCCCGCTCCACGGCGGCGCCAACGAGCAGGTGCTCGACACGCTCTCCGCCATCGGCTCGATCGATCGGGCCGACTCGTGGGTCGCCGAGCAGTTCGCGGCGAAGCGGGTGGTCATGGGGTTTGGTCACCGCGTCTACAAGGACGGCGACGTGCGGGCGAAGCTCCTGGGCAGGATGTGCCGGGCGCTCGCCGCCGGAACGCCCGCCGAGGCCCTCGAAGACCTTGCCGATCGTGTCGAGCGGATCATGCTCGAGAAAAAGGGACTGCGGCCAAACCTCGACTGGCCCGCCGCCCGCGTCTACCACGCGCTCGGCCTGCCGGTGAGCGTGTTCACGCCGATCTTCGTCGTCGCACGGATGAGCGGCTGGACGGCCCACGTGATCGAGCAGGTGGGCGACAACCGTCTCATCCGCCCGCTCTCGCTCTACTCGGGCGTCCCGCCACGCGACTACATTCCCGCCTCGCACCGCCCCCGGTAGGATAGGCTTCAGCCTGTCACAACCGCCCGTCCTACAGCGGATCTCAAGTGGCGTCGCGCCGGCTTCGGGGCGGCAGAAGTCTCGTCGCGGTGGCCCTCGAAGACTCGGTCCAAATGCTCCTCGAGCTTCAGCCGACCCCTCGCCTACGGCCCGCGTCGTACGCTTCCTGCCGACGTTCCTACGGCAGCGTTGCCGTCTGGCCGACGGCGGCCGGACGGACGAGCCCTGCCTGGCCGCTGGCCTGCGGCTCGGCGGCCGCGGGCTCGACGGTCGCCTGGACGGTGACGGTGGGCACGGCCCCCTCGCCGAGGTCGGTCGAGATCTTGAGCTGCCGCTCGATCCGACCGGCGAGCGTGCCAGCCTGGAATGTCACCGGCAGGATGTGCACCGTTGCCGGCGTTTCCTTCGTCGGGCAGGAGAGGCAGCCGTCGGAGCAGGAAACACCCGTCACGCAGAAGGGACGGTTGGCCCGCACCACCACGTTCTTCGTGGCCGTGCCGCCGGGCTGCACCGTGCCCAGCGCGAGCAGTTGCGGGCTCACGGTCACCGCCGCCACGACGCGGCCTTCCACGTCCATCGGGATCTGCGCGGCCCGCGGATCGTTCGTGACGAGAATGAGCTGCCCCTTCACGTAGCCGGCCGGCGTCTCCGACTTGAGCCGCAGCATCAGGTCATAGATCGACTGCGACGGCGTGTGCGTGGGCTTCGAGAGCTGCACCTCGAAATTCGGGTTCGCACTGCGGACGTCCTTGATCTCCCACGGCGTGCTGCCGACGTGCGTGATCCGCACGCTGCGTTCCGCCCCCTTGCCGAGGTCCACGTTGCCGAGATCGACGAACGGCGGATCGAACGTGACATCGCCGCGAATGTTGCCGGCGACGCGGAGCTGCACTTCGGCGTAAAACGGCTTGTCGAACGTGACCGTAAGCGTGGCGCCGTGCTGCCCGAGGAACGTCCGTGTGTTGAACTTCGCGACGACCTCGCTCGTCTCGTGCGTCTTGAGGTCGCGCTTCGTCACTTCGGGCGACGTGCAGCCGCAGCTCGTCCGCACGCCGACGACGTGCACGTCTTCCTTGTAAAGATTCCGGAACGTGAAACGAAACTCGGTCTTCGAGCCGCGGGCGACGGTGCCGAAGTTGTGGCTCGTCGCGGAAAACATCTTGTTGGCCCATTCCTGCGCGCCGGCCGCGTCTGCGGTCCCGGCGAAGAGCATCGCGAGGACGACGAGGTGAGGCAGGCGAGACGTCACCGACGGGGCGGCGAGCATGGAGGAGGCCCTGAAGGCGGAGGACTTGAAGACGGAAGAATCGCTCGATCTGGACCGTGGCAGCAGCATGGAGAAGCCTAAGGATGCCATGAAAGCGTCGTCAAATGCGCGGGTGTGGGTTGCCGGCGGGCCCGTGGTCCGCCTGCGTCAAGTATCCCCCGCCGGCAAGTGTCGCGGCGTGATTTCGGGCGTTTTTTTCGCGAAAATTCAGGTCTGGCCGAGGCACGACCGATACAGCCCTTGAAGTTTCCTACAATGGAAAAGTCGGCGGCGATCGACCCTGGCCAGCGTGGCCTTGGAAGGAGCCGTCGGCGAACCATCACCCAACGGGGGCGTACCGGTATCGACCGGATGGCAAGAGGTTCAGATTGCGTGTCGTGGTTGGTCGGCTGGCCACGTTAAAAGTCGACCAAGCTTCAATTGCCGAAGCTCGTTTCTCTCTGGCTGCTTAACAAAGCAACCCCGAGCGATGGCCCCAGTCGGAAGGGCCTCCCAATCGGTCGCCAAATCCGACTCGCCCCGTTTCACCGCCTGGTACGGACGGGGTTAAAAAAGTTCCGGGCTGGCCTGTGACGCACCCTGTCGGCCGGGGACGCGCGGGCGAGACTTCAATCGACCGAATACACACGTAGACGTTTGTGCTGAAACATCACGGGACAGGGGTTCGACTCCCCTCGCCTCCACTCGCTTCAGATCCTCGCCCGGCGTAGATCACTTCGACCCGAAGTGGTCTGCGCCGGCTCGCGGGCGGCCGAAGTCTTCTCGCGGTGGCCCTCGAAGACTCGATCCAAATGCTCGTCGAGCTTCCGCCGACCCGCGAGCCTTCGTCGTAGGACAGGCCTTCGTGCCTGTCGCATGGATCCGCTTGCTTCGGACGAGCGAGCCCCCGGTCACCAGAAGCCTCCCCGCCAGTCTCAATCAACTCCAGCCCGGCTTGGGCTGGGAGTGAACGATTGGCTGCGTCGTGATTGCATCACGAGCGGTGCGGATCGCATCGGCTGACAGCACGTCGAGGGCGAGGTCGAACGAAATGTCGGCATGCGGGGCGAGCGGCACGACCCGGCCCTGCTTCTCCTCCAACGATCGCGGATTCGGGTAGTTCGTGCCCGGTTCGATGCCGGTCACGTAGCCGTCAGCGAGCCCGCCCTGGTTTTTCCAGAGCGTGAGGCACGGCAGTTCGGCAGCCCGCCACGACAGCCGCGCGGCCTTCGTGGCATCGGGCGCGACGAGCATCGCCGCCGCCCGCCCGGATGCGTCGGTCCGCAGCCGCATGAAGTGCACCTGCTCGCCGCGGCCAGCCTCGGGGGCGGCGTAGCGATTCCACGAGGGAACGTCGGCGACGGCGGCGGCATCGCGGGGGGCGACCTCCTCGACGTCGGCCACCAGCGATGCTCCCGCTCCGAGCAACGGTGGACCGAAATTCACGTGATAGAGCATCTGCATCGTGGTCGGCCGGTCGGAGCGGTTTTCCACCCGGTCGGCCCAGGCGACCCGCGGCTGATCGGCATGCAACTCGATCCGTGTGTGCATGCGAAGGTCGTGGACCAAAAACCGCGTCTCATCGACCGCGCCGGTGAGCGTGACGGTGCCGCTCGAGTCGTCGAGCGTCACCTGCACGTCGTGGGCCGGCAGGTTTGCGATCCGACCGTGCAGCCCGTGCAGCAGCCGACCGTTGGGCGCGAAGTCTGGAGCGCCATTGCTCACGAGACCGCAGCGGGCCACGAGCTCGTCGAAACCATCGAGCCAGCCGATCCCCGACGGCTCGCCGAGCGGAACGTGCCGCGGATGCACCGGCCCTGCCACCGGCGAGTGCCAGCCCAGTTCGACGTCGCCGCAGCTCACTTTCCAGATCCCGAGCCCACGATCGGGCAGCACGATCGCCCGCGTACCGCCCGCCACGAGTTCCACCTGCAGAACGCCCTCGCGCGGCCCGCCCCGCAGCCGCCGCGCCGTCACACTGAGCGACCCGAGCGATGCAGAGAGTTCGCCGTCGATCGCGATGCACTTCCTGGTCATGGAAACACCCCGTGGAGTTGGAGCCGCCCTTGAAGGGAGACTATGAAGGGAGACTAGATTACCGCTTCCTCGGAGCCAGACCACCCATGCCCAACACTCAACCGATCGCCATCATTCTCGCCGCCGGCAGGGGCACTCGCATGGGAGGTGATCTTCCCAAGGTGCTCTTCGAGGCGGCGGGCAAGCCGCTCGTCCGCTGGGTGCTCGACGCCCTGGCAGCGGCCGGCGTGCACGACCGGATCGTAGTCGTCGGCTACCGGGCCGAGATGGTGGAACGGGCGTTGGCGGGAGTGCAGGGGGTGTCGTTCGCCCTGCAGCGGGAGCAACGCGGCACGGGCGACGCGGTGGCCGCGGCGGCCGACGCGATCCGCGCCCGGCTCGCAGGCGATCCGCCCGACAGCCGTCGGCCCGTCGTGATCGTCTGCGGCGATTCGCCGATGCTTCGGCCGGAGAGCGTGACCGGCCTGCTGGGGGAGTTCACCGCACGCGGCGCGTCGTGCCTGCTTGGCACGGCCATAACCGACGATCCTACCGGCCTCGGCCGCATCGTGCGGGATGCGCACGGCCGGTTCACGCGGATCGTCGAGCAGAAGGATGCCACGCCCGAGGAGCGCGATATCCGCGAGGTCAACATGAGCACGTATGTCTTCGAGGCCCGCGACCTGTTGCAATCGCTCGCCGACCTCCGGCCCGATAACGCAGCGGGCGAGTATTACATCACCGACTGCCCCGGGATGCTGCTCGCCGCCGGCAAGGTCGTCGACGCCATCCCGTGCCTCGATGCCAGCGAAACCCTCTCCGTCAACACGCCGGAGCAACTCGCGGCCGTGGCCAATGCGCTGTCGAGTCGGTAGGTCGCGCCAGGCCGCCCGCGAGCCGAGACCGACTTGATCCCTTGATTGCATGCGGTCAAATACGCCGTTGTCCGAGCCCTGCCGCCCCCCGGGAGCCCTCTCGCGCCCATGAACGACCTCAAGATCTTTGCCGGCCCCGCCAACGAGCCGCTCGCGCAGGACATCTGCCGCTACCTCAACCTGCCGATGGGCAAGATCACGCTCGGGCGGTTTCCCGACGGCGAGATCTCCTGCAAGATCGACGAAGACGTCCGCGGCCGCGACGTCTTCATCGTGCAGCCCACCTGCCCCCCGGTGAACGAGCACCTGATGGAACTGCTCGTGATGATCGACAGCTTCAAGCGGGCCAGCTCCTACCGGCTCACCGCCGTCATTCCTTACTTCGGCTACGCCCGCCAGGATCGCAAGGACGCAGGCCGCGTGCCGATTACGGCCAAACTCGTGGCCAACCTCATCACCCGCGCCGGCGCCGATCGCGTGCTCGCGATGGATCTGCACGCCGCGCAGATCCAAGGCTTCTTCGACGTGCCGGTGGATCACCTCTACGCCGCCCCCGTGCTCAACAACCATTTCCAGTCGATGGACCTGTCGCACGACGACATGGTGGTGGTGAGCGCCGATGCCGGTGGCATCAAGCGGGCGGTCGGCCATGCAAACCGCTTCGGCGTGCCGCTGGCGATCGTCGACAAGCGGCGGATCTCGGCGGAGACGACGAAGAGCGCGAACATCATCGGGGCGAGCGTCGAGGGAAAGATCGCCCTGATGTTCGACGACATGATCAGCACGGCCGGCTCGATCTGCTCGGCGGCCAACGTCGTCCACAACCACGGCGCGAAGGCGATCTACGCCGCCGCCACCCACGGCCTGCTCGTCGGGCCGGCGATCGAGCGGCTGAAGGCGGCCCCGTTTGCCGGCATCATCATCACCGATTCGATCCCGCTGCCCGCCGAAAAGTCGCTGCCACAGATCACGGTCCTCTCCGTGGCCAGCCTCCTCGGCCAGGCGATCAAGCGGATTCACCGCAACGAATCGGTTTCGATGATGTTTCAGTAAAGTGGCCTCCGAAGGGCGAGGCACGCGGGTCGGCGGAAGCTCGAGGAGCATGTGGACCGAGTCTTCGAGGGCCACCGCGACGCGACTTCCGCCGCCCGCGAGCCGGTGTCGCCCCTACGGCCAAAAACCGCGGGAATTCCAGGGCACGGCTTGCGAATTCGTGACGGGATGGCAGAATACCGGGCTCAAAACAAGGAGTTTTCTATGAGCGAGTCCCTCGAAGTCGTGTCGCGGAAGGCGACCGGCTCCCGCGAAAGCCGTCGTTTGCGCCGCCAGGGGTTGATCCCGGCCGTGCTGTATGGCCACGGCGAAAAGTGCGTTGATCTGGCCGCGAAGCGCGAGGCCCTGGAGGCCGTCGTGCGGCATGGCAGCCGCGTCGTCGAGCTCAAGGGGGCCGTGAAGGAGAGCGCCCTGATCCGTGAGCTCCAGTGGGACACCTTCGGGATCGAGCCGATCCACGTCGATCTCCTGCGGGTCAGCAAGTCGGACCGCGTGAAGGTGAAGGTGCCGGTCGACATGAAGGGGGAGGCGCCCGGCCACCGAGCCGGCGGTGTGGTCACGCTCCTCGTCCACGAGATCGAGATCGAGTGCACCCCCGACGCGATCCCCGAGAAAATTCACGCCCAGGTCGGCAAGCTCGAACTGGGCGGCACGATCAAGGCGCACGATCTTGATCTGCCCAAGGGCGCCCGAGTCGTGGGCGGCCACGATGAGACGATCGTCAGCTGCACCCTCCCGACTCAGAAGGGCGAGGAAGCGGCCGCGGTGCCTGGCGGCGCCGAACCCGAATTGATCGGCCGCAAGGCGGCCGAGGAAGGAGAGGGAGAAGCGGCCGAGGGCTGACCGCGAGTCCTCGCGGGCCTCCGTGCCACGCGAGCTTTATCCGGCGCAGACACGTGAAACTGCTGGCAGGCCTGGGAAATCCGGGGCGCAATTACGAGGGCACTCGCCACAACGTCGGCTTCGACGTGTTGGAGGTCCTCGCCCGCCGCTCTGGTTCTCCGACACGCCGGGCCCGGTTTCAGGGCGAGACGGCGCAGGTCACGATACGGGGCTGCCAGGCCCTGCTCTTGTGGCCGCTGACGTGGATGAACTTGAGCGGGGCCAGCGTGCTGGCTGCCCGAGACTTCTATAAGATCGATGATGCCGACATCCTGGTGATATGCGATGATTTTCAGCTTCCAACCGACACGATCAGGCTGCGGGCCAGCGGCTCGGCGGGCGGCCAAAATGGCCTCGCCGATGTGCTTGCACGCCTGGGCACCAACGCCATCCCGCGGCTGCGGATCGGCATCGGCCCGGTCGCGGCTGGCTGGAAGACGGCCGATTTCGTGCTCGGCCGGTTTTCAAAATCGGAAAGAACTGCGGTCGATGTCTCGATCGAACGAGCGGCCGACGCCGCCGAGGAATGGGTGGCGGTCGGCATCGAAGCCGCAATGAACCGCTACAACTGAATCACGGAACCCATCACGGAATCCATTCCGAAATCCATTCCGACACCCAAGTTCGGACAAATCCAACGAAACCAGTAACGAGGAGCAAGGCTATCATGGTGGTATATGAAGGGATGTTCATTCTCGACGCGTCGAAGTATTCCCGCGATCCGGCAGGGATGGCGCAGCAGGTGGTCGACCTGATCCAGCAGCACGGCGGCACCGTTCTGGCTTCACGGCTGTGGGACGAGCGGAAGCTCGCCTACCCGATCAAGGGCCACAAGAAGGGCGTCTACTGGCTCACCTATTTCCGGATGCCGAGCGGCAATCTGGTGGCGCTCGAACGGCAGTGCGAAATCACCGACGACATCCTTCGCAAGCTCGTGCTGAAGGTCGAGCCGCGGATCGCCGACGCGCTCGTCCAGCACGCGTTGGCCGGAGACGCCGGTCAGCGGCGGACCTCGACGGCCCCCGCAACGTCCCACGCGGCCGCCACGGAGTAAAAACCCCTTCATGGGCCGCCGTCGCCGGCCGGTGCTTGCACCCCCCGGCCGGAAGGGCTACATTACTTGACTGTTGTACAGTATCCCGACAACAGTCCGGCAACGGCATCAGTCATCTGAAGGAGGCAGAGCCATGGCGAGTTTCAACAAGGTAATCCTGCTGGGAAACGTGACCCGCGATCCGGAGCTTCGCTACATCGCCAACGGAACGGCGGTCACCGACATCGGCCTGGCCGTCAACGACCGCCGCAAGACGGCGACGGGAGAATGGGTCGAGGAGACGACATTCGTCGACGTGACGCTCTGGGGCCGCACCGCCGAGGTCGCAGGCGAATACGTCACCAAGGGCTCGCCGCTGCTGATCGAAGGCCGCCTCAAACTCGACACCTGGGAAAAGGACGGCAAGAAAAACTCCAAGCTCCGCGTCGTTGGCGAGCGGATGCAGCTGCTCGGCTCGCGGGGCGACGGCCCGCGGGGGGATGGCGCCCGCCCCAAGGCCCGAGCGGCCGGCGGTCGCCCAGCCCCGCAGGTCGACGAATACGATCAGTCCGGAGGGTATGATGCCGCTGTTTCAGGCGGCATGGAAAGCTCGAGCCCGGCGGGCTCCGATGACGACATCCCGTTCTGAGCCCACGCCAAGACACGCAAGCCCACAATCACCAGTCAACCACGTATCAGGAGCCACTCATGCCCACGAAGGAAATGCCCAAGATCTCCGCTGCCCAACTGCACGGAAGTCGTTCCCACATGCCCAAGGGCACGAGGGGCGGCATCGAACTCTTGCTCGTTCACAACGTCGAGCACCTTGGAAAGCAGGGCGATGTAGTCGAAGTGAAGCGTGGCTACGCCTACAACTATCTTCTCCCGCAAGGGCTGGCCACCGTTGCCACCGAGCATCACAAGCGGATGGTGGAGAAGCACCGCGCCAAGCTGGAGGAGATCGCCCGCGAGCGGATGGCCGGCCTGCGAAGCCTGCTCGAAGAGTTGGCTCGGACGAGCGTCACGATCGAGGCCAATGCCAACGACGAGGGACATCTCTACGGCTCAGTCGGTGCTCCCGAGATTTCGCGGTCGCTCAAGCAGCAGGATCTCATGGTCTCCCCCGACCAGATCATCCTGCAGGGTCCGCTCCGGGAGGTTGGGCTTTACACTGTCCGGATTCGTCTCGCCTCGGAGGTCGAAGGAGACCTCAAGGTCTGGGTGGTTCCGTCCAGTGGTGACGCTGCCTCCAAGTAGCCCGACACCGTTGTCTTGAGCCACGGCCGCAGAGGCTGGGTTTCATTCGCGGAGCGAGGGTCGCTTCGCCGAGGAATCGTCACGCAGGGAGGCTGATCGATGGCGTCATCGAGAGAAGCTGCCGGGACGCGCAGTGGGCCTGGCGTGGAGAGCAGCCGCCGCCCCCAGCGCCGCCGTGAGTCGGGGCCGAGCGACGCCGGCCTCGGGCTTCTGCCGGTCGAGCGGCCAGCCAATGTCGACGCCGAACGGGCGGTCCTCGGCAGCGTGCTCTTGAAGCCCGACGTCTGCGACGACGTGGCGCTCGTCGTCCGTCCCGAAGACTTCCACGACGAGGCGCATCAGGTGCTCTTCCGGCACCTGCTCGACCTGCACGACGGCGGCAAGCGGATCGACGCCACCATCGTGCTCGAACGGCTGCGAACGAAGGGCGATCTCGAAAGGATCGGAGGCGCGGCCGCGCTGGCGGAAATCCTGCAGGCTGTGCCCCATGCCGCCCACGCCACGCACTACGCGCAGATCGTGCGCGACAAGGCGATGCTGCGGTCTCTCATCGACGCGAGCACCGACATCCTCCGCGATGCCTACGACTCGGTGGACGAGCCGCGAGAGTTGCTGGCCCGCGCGGAGTCGAAGATCTTCGAGATCCTCGAGCATCGCAGTTCGGCCGAAGCGAAGCCGATCAACGAGGTGCTCGAAGACGTGATGGTGCGGATGGATGCCCGCATGAAGCACGAGCACGCCCTGGGCGGCGTGGAGACCGGTTTCACCGATCTCGACACGCTCTGCGGGGGCCTCCACAACTCCGAATTGATCATCCTGGCGGCCCGGCCCAGCATGGGAAAGACGGCGTTTGCGATGAACATCGCCGAGCACGTGGCGATCGCCGTCAAGCAGCCGGTACTCTTCGTGAGTCTGGAAATGGCCTGCCTGGAGCTTGCCGACCGCCTGCTTTGCTCGGCGGCGCAGGTGAATGGCCATCGGCTCCGCAACGGCACGATCTCCCAGGAAGACCGGCGGCGGCTCGTGCAGAAATCGGCCGAGATCAGCGGCTCGCCGCTCTACATCGACGACACACCGGGCCGCACGCTCACCGAAATCGCCGCCGTCGCCCGAAGGCTCAAGCGGCGCCAGGGGCTGTCGCTCATCGTCATCGATTATCTTCAGCTGATCGAGCCGGATAACCCGCGCGACCCGCGGCAGGAGCAGGTGGCGCGGATCGCGCGGCGGTTGAAGATGATGTCTCGCGAACTCGACATCCCGGTGCTCTGTCTTGCGCAGCTCAACCGGCAGGCTGAGGCCTCGCGCGACAACCGGCCCCGGCTCAACCACCTCCGCGAGTCGGGCGCCATCGAGCAGGACGCCGACGTGGTGATGTTCGTGCACCGCGAGGAGTATTACCAGACGACCGACGAGGATCGCGAACGGGTGAAAGGCCAGGCGGAAATCATCATCGCCAAACAGCGCAACGGCCCCATCGGCGACGTGAAGCTCCTCTGGCAGCACGACTTCACGCGGTTCGTGAACCTCGAGCACCGCCCCTACGACGAATTCGAGCAGTTCTCGAGCTTCTAGTTACACGCAAATCCACGGCATCCTGCCGTGATTTGCTTGACGGGCTCCGCCCGCTGGTTCTTAGCCGGCCCTCCGGGCCTGGCGATCTTCGTACGACAGGCCTCCGTGCCTGTCTGTCTTCACGCAAAACACAGACATCGTGTCCGTTTTTGCTTGACGGGCTCCGCCCTTGTAGCCGGAGGCGAAGGGATCGGCTGAAGCTCGCCGAGCATTTGGCCCGAGTCTTCGAGGGCCACCGCGAGGCGACTTCTGCCGTCCCTGAGCCGGCGATGTACGTCAGCGGGTTGCGTTAGGCACCGCGGCGGGTGCGGTCGGTGCCGGGGATGACGTCGAGTTCGAGGCCGTCGTTCTCACCCCGATCAAGCCGCTCCCACGCGATCGCGCCCATGGCCGCGTTGTCGGTGCAGAGCGATCGGGGCGGGATGAAGACGGCGATGTCGCGTCTGCGGCCAAAGGCCTCGAGCGATTCCCGCAGGAGCGTGTTGGCCGTCACGCCGCCACCGATCGCCAGCGCCGTGCACCCGGTACGGTCGATCGCAAGCTCCACCTTCGCGAGGATCGCATCGACCGCCGCCTGCTGGAAGGAGGCCGCCAGGTCTGCGAGCCGCTGGCCCGTCGGTGGCGGCGTGTCGACGGGCGCCCCGGGGGGCCGCACGAGATACCGCAGCGCCGTCTTCAGGCCGCTGAAACTCAGGTCCATTCGCTCGCGGTCGGCGGCGAGCGGCCGCGGCAGGCGGTGGGCCTTCGGATTGCCACCGGCCGCGGCCTTTTCGATCCACGGGCCTCCGGGATAGCCGAGCCCGAGCAGGCTCGCCGCCTTGTCGAATGCCTCGCCGGCTGCATCGTCGATGGTGCCGCCGAGACGGTCGAGCTCGAGCGGGGAACGGGCGTGGAAGAGCGAGGTGTGGCCGCCGCTGGCGACGAGGCCCACGCAGGGATACACCTTCGCCTCCGGATGGGCGAGACGGCAGGCATAGAGATGCGCGGCGATGTGGTCATAGCCGACGATCGGGATGCCAAGCGCGGCGGCGATCCCCTTGGCGGCGGCGAGCCCCACCAACAGCGAACCCACGAGGCCGGGCCTGATGGCCACGGCCACGGCCGCGAGGTCGCCGCGGGTGATACCGGCCCGCGAGAGCGCCTCGTCGATCACCGGGATGATCCGCTCCACGTGGGCGCGCGACGCCACCTCGGGCACCACGCCGCGCCACCGCGCATGGAGCTCATCCTGGCTGGCGACCACACTCGAAAGCACGGTGCGGTCGCGGGCAATCACCGCGGCTGCCGTCTCGTCACAGGTCGTTTCAATCGCAAGCAACAGCATCGCGAAGATCATACCCGAGCCGGTGCGATACCGATGGGGATCCGCTTGCGGAGCAAGCGGCCTACGTTCGAAGCGGTCTCATGGGGCGAGGCGAGCGGGTCGGCGGAAGCTCGCGGAGCATTTGGACCGAGTCTTCGAGGGCCACCGCGACGCGACTTCTGCCGCCCGCGAGCCGGTGCGACACCAACGAGGATCCGGCCTAAAAGTCGTACCAGACGCCGAAGCCGTAGCGATTCTGGTTGTAGAAGACGAATTCGTACTGCGGATCGGAGCCGTAGAGGTATTCGAAGCCGAGTCGGAAGAGTTTTTCGCTGCGGCGGCCGCGCCAGGCCCAGCCGGCCTGCACGCAGACGTTGCCGCCCCAGTCGAGCTCCTGCCGCGACATGCCGTTGACGGCGAGGAAGGGCGCGCCGAGCGGCCCGGTCGGCCGCGCCTGGATGAGCTCGGCGCCGAATTGCCCCTCCCATGGCTCCGAGCCGCCGGCGTTGTAAAACGCCCAGCCGACCTCGCCGTAGATCCGCAGCCAGTCGTAGAGATAGTAGGAGTTGCCCCACACGAAGCAGTCGCGGACGTAGTTCACACGTGGGAACCACGGATACCGCAGCATCGATTCATCGCCGAGGTGGGCGCTGTTGTGGTAGTAGGCAAGCTTCGTCTGCCAGCGGCCGATGCCATAGACGAGCGGCACACCGAAGCGATAGTCGCCGGAGCGAAAATCGCGCTCGTCCTCCGGATCGAGCCGCACGAACGCGGCCCCCTCGATCTGCACCTCGAATCCCTGCGGATGCACGACCGAGTCGGAGCCGTAGCGGAGGATCGAGGCCCGGCCGCCGAGCGTCGTGTCCCAGAGTACGCCCTCGCGCTTGGTTGGCTCGAAGACGCCGGGGTTGGTGTCGTAATACATCACGGAGCCGATCCGCGGCTCCTTCGGGCCCGCGAGGTAGCTCGTGTAGATGAGATTGTTTGGCAGCATCTGCCAGAACCACGGCTTCGGCGCCCAGAGGTCGACGAAGTCATCCGGAAATCCGGCGCTTGGCAAGAAGAGTTCTTCTTCGGCGGGGGGCATCGCCTCGTAGGGCACGTCGAGCACCACCGGCCCCTGCGGTCGCGTCGGCGGCAGCTCATGCAGCGACGGCGGGTCGATCGTCGCCTGACCGGCAGCCGGGCACGCGGCGACCGCGAGCAGGACGGCGATACAACCGAGCAGGAGTCGAGGGTGCATGTGGGTGCGCACGGCGAACACGGCGGGAACCGGCAACACGGTGGCCCGTGCCGGCGCCGGCGAGACGCGTCACTCTAGGGACGCACACCACCCCGGCCACAGAGAGATCGGCATACCGGCAGCGCAGCAACAGCAAGCCATGCAACGTGGGATGGAGTGGGCACAACCGGGGAAAAGAGGGTAAGATCGTGAGCCGTTGGTCCGGGCCAGAACCCCCGTTTCCAGCCGATCACCCGCATGCCCCAGCCTTCTCCATCTTCCGAAAGTGCCGCCACCGCCCGCGTTGACGATGCCGTCGCGACGGCGTTGGGCCGCATCCCGAGCGGTCTCTTCATCGTCTCGTGGCGGCTCGAAGGTGTTGACCGAACCATGCTCGCCAGTTGGGTCATGCAGGCGGGATTTGCACCGCCGTCGGTGACGATGGCCGTGGCCGCGTCGCGCGATCTGCTCACGGCGATCGCCGGGGGCACGCCGTTCGTGATCACGATTCTCGGCGAGTCGCAGCGGCCGCTCTTGGCGCGATTCGGGCGTCCAGTGGCCTCCGGTGAGGATCCGTTCGCGGGCCTCGACATCGTCCGCAGCCCGTGTGGCGCGGCGGCGCTCGCCAGCGGCGCAGGCTGGCTCGAATGTCGTGGCACGGCCCAGGCCGCTGGTGGCGACCATGTGATCATCGTCGCCGAGGTGACGGCGGCTGGCAACGGCTCGGGAGAGCCGGCTCTGGTGCATACGCGCCGCAATGGTCTACGCTACTGACGTTTGTTCGTATCATCCCGACACTCCTCGCTCGTGCGTCCATGCAAACCATTCTCAACTATCGTCGATTGCGATTTGGCCTGCTGGTGCTGACGGGCTGTCTGGTCTGCGCCATGGCCGGTGGCTGTGCCGAACGACCGAACGCCGGCAGCGAAAAGGCGGCCGGCGCAGCCGTGAAGCGGTTCATGTTTCTCGCCAACGGCGACGACCCGTTCTGGGATGCGCTCGGCGCCGGGCTTGCGGAAGGTGCAAAGCAGCAGGGCCTCGAGGCGAAGGGGCTGCGGGCCGTCCTCGAAAAAAATAACGGCACCGCCCAGGGACAGATCGAGAAACTCCGCCAGTTCGCGAGTCAGAGCGACATTGCCGGCGTGGCCATCTCGGTGATCCAAGCGGAGAACGCCGCCATCGTCGAGGAGATGAAAAACCTCGCCGCGAAGGGGGTGAAGGTGATCACCGTCGACGGCGACGTGAACCGGGCGACGTTCCGCGATGCCCGGCCGTATTACATCGGCACCGACAACATCGCGGGTGGGCGGCTGCTCGGCGCCGCCGCGAAGCAACTGTTCGCCAGCCGCGGCAAGTCGTCCGGAGGGTACGTCCAGTTTGCCGGCTTCACCGACAATGACAACGCCCGCGCCCGCATGAATGGCTTCAAGGAGGCCGCCGGCGATGCCTATCGCGAGGTGGACCGGATGAGCGACGAGATGGATCTCGCGAAGGCCCGCGACAATGTCCGCAGTGCGCTCGTCAACCATCCGGATCTCATCGGCCTCGTGGGGATCTGGGCCTACAACGCGCCCGCGATCGCGGAAGTAACGGAGCAACAGGGTGTCCGTGACCGCCACACGATCGTGACGTTCGACGCCCAGGCGGCCGCGATCGAGCACATGGCCGGCGGCCGCATCGATGCAATGGTCGTGCAGAATCCGTTCGAAATGGGAATACAAACGGTCAGGCTGCTCACCGCTCTGCACGAAGGAAACGAGGCGACGGTGAACGAGATGTTTCCGCGGGCCGGCGAACCCGACGGCGACCTCTTCACCACCGGCCTGCGGCTGATCGTGCCCGACACCGGCACGCCCCTGGAGGCGGCCGCCTTCACAGGCGACGGCGTCGAAGTGATGTCGCTCTCGACGTTCCGCGACTGGCTCGCGAAGCAGGGCCTCTCGAGTTCCTGAAGGCCACGCCGATGCCGCACACTGACGCATCTCGACGAGGATCGTGGCTGCTGCGGCCGGGCGAATGGGCGCTCGTGCTGGCGATCGTCGCCGCCATCGCGGCCACCGCCGTCGTCGATGCCAACCACAGCTATTTCTTCCGCCCGCTGGAGAGCCTCCGCGACATCGCCCGCAACACGGCGCTCCTGGGCATCTTTGCCCTCGGTGCCACGGTGGTCATCATCGCCGGCGGCATCGACCTCTCGGCAGGGTCGATGATCGCACTCTCCGGCACGATCTGCGCCACGACGATGCTCGCGCTCTCCCCGCAGGCCATGATGGCCTTCAAGCCGGTGGGGCCGGGCGTGGTGGCGGTGGCGATGGCCGCCAGCCTGCTCGCCGGCTTCCTCGTCGGCACGCTGCATGCCTGGCTGATCACCGCGATCCGTCTGCCGCCGTTCATCGCGACGCTCGCCACGCTCGTCGGCCTGCGCAGCCTCGCCCGCGCCCTCTGCGAAGGGACCACGGCGGCGATCACCCCCACGAAGAGCGCACTCATCAACGTGTCCGACCCCGTCTTCAAGGCGATCCGCGACAACGTCTGGCTGCCGGTGGCGGTGTTCGGCGTGCTGGCGCTGGTCACCTGGCTGCTCCTCACGCGGACCGTCCTCGGCCGCCACCTTCACGCGCTCGGCGGCAACGAGCAGGCGGCCCGGCTCGCCGGCATCCGTACCGACAATGTGAAGTGGTTCGCCTACTGCTACGGCGCGATGACGGCGGCCCTGGCCGGGCTCTTCTACGTGGCCAACGAGTCGGTCGCTGCCCCGGTCAACCAGGGACGCGGCCACGAGCTCAACGCGATCGCGGCCGCGGTCGTCGGTGGCTGCTCGCTGGCCGGCGGCGTGGGCACCGTGCCGGGCACCGTGCTCGGCACGATCTTCCTGCGGGTCGTGATCGACGCGGTTTCGAAGATCATCAAGACCGGCGCCGACGTCTACGAGGGGCTGATCGTGGGCGTGGTCGTCGTCATCGCCGTGACCTTCTCGCAGCTCGGGCAGATGGGACGTCATGGCCGTCGGTTGCTGCCGGGCGGGCTTGGACTCTGCGTGATCCCCACGCTGGGTCTGCTCTGCGGGGGCGTTGCCGCGATGACCGCCGGCCGCAACGCCGGCCTCGCGGCGGGCATGCTCGCACTCGTGCTCCTGTCGATCGTGCGGGCATGGGAATCGCGCCGGCCGGCCACCGCGGAGTGATCCGATGAGCCATGACGTTTCCGCCGACGCCGTCGTGATGCGCGGGATCACGAAGCGGTTTCCCGGCGTCGTGGCGCTCGACAAGGTCACGCTCGCCGTGCGCCGGGGCGAACTCCATGCGATCTGCGGCGAAAACGGCGCCGGCAAGAGCACGCTGATGAAGATTCTCTCGGGCGTCTATCGGCCCGACGAGGGCACGCTCGAGGTCGATGGATCGCCCGTATTCTTCTCGGGCACCCTCGACGCCGAGCAGGCGGGCATCGCGATCATCCACCAGGAGCTCGCCCTCGTCGAAGACCTGCCGGTCATGGCGAACGTGTTCCTCGGCCGCGAGCGGCGCGGCCGCCTCGGCCTCGTCGATGACCGGGCAATGGCCGTCGAGTGCGGCTCGCTGCTGGAGGCGCTCGAATGCCAGGTCTCCCCGCATGACCGCACCGGCAGCCTCCGCGTCGGCGACCAGCAGCTCGTCGAGATCGCCAAAGCGCTGTCGCTCGACGCCCGGATCCTGGTGATGGACGAGCCCACGAGCGCCCTGACCGAGGCGGAATCGGCCCGGCTCGAGCGGACGATTCGCCGGCTGCGCGAGCGTGGCACGACGATCCTCTACATTTCGCACAAGATGGACGAGGTCTTCCGGCTCGCCGACCGGATCACGGTGCTCCGCGACGGCCGGCACGTGAAGACGATCGACCGCGGTGCCACGTCGCCCAACGAGATCACGGGCTGGATGGTGGGCCGCGAGATCGCAGGCCATGCATTCCACGAGCCGCGGATTCCCGGCCGCCGCCTGCTCGAGGTCGAACACCTCACGCTCCCCTGGCCCGAACACCCGCGGGGCTACCGGCTCGATGACATCTCGTTCGAGCTTCACGCCGGCGAGATCCTCGGCGTGGCCGGGCTCATGGGGGCCGGCCGCACGGAACTGCTCGAGACGATCTTCGGAGCCGTAGAGCCGACCTGGACCGGCACGATCCGCGTCGGCGGGCGGCCGGTGCGGTTCACGCATCCCCGCGAGGCCTGCGCCGCGCGGATCGCCATGGTGACGGAAGACCGCAAGCGGCTCGGGCTCTTCCCCGACCTCGACGTCGCTGCCAACGTGAGCCTCTGCAGCCTCGAACGGACGCTCGTGGGCGGGCTTCTCAGCGGATCGCGGGAAGAGGCCCTCGTCGCCGCACCGCTTCGCGACACGGGCGTGAAGACACCGGGGCCGCATGCCTCGATCATGGGACTTTCCGGCGGCAACCAGCAGAAGTGCATCATCGGCCGCTGGCTGCTCACCGAGCCCGAGATCCTGCTGCTCGACGATCCCACCCGCGGCATCGACGTGGGTGCCAAGGCCGAGCTCTATTCGCTCATCGACCGGCTCTGTCGCGACGGCCTCGGCGTGATCCTCACGTCGAGCGAGTTGCCGGAGTTGCTCACGCTCGCCGACCGGATCATCGTGCTCGCCGAGGGCCGGCTCACCGCCGAATTCTCCCGGGCCGAGGCCACCGAGGCGAGGATCATGGAAGCGGCCATGGCCTGAATGGCGATCCCGCGCGTGGTACGCTGTCTGCCATGAAGCCTTTCGATCCTGATCGTTATTCACGGCAGGTCCGCTATGCGCCGCTTGGCGTCGCAGGCCAGTCGCGGCTCGCGGCGGCCCGCGTGGCCGTCGTCGGCACCGGTGCGCTCGGCGGTGTGGTGGCGATGGCGCTCGTGCGGGCGGGCGTGGGAATGCTACGGCTCATCGACCGCGATCTCCCGGAGGCGAGCAACCTGCCGCGGCAGGTGCTCTTCGACGAAGCCGACGTGGCCGCCGGCCTTCCCAAGACGATCGCGGCGAAGCGACGGCTCGAGGCGATCAATTCCGCCGCGACGATCGATGCGATCGTGGCCGACCTCACCGCCACCAACTGCGAGCAATTGCTCGCGGGCGTCGACCTGATCGTCGATGGCACCGACAACTTCGAGGCCCGATTCCTCGTCAATGAATACGCCTGCCGGCACGGGCTGCCCTGGGTCCACGGCGGCGCGATCGGCGCGGAGGGCCGTGTGCTCACCGTCGTGCCGGGCCGCACGGCCTGCCTGCGGTGCCTGATCCCGGAGCCGCCGGCCGCCGGCGTGCTACCCACCTGCGATACGGCCGGCATCCTCGGCCCCACGGCGCTGGTCGTGGGGGCGGTCGAGGCGGCCGAGGCGATCAAGCTGCTCGCGGGCGAGATCGACCGCGCGGGCAATCGCCTTTTCGTGTGCGACCTCTGGGAGGGCGTCTGGCGCACGGTCGATCTTGAGCCACTCGCGCGCGAAGGCTGCCCGACCTGCCGCGGCGGTGATTTCCCCTGGCTCGAAGGGCGAACGGCCGGCCGAGCCGCGGCGCTCTGCGGTCGCGACGCGGTACAGGTGGCCCCACCCGCCGCCGTCCCCGTCGATCTCGCGGCGCTCGCGGGCCGGCTCGGCGCGTTCGCACCGGTCACCGGCAACGCGTGGCTCGTGCGGGCCAAGGTGGAGCCGGGCATCGAACTTTCCGTCTTCGCCGACGGCCGCGCGATCGTCGCCGGCACCCGCGAAGAATCCCGCGCCCGCGCGATCGTCGCCCGGTATGTGGGCTAGAGCGCATCGGACTTACGTATATCGCCGGCTTCGGGACGGCAGAAGTCGACTCGCGGTGGCCGCGGCGGCCAAATGCTCGTCGAGCTTCAGCCGATCCCTTCGCCTCCGTCCGTGGTTTGCCGAGTGGTCGCTACACGTATCCCAGAACGGCTCTAGCACAGCACGAAAAAAGAACTCAGCTGGCTTCGACACAGAACGGGCGAGGCGAGCGGGTCGGCGGAAGCGTGACGAGCTTTTGGACCGAGTCCGCGAGGGACAACGCGAGGATTCGAAGGAGTAGCGCAGCGACCACCTTCTGCCGCCCGCGAGCCGGCGACTCACTTGGTGCAGATCCGCTTGCGGAGCAAGCGTTCTACTTTGCGAGCGGTGCTTGCAAGTACCCCGCCCAATCCCAGGCGAGCGGAGCCGCCGAGGCGGCGACTCCCCAGGCGGCAAGGTCCGCCTGCAGTCGGTCGCAGCCTGCGCGTGAGATCTCCGCAGCCGGCCCGCCCGGGCGGCAGGCGACGAGGGGCACGGGCGGGGCGTTGTCCCGCCATGCCTCGTGGGGCAGAGCCCCCGCGGGCAATTGCACGACGAGGCAGTCGATGCCGGCAGGTACGGGCTGCGGTGGCGCCGTGCCATCGACGGCGAGACCGACGAGCAGCGTGCCCTTGGATGGCCCGAGCACCGCGGCCTCCGCGCCGCGACCCCGCGGAAGCACGGCGAGCGCCACGGCGGGATGCTGCGTCCACCCGACGATCCGTTCTGCCACATGATCCGCCGAGGCTGCGTGATCGACGACGGCCACCACCGCCACGCCCGCCGCATCGGCGGCGGCGCAGAGAGACTCGGGCGGGTCGTCGATCACGGCGGTCATGCTGGCGGCCCGCAAAACCGCCGCTTCGAAATCGGCTGCCGGCAAGGCGAGCCCCCGTGGCACCCAGCGCCTGCCGTCGAGCCAGAGCGATCGCCCGCGAACGCCGAGCCGCCGCAGGCCGATGAGGCGATCGACGCGGGCGATGATCGCGCCTGAATCATCGGCCTCGGCCTCCAGGCGATAGAGGTTCGGCAGTTCGGGCGTCCAATAGGATGGCTCGGTGAGGATGCCCCGGGCGACCGGCGGCGTGCCCCCGAGATCTTCGAGCCGCAGCGACGTCGGCAGGGTCGTGGCCAGCGTGCAGCGGGGCCCCGACAGACGGCCACGAAGCGTGGGGCGACCGCCCGCGGCCGCAGCGACAAGCCGCGCGTAGACCTCGGCCCGCATGTCGTCGGCTCTGCCGAGCACGGCCTCGATCCGCGGCGCGGCCGTCACGTCGACGGCTCCTCCGCGAACCGCTGCCGTGCGATGTCGCCGAGCCGCTTGAGATCGAGCTTGCCCGACCCGAGGACGGGCACCTCCTCGATCTCGCCGAAACTGTCGGCGGACGGAATCCAGAGGTTCGGCAGGCCATGCTGCGCGAGCCGTTTCACGATGTCGCGGGGCTCGTGGCTGGTCGGCAGATGGAGCACGATCAGCCGCTCTCCCTTGGCGCGGTCCGGCACGGCCGTCACCACGGCGAGCAGCTCGCCGTCGGCTGCGCCGAGTTCCGCGTTCACGGCCTCCTCGATCGTGAGATGGGGCACCATCTCGCCGCCGATCTTTGAAAACCTGCTCTCGCGGCCCGTGATCGTGATGAAACCTTCGCGATCGATCACGGCCACGTCGCCGGTGCAATACCAGCCGTCCTTGATCACCTTCGCCGTGAGGTCGGGTCGATCGAGATAGCCCTGCATGACGTTGGGGCCGCTGATCCAGAGCAAGCCTTCCTGGCCGAGGGGCAGTTCCCGTTCCCCTTCGCGGTCGGTGATCTTCGCGCGGGAGCCGAGGATCGGCTGCCCGACCGTGCCCTCGCGGGCGTCGGGCGGCCGTCCCGGCACGTGCCGCGACGGCGGCACGTTGGCCGCCACGAGCGGAGCAAGCTCCGTCGCGCCGTAGGCTTCGCTCGGCCGCACGCCGAATTTCTTCTCGAATGCGTCGCAGACCTCCTTCGGCAGTTTCTCCGCCGCGCCGAAGACGGCCTCGAGCGTGGAAAAATCCTCCGGCGGCGTCCGCCGCGTGTAGATCCGCAGGAATGTGGGCGTGGCCATCAGGATCGTGGCGTGGTGTTCGCGGGCGAGTTTGCCCACCACCTGCGCGTCGCGTGGGTCGGTGTGGTAGACGACGGCCGGCTCGAGCGTCAGCGGTGTCCAGAGCGTGGTCGTATAGCCATAGGAATGAAAGAAGGGGAGCACGCCCAGCGCCACGTCGGCCGCCGAGAGGTGCAGCAGGTGGTCGATCGCGCGGACGTTGGACCCGACGTTTTCCTGCGTCAAGACGACACCCTTCGGGTCGCCAGTCGATCCCGACGTGAAGATCACCGTGAGCACGTCGTCGGGGCGGATCGACTCGAGCCCGAGGAGCCGCTCGAGCATCGGCAGCGGCGTGATCGTCGCATGCACGAATGCCATGATCTTGTCGAAGGCCGTGAGCTGATTGCGAAGCGCTCCCGCATCGAGCATGCGATCCCCCACCTCGAGCTTCACGCGGGCGAGAAAGGCGGGGCTGGTGATGACGTGCTTCAGCCGCGACCGCTCGATGCAGGTGTCGAGGATCGACTGGCTCGCCGTATAGTTGAGGTTCACGGCGACGCGGCCGGAGAGGGCGAGCGCCGCATTGACGATCGCCGCGCCCGCCGTCGGCGGCAGGAGCACGCCCACCATCTTCTCGTCGGCGCCGAGCACCCGCTCGAGCACGCTGCGGGCGGCGAAGATGCGGGTGAGCAATTCGCGGCCGGTGAGGCGGGTGCCGAGCGAATCGGCGACCTTCAGCCGCCGAGCGGCGCTGCGGCAGGCGCGAAGCATTCGTCGCTGCAACACGAGCCCGGTGCCGGTGGTCGCTGCCCCTGTCTTGGCGGTCGCTTTCATGGGATGACTCCCTGCTGCTCGAGGCGTGGCCGGTTCCGACGGGCTCGTTGCCCGTTTGCGCCGGATCATTAGAATCGTTCCTTCAGAATCGGCCGCTGCAATTAGAGTCATCCGCAGCCGAACTGAGAAGTTCGTCGCCAGAGCCCCTCCGCCACCTCTCCGGCCGCCGCGCCGCTTCGCCGATGCCACGTTACCAGCCGTCGCGGATCGAACCGAAGTGGCAAGACTGGTGGGACGCGCACGACACCTTCGCCACGCCGCGACTGCCGGCGGCCCGGAAGGCCTACGTGCTCGACATGTTTCCCTACCCGAGCGGCGACGGGCTCCACGTCGGCCATCCGGAGGGCTACACCGCGACCGACATCGTCGCGCGGTTCGAGCGGATGCGGGGCACGACGGTGATGCACCCGATGGGCTTCGACGCCTTCGGGCTGCCGGCCGAGGAGCACGCCATCCGCACCGGCACGCCGCCGCGGGAGAGCACCGAGCGGAACATCGCCACCTTCACCCGCCAGCTCAAGATGCTCGGCTTCAGTTACGACTGGAAGCGGGCGCTGGCGACGACCGACCCGGAGTATGTCCGCTGGACGCAGTGGATTTTTCTCGTCCTGTTCGACACCTGGTTCGATCCCGACCAGCAGAAGGGCAGGCCGATCGCCGAGCTGCCCATCCCCGCCGAGATCGCCGCGGCCGGCGAGGCGGCGGTGGCCAAGCACCGCGATGCCCATCGACTCGCCTACCAGTCGGAGGCCCCCGTCAACTGGTGCCCGGCGCTCGGCACGGTGCTCGCCAACGAGGAGGTGATCGGCGGCGTGAGCGAACGAGGCGGCCATCCCGTGGTGCGCATCCCGCTGCGGCAGTGGATGCTGCGGATCACCGCCTACGCCGAGCGGCTGGAAAAGGAACTCGAGGGCCTCGACTGGCCGGCGAGCATCAAGAAGCTCCAGTGCGACTGGATCGGCAGGAGCACCGGCGCCGAGGTCGATTTCCCGATTGCGACGGCAGGCTCGCAGCCTTTCGCTGACTGGAAGCGTGGCCGCGCTGAAACGGGATTTCCGGAGAAGCCCGGCAGCGATGTCCTCCGGATCTATACGACGCGGCCCGACACGCTCTACGGGGTGACCTACATGGTCGTCGCGCCGGAGCATCCGCTCCTCGACGCCCTCACCTCGCCCGGGCAGCGCGACGCCATCGCCGCCTACCGCGAGGCGGCCGCCCGCAAGAGCGATCTCGACCGCACCGACCTCGCCAAGGACAAGACCGGCGTCTTCACCGGCGCGCATGTGATCCACCCGCTCACCGGCAGGCCGATCCCGGTATGGGTCGCCGATTACGTGCTCGCGACGTACGGCACCGGCGCCATCATGGCCGTGCCTGCCCACGACGACCGTGATTTCGAGTTTGCCACGACGTTCGGGCTCGACGTGCTGGCCGTCGTGGAACCGGCCGATGGAGCCGCCGTGAAGTCCGGCGAACTGTTCACCGGCGAAGGCAGGGCGGTCTCCTCCGGCAGCTACACCGGCCTGGCCACCCGCGACTTCATCGCCCGTGTGGGAAGCGACCTCGCGGCCGCCGGCATCGGCCGGCCGGCCGTGAACTACAAGCTGCGTGACTGGCTCTTCAGCCGCCAACGATTCTGGGGCGAGCCGTTTCCGATCCTCCATGAACTCGACGCCACGGGCCGTCCCACCGGCCAGATCAGGGCCGTCGCCGAGTCGGAACTGCCCGTGCGGCTGCCCGATCTCACCGACTTCAAGCCAGGCGACTCCCCCGACCCGCCGCTCTCCCGCGCCCAGGCCGACTGGCTCTTCGTCGATCGCAACGGCACGCGCTATCAGCGCGAGACGAACACCATGCCGCAGTGGGCCGGCTCCTGCTGGTATTACCTGCGGTTCCTCGATTCACGCAACGAGTCGCGGTTCGTCGATCCGGCGATCGAGAAGGCCTGGATGCCGGTGGATCTCTACGTGGGTGGGGCCGAGCATGCGGTGCTCCACCTGCTCTACAGCCGGTTTTGGCACAAGGTGCTCTACGACCGCGGCCATGTGTCGTGCCCGGAGCCGTTCGGCAAACTCGTGAACCAGGGCATGATCCTCGGCGAGGTGGAATTCACCGGCTACCGGAAGGCCGAAGGGGGCTGGGTGTCGGCGGGGCAGCAGGGGGAGCACGACTCGCCCGTGCGTGTGCCTGCCGAGCAGGTCGAAAAACAGGGGGAGCACTTCGTCCTCCGTGATGCCCCGAAGATCCGCGTCGAGAGTCGGGCATACAAGATGTCGAAGAGCCGCGGCAACGTCGTGAATCCCGATCAGGTCGTCCGCGATTTCGGCGCCGATTCGCTGCGGCTCTACGAGATGTTCATGGGGCCGCTCGAGGCCACGAAGCCCTGGAGCACGACCGGGGTCGGCGGCGTGCGCGGCTTCCTCGATCGCTGCTGGCGGCTCGTCGTCGATGAACGGGCCGACGACGTGGCGATGGCGCCGCAGGTCTGCGACGACGCCCCGACCGACGACCAACTCCGCGAACTCCATCGCACGATCGACAAGGTCACCCGCGACATCGGCGCGCTGTCATTCAACACGGCGATCGCGCGGATGATGGAATTCGTCAACTTCTGCACGCCGCTCGAACGGCGGCCGCGGGCGATCCTCGAGCCCTTTGTCACGATCCTCGCCCCCTTCGCCCCGCACCTGGCCGAGGAACTCTGGGAGATTCTCGGCCGCCCCGCCCCGGTCTCTCTGGCCACCTGGCCGGAGGCCGACCCCCGCTGGCTCAAGGACGACACGGTGGAGATTCCGGTGCAGGTGCAGGGCAAACTCCGGGGCCGCGTCGTCCTGCCGGCCGACGCCGATGCCGAAGCCATGAAGGCCGCCGCCGCCGCCGACCCGAAGATCGCCGAACTGCTCGCCGGCAAGGAAATCGTCAAGGTCGTCGCCGTCCCCGGCCGCCTCGTGAACTTCGTCATCAAGGGCTAGTTCCCGCCGTTCCGAATCCGGCAAACGGATCAAAACGGGAGGCGAGCGGGTCGGCGGAAGCTCGACGAGCGTTAGGAACTTTCGACCTTCTGAGGAACGAAGCTCCGTAGGTCGTCAAAGGAGAAAGTTTCTCCGCGAGGAGACTTCTGCCGCCCGCGAGCCGGCGCCCTTTGAACCCGGCGCCCTTTGAAGCCCGCGAGCCGGTGCCCGCGGCCGTCACGCAAAACTTGCATTTGGCGAGCCGCTTGTCCGTGCCTTAGGATGCCCACTTCCGATCCGACAGGGGCATCTTCAGGACGTGTGACATGACCGTGCAGCGTGTTTTGGCTCTGGTGCTCGGCGGCGGCCGCGGGACGCGGCTCTATCCCCTCACGCGCGACCGCTCGAAGCCGGCCGTGCCGCTGGCCGGCAAGTATCGCATCATCGACGTGCCGCTCTCCAACTGCATCAACAGCGGCGTCCAGCGGATCTACGTGCTCACGCAGTTCAACTCCGTGAGCCTCCACCGCCACATCCGCCGCACCTACACGTTCGACCCGTTCAGCGGCGGCTTCGTCGAGATCCTCGCTGCCCAGCAGACGCTCGACAACGCCGGCTGGTACCAGGGCACGGCCGACGCCGTCCGGCAAAACATCCGCTATCTCCAGCAGCCCGACATCAAGCATGTGTTGATCCTGTCGGGCGACCAGCTCTACCGGATGAATTACGCCGACATGCTCGCGACGCACACGGCCACCAATGCCGACGTGACGATCGCCGGCATCCCCGTCCACGACGACGCCGCCTCCGCGCTCGGCATCATGCGGTTCGACGATTCTGGCTGCGTCGAGGGGTTCTTGGAGAAGCCGCAGACCAATGAGGAGCTCGAGCACGTGCGGACCGATCCGGCGTGGATCGAGCGGCATGGCATCCCGGCGAAGGGCCGTAGCCTGATGGCCAGCATGGGCATCTACCTCTTCAACCGCGACTGCCTGCTCGACCTCCTCACGAAGACCGACTACCAGGATTTCGGCCGCGAGGTCTTCCCGGCGGCGATCCGCTCGAAGCGGGTGCAGCTCCATCCCTTCGACGGCTATTGGGAAGACATCGGCACGATCCGCTCCTACTTCCAGTGCAACCTCGACCTCGCCAGCGCCGCGCCCCCCTTCGAGCTCTCGAGCGCCGAGGCGCCGATCTACTCCCGCGGCCGCTTCCTGCCCCCGTCGCGAATCGACGGCGCGAGCATCCGGGCAAGCCTTGTGTCGGATGGATGCATCGTCGAGCAGGGGGCCGTCATCGAAAATAGTGTGATCGGCCTGCGCTGCCGGATCGGCCGCAACGTGGTGATCCGCAACTCGGTGGTCCTCGGTTGCGACTATTACGAGGCGGAGGAAGACATCGCCGCCAACGCCGCCCGGGGCATCCCGCCGATGGGCATTGGCGAGGGCACGATCATCGAGGGCGCGATCGTCGACAAAAACGTCCGGATCGGCCGCCGGGCCCGGATCGTCAACGACCACGGCTGGGAGGAGATCGCCGACAGCGATCGCTTCACCGTCCGCGACCGCGTGGCGGTGGTCCCGAAGGATGCGGTCGTGCCCGATGGATGGCTGCCCGAGCCGAGCTTGGCGAAGGCGTGACCGCCACCGGGAGATCGAGCCCCGGGAGCATTACCGCAGGACGCTCCGCGTTTCAGCCGGCGACCCAGGATCGCCGTCCGCCGCTGCGGTGGTCTCGTCGCGTGACTCGGCGATGACAGCAGGCAGTGGCTCCGCCGGCGTCGCCTGCTCGTCATCCTTCACGATCAAGGGCCAAGGGCGAGGGGTGGCGTTGAGCGGCAGGATGCCGTTGCTTCGCGCCCAGAAATCATTCTGCGGGGCCGAGCCATTCGGCACCGGCCCCGAGTAATCGAACGGATCCGGGCACATCGTGCAGCCCGTCGAGACCGCCACGAGCAGCATGGCGCCCCAGGCGAAGCCGGGCCGCGACGGGTTGTCCCCACTCCGTCTCGTCATTCCCGGTCCACCGGCCGTTCGGCCAGCACTCCCCGACAACAATCAGCGGCTGTTCCCCCACCCCGACGACCCACACAATTCATCGGATCGATACGACCGGCCGCTTGAGGAAATCGACGTCTTGCTACACATCCACGCCCATCTGGGCCATGAGCAGCTTCATGTCGTCCCAGACATGCCGCTTGGCACCGGGATTCCGCAGCAGGTAGGAGGGATGGTAGGTGCAGATCACCTGGGCCGTTCCGTGGTTGAACCAACGACCACGGAGCTTGCCGATCGGCTCGTCGGTCTGGAGCAGCGCCTGGGCGGCCGACGTGCCGAGGCAGCAAATGAATTCAGGCGAGATCACCTGGAGTTGCCGCTCGAAATAATCGCGGCAATTGGCGACCTCCTGCGGAAGCGGCGGGCGATTGTTCGGCGGCCGGCACTTGAGGACGTTGAAGATGTAGACGTCGTCGCGGGAGAGGTGGCACGCCTCGATGATCTTGGTCAGCAGTTGCCCCGCCCGCCCCACGAACGGCAGGCCGGAGGCGTCTTCGTCGGCCCCGGGTGCCTCCCCGAAAAAGCAGAGCCGGGCGGTCGCCGGGCCGGTGCCGAAGACGGTATTGGTGCGGCTGCAGGCGAGCTCCGGGCAGCGGACGCACGCGGCCACCTCCTGCCGGATGATCTCGAGGCCGGCTTCGCGGTCGCGTGGAGGGAGCGGCTGGCTCGCGGCACCGCGGGCTCCACTGGGGGCGTCCGCTGATGGCGCCGCTGATGCCCGGCTGGATCGGCTCCGCCCGGCCTTGGGGACGTCGGTCACCCCGGCATCAGCGAGGCTTTGCAGCCGCTGACGGATCGCCCGCCGGGACACGGCTCCTGCGGCCTCGCGCGAGTTTCCACCGGCTGCCATGGCATCCTTTCCGTCAAACCCCGGGCGGAGGTATCAGAGCGCCCGGCGATGCCGCTTCGGGCCGCGCCCCTTGCCGAGCAGGGCCGCCGAGGATGGCTTGGGTGGCGCCGCGGGGGCGAGGCTTTCGGCAGCCTCGCCCTGCTGGGCATCAGCCAACCTGCGGGCATCCTCCCCGCCGCCGATGCTCACCACCGGCGCGGGCTTCGGTCGCCGATCGAAGGCCTCGAAGCCTGCGATCTCGTCGCGCTTGAGCAGCTTTTCGATACGCATCTCGATCCGCGTGAGCTGCGGCCCCTCGTCGGGCGCGACGAACGTGTAGGCCACGCCCTCGCGGCCCATGCGGCCCGTGCGGCCCACACGATGGACGTAGTCGTCGCAAAACTCGGGAATGTCGTAATTGATGATGTGAGACAGGCTCGAGACGTCAATGCCGCGGCCGACCACGTCGGTCGCCACGAGCACCCTCACCGTGCCCTCGCGAAACTGCTTCATCACGCGGTCGCGCACGTTCTGCGCGAGGTCGCCGTGGATGCAGGCCACCTCGCCCGGCTGCCAGCCGCGCCGCCGTGACAGCCGCTCGTGAATCTTGTCGGTGCCCCGCTTCGTGCGGCAGAAGACGATCACCTGCCGCGGCTTCTCCCGCTCCAGGAGCCGCTCGAGGAGCTCGAACTTCCGCGTCGGGTCGACCGTGAAATAAAACTGCTCGATGGTCTCGACGGAAATCTCGTTGGTCGAGAAATCGAGGATCTCGGGATCCCGCATGTAGCGGGTGGCGAGCTTCGCCACCGGCGGCGGCACCGTGGCCGAAAGCAGCAGCGTCTGCCGGCTCTCCGGGCAGCGACGGAGGATCTTCTCGATGTCGGGCCGGAAGCCGATGTCGAGCATCCGGTCGGCCTCGTCGAGCGTCACGATCTCGAGCGCGGAAAGCGAGATCGTGCCGCGGCTCATGTGGTCGAGCACGCGGCCCGGCGTGCCGACGACGACGGCCGGGTGCTTCGCGAGTTTGTCGATCTGCCCCTTGATCGGCTTGCCCCCGTAGACGGCAACGCAATGGATGCGCGTGCCGTGGGCGAGCTTCTCGAATTCGTCGCGTACCTGCACGGCGAGTTCGCGGGTCGGCACGAGCACGAGCGCCCGCGGACCGCCGCCCCGGCCCGGCTTCATCATCTGCTCGAGAATCGGCAGCACGAATGACGCCGTCTTGCCGGTGCCGGTACGGGCCTGTCCCAGCACGTCGATGCCTTGCAGCGCCCGCGGGATGAGGCCCGCCTGCACGGGCGTGGGCGTCGTATAGCCAGCGCGATCGACGGCTTCGAGCGTCGCCGCGGAGAGCCCGAGATTCCTGAATCCGCCGGCGACAGCCGCCGCCTGATCGTGCGCACCGTCTTGACCCGGGAGACCATGCGTCGCAATGGCCCTGCCCGCCGGTGCAGCGGACCTGCCCGGCTCCGCCGGGAATCCGCCCCGTTGTTCCACAAACACTCTCGATCCTCGTTTCAGCCTTCAGACCGCCATTCCGCGACGGCCTCCAAACATCTGTTTCAACGACCAGAAAACTACCACGGACGGGGGTTCGCGGCAAACGCTCGCCCGGAAAGAGTCGTGTTTCCGGCGGGAAACGCCTCGTCCCACACGCCTCCAGGCCCGTGGCGCACGCCTCCAGGCGTGTGAAGATAGTCGGACATCGACTCAGCGATCGAAGAGCTTCTTGATCGCCCAGACTGTGGCGGCACGGCCGGCGCGAGCGATCGACCGCGTCAGCGGGATGCTCTTCGGGCAGACGGCGACACAGTTTTGCGCGTTGCCGCACATCTGGATGCCGCCTTGCGCCGTCAACGCCTGCAGCCGCTCGTCGGCGATCATCCGGCCAGTGGGATGGCTGTTGAAGAGCATGGCCTGGCTGATGGCGTGAGCCCCCACGAAGCCGCGGTCGAACGCAGCCTTGCGGCGGGCCTCGAACTCATCGACCGTTTCGTCGTCGCGCCGCACTGCCTCGATCTTCGTGTATTGCGGGCAGGCCTCGAGGCAGCAGCCGCAGCTCATGCAGGTCGAGAGGGGATAGGCGTCTTCCTGTTCCTCCGGCGAAATCCGCGGGCCGGGCCCATGGTCGTAGGAATCGTCCACCGGCACCCATGCCTTCACCCGCTCCAGGGCGCTGAAGAGCCGACGGCGGTCGACGACCAGATCACGCACGACGGGAAACTTCGACATCGGCCGCAGTTCGATCTCGTCGGGATTCTCCTCGAGCAGTTTGTCTACGAGGGACGAGCAGGCCATCCGCGTCCGGCCGTTCACGATCATCGTGCAGGACCCGCATACCTCCTCGAGGCAGTTGCAGTCCCAGGCGACGGGGGCCACGCGGCTACCATCCTCGGCCCGGGCGCGGGCCGCGATCCGCTGCAGCACGCTGATCACGTTCATGTTGGGCTCGTAGGGGATCGCATGCCGCTCCCAGTAGCTCTCCTGCCCCGGGGCATCCTGCCGGAGCACGCGGACGTGGAGTGTGCGGGCCGCTTCGCCGGCATGGCCGTTCGAATCGACGTGGGAGTCATCCTCGATTGCAACCGACTGGATCATGTTTTGGTTCTCCAACGATCGTGCGTGCTGGGGTTTTAGACGCCGGCCCCCACGGGCCGGGATCCCGCGACGGCATGGCCGTCGCCGGCGCTCTTCTGCCGCTCCTTCCAGACCTCCTCGATCAACTCGGCCCCGACGAGGCCGTAGAGCCGCGGACGCGGCGGAATGAGCGACGTATCGACATCTTCATACGAGATGTGCGGATGGCCGTCGGCGCCATGCTTGGCAATCGTGCTCTTGAGCCAACGCCGGGTGTTTTCCTCGAAGCGATCGCACCACTGCTCCGCCTCTCGGCGCTGCGCCGCCGGCTCGGTGGCCGAGATGCCGGGCATCGCCGTCGCCGGCTTGAAGTGGGCACCGCGGCATTCGTCGCGCAACAGCGCCCCTTTGAGAATGAGCTTGGCGATCGGAAACATGTCGCCGAGCGCCTTGGTGAACACGACGTTTTGGTTCGTCCAGTTGCCGCTGTCCGAGAGCGAACACCGCTGCCACCGCTCTTCGAGCCCGCAGACCTCGTCGTAGGCGGCCGCAAGCTGATCGTTGCGCCGAACGACCGTGGCCGCCCGCGTCATGAGGCTGCCGAGCTCCTGGTGCAGATCGTAAGGATTCTCGTTGCCGCCCCGCCGGGCGAGGAGCGCCTCGTGGCGGGCCTCCTGCCGCTTGAGCGCCGCAGCGAACAGCCGCGACGACTCGTCGGCGGCGAGCCCCTTGGCCCCGGAGGCGATCACGCTCGGCGCGCAGAAGAGGCCGCTGAAGATGCAGGAGAGCAGCGAGTTGGCCCCGAGGCGGTTGGCGCCATGATATTGGTAGTCGCATTCGCCGATGGCGTAGAGGCCCGGGATGTTCGTCTGCTGGTTACGGGGCGATCCCTCCTCGAGGCCGCCCGAGGCCGACTTCTGGTAATCGACCCAGAGACCGCCCATCGAATAGTGGACGGCGGGGAAGATCTTCATCGGCACCGACCGCGGATCCACACCCTGGAATTTCTCGTAGATCTCGAGGATGCCGCCGAGCTTGCGGTCGAGCATCTCCCGGGAGAGGTGCGTGAGATCGAGGTAGACGCAGAGTCGATCCTTCTCGACCGACAGGCCGTCGGTCGTGCAGATGTCGAAGATTTCCCGTGTGGCGATGTCGCGCGGAACGAGGTTTCCGTACTTGGGGTACCGCTCCTCGAGGAAGTAGTACCGCTCGGCCTCCGGGATGTCGCGCGGGTCGCGGGCATCCTGCGGCTTCCGCGGCACCCACACACGACCGCCCTCGCCGCGGGCGCTTTCGCTCATCAGCCGCAGCTTGTCGGCGCCCGGGATCGCCGTCGGGTGAACCTGGATGAACTCGCCGTTGCCATAGCATGCGCCCGCCTGGTAGGCGCGGCTCACCGCGCTGCCGGTGCAGACCATCGACATCGTCGACCGGCCGTAGACGAGCCCGCACCCACCGGTCGCCAGGATGACGGCGTCGGCCGGGAAGGCGTGGAACCGCATCGTGACGAGATCCTGGCAGATCGCACCGCGGCAACGCCCCTTCTCATCCAACACCGGCTCGAGGAAGTCCCAAAACTCCCACTTCTTGACCTTGCCGGCGGCCTCGTAGCGACGCACCTGCTCGTCGAGCGCGTAGAGCAATTGCTGGCCGGTGGTCGCCCCGGCGAACGCGGTCCGCTTGTAGAGCGTGCCGCCGAATCGCCGCTGGTCGCGGAATCCCTCGGGCGTGCGATTGAACGGCACTCCGAGGCGATCCATGAGATCGATGATCCGCGGGCCCCAGTCGGCCATCTCCTTGACGGGCGGTTGATGCTGCAGAAAGTCGCCGCCGTAGATGGTGTCGTCGAAGTGTTTCCACTCGCTGTCGCCCTGCTGCCGCGTGAGCGTGTTGACGCTGTTGATGCCCCCCTGGGCGCAGACGCTGTGCGACCGTTTGACGGGAACCAGGCTCACGAGATCGACGTTCACGCCGAGCTCGGCGAGCCGCATGGTGGCCGACAAACCGGCGAGACCGCCGCCGATGACGAGAACACGTGGTTGGGCCATGGGGTTCAGCCTCCTGTCGAAGATGCGGGAACGACCGGCGAGCCTTCGGGAGCGGCGCGGACGGCAGGGCCGGCGGCGGGAGCCTGTCCTTCGAGCATTCGCTTGACCTCGTTCATCCGATCCTCGATGACCTTCGCCTGCTCGACATCGAGCGACCGCATGCCGAAGAGCGCCCCGAGGCCGGCGCCACCGAGAAGCAGCCCCACGGCGATGCTCAGCCAGTTGGCCCGCCGCATCGCGGCCGGGCTCGTCCAGAGCCCCCAGGTGATGCCAAGCGTCCAGAGGCCGTTGGACAAATGGAAAACGGCCGACAGGATGCCGATCACGTAGAGAATCGCAACACCGATCGGCTGTAGCGCGACGGCCGCGGAGCTCGAGGCATGGTGCGGATCGAACTTTCCGCCGCCGAGCGGGGCACCCATCCAATGCAATTCAATGATGTGCCAGATGATGAACGCGAAGGCGATCATGCCCGTCGCCCGCTGCAACGTGTAACGCACGTTGCCCACGTAGGGATAGGAACCGACATTTGGCAGGCCGCCGGCGATGATCGCGAAGCCCACGGCAGCGTGGAAGAGCATCGGCAGAAAAATGAACGCCCACTCGATCGGGATCAGGAGAGGTCCGAGTGAATGGATCATGTCGACCCGCGACTGAAACGTCCCGGGGCCGGCCAGCACCGAAGCGTTGGTCACCAGATGGACGACCAGAAACGCACCCACCGGAATGAGGCCCGACAGGGAAAACAGCCGGTAGATCAGAAACTGATGGCGGGCGAGGAAGGATTCCGAAGAATCGGTGGCGGTCACTGACTGCCTCGTGGCAACTGGTGTTCGGACGTGGGCGGGAGGTCGGAAACGACCGTTCGGAGTATAGGTTCGCCGCCGCTGGCGGCAACGCTGAACGGCGATTTGGCGTCGCTGCTGCAAGATTTTATACTCTGGTCAAAGACTGACTGAATCGGCATGGAGGGCAGTTGGTGTCGGATTCGAGCGCAACACCCGAGCGTGATCCCGGCGGCGGCCGACCGACCGCGCCGACGTCGACGGGCGAGCCCACGCCATCCCAGCCCACGCCATCCCTGATCCTCGACCATCTCCCCGATGGCGTCGCCCTGGTGGCGATTCCGGCGGCAGCCGGCGGCGCGGCGGATAGCGGCGGCACGATCCGCTGGGCAAACGGCCGCTTCTGCAGCTGGTGCGAGCCGGCGAGTCTGCAGGGACGCGGGTTCTTGCAGGCCCTCGGTGATCCCGAAGTGCTCGGGCCCGACCCGCATCCTTTCCGGACGGCGCTCGCGAACAATCGCGCCGCCAGCACGACGCTCCGCACGAAAGACAACCGCTACCTGCACCTGCTGGCTATGCCGATGGCGCCGGCGGGCGGGCCGGCGGAGGTTGTGGCCGCCGTCCGCGATGTGACAACCGCGATCCTCGAGCAGCAAAAACGCGCGGCGATCCACCAGGCCGGCCAACGGCTCGCGGACCTCTCGCCCGCGGAGCTGGCGGACATGACGATCCAGGAGCGGATCGAGCTGCTGAAGAGCAACATCCTCCATTATTCGAAAGACCTTTTGCAGTTCGACGTCGTCGAGATCAGGCTGCTCGACCAGCAGACAGGCCGCCTCGAGCCGCTCCTCGCCGAGGGCATGCAGCCCGAGGCCGAGGCTCGCATCCTGTATGCCCGCCCCGAGAACAACGGCGTGACCGGCTACGTGGCCGCGACGGGCAAAAGCTATTTCTGCAGCGACACCACGAAGGATCCCCGCTATCTCGAGGGCTGCAAGGGAGCCAAGAGCTCGCTCACCGTGCCGCTGATGCTGCACGAGGAGGTGATCGGGACGTTCAACGTGGAAAGCCCGGAGCCGGGCGGATTCACCGACACAGACCTGCAATTTCTCGAGATTTTCTCACGCGATGTCGCCGCCGCCCTCAACACGCTCGAACTGCTCGTGGCCGAGAAGGCCTCGACGGCGGCCGAGAGCATCGAGGCGATCCACGGGGCGGTCGCCCTGCCGGTAGACGACATCCTCAATGACGCCGTCAACGTGATGGAGCGCTACATCGGCCATGATGCCGAGGTGGTCGAGCGGCTGCAGCGGATCCTGCGCAATGCCCGCGACATCAAGCAGGTGATCCAGAAGGTGGGCGAAAAAATGACGCCGAGCTCCGCCCACGCCCAACTGCGGCACGGTGAACGGCGTCCGGTGCTCGTCGGACGCCGCATCCTCGTCGTGGATGCCGACGAGCAGGTGCGTGCCGCAGCCCACGCCCTGCTCGAGCGCTACGGCTGCACCGTGGAGACCGCCCGCGACGGCGCCGAGGCCGCGTCGATGGTGCGGGCCCTCGGCCACGAAACCTACGACGTCATCATCGCCGACATCCGTCTCCCCGACATGAGCGGCTACCAGCTCCTGCTGAAGCTCCAGGAGATCATCGACCCGGTGCCGCTCGTCCTGATGACCGGCTTCGGCTACGACCCCGGCCATTCGATCGTGAAGGCCCGACAGGCGGGCATCGAGCTGGTGCTCTTCAAACCCTTCCGGGTCGATCAGCTTCTCGACACCGTCGAACGCGCCTTGGCCGCACCGAAGGCTGTGTAGCACGCGGCCGCGAATGGATAGACCACCGGCTCAGGGACGGCAGAAGTCGACTCGCAAATAAAATTTCTCCTTTCACGACCTACGGAGCTTAGTTCATCAGAAGGTCGAAAGTTCCTCACGCTCGTCGAGCTTCAGCCGATCCCCGAGCCTACGTCTTTAGAAGTCACTCTTACGTGGCGGTGACTACGGCAGCACGCGGTCGACTTCTGCCGTCCCTGAGCCGGTGCGCACCCCCTCGGGCTGGTGGACCGGTGCGAGCGACGGCGTCTTTCCGCGGCAAAACGGGCGGCTTTGGCTGTCTGGACCTGACCTTGACCCACTCCCGGCAGCGCAAGTACTTCTCTCGCCTCACTTTGTCCTGCCACCGAGGAACTTTCGGTCATGGTCCGCTTCCACGCCCGCCACCTCGTGCCTGCCGTTCTCTTCGCATCCTGCCTCGTGGCAGCGCGAGCCGAAGATCTGCCGTCGCCTGCTCCGTCGCCCGCTGCGGCGGAAGCGGCAGCCGCGCGACGCGTGATCGCCGAGGCGATCGATCGATCGCAGCAGTCAGCCGACGAACAGCTTCCGGCGCCGCAGGCCGTGACCGCCCCCGCTCCGCAGGGAGCCGATGCGGCCGTGCCGCAGGATCTCGTCATTGCGAAACTCTCCGCGGAAGTTGCGGCGAAGCAACTCGAAGCGAAGCGGGTGGCCAGGCGATCACCGGCCGACGCCATGGCGATCCTCGATGCGGTGGCGGCGGATCTTGCCCGGCAGAATCTCCCGGCGGAGGCCCGCAGCCAGCTCGAGCGTCGGATCGAACGCACCCGTCGCGATGTCGAGGAATCGACCGGCAAGCGACGAGCGGAGATCGCGCTCGACCAGAAGAACGCCAAGATCGAGGCGCAGATCGACCGCGAGCGCGGCAAGCGGGTGGAGGTCGATGAGCGGCTCGCGATGCTCGTCGAGGAATACAACGTGCTCGTGGACGAGCGGCGGTTCCCCGAGGCGGAGGCGATCGCCAAGAAGGCCGCGGAGCTGGCCCCCGACAATCCGGTCGTGCGGCAGTTGCTCGCCCAGAGCCGGATGGTGCGCCGCCTCGATGCCCAGAAGACGATCGAAGGGGCCAAGCAGGCCGGCTTCCTCGACGATGCCGAAGACGGCGAGCGGGCCAGCGCCCCCTTTGTCGGGCCGATCGCATTCCCCGAAACGAAGGATTGGGAAGACCTCACGAAAAACCGTTCCCGGCTGGCCGCCGAGGGCCGCCGCGGCTCACCGGCCGAACTCGCGATCAAGAAGAAGCTCGGCGTGCAGGTGCGGGCGTCGTACCGCAACGAGCCCCTTGCCGCCGTCCTGGCGGCGCTCGCCAAGCAGGCCGACGTGCCGATCCATCTCGACATGGTCGGTCTTGACGGGGAATCGGTCCGCAGCGACACGCCCGTCACGATCTCGCTCGATCAGCCGATCTCGCTCAAAAGCGCGCTCAAACTCCTGCTCGAGCCGCTCCACCTCGACTACACGATCAAGGACGAGGTCTTGAAGATCACGAGCCCGCGGCTCGCACGGGGGCAGGTCTATAGCGTCTCCTACCAGGTGGCCGACCTCGTCGTGCCGATCCCGAACTTTTCCTCCGACGGGCTCGGCATCACCGGCGCCCTCCGCGACGGCTACTCGCGTCTCTCCACCCGCAACACGCTCGCCGTGGAGACCGGCCCGGCGCCCGCCGGCATCAACGGCGCGAGCACGTCGCCGGCCAATGCCGCCGTCAGTCCGGCGTCGCTCGCGCAGTTCCAGGCCGGGCTCAACAACGGCCCGCCGGCCACCGGCTCGAATCCGTCGATCCCGTTCGGCCCGCCGACGGTCGGCGGCAGTCAGGCCGACTTCCAATCGCTCATCGACCTGATCCAAAACACCGTCTCCCCGCAGACCTGGAACACGGTCGGCGGCCCGGGCGCCATCCAGCCCTTCGCGACGAACCTGAGCATCGTCGTCAGCCAGACTCAGGAAGTGCACGATGAGATCGCCAATCTCCTCGAGCAGCTGCGGCGGCTGCAGGATCTGCAGGTGACGATCGAGGTGCGATTCATTTCGCTCAACGACACGTTCTTCGAGCGGATCGGCGTCGATTTCGACTTCAACATCCAGACGAACGTCAACGAGCCGCTCAACATGTCGGCCGTCCCGACCCAGACGAACGGCTCGACCTACCCGACCCAGCTCGGCATCAACGCATCCCCCGGCGGCCCCTCGCAGACGATCGGCCTCGACAACAGCGGCAACCCCGGCGTGGCCCTGTCGCCGCTCGCGAATCCGCTCGCCGTGAATCAAACGACCGGTCAGCCCAACACGCTGCCCGGACGGCAGAACTACTTCTCGATCCCGTTCCGGCAAAACAGCTTCGGCAGCGCGACCGTGCCGTCGCTCCCCGGGCTTCCCGACCCGGCCACGTCGGCGGCCAACTTCGGCTTTGCGATCCTCTCCGACATCGAGGCCTACTTCCTCATCCAAGCGGCGCAGGGCAACACGCGATCCAACGTGATGCAGGCTCCGAAGGTGACGCTCTTCAACGGCCAGAATGCGTTCGTCTCCGACACGCGGCAGCGGCCGTTCGTGACGAGCGTCGTCCCGGTCGTGGGTGATTTCGCGGCCGCCCAGCAGCCCGTGATCACGGTGCTCTCCGAGGGCACGGCCGTCAACGTGCAGGCCGTCGTCTCCAGCGACCGCCGGTTCGTTCGCCTCACGCTGGTACCGTTCTTCTCGACGATCGGCAAGGTGGAGCAGTTCCAGTTCGAAGGTTCGCGGTCCACCAAGGCAAAGAGCAGCGACGAAAAGTCGGGCGTGACCGGCGACGCGGCCGGCATCGTCGACCTCGAAGCGGGACTGAACACCGGTGCCGCCAGCGAACGGGAGGAGGAGGTCCGCTCCAGCGGCACCACGATCCAGCTGCCCGAGTTTCTCTTCACGACGGTCACGACGACCGTCAGCGTTCCCGACGGCGGCACCGTGCTCCTCGGCGGCATCAAGCGGCTCCGCGAGGGCCGCAACGAGTTTGGCGTGCCGATCCTCTCGAAGATTCCCTACATCAACCGGCTCTTCAAGAACGTCGGCCTCGGCCGCACGACCGACAGCCTGATGCTGATGGTCACACCGCGAATCATCATCCAAGAAGAAGAGGAAGACAAACTCCTCGGCGACGCGCGGCCCTGATGGAAACCCCCATGCCCCGGCTCTGGATCATCTGCGGATCGGTGCTCGGGTTTCTCGGCGTGGCCGCCGGCTCGTTCGGCGCCCATGGGCTCAAGGCCCTGCTCGAGGCCAACGGCCAGTCGGCCAACTGGGAGACGGCAGTCCGCTACTGCCTCTTCCATGCGATCGCGCTCGTGCTCGTCGGCATCCTCGCGTGGCTGCCGCAGGCGTCGGCGGCCCGCGGTCTCGTCTCGACAGCCGGCTGGAGTTTCCTGGTCGGCACCGTGATCTTCAGCGGGATGCTCGCGGCCCTGGCCCTCTCGGGTGTAAAGATCCTGGGCGCCATCGTGCCGATCGGCGGCGTGCTCTTGCTCGTCGGCTGGGCCTGCCTCGCGGCCGCGGCGTGGATGAGCAAGTAGACGGCTTGCACCGTAGACCGCTTGCTCCGCAAGCGGATCTCTCTGCCGCAGCCGCTCGCCCGGGCGGCAGAAGTCGCGTCGCGGTGGCCCTCGAGGACTCGGTCCAAATGCTCCGCGAGCTTCAGCCGACCCGGGCTCACTCGCCTGTTGATGGATCCGCTTGCGGAGCAAGCGGTCTACTTTGCGAGCGCTCGACGCTGGACGTAGGCGAGGGGGGTCGGCGGAAGCGTGACGAGCGTTTGGCCCGAGTCCGCGAGGGACACCGCGAGGAACCTTCTGCCGCCCCCGAGCCGGCGCGATGCCAGTGGCGATCCGCTTGCGGAGCAAGCGGTCTACTACGAGGCGTTGTCTTCGGCAGGCGCTTCTTCCGCCGCGGGGGCGTCGCCGAATGGATCGGAGGTGTCGGCCGGTTCGTCAGCCGATTCCTCAGCAGCCTCGTCAGCAGGTTCCTCCGCTGCCTCCTCCGCTGCCTCCTCCGCTGCCTCCTCCGCGGGTTCTTCCACGGGTTCGGCTGCCGGTTCTTCGGCGGCCTCTTCCGCGGGCGGTTCGGCGGCGGGCTCCGGCTCCTTCGGCGTGGGCGCCTGCACGGGTTCGACCGGCTCCGGGCGGCGGCGGCGGAGCACGTCCGGCTCGGCCTCGTAGATGTCGGAATACCGTTGGCGGATCGCCTCGCGGTCGCGCTGCACCGCCGACACACGGGCCTGCGACCGGAATTGCTCGAGTTTGAGCCGATCGCAGCCTTGGATCCTCTCGAGCGCCCGCGAGACGGCCCGGCCACCGACGCCGTCGGCCTCGAGATTGGCGCCCTGCTGGAAATCCGCGTCGGCCTCGTCCACCCGGCCGAGCTTCAACGCTGCCAGCCCACGAAAGTAAAACGCCCGCGGGTCGTTGCTCCCCGCCTCGATCACCCGCGTCAGTTCATCGTAGCTGCACTGGTAGTCGCCCTCGTTGAAGGCATGCACGCCGTTTCCGTAGCCCGTGGCGAGTGCCGGCGGCATCTCACCGGCGGGCGCTTGTCCTGCAGAAAGTCCCGTGGCAAGGGACGCGACGACGAGACCGAAAAGCAGGAAGGCCGACATGGATCGCATGGCTGGTTTCTCCGTGAAAACTACCGCAATCGGTATCGGCAGAACGGCCCTGCCGGCAGCCGAGGGCATCAGCCCGGGCGCAAAACTTCCCCATCCCCCGCGGCCCCCCGTGCCCGGGCGTGGCGGCGAAACGTCGCCTCGTCGAGAAAGACTGCCGGCCGCGTGAGTTGCATCAAGACCGCGTCGGCAGGCCAGCCAAAAGCCTCGAGGAGCCGGTCGAACTCCTGCGGTGGGCAGGAGCCCTTGAGATCGACCAGGAGCACACGGCCGTTGCGCTCGAAGGCATTGCCGTCGACCTGCCAGGAGAGCCCCTCGCGCGGGCTCGCCCAGACGAACGAACCATCGGGCTCTGCATACATCCGCTCGAGCCGATCCAGCCGGGCGAAGGCCTCGTCAAACCCGATGCCGAGCGGCACCGCGAGCGCGTCGTGCGGCACGTCGAGCGTGGGCCACGCTCCCCAGGCATCGGCGTGCACCGGGCCCGCCTGCGCGCCCACGCGATCCGGGTCGAGCCGGTGCAGCGTGATATCGAAGGCATAGAGCGGCTCGTTCGTCATGGCGACGCTCCGGAATCCGGGGCCACGCACGACCGCACCCAGGCGGCATAGGCCGGCGATGCCACGACGGATGAGACGATGATTTCGGGCGTCTCGTACCCATGCATCCGCACGATCGCGGCGACGCAATCGTCCACGCGCTCCGGAGCGGTCTTGCAGGTGCAGCGAAATTCCGCGGCCCGCTCGATGGCCTCCTGCCAGCGATAGGTGCTTTGGACGGGACCGTCGATCTGCACGCACGCGGCCACACGATCGGCCACGAGCGCGGCGGCACACGCCTCGGCCGCCTCGCGGGTGGGAAACGTGGTGCGGATCTCGGTCAGTTCAGGCTGCATCGACGATCCCCTGAGCGCGGACGGGCGCGGGCCGTGCGTCAAGGATTGCCCGGCCGCTCGTGAACCAGGCCGACCAGTCGGCACCGCCGGCTTCGCCGGGCTCGAAGATCGTCACGGCCTTCGGGCGGACATCGAAGGCGTCGATTTCCGGCGCGATCGTGGCAACGTCGCCGCCGAACCGGTCGCCGAAGGAGAATCGTCGCACGGCCGTCGGTCCGAGGCAAATCATCTGCGATCCCGCAGCCGGGCCGTTGGTTGGGCGGCCGACGGCCAGATGCCCGGAGACGACGATCGCGGCTTCCTGAGCCGGTTCACCGCGCGCGGTGCAGGTCGACGCCGAGAAGGTCGGACACGCGTGATCCATCGCTTCGGGGCTTTGCCGCAGCCACGTCGCGATTGCATCGACGGCGTCAAACTCAAACTCCGTCGTGGGCACGTCGCGTCGCGCCCGTCGGTGCCATTCATCGACGGCCCGCTGCCAGGCGGACTCGATCCGATCCCGCGCTTTCAGCGAGAGCATCCCGACATCACCGGCGCGGTCGAGCCATGCTCGCAGCCTGATCGGAACGTCGAGCGGGCAGTCGGCGACGAGCATGGCCAGCACCCGTCTGGCACCAGGCGCCGGAGTCAGCTCGTGAAGGATCGCAGCGAATCGCGCGAGCAGATCGACCGACAGGCTTTCGTGAAGCGTGGGGGGGCGGTCGATGGCGGAGTCCCATGTGGGGCCGCAGAGCGGATCGGTCGCGTGGCCGTGCGCGATCGCCACCGGGTGGTCGGCCCACGACCGCCCCACGGCGATGCCGAACCTTCCCGCCCACTCCACGCTCCGCGGCTCTTCGATCCATGCATCGCGGTCGCCGGAGAGCACCACCACGCGCACGGGCACCTTCACCTGCGACCCGAGCAGCGGCCGGCCGCGGCCATCGGCGCCGGCGACCGAAAGTCCCCGTCGCGCCAGGCGGCCAAGCCTCCCGAGCAGCCGCATCCCACGCTTCACCGCGGCCTGCATGACCCGGTCGCGCGTTGCCCCGCGCCGCGCCCGTCGCTGCCAGGGCCGCTCGTTCCCCAGCCAGGCGGCGCTGACGAGCCAGTCGAACGTGTCGCCCCCGAGGATCACATCCACTCGCTCGACGGGGCGATATCCGCCGTCGCGCCGCACTCCGGCCCGCGCCGCCGATCGTCGCACTCCCCCGAGGAATTCGTCGATCCGCGCACGGCCGGGTGGATCGACGAGCGTGCCGTCGGTAATCGACCAATTTGCGGTGACGACGAGCATTCCCCACCGATGCCTCTGCCGACGACCCCCGTGGCCGCCGACACTAGGCATCGACCGACGGGGCCACTGCGCTCGACCCGTCATTCAGGACCGGCGCGAAACTCTGCGGGTCGTGCGGGCTGGAGCAAGCGGATCTGCTTTCGACAGGCACGGAGGCCTGTCCTACGGACGGAGGCGAGGGGGTCGGCGGAAGCTCGACGAGCATGAGGAACTTTCGACCTTCTGGGGAATGCATCGCCGTAGGTCGTGAAAGGAGAAAGTTTCTCCGCGAGGAGACTTCTGCCGCCCGCGAGCCGGCGCGCTCCCTCGAGGCTGAAAGCCGCCGAGGGACGCGTCGCCTACTGGGCCACCGGCGACAGGAACGACGTCGTGCAGGCCGATTCGAGCGAGCCATCGAGTTCGGCCCCCGTGAGGATCGCCGTCGCCCTGGCGCTCGAAGGAGACGACACGCGATACGACATCTCAAACGTCTCGGAGCCGCCGGGTGGGATGCTCTGGATGGAATCGAAGGCGACCGTCGAACCATCGATCCTCACCCGCGAAGGACGGGGGTCGCCGACGAGCCGGGCCTGATCGGGCAGGGCGACGACCAGATCGAGCCGGCCGGACGGAGCGGTGCCGTTGTTCGACACGGTGCAGACGATGGTCGTGGCGGCTCCCACTTCGACCGGATCATCGAGATCGGCGATCGAGAGCCGAAGCCCCGCCTCGCGCGGCGTCCGCGGACGCGACACGGTCGAACGCACCAGCGTGCAGGCCTCGTCGGCGACCATCACGCCGCCGGAGAGTCCGCTGAGAACGCCCCGCACGCAGGCCCGCGAGCCGGGAGAATCGCGATAGCTCGACGCCGGCGCCTGCGGCCTGAGGTTGATCTGTCGCCGCAGCTGACCACCGGGCTCGATTGCGGGTAGGTTCCAGGAGACGCTCGACGTGCCGAGCTTGTAGCCGTCGGATGCCTCGAGCGGCGAGAAGGCGTTTTCCCAGGAGAGTTCGAGCGACGTGGCACCCGAGGCGACGGCGCCGGTATTGCGGACGGTCGCGACGAATTCGGCGACCGCGCCCGACTGGGCCTCGGCCGGGCCGGTGATGTCGAGTTCGAGCGTCGGCACGGCCGGAGGAGCGGTGGCGGTCGCGGTGAGCGGTGGCACCGTCGTCTGCAACGGCGCGAGTGCGGCAGGCGGCGCCGTCGGTGCTGGAACCGCAACGGCGACCGGCGGCGGGGCATAGACCGGAGCCGGCGCCGCGAGCGGCGGCTGACTGCCAACGGGGGCGGGAGCTGTGTAGCCCGGCGCGGTGTAGGGCGCCGGATTCACGATCGGCGCCGGGGCGGCGTAGGGGGCAGGCTGCGTCAGGGGCGGCGGAGCCGTCACCGCGGTCGGAGCAGGAGCGGAGAGCGGCTGCGTTACGGGAGCTGGAGCGGAGGCGATCGTTGCCGCGGCCACCTGCACACATTCGGTTGCGCCACCCATGTAGTTGTGCGCTTGGTCGAGAATCTCGACGCGATGGCACTGGCGGCCCGGTTCGTCGAGCGTGAAGTCGAGGTTGAGCCGACGGCTGGTACCGGGCGCCATGTCGATCGTTCCTCGCTGCTCGATCGGACTGGCCGAGGCGGCGTGGTGAAACCCCTTGTCGAAGTAATCGACCACCCGCAGCCCGTTGAGCTGCCGGCCGGAGCGGTTCACGAGCTCCACCTCGAACGACACCTTTTCCCCGACGCGCGCCGCCAGCGGCCCGGTGATGTTCACGAGCACGGGGTCCTCCGCCCGCGCGGCACCGCCGGCCAGCAGGCAGAGAACTCCGACGATGGGGCCAAACCAACGTGCACGCATGCTCCGGCTTCCTCCCGGGGGAATCCTGTCATTTCGGGGGGAAAGAGTACCACGATCCCGCGCAGCCTGCCCACCTGCGATTTTGCCGCGAAACAGGCTGCTTTATCCCGCGAGCCGTTTCGCCTGGACGAGGCCCGCGGGTCGGCGAAAGCTTGCGGAGCATTTGGACCGAGTCCGCGAGGGCCACCGCGACGCACCAATCCGACGTCGGAACGGCGGACTAAGAACTTTTGCCGCCCGCGGGCCGTGGCAGCTCGAAGAAAGCCACGCGTGAGAGCCGTTCTGGAATACGTGCAGCGACGACTCGTCAAACCACGGATGGAGGGGAAGGGATCGGCTGAAGCTCGACGAGCATTTGGCCGCCGCGGCCACCGCGAGTCGACTTCTGCCGTCCCGAAGCCGGCGATACACCAAAGTCGAATGCGTTCTAGAGATCCGCTTGCGGAGCAAGCGGTCTGCTTTCCAGCAAGCGGTCTACGAGTGCAGCTAGCCGTCGGTGGACCGGTGGCGGACGATGTCGCCCTCCACCATGTAGATCACGTCCTCGGCGATGTTCGTCGCCATGTCGGCGATCCGCTCGATGTGCTTCGAGACCGAATTCACGCGGAGCAGGTTCTCGACGTTCTCCGGATGCTCGACGATTCCCTTGAGCACTTTGCGGCGGATCTGCTGCCGGTATTCGTCGACGGCGTCGTCTTCCTCGCGCACCTGCCGAGCCAGCGCCGGATCGGCCTGCACGACGGCGTCAAGCGACTGCTTCACCATTTCCTGGGCCTGCATTGCCATCACCCGGATCTCCGGCGGCAGCTCACAGGGCTCGCCGTTGGCGAGTTGGGCGACACGCTTGGCGATGTTCTTGGCGAGATCGCCCATGCGCTCGAGGTCGTTGTTGATCTTCAGTACGGCCACCACAAACCGCAAATCGGCCGCGACGGGCTGATAGAGCGCGAGGATCTTGAGGCATTCCTCCTCGACCTCCACCTCCATGCGGTCGATCTGCTCGTCGCTGGCGGCCACGCGCTGGGCGAGCTGCACGTCGCGGTTGATGAGCGCCGTGATCGACTTCGAGATTGCCTCCTCGACGAGCGTGCCGACGCGGAGGATCCGCTCCTTGAGCTGGTCGACCTGGCGTTCGATGTGCTTCGTCATGGGCTGTCTTCAGGAAGGCTCAGCCGAATCGGCCGGTCACGTAGGCCTCGGTCTCGCGGAGGATCGGCTTCGTGAAGATCTCCGTGGTCGGCCCGTACTCGATGAGCCGACCGAGGTACATGAAGGCGGTGTAGTCGCTCGAGCGGCTGGCTTGCTGCATGTTGTGGGTGACGATGAGCACCGAATAGCGGCCACGGAGCTCCTGGATCAGGTCCTCCACCTTGCCGGTGGCGATCGGATCGAGCGCCGAACAGGGCTCGTCGAGCAGGAGCACTTCGGGCTCGGCCGCGATCGCGCGGGCGATGCAGAGCCGCTGCTGCTGGCCGCCGGAGAGGCCCAGCGCGCTGTCGTGCAGGCGATCCTTCACCTCGTCCCAGAGGGCCGCGCCCCGCAGGCTGAGTTCGCACACTTCGTCGAGCACGCCACGGCTGCTCTCGCCGTCGATCCGCAGCGAGTAGACGACGTTTTCGTAGATGCTCATCGGGAAGGGGTTCGGCTTTTGAAACACCATGCCCATCCGCTTCCGCAGTTCGATCACGTCCATCCGCGGATCGTAGATCGAATCGCCGTTGAGCCGCATGTCGCCCGTGATCCGCACGCTCTGCACGAGATCGTTGAGCCGGTTCACACTGCGGAGCAGCGTCGACTTGCCGCAGCCGCTCGGACCGACGAGCGCCGTCACCTTGTTGTGGGGGATCGGCATCGTGATGGCGTGCAGCGCCTGCTTGGCCCCATACCAGAGATTGAACCGGTCGATCTCGAGCACGGGGTGCTCGGCGAGCACCTGGTCATGCACCTCGGCGGGCACCTCGCGACCGGCTGCCACGGCCACGAGCCTGTCTCCCAGCCCCGGATCGGCCGGTCGGCCAACGGCGGCCTCGCGCGGGTGTTCGGTCGGCGCCTGCATGCGTGACGGACTTTCTGGTGGATGGTGAGGGAAGGCTGTGGACACGGGAATCATACCGAACGGCACGGGGCCGGCTCAAAACTGCTGGGCGACGAAGCGGCGTTTCAGGCGGGAGCGGAGCCAGATCGCGGCCAGGTTCAACAGCGCGATGATCGTGACGAGCAGAAACGTGATCGTAAACACCATCGGCTGGGCGGCCTGGCTGTTGGGGCTTTGGAAGCCCACGTCGTAGATCAGGTAGGCCAAATGCATGAATTCCCGCTCCGGATGAACGAACGGAAAGGTGCCGTCGATCGGCAGGTCGACGGCGAGCTTCTTCACGCCGACGAGCATCAACGGCGCCACTTCACCGGCGCCGCGGGCCATCGCGAGGATGAGCCCGGTCATGATGCCGGGCAGTGCCCGCGGCAGCACGATCCGGCGGATCGTCTGCCACTTGCCGGCCCCGCAGGCATAGGAGCCCTCGCGCATCGAATTGGGCACCGCGGCAAGCGCCTCCTCCGTCGCCACGATCACCACCGGCAGCGTGAGCAGCGCGAGCGTGAGCGACGCCCACAAGAGCCCACCGGTGCCAAAGGTGGGCTGGCCGTCGGCCACGAGGCTGGCCTTGAAGAAGAGGTCGTCGATCCCGGCGCCGAGCACGTAGCAGAAGAACCCCAGCCCGAAGGCGCCGTAGACGATGCTTGGCACGCCGGCGAGATTGTTGATCGCGATGCGGATCGCGGTGGTCACCGGCCCGCGGCCGGCGTATTCGCGGAGATAGAGCGCGGCCAGCACGCCGAAAGGGGCGACGAGGATCGCCATGATGAGCGTCATCGCCACCGTGCCCCAGATTGCCGGAAAGACACCGCCGGCGCTGTTGGCCTCCCGCGGATCATCGGTGAGAAACTCCCGCCACCGCGCGAGATAGATGCCGAGCTTGCCCCACCAGGAGAGCCGGTTCGACTGCCAGGCATGCACGATGCCGTCGAGCGGCAGCGTGCGCTTTTCGCCCGACGCGGTCTCGAATTCAACGCCCCAGCCGGCATTCTCCTGCCGCAGTCGGGCGGCCTCCCGATCGACCGCCTCGAGCTGCCCCGACACCCGCCCTGCCACGGCCTGCTCGGCGGCGCGGGCGGCCGCAGAGGCCGGGCTGTCGCTCCCCGAGCGGAGATCCGCCTGCACGACGGCCAATCGCGCCGCGCGAAGCTGCCGTTGCAGGTCGCCGCGATCGTGGCGATCGATCCGCAGGGCCTGCCGCCAACGTCGCCGGGCGTCGGCATGCAGCCGCTCGAACGCCTGCCATGTCTCGCCCGGCCCCTCGGCGATCACCTCGTCGCCGTGCACGAGCCGCGCCGGAAAACCATGGAATCGTCCGCCTTCGAGCCGCTCCACGGCCGTCGCCCATTCGGGACGGCTGCTCGCGGCGATCTGCGCATCGTCGAACCATTCATAGTGGCTGCCGGTCAGTTCGAAATTTTCCGAGCGCACGAGCCGCCGCGGCCCCTCCGCGGCCTGCTCTCGGCCGGAGATCTCGCCGAGCGTCTTGCGGCCGTCGACGAGCTCGACGAGTTCGAGCGGCTGCGGCCAAAACGTGCTCGCACCACGCACCACGATGAAGCACAAGAGCCCGATGATCATCGCGAGCGCCGTGGCGAGCGCCCCGCCGGTGAGCCACACCCAGGGCTCGCCCTGCGCGGCGACGTTGGTGTAGGCGCTCCGCAGCCGGCGTCGCCCGCCCTTCGACCCCGCGGAGGCCGCTGTCGCATCAGAGCTCATGCGACCTCCTTCGGAACCGCTGCCTGACGATCTCTGCCGCGGTGTTGACGACGAACGTCATCGCGAAGAGCACGAGCGCCGCGAGGAAGAGCACGCGGTAATGCGCGCTGCCGCGGGCCGCCTCGGGCAATTCGGTGGCGATCGCGGCGGAGAGCGTCTGGAAACCATTGAACAGGTTCCATCCCATGAGCGGCGTGTTGCCCGCCGCCATCAGCACGACCATCGTCTCACCCACGGCGCGGCCGAGGCCGATCATCACCGCCGAGAAGCTGCCGGGTCTCGCGGTCAGCAGCACGACGCGCGCCATCGTCTGCCACGGCGTCGCGCCCAGCGCGAGCGAACCGGTGG
>JBKDMX010000024.1:0-9825 GCA_046343855.1 Planctomycetia bacterium
CTGGGCAAACCTTGCCGGTCAGCCCCGGTAGGACAGGCCTCTGTGCCTGTCCAAAGTCCTACCGCGGCGCGACCGCCTCTACCCGCCGGTAGAGCTCGATATCGAGCGCATTATGCGCCTCGATCACCCGCCGATCCTCGGCCGTGATCTGCTCGATCGGCACCCGCCCCTTCGTGCGGTTGATGCGGCGATCGCTCCAGCGATTGCTCAGCCCCGCTGCCAGGCGGATCGCCTCCATCGCCGGCGCGAGCCGCTCGAGCACGCCGACCACGTCATACCGTTCCTGGAGCACGTCCCAGGCGGCATCCACGGACCCCCCCGGATCGGACTCGGCTTCCTCCGGTGTCACGTTCAAAAACCGGCAGACCATGTCGTTGCGCAATTCAGGCGAGATGCCCGATGCGGCGTAGTCGCGGAGCGTCATCTGCTCGGTCGTCACCTGCTTGTGCAGGTAATGCCCGGGCGTCGCCTTCACGAAGTAGTAGTGCGAGACAATCCTGGCAACAGGTTCGCGGAGAATCGTCACCGCCACCATTCCTGGATCGCAGTGGTCGAGCAGGGGGTGCACGCCATGGCCGAGCACAAATTCGTAGGCATGCCGCTCGGGCTCCGGCAGGGCCAGAAACTGCTCCTGCTCGTTCGGCCTGGCCCCGTAGCGGTCGAACGTCGCACTGACGACGTAATGCCGCCGGAAGTAATCGCTCATCGACGTGCCCCCGCACTTGGGCACGTGCTCGAACAGCAGCTTGCGGGCATGCGTCGAACGCTGCAGCAGATTCAGCAACATGGCGGCCTTCCGGGAAGAACGGATCAATACTGAAAACATCGACAGCCATGCACTACCACTTGAGGGGGGGTCGCTGCAAGCCCATTCGTAGACCGCTTGCGAAGCAAGCGGTCTACTTTCCGGCCGCGAGCCGCTTGCGGGCGGCCGCCAGATTCGCCCGAATCGCGTCGTTCCGCAGCTCCTCCGGGATCTGCTCGAGCATGGAGATCGCCTCCGCCGCCCGGCCGGTCTCGATATAGCAATTTGCGAGATTCGAGAAGCAATCGACGCGGTTGGGATACCGATGGACTGCGAGTTCGAAGCATTCGATGGCGTCGTCAAACCGGCCGGCGTGGGCATAGAGCACGCCGAGGTTGTTGATCACGTACATCCGGTTTGGGTTGTCGCGGCGGGCCCGCTCGAGGCAGGCCGTGGCCTCGGGCAGATTGCCGAGCTGAATCTGCCCCATCGCCTCCAGAAACGCGATCGGCGTCACGAAGGCATCGAGCGTCTTCCACGGCGTGGTCGCGAGCCGGGCGTGATCCACGACGGCCTGCCATTGCTTGTCGCGGATGCCACGCCGTGCGAGCACCATCTCCCGCTCCTGCGAAAGCGCGGCCAGCGCATAGGCGATGCCGAAGCCGAGGGCCACGAGCGCCGGTGGCAGCGCAAAGCGCCACGGCAGGGCCCATTCCGCCGGGCGGGCAGCTGCCGTCACCGGCGCTACGCCGTGTTTCGTGACCAGGATCGCCGCGAAATACACCGCCAGCCACACCTGATGATTGATCCGTTCGAGCGGAAAGTCGAAGCACGAGCAGAGCGTGTAAGCCACGAGCCCCATCAGCATGAAGAGTGCAAACCAGGCATCCTGCCTGGTGCACTCGCTTCGGAGGATCGTGCGCAGCGATGCGAAGCCACAGAAAAAGATGCCGACGAACGCGGCGAACCCAAAGACACCCTTCTCGGAAAAGACCCAGAGAAAATCGTTGTGCGGCTGGATCCAGTTGGTGGCCACGTTTGAAAAGTCGAGATCGTCGCCGCCAAAGTATTCGTGCAGCCGCACCGTGAAGTTGCCCGCCCCCACGCCCGTGAGCCAATGGTCGGCGATCATCTGCCGCGTGATGCCCCAGATCATGAGCCGGCCGCCCTCACGGGGCTTGCCGGGATCGATCGTCGCGTTGGTCTCGAAGATCGCCCGCAGCCGGCCGACGACGGGATTGTCGTCTCCGCTCGAGGCGACGAACCCCACCGCCCCGATCGCCCCCGCCAGAAACAGCCCCGCGATCACGCCCCGCGCTCGCCGCGAGAGCCCAAGTTTTTCGCCTGCCGCAAACGCCGCCAGCACCGCAGCCGTTGCACCGCCGGCGAGCCCCACGTAGGCCGACCGCGATTGCAAAAGCAGGAGCATGCCGCCGGCCACAATCGACGCTGCCACTCCCACCCACCGCCAGGCTCCGCGCAGCGTTACCGCGCCGAAGAGACAAAAGGGGAGGGCAAGGTTCAGAAAATGCGCGAAGAGGTTGACGTTGGTCATGAGCCCCATCACGGTCTCCATCGTATGGCGGCTGTGGATGCCGAGGCCGTGCTGCGAGAGCAGTTCCCACCAGCCGAGCCCGCCATTGGCAAGCGCCGCCACGATGGCGATCTTCGCGAGCGGCTCCTGCCAACGGGGCACGAGCGGCAAAAGCAGGCAGGAGACGCAGAGCACGAGAAAGGTGGCGAGCGTCTTGAAGACGTCGGTGAAGCCGGCCGACACATTGACCGCGAAGCAAAGCGAAATCGCCGTGAGCGCCGCATAGGCGGCGTAGCAGACCACGAGCGGGTCGCGAAGCAGCGCCGCATCGGGCAGCCGGCCCGAAACCCTCCGCGCCACCACCGGCACCAGCGGCAGCGCCACGAAGAGCATCGCGACGAGCGGCAACAGCCGCGGAATCAGCGTCTCGTCATAGACGCGCACATCGCGCACCAGCCCCAGCCCGACGAGCAGGAACCCAAAAAACGTGTAAAAAAAAAGCTTCATGTCTTTAAAAGTGGCTCGGGCTTCCATGTGGCGTAGGCTTCAGCCTGCGAATCCGCCTCCTACTCCGGCAACCGAAACCCCCGCGGATCGAATCCCAAATCCCGCCGCGCTGCCGAATGGTCGAAAATCAGATCCTCGTTCATCCGGTCAAACATACCCACGGAAATCCCCCGAAAAGCCGGCAGCAGCCGCAACAATGGAACGGCGACCCGGAAGACCCAGCGCGGGAGGGCCACCACCCGGGGGTTCGCCCCCACAGCCTTCGCCACCCGCCCCACCAGATCGCGATAGGAGAGCGTCTCCGCCCCGGATAGGTCGTAGGCTTGTCTCGCGCCCCCCCGGGTCAGGGCGGCCGTGCAGGCGGCCGCCACATCGTACACATGGACCGGCTGGCGGAGTCCTTGAGCCGGCCCGAGCACAGGGAACCAGCCCCGGCGGCGGATGAAGGCGGCGATCAGGGTGATGTTTTTGTCGTGGCAGCCGTCGTAGATCAGGGTCGGCCGGAGGATCACGGTCGAAACGCCCCGGGCCGCCCCCCAGCCATGGATGGCTTCTTCGGCAGCCTCCAGCCGCTGGGCAACGTCCCGCTCTCCCGCATCGGCTGATTCATGCTTCGTAAACCGGCTCGTCGAGGAGAGGGCCACGAGCCGCTTGGCTCCGTGCGCCTCGAGCCGCGCGAAGTGCTCCGGCACCGCCCAGATCGGGCAGAGCGCGATCCAAAACGGAATCGGCCCTTCGTCTGCCGCAGCCGGCCCGCCGCTCCGCGAAAACGCCACGACCCGCCAGCCCTGCTGCTCGAGCCGCGGCAGAAGCGCCCGGCCCACAAAGCTCGTCGCCCCGAGCACGCCAACGCGATCTGCCATACAAGTGGGTTATGCCTCAGCCCGTCAAAGTGGGATAGGCTTCAGCCTGTCATGCCCGCCACCGGCCGCACCGCCACTTTCACACCCGCCTTCGCCGCCCGGCGCTTCTGCGCGATCGTCGCCGGCAGTTTCACGAGTTCCGCCTTCGCCTTCCGCGCGATGTGCCGCGAGGCAACCGCACCGAACCGACCCCACACGGCAAACGCCACGAGGCCCATGAGCGCCGGCGGATACTGGTGCCGAAAGTGCTTGTGATAAAACCGCATCATGCCCTTGTGCTTGTGCCATTCCACGAAGAGCGTACGGTTCCGGCTGCAGACGCCCTTGTGATGGAGCACCGGAGCATCGGGCACAAACCGGATGTCCCATCGCTTCTTGCGAAACCGCATGCAGATGTCGAGATCTTCGCAGTGCAGGAAGTAGCGCTCGTCGAGCAGGCCCACGTCGTCGATGGCCTCCCGCTTCATGAGCATGCAGGCCCCCGAGATCGCCTCGACGGGAATGGGCTCGGCCGGCTTTGGCTGGCGGTGCAGGTAGAAATCGTTGAAGAGCTTGGGGAACCGCTTCGCGACCTTGGGGTAGCGGGTGGCAAACCGCGAAAACCCGCACACACGCACGAGCGACCGCCAGGGTGTGGGCACGGCACGGCGGCCGCCGCCCTGTTCGCTTCCGTCCAGGCAGGTAATGAATCCCCCCACCATGCCGGTGCGCGAATCCGCGTCGAGCACCCCTAGCATCCGCTCCATCGAGCCGGGAGCGACGATGCAATCGGGGTTCAGCAGCAGGATCGCCGCCTCGTCGCATTCGCGGGCGCCGAGGTTGCAGCCGTAGGCGAAGCCCCCATTGATGGGTGAGCGGATGACCGTAAGGCGGGGGTGTTGTTCGAAGCCGGCGATCACCGGCTCGAAGCCATCGGGGTCAGATGCATTATCGACGACGACCACCTGCCGCGCCTGCGAGAGCACGGAGGCGAGGCAATCAGCGAGCACGTCGCCCGCGTTGAAGTTGACGATCACAACGGCCACCGGCTGGAGGTCGGCGGACGCGGCGTCGGCGCTGGCGGTCATGCGAAGACTGTTTCGAGAAAGGTCATGATCGCCAGAAGCTCTTGTCGAGCGCTTGCCAGATTTCTTGCCACGAAGCGCGGCGGACGCGCTGGACGGCCTGTCGCTTCTTCCAGAATTGTGGGAGTTTTTTCGTGGCATGCCACTTCGCCTTGGCGAATATTCGGCCTTGTCCGCGGGCCAGATAAACAAGCCCTGTGAGAATAGACTGGGAAAAATGCGCAAACAATAGCGGGAAAAACAGCGGGCTGGGCATGTTTTTGAGGAAACACCAGACGAGGTTCCGGTGGCCGTGATAGACGGCAAAATCGCTCCGGCGGCCGCCCGAGGAGGCCGAACCGACGTGATCCACGACTGCGTCGGGCACATAGAGACACTTGTATCCGGCGAGCCTGAGACGGAATCCGAGGTCCACGTCTTCGAAGTAGCAGAAGAAGTCTTCGTCGAATCCGCCGACTTCGAGCAGGGCCGAACGGCGGTAGAGCGCCGCAGCGGCGCAGGGGGAGAAGATCTCCCGCTCCACGAGGTCCTCCTCGCGAATCGGCCGCCCGTGGCCGGCCCGCCAGGAGAGGCCGCTCACGTGGTAAACGTCGCCGATGCCATCGACGATGCCCGGCTGCCCATCGATCATCTGCCGCGAGCCAAACGCCGCGACCTCGGGATGCCGCTCGGCGGCGGCGAGCAGCTTCTCGAGCCAATCGGGGTGCGGGAAGGCATCGGGGTTCAGCAGCGCGACGAATTCTGTATCGCACATCGCGATCGCACGGTTGTTCGCGGTGGCGAAGCCGAGGTTTTGCGGAAGCTCGTGAACCTCGCACCGCCCATCCTTGAAAGATAAATCAACGCTTTCCCGTATCCGCTCCCGCGCACCGTCGCCGCTTTTATTGTCGATTATCAACACCCGTCTAGGAGGTGCAGACTGCGACGCTACGGCTGCCATAGTCCGCAGCAGTACTTCCGCCGCATTGAAGGTTATGACAACAACCGACACATCATGGGCTCGCATCAGCGTTTCCTGCGATGAACCATACTTCTCAAGGAGCGAGATGGGGGCGGACCAGACCCCGCGGCACGAGTGGAAGAGGTGGGCGATCGAGTTTTCTTGGAAGTGTCTTTGCCACCACCAAGCAATCGAGATACCCCGCCCAGGGCGTAACCAGGCGGCCCTATAGGTGCCAGTCAATGGCTGCAACTTGGGGGACCCAGCGGGGGCACTCGCTCCCGTTTCAACTCCGGCCCCCCAATGTACTCAAGCTTCACTGGCTCAGCGACCATGAACGGTGACAGGTCTGGAGCATCTCCCACCGCCAAGCGGCGAATGTTTTCCCAGGCTCGCTCTCTCAACTGCGCAGCCAGCGCTTGGCGCATAGGGGACTCATAGCCCGATTCCGGTCTGCGGGTAGCCGCCTGCGGATGCACACGTCGAAAGTAACAGCGTTCCGGAACGTTTCGCACGGTAGCGACGAAGATCGCCCGACGCAGAAACTCACTGTCACCTCCGTAGCGCAACCCCGTGGCGAATCCTCCGAGTCGCACAATCAGATCCCGCGTCATCACGCTGGATGGAAGAAGCAAGTGGTGGATCGGATTCGCCAAAACAGCTGCGTTTACATCCCTGGGATATTCCGCCTCCGGCTCTTCCGGTAGCCCACAGAAAATCGTATTCGGTTGACAGCCGACGAGTTCGGCGCCGGTCTCTTCCGCCTCTGCCAGCAAGACGGCCAGGCGATTGGCCGCGGACCAGTCATCTGCATCCTGAAACATGTAGCCCGGATAGTCGGTGGCATCTACGATCGCCTGCAGCAACCGGTACATACCCACATTTTCTGTCGATCGCATCAACGTGACACTCGGAAAGCGGCGTACGATGTCCAACGGAGGATGAGGAGACGCGTCGTCCACAACGACGACTCCTGCGAGCGACATCGATTGCCCCACAAGTGACTCTAGGCACTGCTCCAGCCATTCTTCACACCGGTAGTGTGTGACTACCGCAAGAACGGGCGTGCACTTCGTGAGCCGTTGGCTCCCCATGTGACTGTTCATCGTTGCCGCTGGAGCACTGTCGCCCTATTCCCCGCGATCACATTTTTCTGATCACGATGTTGTTCGTGCCGTAGTTGGAAACCGCAAGCAGTCTCAGCGTCGGATGGATGTCCACTCCGTGCGGAAAACTGTATCCGTTCCACGTCCAGTCGAATCGCAAACGATTGCCCTGAACCGTAAACGAAGACACTGCGTCTCGCAGTTGGTTACTGAACACCACCTGTCCCGCACGAAAAACGCAGGCGTCAACGTGACAGTCCGGGATGTGGGCTTCATCCAGAATGGATTGTATTTTTCGACCTACATCGAATTGCACAAGGCTGATTTTTGATGCATACGGCGTACAGGCGTGCTTTCTTACGCCACCCGCTGCCTTGACGATTATCATGGTTCGCTCGTTGACGAATGCCGCGTCCTTGGGGATCCATCCCTCGTCGCGAAACTTAAAGACAACTTCGCCTGTGCGGTGCGCGACGAAGTAGACGTATGCTCCCGACTTGGGCGAAATGGCACACAGCAGATCGCTGTGCCCCGGGACAAACTTCACTCCGTGCATGAAGTGCGCTTCGTCATCGCACACTGGCACATCCCGCTCGTGTTCGATGTAGCTTCCCCGCAGACGATAGAGCGACAGCGTCGGATCTTCACCATTCGACGCAGCAATCAGGGACTCTCCGTCGAAATCAAGCAGATCCGTGCAAACCGGGCGCCCTGCAAACTGCGTTGGGATACAGCACTCCACCTCATGCGTACCAAGGCGAAGATCGAAGCGGATGAGATACATCCGCTGGCCGACAAAGTTAGACGTGACCAGCCGGTTTGATCCAACGAACTGCACGCTCGTGCATGTGGCCAGCCGTTTGCGTTCACCACAATAGTATTCGGCGTGACCGCTGCTATTGATGTGCTCGAGAGGAATTGTGAGCAGCGTGTCGCCACGCTGTCCGGTAGCCTCCTGAAGACTATGGCCAGAAAATGCCGAACGGATTCCCGAGGCATCGACCAGGCACCCCGCGCTCCGCAGAAATCTGCGCGACAAGTCCAGCGCCTCAATGAGACGGGGAAGGACAGGAATGAACGCCATCAGCTTCGGGTTCCTCAGGAAACGTACGCGGGCGACGGTTCGCCAGACTAAAATGAATTCTCTTTCGAGAAAGTCAACACAAGATGACCATTGACATGCCGAAAAGATGCTAATTCGTTTCCAATCGAATGCTAGTGTTCGTTCGCGTCAGCACCCGTGAGCGCTAGGAAATCAGCGGCACAAAGAGCTCCCTGTCACCATGGCCGATACTTCGCTCACCTTCCCTGTTCCGCCCGCCGTCACAGGCATCGTTGGCCTCGGGTATGTTGGCTTGCCCCTCATGCTCGCGTTCGTCGAGGCAGGCCATCGGGTGATCGGCTTTGACATCGACCCGGCCAAAACCGCTCAACTGCGTGCAGGAAAAAGTTACATCAAGCATGTCCCTCATGCCCGCATAGCCGAGGCCGTTGCCAGCGGCCGCCTTGATGCCACAACCGACTTCTCCCGAGTCTCCGAAACATCGGCCGTGATCATCTGCGTGCCGACGCCGCTTGATGAACATCTTCACCCCAATCTGTCCTATGTGCGCGACACGCTCGACACGGTCTGTCCGCATCTGAAGTGTGGGCACATCATCTGCCTGGAGAGCACGTCTTACCCGGGCACAACCGACGAGTATGTCGTACCGCGGGTGAAGGCTCGGGGACTCGAGCCGGGGAAAGACGTATTTGTGGTGTACTCGCCGGAACGCGAGGACCCTGGCAATCCGTACTTCACGGCGGCGCGCATTCCAAAGGTTGTCGGCGGGGTGACGCAGGCCTGTCTCGATGCCGGCGTGCAACTCTACGAAATGGCTTTCGACAAGGTCGTGCCAGTGAGTTCGTGCATGGTCGCCGAGTGCACCAAGCTCCTTGAAAACATCTATCGCGCGGTGAACATCGGCCTGGTGAACGAGCTAAAGACCGTGGCGGACGCCATGGGGATCGATATTTGGGAAGTGATCCGTGCAGCCTCGACAAAGCCGTTTGGATTTGCCCCCTTCTACCCAGGTCCTGGCCTCGGCGGACATTGCATTCCTGTCGATCCCTTCTACCTGAAGTGGAAGGCGCGGGAATACGGTGTTGACACCCCGTTGATCGAACTCGCCGGGCAGGTCAACCGACGGATGCCGGAATATGTCGTTCGCCGCACATCGATGGCCCTCAATGACCGAGGCAAGGCCGTGAAGGACAGCAACATTTTGTTGCTCGGCCTGGCCTATAAGGCCGACGTAGACGACATGAGGGAATCACCGACGTTCGCACTGCTCGACAGGTTCGCGGATCTGGGCGCTCATGTAAGCTACTACGATCCGCACGTCCCACAAATCCGCCCGACACGAGAGCATGCTCGCTGGCGCGGCGTCGCATCAACCGCCTGGTGCCGCGAAGTGGTTGAGCGACAGGATGCCGTGGTGATCGTGACCAACCATAAGGCGATGGACTGGAAGAGCCTTGCCATCTGGGCCACCCTTATCATCGACACTCGTAATGCAATGCACGGCATCAGCGGTTCGGCGCAGGTGGTGAAGGCGTAAGACTCCGCCCAGCCACGCTGCGCGCCTCCCGCCAAGGGCCTGCCGGCGCGACAGGGTCTCGCCCACGCGATCTCGCATCCCTTCGGTTTTCAAGGATTGACATGCTCAATAGGTCCGCTCACCCTCTTCCGGTCTTCCTGATCTCCTTCAATCGCGGAGCCATGCTTCGCAAGGCGATTCAGTCAATCCAGCGACTCGACAGGTCGACGGACATCGTCGTTCATGACAACGGCAGCGACGATACAGCCACTCTCGCGATCCTTGATGACCTGGAAGGGGAGGGCTTCCCGGTCTATCGGAATGCGCCGATCCAGCACCCTGATCAATTGAATCAGGTAAACAACACGGTCTCGCGATACTTTCGCGAACGCGAGCCAGGGGGACGCTACGTCGTCAGTGACTGCGACATCGACCTTGCCATCGCTCACCCCCGCGCTCTGCACATCTACGATGAACTGCTCGATCT